>CAYVNP010000001.1:0-65075 GCA_964452905.1 uncultured Bacteroidales bacterium
TGACGGAATAACCAATAGCTTTAATTAATGGGGTATTCTTGATCAAATTGATATAACTATTCAAGTATTCATAGAAGCGAGCTACGGAATATCCGATCAATACATCCGACAAGGCATTGGTCATTGGTGAGGAAAGCAAATGGAAATTGTTATCCGGTATGTAGAGTTGAACTTCAACTCTGCCGCTTGCAGACAATGTTGCACTGTTATCTTTCAGTACGATCTGTCCGATAGCGGATGGGCTGGTGGCTACGGTTGTCACTGTGCCATTCACTGTCAGTGTTTTGCCTGATGCCACTACAATACTACCAGTTACAGATAGACTTTTGCAGGTGACATTGGCTGCTGCAGTCACTGAATGTCCGGATGCTATTTGTACATCATCAGTCGTGCCGGGTACCATTCCACCTACCCAGGTTGAGCCGGTGCCCCAGTTGCCTGTTTGAGAACTTACAATACTGGTTGAAGGAAGAACTGTAATAACAACCTCATCGGTGTTACCACAACCTGTAGCATCGTTCGTAACAGTTACTGTATACGTTTGAGTAGCAACCGGGGATACAGTAATTTGAGCAGTAAATTCAAAAGTACTCCATAAATAACTATCCCCACCGCTTGCAGATAAAGTTACATTGTTACCAGCACGGACGGATTGATCAATACCTGCGTTGGCAACTGGTAAAGAAAGTGTAGAAGTTGCAGTTGGAGCACTTGGAGTAAGAAAATTATAAGTAGATGCATTTGAATTATCCCAAGTATAGGGAACTAACAAATAATTATACGTAGTTTCACAAATAAATTCACCATAATCAGAACCAGTTGTTGTAGATCCGTCAGTAATCACTGCAACTAGTGTTGTTCCGGCAGGTAATGATAAACTTTCAGGTGCAGTTCCGTTAACTATACCTGTTGATGTCGGATTCGTACCGTCATCTCTGCGAAGCAGGATATAACCTGTTGCCGAAGCGCCACTGCCTGGGAAATCGGCTGCAGTCCAGCTCAAATCTATTTCCGTTGAATAAACTGCATCTATATTCAAGCCGCCTGCTTGAGATGAAGGGGGATTGGATAAAGTATAAAAACTGCTTTCTGTTGTCACACCAGTAATATTATTACTGAAATTAGTTCGGGTACCATACCCTTTGTAATAATATCTTGTTTGAGGTTGTAAACCCGAAATATTCACTGTAAAAGGGGTATTCAGTGAAAGTGTTCCTGAATATTCTGTAATATTCTGGGTGGTTACACCGGAACTAGTATTATAAACTATCCCTGCACCTCCTGATTTTAAGGAACCGCCACCATTAAGTGCAGTAATTGTAGCACCTAAAGTAGCACTGGTAGTAGTTACATTCGTAGCACTGGCAGTTCCGACTGAAGGTGGTGCGCAAACGGATAACTGTGCATTCATCCAAAGTGAAGGATTATTCCAGTAACCTGTATTAGAAGTATTCCATGTCTGCTGCTGTGCTCGTGTGCTTCCGTTGTTAGAACTACCCTGATTGTCATTGTAAGCAATATCAAAACCTAATGTGCTTAATGCAGTGATCACTCCACCGGAGTAATTCTGCATGTTGTTGATGCTGCTCCAGGGAATGGTAATAACTTGGGCATAACTGTCGGTTAATTCAGAGGTGGAGTAGGTTGATGATGAAATATAATAGGAGCCGGCTGAGGGTATTGTATTTGTTCCTGAACAACTACGGTTAAATACATTCTGGCTGACAGCAGATGACATGCTGCCCTGTTTGGTATTTCCACCGTCGATCAGTAGTTCTACCCCGTCAAATTGATAAGAATTTGTTCCTGCTGAACAGCTGACATTTGATGAATTATCCATAGCAGTTACTTTAACATATAAATTTGTAGCATCAAACATAGCTTGCCAGTATGAACCACCAACGGCTGCGCCATAATTATTAACAGTAACCGTTGTTACAGGATTTTGCGGAGCATTGTTCCATAAGGCATCTGTTGAGCTGGTTGGTGTACCATCTGCCATGATACCGGGTGAGCCGGCACTACCTGAACCTGTTGTACATGCTGTAGAGGCAGAAAATAATGTATATATTGCTGAGCTTGTTGATGACCACGATGAACTACCTGTGGTATTTACAGCTTTCACTCTGTAATAATAGGTTGTAACAGAAGATAAGCCTGAATAGACTTTATCAGTAGTTCCGGAAGAAATTCCTGTAGTTTGAGTTACAAATGAACCGAAATTCTGATCTGTTGACAGGTCAATGGAATAGGTAAATGTTTCAGCACCTTGTCCTGACGGGGCAGTCCAGTTGGCTGTAAATCCCGATGAGCCGATACTTGTGGCTGCACCTATAGTCGGTGCATTAGGCAAAGTAGTAAAGGATACATCCGATCCGTCTGCTGAACCCTCGCTGCTGCTTCCGCTCACTTTATAATGATACAGAGTGTTTGGGACCAGACTGCTCAGTCCGGCTGAAACAGCAGTAGCAGTGGATACTGTAACAGGTGACTGAGTGGCAGCCATGCTCGAACCATAGGCAGTAGTCAAACCATAACTGAAAGTCACTGTGGTTGAATACCCTTTTGCATTGACCGTACCATTCATTGTTGCAGTTGTGGTAGCAACGCTTGTGGCTGCATTGGTTGAAACAACCGGAGTATAGTTAGGTGCAACAGTTGAAATATTGGAGGTGGAATAGCTGTTATTGCTGTAATCGTATTCTGCAACAGCCCAGTTGCTGTTCACGGTTACCGTTAAGGGAGCGCCTGAATTCAACTGGTTGGGAGTGATTTCCTGTGCAGGGAGGGCAATGGATGCACCTGCTGCCAAACCGCTGCTGTATGTAGTAGTGAAGATCTTCCCGTAGTAGGCAAATTTCACTTTAATAGAAACACCGTTTGCTATAGCTATCTGGCCGTTGTTCTTAATGGTTGCCGTGGCATTGAAGGAACTGCCAAGTTCAACCTGATTGCCCACGGCATCCGTTGTTACATCGGTAACCTGGAGATCGGGTGCAGCTGTGTAAGTATTCAGGGTAAAATTTCTGGTAGAGCTACAGTTTGCCGCAGAGATCATAACCTGATAACTAGTTGAAGGAGAATAAGCAGTATTCAAATAATAACTCCATGAAGAAAATATAAAATCATTGTTAATCCAATAAGTGGTCCCTGACTGTAGATAAAAATTCCAATATTTCTTATTAGCTGGTTGACCATCAAATGTTGCCTGATTATCCAGATCAACACGGTTTTGATTTTCAGTTAAACATCCATTTGCAAAATATCCAACATAATTTGTACTTCTGGTTTCAATATAATTACCGGTAGAAGCATTTTTAATTGCTTTCTTCCCTGTTCCGTCATCAATCAGGTACCAGGCATAGGCCGTATTTCCTCCTACTGTTGGACTACCATTGTCGTATGTTAAATAACTACCTGAAACGCCAGTGGCATCATATAAATATTTACTTCGCTGAACAGAATAAATTGTGTATTGGTCAGAAGCCGAATTAATATTATTACCAACCCCCGGAGCACCACCGTCGCTGTCAACATCACCTGTAATAATTGCACCGCTTGCATCAGACCAATCCGAACTACCGCCTGCATTTACTGCTTTAACTCTGAAATAATACGGAGTGGCAGAAGATAATCCAGTAACAGGTGTAGTTAAGCCGGAAACACCGGTAACTGTCTGGGCAATTGTTCCAAACGTATTGCTGGTGGAAGCTTCAATTGTATAAGTGATCGCTTCGCTACCCTGGCCAGTCGGAGCTGTCCAATTGGCTGTAAAACCGCTTGATGTAGGACTTGAAGGACTGCCGACTGTTGGTGCTTTGGAAAGAGAGGTAAATGTCAGATTGGAACCATATCCAGTTCCATTAATATTGTTTCCACCTGCCTGAAAGTTATATAATGTATTTGGTGTTAAACCGGAAATTGCAAGTGATATAGGTGTGCTGCTGCTACCTGTTACCGGGCTTGGAGTAGCAGTAATATTCAGATTATCATAAGGCGATGTTGAGGTCCCCCAGTTAAAGAAAGTAGTTGAAGAAACTCCATTTGCATTCACCGACCCGTTAAGAGTGGCGCCATTCAACCCTATAGAACTCGCAGCGCTTGTAGTAGCTGTGGGCATAGCGATGACGGTTTGTGTACCACCACCAGTCGTTGAACCGGATTTATTCACAGTAGCGCTGTAAGTCAGATCACCTGTTCCAATAGCAGAGACAGCTAAAGTAACTCCTGAACTTGCACCAGCAGCAATATCAGTAGTGATCCAGAAATACCCGGTAGCACCGCTGCTGACAGCCTGACTTAAACCTGTGAATGAATGTGAACCGGCGCCAGTACCTGAACTAACAGTACCTAATAAATTTGATGTTGAAAAAGAATTGGTTGCTGTATAATATAATTTAAAATTTGTTACGTCTGATGACGTTGCAGTCCCGGTTGTTGTAAATGCAACCCCGTTGAGAGTGGCAGAAGAAACTGTAACAGCAGTCTGAAATTTATAAATGACATTGTTTGTACTGGATAAAGCGAGGTTGGCACTGCCTGCCTGACCGCCCGAATTATCAGCTAATACCACATTTGCCAAAGGCGGCTGACCAAAGGTGCAATACCTTGTTTGTGTGCCTGTGCCGATATCCCCGGAGGTAGCATCATTGGTTCCATTGGATCCAGTGAGTGCAGCATAACTTCCTGTTTGAGTACCACAAGTGGCAAAAAGAGTATAAGGACTAATGGCTGTTGAACGTGCAATCTTAATAGTACTTCCTGTTGTGGTTAAATTTCCAGTTGTAGTGAATATCCAGTATTCACTGCTACTGATCGCACTCAAAGTAGCATTTACGCTGCCACCAGCACTGGCTGCAAAAGCCTGAACTGTTACAGTATTGCCGACTAATGTATTTTTAGAAGTTAAAGTTAATGGAAGATATGATGATCCGGAAGCTACTGGAAATTCATAGGTTGCGTTACTTGTTCCTAAAGCCCTTTTTAGTGGTCCATTGATCATTCTTCCAGGTAACCCTGGATCTGCAATAGCATTGGAAGCAGGATTACTGATATATAAAATATTCGTTGCATCTGTTTCAATGATACCTAGGCTGCTCCAAAAAAGCCTTTGTGTACTATGAATTGTTACAGGACTGTTTAATTTAACATAAGTACCAGACCCTATGCAGATAGGAGAATAATTACTACCGGTACCAAAAGTAACTGTACCAGTAGAAATACTAATTGTTTGCGGATTACCTGATGTCCCACTTCCATCGAAATAAATAACTGTTGTACTGGTACTTATTGGAGAAAATTTACCAACCGTAGAACCCTGCTGACGCCAATTTCCTTTAACATGAAAAAAATCTGTACCATGTTTTAATGTTGAACCATTGTCAATAACAATACCACCACAAGTAAATGCAGCCATAGACTGTAATGTAGCTAAACATGTAACTGAACTATTCCCAATGGAAAATGTACCATTTATACTCCATGTACCTGAAGGTCCAAAGCCACATCCGTTATTAGTAGTTGTTCCAAGATTCAATAATGTTACATTGTTAGGATACCCTGCAGTTGCACCTATAGTACCTGATGCCATTGCAACCCATTCCAAACCTGGAGCATACCCTTGACCATTTCTATTCATTATAAAACTTGAATTTGTCCCCCAAACCGGAGAATTTGTTTGACAAGCCCATTGATTTGAATTTGCCAAATTCGCACCAGACAAATATACATTTGATAGTGTACCGTTAATTTTAATCCCCGGATTACTAAGTGTTAATTTCCAGTTTCCGTCATATGCAGCGTAAACATTATATAAAGTAGGAAATCCGAGAGCACCTGTTCCCTGAACAATAAGTTGATTTCCACTTGTACCTCTAAATTCAATATTACCGCCGTCAGAACCATTTGTTCCGGTAGTAGCAAAATTACCGCCACCGGTAGCATTTATTGTAACATTATTACCACCGGTAACTCCTGCCTGTATAACATTGGAAGCCCCTACATTAAAAATTCCTTTTGCAAGAGTTAAAACTCCATTGTTGGGAATAATTATTAATGCTCTGTTTAAATATACAATATCAGAAGCATTGGTTGTATTTATAGTTAACCTGAAAAAAGTAGGCGTATTTGTACCGGCTATTGAACCTCCGGTTCCTAAAGTAACAATACTGGCAGTATTTGTTCCAGCACTGAATGTTCCATTATTGGTAAATGCACCATTTACAGTTAAGCCAAAGCCATTCATTGTTAAAGTACCTCCATTATTAATTGTTATACTTTGACATGCAGAAGCCACATTAACAGTTACAGTATGAGTATTAAGAATTGTAACATCATCTCCAGCAACAGGTACAATACCCTCTAACCATGTACCAGTGGCATTCCACATTCCAGTTGCTTTAGAGGTTCTTGTAGCAGAATAAGTATTAATAAAGGCCAATACAAACCCAATAACCAATAAATATCTAACCAGATATTTTTTTAGATAATTTGATTTTTTCATAATTTATAAATTTTTAAGTTAATTATTAATATTAGAAAACTATAAATACACAAAGAGTGGGGAGAGTGCCTCCCCACTCTTTTTTAAAAAATGATTTAATTTTGTATAAATAATTTTGCTTGACCTTTGGAAGTCTTAACAAAATAGATACCTGTAGCTAAATCAGAAACATTGATTGATTTTGCATTTTCTATATTTTTAACAACCGCACCTTGATTGTTGTAAATATAAATCTGATTCATTTCTTCAGTAAAATTAACAACGCCGTTGGTAACAGGGTTTGGATAAATCTTCAAAGTTTGATTAATTATCACTTGATTAATGCCAGTTACATCAGAATAATATTGAATATTATCAATACCAACAGTAGCAGGACTTGTACCAGCTGCGTCTTGCGCTATTCTCATTGCCATTGTAGTCAATTGAAATGTAGATGGATCTATTGAGATGGATGTCCAGGGAATATCTAATGCTCCCCATGTATCGTTTGTTAATTTTGAAAAATCAAACCATCCTTTCCAAACATCATTAAAAAATAAATGAAATCCTTGGTGAGTTACATCAGATGACTTAATATAAACTCTTAAACCGGTAGTTCCAGCCATTGTAATATTTGAGTTAAGATTCGCAGATGTATAAATAAATCCACCAAAATTATCAACAGACCAACTAAGTGTCATATTACAATAAGAACCTGTATTACCACCGGTTGCAGTTGAGAGGGTTGCACCACCGGCCGCCCATGAACTTTCAGTTGTATTTTGCATCCCATTGTCATAAGAATGAATTATATTTGAAGGATTTGGAGGAATGCTTTCACTATAATACTGAATATCATCAATACCAATAGTAGCAGGACTTGTACCAGTTGCACTTTGTGCTATTCTCAATGCAATAGTTGTAATTTGAAAGGTAGATGGATCAACAGTAATTGATGTCCATGGAATATTAATGGCCCCCCATGTATCATTCGTTAATTTTGAAAAATCAAACCATCCTTTCCAAACATCATTAATAAATAAATGAAATCCTTGGTTAGCTATATCAGACGACTTAATAAAAATTCTTAAACCCGTAGTTCCAACCAAACTGTTTGTTTGTTTAAGATTTGCAGAAGTATAAATAAATCCACCAAAATTATCAACTGACCAGCTAAGTGTCATATTACAATAAGAACCTGTATTACCACCTGTTGCCGGTGAAAGAACTGCACCACCAGCAGCCCACGAACTTTCAGTAGCATTCTGTATACCATTATCAAATGATTGTATCATCACTTGTGCATTAATAAAAGAAAATGCTAAAGCAAGCATTCCTAAAAGTAAAGTTAATTTTTTCATACTCTTAATTTTTAATTATTAATTATTATCAAAAACACATTTATATTAAAATTATATGAGTAAGAGCTAAAATACTCTTACTCATATTTAATTAAATTTAATCTATAATAAATTTTGATTGTCCTTTAGATGTATTGACAAAATAGATTCCAGCGGAAAGATCAGTAACATCAACTGATTTAGTGCGTTCAATGCTTTTTACAAGAACTCCCTGATTGTTAAATATCTGTATATTCTGTACTTCAGTTTCAAAATTTATGATACCGTTAGTAACAGGATTGGGATAAATTTTAAGATCATTTTTTGTGATATTTTTTTCATTTATTCCTAACGTAACTGTACCAATAGTAATGTTCTTGATATAAACCGGTTGATTGATCATATCATATGCACTATGATTGATTCGAATACGAACTCTAGCAATTTTACTTAAATCACAGTCCTTATAGTAAGTGTTAGCGGTATGACCAAGTGTGAGTTCATTATTATAACACATATAGTAACCGTTTTTAAAAGAACCTGAAAGAACAGTACCACCATAACCAATAGCATTTTTCTTAATTATTCCTGCTTCACCTTCACCCAAAACCATTGCAATTGAATAAATCCACGCACCAATATCCCATGTACCAGTTTTATATCCCTGTACATCATGATCAATCGTACGTCCGAGAGAATCAACAATATATAACATTGCCTGGATCTCATTTGCTACAACACTTCCACCGCTCACTCCATTTTCAATAGATAAACTATAATCTGAATTATTTGTTAAATCTATTGTTCTCATTGCACCTGTAGATGTTTTGCCAAAAGTAATTTCCATATCATTATATGTAGCTTTGGGTTGATTGACCACAACATCCAATTCCTTTAACACATTATTTCTTGTAATTTGATATACACTACTTAACGGATCTACATTTCCCCAATGAAGATTTTCATATTCAGATGAATTGATGAAATCATCTTTAAAGCCGGTAGGGGAATACTGTGCTTTGCCAATTAAAAAGAAAAGTGAGAACATTCCAATGAGTACAGTTGTTTTCATAATTAATATAAATTTAAGTTAATAAAAAATAGATTATACGAATAAATTTAAAATACCAGATATTTTATTTAATAGTAATAAGACAATTAAATATAAAAATAGGGTACCTATATTAAAAAAAATAAAATTAGATTTTTTTACAAGTATTATTAAAAACAAAAATAACAAACATTTTAATCAAAAACAAGAAATAACTTATGATTAATATTAGATATACCAATTATTTTCTAATCTGATTTTTTATTTATTTATTCTTTATTTAACTATTATTTTTCAAATTTTGTATCCTTTGAGTATTCAGTAGAATATAAAGGGGTTAAATTACCAAAAATATCTTTAGAGAAATTATAAAATTCACTTGAGAAACAATAAATCAACCGATCTGTTCTGTAAGGGTTATCGGTGATTCCTTCAGGAGTAAAGAAATCTAAAATTATTTCACCTTCTCAAACAACGGCAACATCCACATGACCTAAAATCACTTCAAATATAATTGATACAATACCTTCAGTTACGTTTATTATTTTTTATTCACAGTTAAATCAACAGCATCTTATATAATTGTAACCACTTCAATTGAATCAGAAGTAATTTTCAGGTAAATGTATTATGGCAAAACGACTCCTCTCGAAGCTATAAAAATTCGCGACCATTGTTCAATGCTCATCTTCACATTCAAAGCATCTACAGTTCTTTTTATCCGGTCAATTTTCCCGCTGCCATTAATAGGCATGATTTGGGAGGGATGCATAAACAGCCAGGAGTAAATGACTTTAACTGTTCCGTCAACATTCAGTTCTTCAGCTACCTCTTTAAGAACTTTCATTATCCTTTCAGATTTTTCGTCTGTTGGAGCAACCAGTCTGCCATCTGCCATTGGGCAATAAGCCATTGGTTTTAATCTCTTTTCCAGACAGTAGTTCATATTCCCGTTTTCGAAGTGAATTATTCTATAGGGTGAAATTTCAATTTGATTCGTTACCAGTTTTTCATCCAAATACGATTGCAACATTGAAACGTCATGTGATAAGAAATTAGATACACCAAAATAACGTACTTTTCCTTCTTTCCTTAATTTCCCGAAAGCTTTTGACACTTCTTCCGGATTTAAAATATCAGATGGGCGGTGAAGCAACAATACATCAATATAATCGGTGCGAAGATTTTTTAACGAATTTTCAGCTTCCTGAATAATATAATCGTAACTATAATCATAATACTGAATTTTTTTATTCGGGAATTTATTGGACAAAATATTTATCCCACATTTGGTCACTATCGTCATTTTTTCGCGAAGCCCAGGTTTCAAAGCCAATGACTTGCCAACAAGATCTTCACACGTATAATTTCCGTAAATATCAGCATTGTCAAACGTGTCAATGCCTAATTCCATGATCTGTTCCGTGAATTTCAATAATTCCTGAGTTGACATGTTCCAGTCCAAAATTCTCATTTGTCCATGGATAATTCTTGAAAATTCAAGACCTTCAACAAGTTTTACTTTTTCCATCATTATTATTTTAATGCAATTAAAATTTGTCTTGCTTCATCTATACGAAGTGCAGCCATCAAAGCGAATGCTTTATCAAGTTGCTGTTGTACCTGACTATTTCCTTTGTATTTCACACGCGCCTTATAGAAGTCAAATACGAGCTCCAAATCTTTTTGCGACAAATTTTTAACGCCCAACTCTCGTTGTAAAACTTTAAGGAAAGAATATCCAAATTCTACTGTAGGTTCAATTATAGTCCCTTCTCCATAATCATTCCAGGTGGCAATCTGAATTATATTGACTTTACTGCTTAAAGCCAATTGTAGGGTCTCAGTAAAAGTGGTATCTCCTCTATGCGGTATATTCCAACCAATGCCGTCGCCCCAATGGCCGTCTTTATAAAAATCAACAAAGCCGGGATAAGCATGTCCTATTTTATCCCCTTTTAAGTCATAGGTGTTATAAAAATGACGGAGTCCCTCCAGATGATCTTTATATACCCAGGCATATTCTCCCGCGAGATTTTTGCCTGCATATTTACCATGATAATTCAAAGCGTAAAAAGCCGGTTGCTCATCGCCAAAAACAGAGAAAACTTTCGTCCACTGCTCTTCGGTAGTAAAAAATTGCGGCCCGAAATCAAGCAAGATCGGTTTCCCGTTTATTCTTAAATAATTCGGTTGAGAAAAATAACGAGATTTTATATATCTCATATCATACTGCGCCTGCAACATGGCAGTACTGTCATTCAAAAAGCCACGCTTCAGGTTGTCCCGTATGTGCTGGTCTTCAAACAAAATTGCAATGTTTAGTCCAACGCTTTGAGTTAATTTGGCAATGCTGTCGGTATTAGAAATTAACATTGGAAAATCCCAATGAGGATTCAAAGTTGTATAGTCAAAAATAATACCGTCAATGCCGGCAAACTTCATCAACAGCAGTTGATATTCAATAATATTTTTATCACCCGAAGCATAGGGACCGGTTAGGGGATAATAATAAGAAGCGATGGAACGCCGTCCGGTAGCGGGATCAACAATGCTGTCGGGATTTTGAGTATCCATGCTCCAATGGCAGCCCCATTTACCAACATATTTAGGGTCGGGATGACGATTGGTTTGTTTGTTTTCAAACCAGGTCATCATGTGAATATATATTTTCTTATCTGTTCTATCCTTTTGAACAGGAACAGATATAATCTTTTCTTTCTCTTGTGCTTTTACTGTAAAAGATAATACCAAGATGAAAAGAACCAAAAATCTAAATTTAGTTTTCATTTTTATATATTTAAAATAAATTTTAAAAAATCAAGAATCTAATATTAATTCCTGCTCTCAACTTTCACCTTATCATATTACAAGGCAGGAGAGCCCACTGTATTTTTATCCTTCACTATCCAAACGAAAGCAGAAGCAATCAGTAAGAATATTCCCGAAACAATAAGCATCAGCGCATTACTACCTGTATCGCCTACCACCAGTTTAAAGATAAATCCGCCAAACAAAGCAAACGCAATTTGCGGGATAACAATAGTAAGATTAAATATTCCCATATATACACCCATCTTTTCTTTGGGAACTGAAGCGCTGACTATAGCAAACGGAACGCCATTCAACACAGCGGTAGCAATACCCATTCCTGCCATTGCGACAAATAAAAGATATTTATCATGAATAGAACTTACAGCAATCAAGCCCAGCGCACCCATTATAAGACCAAAAGAATATACACTTTTACGTCCGAACTTGTTTGCTAAATTGCCCCAAACGAATGAAAATGCAAGAGCACAAACACTTAAAACGGCATTTGCAATACCATACCAATTTTGTGCATCTTTAAATGCAGGCAGTTCTGTATCAATTTTACCTCCAATACGTTCCAATCCAAAAACATTTTCCGCAACACCGTTCAGGCAGTAGTTCCACATACAGAACAAACCCATCCATACAAAAAATTGAACAACTGCAAGTTGGAACATGACCGACGGAGTCGTTTTCAATATTTTCCAAAACGATTCTTTCTTTGGTGTTTCTTCCGTCAAACCATTGTATTCAGCAAATTCTTTTGGCGGGTATTCTTTTACGCGGATGGTTTGCCAAACCACACTCAAAAGCAGTATTGCCCCACCAATATAGAATGACCATGACATGGAAATATTAATTCCGCCCACTTTTTCATTTGACATACCAAATACGTGAAGCAACCAATCTATCAAAAACGGCAGTGCAAAGCCGACAATCGCACCGATGTTCAAAAGCACCATTTGAATAGCAAACCCTTTATTTCGCTGCTCATCATTGACCATATCGCCCACCAATGCACGTAAAGGTTGCATACTTAAATTAAACGCACTGTCCATAAAC
Source organism: uncultured Bacteroidales bacterium (assembly GCA_964452905.1). Classification (GTDB taxonomy): domain Bacteria; phylum Bacteroidota; class Bacteroidia; order Bacteroidales; family CAYVNP01; genus CAYVNP01. The sequence continues at coordinate 12,749 of CAYVNP010000001.1, forward strand.
AAGAAGAAAATGGCTGCCAGCAGCACCGGGGCAATCCAGACGCCTGCAATGTATTTTGAATTGACAATCAATACCATCATTAAAAAAGCCAAAATTCCGCCTGCAAAAAGGAAAGGAATACGGCGACCAAGTTTTGTCCAAGTTCTGTCGCTTGCAAAACCGATAATCGGTTGCACCAAAATACCCGCCAACGGACCACCAAGCCACAGCAACGGTAAAATACTGTCTGCAGCGCCGAGACTTGAATAAATACCACTCATTTGTCCCTGCAAAGAGTAACCGAGCTGAATACCAATATATCCGAAACTGAGATTCCAGAGCTGCCAGAATGTAAGATTTGGTTTTAATTTAGCCATAATGATTTTATTTTAAGTTATTCATTTTTTAGTTCGTGTTTTTTAATTTTCTAAATCACCCTTCTTCAGGCTCAGGGTGACGGTCATGCTGAGCTTGTCGAAGCATGATAAACAATTCGTCATTACTATCTATTAATTGCACTTAATAATAATTAATTTATTTTGCCACATAAAATTCAGGAATATCAACCGTTACTCCGTTTCCGTCAACAGTATATTCTTTATCATATATTTTCAAAACGATGGCTTTGCCATCCGTTTTGAAGATTACCTTTGTTTTTTCAACTTCAACACTGATCACAGCGCCGCGATAAATCACTTTAAATGAAAGTTTTTTCCATTTTTTTGGTATGGAGGGACTAAAACTCAACACGGGTTCAAACACGCGCATACCGCCGAAACCAAAAACTATATTTGTCCAGGCAGCAGAAATAGAAGTTGTGTGCAAGCCCTGATATGTATTGTTGTTGAAATCGTCAAGGTCGAGACGTGTAGCGAAACCGAAAAAGTTCGCCGCTTCCTCATGCTTACCAATCTCTGAAGCGATCACCGAGTGAATGGACGGTGACAATGAGGATTCGTGCATGCAAATCGGCTCGTAATATTCATAGTTCGCCTTTTTCACTTCGCGGCTGAAATCCTGTGCAAACATGAAGAGAAACATCAGCACATCGGGCTGTTTTACCATATCAGTGCGGTAAATACGGTCGTATGCCCAGAAATCGTACAAAGGCAATTCGCTTTTTTTAATACTCTTCAAATCAATGTGAGGCAAGTTAAAGAAACCATCGTGTTGCTCAAATACACCGTTTTCTTTTTGTAACATTTTCATATTATTTGCCACAAGAGCAAATTGTTCAAGTTCATTGTTCTGCAAGTTTATTTTTTTTGAAAGTGTTGTCCATTTTTCTGTTGCAGATTTTTTCATTTCGGAAGACACTAGCAGTGCATAGTCAATTGATTTTTTTGCAAGATAGTTCACAAAACAATTATTGTTTACCATGACATGAAACTCGTCCACACCCATTACTCCGTAATAGCCGTATTCCCCTGTATGCGGGTCTTGCTGCACCCGGCTAATATAGTAACGAGCTATTTCGAGTAACATTTCAATACCGTGTCCATAGAGGAAGTCTTTGTCGTTCGTGAGTTTAGAATATTCTTCAATACCGAAAGCCACCGAGCCGCTGACATGGATCTGCAAACTAGCATGCAGCCACAGCTAGCAGTTTTCCCAACCATCAACAGTGGCAATAGGATAAGCAGCACCTTCGCAGTCAAGAACTTTGGCACGAATACGCGCCTGCTCCAGAGTAGAATAACGGAATTCCAAAAGATTCTTTGCCGCTTCTGGATTGTTGAAAATATAGAATGCCAGGCAATATGCTTCCGTGTCCCAGAAGGCCTTACCGCCATAAGCATCGCCGGTCAAGCCTTTGGCTCCGATGTTCAACGTGGGATCACTACCGTGATAAGTTTGATGCAGTTGGAAAATGCAGTAGCGAATGCCCTGCTGATTTTCGTCGTCGCCCTCAATGACGATGTCGAGGTTATCCCACACATTAGCCCAAAAAGCCTTGTGAGCGATAAGTGCGTCAGCATAGGTTGTTTTTTCTTTTGCCAATTCCAAACCTTTTTGCCAAACCACTTCGGCAGACTCATTAATATCTTTTGGCGTGTCGCTGGTATCAATTTTTACACTTTTATTTACTTTGAAAATTTTTGTCCAGGCATCTGTGCTGTTACCCAACACCTTGCCTGCATAGCTTACAGCCATTTTACGAAATGAATTGGGTTTGCCTTGTTCCAACGACAATGTAAATTGCGTAGCTGCCAATAAATCATCTTCGATCAAAGGTAGGTTCGTTGGAGCATTGCCGTCAAATTCAAGACGGAAACTGCTGAAGAGGTAGCGTTTACCGAGTTTCGTTTCGCCAAGGATGGCAAACGTATCACCTATTTTTTCTTTGCGGGGCACAGTCCAGTTATTGGACTTTTCTTCGGCGTGAATGGAAAAATCCAAACCCACGGTGATTTTAATATCCCCGTTGAAATTCAATGGTTCAATGGATATTTTTTGTGCTCCAAGATGAGTATTTACAAGACTTGTAAAGCGTTCAAACGAAAGTTTTAATTTTTTGTTTTTAGATGTTTTCCAAACGAAAGAACGTGTAAGAACGCCTGTTTTCAGATCAAGTACACGTTTAAAATCGGAAAATTTCGAGCAAGCCAAATCTAATATTTCCCCATCGAGTTCAAGACGGGTGTAAAGCCAATCCACCGTGTTGGTCAAATCTGCTCCGGTGAGCACAAACCCGTTGTAGGCAACGGGATGCCTAAAATTTAAAGATTCATAGAAGCCATTGAAATAACTGCCTACGTGCTTGGGTCCGCAATAACCTTCATCAAAGTAGCCACGTACGCCCTGATATTCATTTCCCAATGAAAAAATCGACTCAGCTACTTTGCCGTGTGCAGAGTCGAAACCTTCTTCCACAATAGCCCAGGGATCTAACTTAAAGTATTTATCCGCAATGTGTCCCATAAATCTTTTAATTATGGTTAAATAATGTTTTAATTTATTTTACAACTACCACTTTCTGTGCTCTTACCTGTCCTTCAATATAAACATAATAAATTCCACTGTTTAACGAAGTTATATATTCAATATTATTACATTTATTTTTGTAATGAACTCTGGAGCCAAGAACATCATAAATTGAAATTTCTTTTCCTGCAGGGATTTCTTTAATAATAAGCATTCCTTCGGATGAAATAATTGTTATCGTTTTGTCTGATGATTGATATGCTTGGATGCCTGTAGTAGAATCTACGACATTAATAGTACAATCTGCTGTTTTAGTGCCATCCGCAGAGGTTGCCCTGACAGCAGTGGTTCCGACAGCAAGACCTTTTACAAAACCTGAAGAAGTAGTCACGGAAGCAATTGCTTCACTACCTGAAGCAATTGAATAGGTAACGATTGTTTTAGAAGCATTTGAAGGATAAATAGTTCCAATAACATTGAAGATTTCACCCACATTGATTGTTTTATTTACCGGTGTGATTGAAATATCGGTAACAGGAATAGCCAAAGCACAACCACTGGCGGGAGTCCAGACAAATGTCCCTATTTTATATTTCCCTTCATCAACGGTTGTATTTCCTCCACGGCCTGAATAAATCATTCCGCAATATGTTCCATTGCCATTAGGATAACCATCAATAAGAATAAACATTCCTCTGGCTTGTGCAGAATTAGTGAAATTATTGTATGGATATTCTTTTCCTGTACCAATGATTGAAATATTTTCAAATGTAAAATTATAGAATCCATCACCTGATTGTTTATTCATATATATTGCATCATTTTTTGAATCAATCATATCAATATTCGAAAATTTAACATTCTGGACTTTTGTTCCTGCTGTGTTTGAACAAACAATATCAATTGCTCCTACCTTGTCATTGAATAAATCATTAAATGTTCCACAAGCAATGATGGTAATATCACGAAACTCATGCAATCCGGTGCTGTTAAATGCCACACCGGGAAACATGTTGTTGACACGTATCCCTACCTCAAGATTATCCTTAATTAACAGGTTAAACGCTTTATTATTTTTACCGCCATAAATAGCAACTCCGGATGCACGCCAGCAGTTTTCGGATGTATTATAACGAAATGTGTTATTGATACACTCTTTATTATTTGCCGACCAGATTGCCATGTCATCATCTCCGTTATTCCGGTAACTGCAATGTTCCACAATGGCATTAGATGTTCCTTTGCACAAATTGGTACCATCCGCATAATTATTTCGGAAGCGGCAATAAGACATAGTGAACCCATCGGCATACGCAGGTCCGGTATTACCATAATTGGCAATCCAAGCACCGCATTCAAAATGTTCCGCCCAGATATTCTTGATGGTTGAACCGGAAGTGTATACACCATTAATTGCTTTATACGAATTACTCCGAGAAGCATTTTCAGTGGTTAAATAAAGATCGGCATAACTGATATTGGTTGTACTGGCATTAAAACCACCATTACCAGATGATGTATTTGTAAAATTTATATGTGAATACCACATCCCAGCTCCCTGAAGTTTCGTATTTGCAACTGTAAATGAAATAGCTGAATTTACATTATAATTTCCGGCAGGAAGAAAGATCGTTTTTCCACCATTATTGGTAATAACTGTTTGAAGAGTACTTCCACTTCCGGAATAAGTTACAGCGCCAGCAGGTGCTGTCAATGCTGGCGGAACAGGTTCTAATTCTGCAAAATCCAAATGAATATTACCACTTTCTCTTACCAATTTCAGCTTGCCATTGATTGGTATTTTTGATGGTAATTTATATCTAACTTCATCAAAACGCATTTTATCATTTGTGTTGACTACATTGGTATTATTGGGATTGCCGTTATCATGCAATGATTCCCAAGACCAATCAGAAGTTAAAGTTATACCCGTCACACGTATATTATCTGCATAAACACCTAATACAGCTATTTCACCATCAGGTACACTATACCGAATAACAAGTCCGTCTGCAGCTTCAAGTATGGGCCACTCCACAGAAGCATTCGCAGCATACATTTTAACACATATCTGATCCGAAGCTTCGGATTGCAGGTCGAGCTGAGCATATGACTTAAGTGTGGCAAAAGCGCCGTTGGACAAGATACCTAAATCTGCTTCATATCTTTTATAAGGGGCATCATAATATCCTCGTTGAGCAAACAAATTTGAAACCGAAAGAAACAGCAATACGAATACAACTGCAGCATTTACTAATTTTTTTTTCATACTTTTTTAACCCTGATTTACTACAGTCATTTTGCCCGGAGCACATTCAACTATCTGTCCGGACACTACAAATATATGTTTATTTTTATTGGACGTTTCTGCAATGATTTCAACTTCTTTATGTGTAATTTTAATATTAAAACGATCTCCTTGATAGATCAAGTTAAATTGAAGTTTATTCCATTTTTTATACAGACGCGGATTGATGGTAATTTGATTCTGATCAGCTTTCACGCCCCCAAAACCAAACACAGCAGTCATCCACGCACCGCCGTTAGCAGCCGGATGCGAACCACCCATAAAAATGGTTCCGACATACACTTTATATTTTGCTTCAATATCTATTTTTGCTGTCTTCATAAAATAGTCGTATGCAAAATTTAAATTTCCAAATTCAGCAGCAACCATAGCATATGCACAAGCACTTAAACTTGAACCATGTTCTGTTTTAGGTTCGTAATATTCCCAGTTCGCTTTTTTTATTTCTTTTGAAAAACGTTCCTGAAAAAAACTCAACATGAAAACGACATCAGCTTGCTTAATGACTTTTGTCGGAACAGCCAGTCCCTGACCGGCTCCCAGATATTCATCTGGATGAATTTTCTTTGCTTTTAATTCTTCAATCGTTGCATCTTTCAATTTAAAATATGCATCAAACTGTTCAATGACTCCGGTCTTTTCATCGGGCTGAGGAATATATAGCAGCTTTTCCGCTTCAACAAATAAAGGTAATTCATCAGCAATATTTATTTTTTTTACAAGTTCTGAAAATTTTTGCGGATGATTTTGTTTTAAATAATTTACTGTAGCATTGGCAATTTCAAATGTTGCTTTGGCAACCATGTTCGTGAATGCATTATTATTAACACGTTCATGATATTCATCCGGACCGATCACATCCAAAATCTCATACCGGTTTTTATCTTTTTTAAAATAGGCATACGAATAATAAAAACGGGCGCATTCAAGAATTACTTCTGCCCCACCCTCGAGCAATAAAGAATCATCGCCTGTCACTTTAAAATATTCCCACATGGCAATAGCCACATCACCGCTGATGTGTACCTGCTTATCCCTGAAATGTGTTCGCAGATCCCTTCCCGTATGCGGATCGCCGATATTAAAATAAGTGCATGCATCATCTCCTGTTTCCTGGCTTTCCCATGCATAAAAAGCACCTCTGCAACCTGCTCCTTCAGTCTGTGCCTTTCTGCGGGCACCATCCAACGTTTTGATCCGGTAACGCATCAACTCTACTGCTTTTTCAGGATAAGAATATAAGAAGAAGGGGAACATGAACATTTCAGTATCCCAGAAAATAGCACCTTTGTAAACTTGTCCTGACAGTGCTCTTGCTGGAATGGAGTTTCCTGTGCCTTTGACAGGAGCAACCATCAGCAACTGAAACATACTGTAACGCAAAGCATGCTGGGCTTCATCATCACCATCAATCAGCACATCACAATACGCCCATTTTTTTGCCCATTGGTCATTATTGTTTTTCAAACATGCTTTAAAACCTGCTTTCTTAGCTTCTTCAACACATGCAATCGCAGATTCTAGAACAGATAGCTTGATCGAATCATTATCCGTAAAAACTGCAAAATACTTGTGAAAAGTATAAGTCTTTCCGGCTTCTACATCTAATTCAATGATTCGGAGATTTCTGTTATTTTTGATTTCATGTGATTCTTTGCCAAAGCTGATATCAATAGCTTCCGCAACTGCCACTTTCTTATTTAATTCATTGGTGATTGCATGAAATGAAAGAATATTTTTATTTTTTTCAGGTTTTAAGTTCAATAAATGCTTCCCGCTTAAATCCCAGATATTACAATCAATCCCTGTAATGATTTTGATTTTTGATGCTTTATCACATTTCACACTGTATTCAATCACACCTAAATTAGGGACATCTGCGCTAAGAAATCTGGATGATCTTACACTCAATATTTTCCCATTGGATTCATAATCGGTTTCCCTTGAAAATACTGCATTTTCCAAGTTTAGTGATTGGCTGTGTTTTCTGATCTTTGTAGAAAGTACAGTAATTTCAACTCCATCCATTTCAATTTTTGTATAACCGCCATTTGGTGCGTTAATAGGCTCGCGCCAGTTATCGCCTACACGGTCAAATATACCTGCAAGAGTTATTCCGACTAATTCATCAGGACCAAATTCATCAAGGGTTCCGCGGTATCCCATGTATCCGTTCGCGATTTGGTAAACATTACCATTGCGCATGATACTTTCCTTTTCTTTATCAAATTTATCTGTACTTACTTTCCAGAGATCAATCATACCATTAAGCTTTTTCGTAATTTTATTAATAAATTATTTTAAAACTAAAACTTTTTTTGAAACAGTCTTCCCATTCACAGTGACAAAATAAATCCCATTCTTTAAAAAAGTAATGTATTCTGTATTATCAGTTGTTTTTGAAGAATAAACTTTAGCACCCTGAATATCATAAACAGTTAACAAATATTTATTTTTTAATCCAACAACTTTTAAAATTCCATTGTAAGAAAAGACAGAAATATCTTTCTCATTTTTTTTTTGTTCGATACTGGTGATAGAACCGCAATGGCTCAACATAACCGAACCAAACAAACTCGGATTAATATAAGACTGTCCTGAATTATTGAACGACATCACCTGTGTTGTGCGTGCTGCGCCAGATGAGACATCCACGGCCACTTCCATACCGATTTGATTTCCGGCTACAGGAGTAATTTTTAAAGTTGACCACGGAATAGAAATCTCTACATTATATCCTGATGTTGTTGTATAACATTTATACGTAATACCGATTGTGCTGTTTGCCGGGTTTTTGCCACCTGTCTGAATGTTTGTTCCATCATTGAATCTGAAACCATACTGAAAATCATTCACACCGTCATATGTTGTTTTCTTACTATTATCTGCGTCAATAAAAATTTCCACAGCGTCATCTTGCCACCAGTTTGTTCCATTCTGATTATATAAAGCACCGGTCTTAGTTACTTCAACTAAAAAATAAATATTGGCAGTAGTAAATAATGATCTCCATGATGCTGAAAATCCTGCTGGAACAGTTGTGCCGGTCATAGCCAAAGATATTGATTCAGATGGAGCAGTAGCCCATTCTGAATCAATTGTCTGATCAATAACCGGAGACGTATTGGTCAAAACAATTGCAGGTGCAGTGCAATCGGGTAGATCGTTATTTAATAATTTTATTGATGTTTCACTGGTCGTACCACTATTATCAGTAGCAATTGCCTTAATCACATGACCTCCACCAGAAATATTGATAATAGAATAAGTCCAGGAAGTTGTTCCTGTAGCAGTGCCAAGTCTTTTGGAGCCATCATATAATTCAACTTTTGAGACTGTTCCGTCAGGATCGCTTGAAGTACCTGTAATCAAAACCGTATTGCCGGTGATAAAAGTTGAATTGTCAGCCGGTGAATCTATTGCAATGACAGGTGGTGTACTGGCAGTAATAATTTTCTGATATAATTCTATTCCATAGTTCAATCCGAGATTTCTGCTGTATTTTTTATCTGTTGAATTATTCCAGTGTTCAAATACACCAAGACTCGGTAGACGAGAACCATCTTTTTCAGGATCGTAAAATGTTCCGGAAGGAGGATTATTTGCCTGTGAGGCCTCTACCAGATATTTATCAGCATAAGTGGCATCGGGCAGATCGGGGAACTCAGATTCAAGAAAATCTATACCGACCGCATCTATTGCAACACCATCCTGTGATGCAAATAAACTGGATGTCCAGTTATTCTTGAAAGGAGCCATCTGCCATTTCGGACTGGGCGCTCCGCCCAATGCTTTACACCCATAGAGACCATCTATTAAAAAGAGTACGGTTTTGTCTCCAAGATTTTTATGTCCCATATAATCAACAAATGTAAGATAACCATCTGTGGCAGTTCCGCTGAAATGATCATGTGCGTTCTTGGTATAATCGGAAGAAATACTTGTAGCACCAAACCAGTTCTTACCGCATAGTGTGACGCCCTGGTAAACATGCCCTTTAAGTAAAGCCATGTCAATCAGATAATCCGCATTGACTGCACAGCTTGCTATCCCTGTTGCTACATTGCCATTGCTTATCGAAAACGGAATGGCATTGCTAACATACGTTGCTTTTATTCTTCCGTTACCGCCAATGTTGTCAACAAATTTAACCTTTGAAAAAACAGCATGGCATTTAGTATAAATATTATCTGTGATAAAACGGCTCGCATCAAAGACCGTGATATTTGAATCTGCCACTCCTGCCTGATTTATCAAGCTTTTCAACAAAGACAGGATCATTTGCGGGCAACCGTTGATATTATTTGAATTGGCCTGACTGCTTGCATTATTCTGATTTATTTTAATTGCAATTTTCTGACCTGACTGATAACCTAAAGCTGTGCCGGTTCTGCGCTTGTTAAATGATTTAAAAATGGTATCCCATGCTTCACTCTCTGTGACTTTTCCTGAAATATTAACAATAGCTGCTGAAACCATTTTATCGGTTTCACTCTGGATGGTATAAACATCATCCCACCAGTTACCGGTATTATTCCAAACAGCAGCTTTCGGATTATAAATCCAAACTACTCTTCCAGGGAAAATCCCTCTTTCAACCCCTACAGGTGAATTTCCTTTTGTAGGTTTATAAATTAGTTCAGCATAAATTTCTTTAATATTTTGACTTTCGAAGAGTAAAAAACAAATCAGAAAAGCAATACCGGATAATACAGCAATTAAATATTTTGACCGGGTGAAGCTCCGTTTAAAACGCTCATAGGTTATCGCCATTCCTATGACAGATAATAGCCAGATCACAAACGAAGACATGATGGGTGCGGTAGCACGCATACACGGATAATAGGCACGCTGCGGTTTAGGAATGACTCTTATCAGAAACCAAGCAGTGGCTGCGATTCCAATGGAAATAAATACCACTTTTGATTTAATTGATCTAAAAAAGGAAAGTTTAATTTTTTTCATAAAACGAAAATTAATGTCCGGATTAAATTATTTTTTTTGCATATTCTTAAACCATTTATTAATCACATCAATATTTATTTCCGAAAGGTCTTCAACAACCATATCAGCTCCGTTTGATTTTAATTCTTCTTTATTATTTTCTCTGGCAACACCTAATGTTAAACCGAATTTACCTTTATGTCCAGCCAGAACACCCGAAACAGCATCTTCAACCACAACAGAATGTGAATACGATACACCCAGATTATCAGCGGCTGTTGTGAAAATATCAGGTTCGGGTTTCCCTTTTAATCCCAATTCAGCAGAAACAACACCATCCACGCGTGTTTCAAACAGATGTGTAATGTTTGCTTTTTCAAGAATACGCACACAGTTTTTACTGGATGTAGCAACGCCCACCTTAACCCCTTCATTCAATAATTCGTTGATTAGTTTAATTGTTGAATCATAAACTTCTACTCCTTCTTCATCAAGCACTTTATTGAAAAATTCATTTTTCCTGTTACCTAATCCACATACCGTCTCTTTTTTCGGTTCATCCGTTGAATCTCCAAAAGGGATGTTGATCCCACGTGATTTTAAAAATGTATCCACTCCTTTGTATCTTGGTCGTCCATCAACATAAGCAAGATAATCACCTGCGTGGGTAAATTCTTTAAATGGTTCATTGTATTCTTTCTCTCTGAAAAGAAGATATTCATCAAACATTTTCTTCCATGCATGTGAATGAACTATTGCTGTTTTAGTAATTACCCCATCCATATCAAAGATCACTGCGTCAAAATTCAAGTTCATTTATTTTTAATTTAAATCCATTTTATCAAATCTGGCTCAATTATATAAATAATAATTATATATTTTTTAAAATTATATATTGATATTTATTTAACTGAATACTTTCGGTCAGAGTGAGCGTTGAATTCGTAAAGATATTCGTCCAGTTTGTATTTTGCAAAACAACAGGTAATGAAAAATTCACCTGAGCATTTCTCATATTGGCAATCAACGTTATTTTCTGATTGGATAAACTCTTTGTAAAACACACAATGTCGGTATTTGAATAGTCTGTTAGTGTTCCTTTACGTGAAACATCCGATTGTGAATAAAAACTTAACATGGTCTGATAAACCAGCAACATGTCGGGATTATCATTCCATTTAATCGTTGATTTAGTAAAAAACGGCACCAGATCGATAGTTCCAACTTCCTGTCCTGAATATATTAAAGGGACACCACCCATAAAGATTGTAACTGCAGAAGCTGCCAGTGCGCCTTCTTTTCCGTTAAAATAAACCATTGGTGTATTATTCCACGCTGATTCGTCGTGATTGGTAGTAAAACGCAATTTATGTTTTCCGGATGGAATGGTGCTGTATTCATTATCCTGAACAGCATATAAATTACTTGCCGGTTGCCCATTGAAAACATTTTTCATTACAGTATAAAAATTCCAACTGTACGTTAAATCAAAACCTGCAGTGTAATGATTGGCTCGGCTGCCCTCAGCTAAAAGAATAAATTTTCGTCCTTGTATGGACGTGATAGAATCAATCGCCTGTTTCCAGAAATCAAACGGAACACCATCTGCATAATCGCACCGATACCCATCCACATTCGCTTCAAGCACCCAGTATTTCATAGCATCAATCATGGCTTTACGCATATCCTGATTGACGAAATTCAGATCAGCCACATCCGGCCAACCCATTCCGGCAGGAGATATAATATTCCCATTGCCATCCTGCGTGTACCAACTTTTGTTTTTAATCCATGCATTATCCCATGAAGTATGATTGGCAATCCAGTCGAGTACCACAGCCATATTTTTAGCATGTGCCAGATCTGTCAGTTTTCTTAAATCTGATAATGTACCAAATTCAGTATTAACGGCTTTATAATCCTTGACACAGTAAGGTGAATTTACTGAATTTAATTTACCTATCGGGTAGATGGGCATAAGCCAGATCACATTCACACCTAACTTTTTTATTTCATCCAAACGGTTAATCACTCCTTGCAGATTACCTACTGCACTGATCGCTCTCAGATTAACTTCATACATAACGATATCATCCGTTGCAGGAACATTACTGAATGGGGTTCCATACTGAGTATACGTTTTATTATTAGAAATAACTGTAGAAGCATGGTCATCCTTTTTACATGAATATGCAATTAAAATAAATATAAAAATTGCCAGTTTGTAAATGTTCATTTCGTTTTATTTTTAAGTGTAAAAAACATATCCTTTAAAAAAAATCTTCATCTGATCATGATTTTATGATTTACAGACATGTTTTTATTTTGAATATTTACTATATATATACCTTTAGATAATTGTGAAACATCAAGAGTAGCAGTTCCTTTTAATCCATCTTTGCTCATGACTTGTTGTCCAAACATATTAAACAATTGAATATTATTCCACTCATTTTCAACAGGAAATTCAATCGTCATGATTCCATTGGTAATAGGGTTAGGATAAATACGGACAGAATGATCTTGCTGAGAAGTTATCGATTGTTCTACAGATGTAACCGTAACTCCTTCCTTCATCCATTGAGCGCTCTCCCATGACGTATTGATAGCACCCTGTTCAGCATACCCTTTCAGGTTTTCAAGATGAATATAAAGTGTATTTTGCCAGCTATTTTTAAAACGGACGTATCCGTTACCGGCATCTTCAACAGTCCACTTGGGACTACCGAATGTAGGATTGATCGCATTACATTCCACATAATCTTTGGTTGCATAATTCTCAATATTCATATAATTTTTGCTTCCAAGATTCTGGATATTATAATATCCGGTGCCTGCATCAACAAAAGTCCATTTATAAGCATCCCCGGGATTAGCCGGCAATGGACCATAGGAAACTTTTCCATTGTTTTCATACAAATACTGACTGCTTTGCCATTTGTTCCGGATCAAATAATAGGTGTAACTCCCTCCGCCGCAGTTACCGGTGCATGTTGTTCCAAGCAGCGTTTTTGCTTTATCCATTTGCAATGAAACAATATAATAAAACACTTGCGTAAGCCGTGTTTGTTCGGTTGTATTCCCTTTGTATTTTTTCCTTTGTTTGTAAAGTTCATAGACTGTTTCCAGATCGCTTTGCGTGTAAGACACACCCAGCTTCTGCTGCATGGAAGTAAGAAAACCATATCCAAACTCAACAGAAGGTTCTATCATAGTGCCTTCGCCCCAGTCGTTCCAGGTAATGATCTGAATATACTCCAGTGTGGAAGTGGCAATGGCTTTATCAAGCAATAAATTAAAGGTGGAGGTTCCATTGTATGCAATTTTCCAGGTAGGACCGGCTATTCCGGCATCAACATAATATGCATCAAATCCAGGATAAACGCCACCCATTGATATTTCCCAGTTGTTGGCAAGTCTGTTATTATAATCATTAATAGCTGTTAAATGTGATTGATAGACCCAAACGAATTCACCTGCCAGATTAGTTGTCCCAACTGTTGAAGTGCCTTGTCCGGAAAGCGTCATAAATTTTGGTTTGGGTGAACACACACCGAGTATCTGGCTCCATTCTGTTGAAGTTTTAAAAGTATTTGGTCCAAAATCCAAAACCAACGGAGCATTGTTTTTGTATTCGTAAAAAGTTTTATTGAAATAATTAGTCTGCATATACGTAAAGTCCTGCTGTGCACCAGCTACATCGCCTGAAGCTCTGTTGGCATCCTCATAAACAATTGAAAATTTCAACCCGACTGCATTTAATTTATTTATCAATGCATTAGAGTTAGAAAGATTTTTTGGTAAATCATTTAATGACCGTGTACCGGGCCAGTCAATCAACACCCCGTCAGCACCTGATAATTTCATCAACAACAGTTGATATTCGATGATATCCGGATCACTGGATGAATAAGGACCCGTAAGGGGATAATAACGGGCAGCAATCTGTCGCTTACCTGTAGCCGCATCAACAATTACACTCGGATTACATTTGTTCATCGTCCAATGCCAACCCCAATAATTGGAATAATCCATTGATTCAAACCAAGGCATGTAATGAACAAAAACGCCTTTGGTCGTATTCGTGTGTGATACTTTAACAGGAGCATAAACCGTTTGAGCGTTTAAACGAAATGTAAACAAAAATAAAATGATGAGAATAAGACTTCTTTTTAAATGAATCATAACTATAATTTAAGGGAACTAAAATTTATATAAACTAAATAAAATACACACATTATTAATTAAGACAATATTATTAAAAAACAGGGTACCTCCTTAATAATTTTCCATTTTTAATTAATGAATAATCATAACAGGTTTAGTAATACTCATTGATTCACCAATTAATCGAACATAATATTTTCCTGAAACAATATTCGGTTGAATCATCCAATCCATAGAATAATTTCCTGCATGAATAAACCGATTAAAAAATATGTGTTGCGTAACCCCCATGCAATCGATCAATTCGAGACGGTAAGTACCGGATTCAGTAACAGCATATTCAATGGTTGACTGATCTTTTATCCAATTTGGAAATACTTTCAGGTTCAATTCGTTTTTATTCATTGTTTTTGCATACATAGCCACCATGGATTTGATAACGATCTTAAGACTATCATTGTTCCATTTAGTATGAATATAAATTTCATTTAAAGTCGAATCATAATATGCTGCGGGATATATTGAATTAAATCTCATTGTATCTAAAACAACAGCAACGCCAGTTCCACCTATAATAACACTATCCGGCTGATCGATGATATTTTTGATCCTGAATTCCAGCTGACGTATGGCAGGCATTGCAGAAAACGATCCCTGATGAGTAACCTGAATAGTCGTCGAATCGAAATTATAGGTCCCGGTAAAATCAATCGTTTCATATTCATGGTTTGCCAAACTATTCGGATCAACTCCATCATCATTCATTAACGTATATTTTGAAACTGGCACGTTCATATCAGGATAAAACCAAACGGAGAGATTGTCTGCTTTATAATTATCCGTTGACATAACAAGACTTGTATGAGGAATAAAACTGCCTGCCTTGATAAAGACGGGCATTGTTTCAATCGAGGCATTTACAGTAATTGTTTTATTTCCTGCATATATTTTATTGGTTAAATAATCAACCCAATTGCCTTCGGGTAAAATAATGGTGCGTGAAGTTGTATTTTTAACCATCATGGGTGCGATCAACATATTCTCGCCCCAAAAATACTGGTCATTGATATTATTGAAAGATGTTTTTTCCGGATTGTTATAATCCATCGAACGCGCTAATGGAGCGCCGGTCAATGCATTGTACAGAGCCAATGAATAATTATAGGGTAATAATTTGTATCGCAGCTCGATGAACGAACGGACAATACTTCTATAGGGATCGGGATAATTAACCGGTTCCGTTGCAACGCCCTCGCCATGTGCACGCATGATCGGACAAAAGGCGCCAAACTGCAACCAACGTGTGTACAACTCATTATCCTGTGAGCCACCTGTGAATCCTCCCAGATCCGAATGCATATAGCCAACGCCACTGTAACCCATATTGGTCATGATCGGTATTTGTGCCTGCATACCGGCATAACTGCGTTGAATATCTCCCGACCAGGGAATAGCGCCAAATCGTTGCATTCCGGCATATCCTGAACGGATCAGATTAAACAATCGTTCATGAGGAAAATGCTGTGCATATTTTTTTTGTAACATTCTTGACCACTCCCATGAATAATAATTATGTACCTCTGCAGCAGATTTCCCTTTATGAAACATATCAGAGGGATGACTTTCGGGTTCGCCCAGATCACACCACCATCCGGCAACACCTTCATTGATCCTGCTTTTATAAAATTCCCACATCCAGTTTTGTGCAAGCGTATCCATCATATCCAGAAGCACAGAGGAACCTGCCCAGAAATTACTGACCACATAGGGTTCGTTGAGCGAATTGGTTGCTGCAAAATTACTTTTGGTAATCGTATCGTAATTGGCTGAATTGGCAGTAAAATAAGGTTCAGTAATCAAAATTGTTTTTACTCCTTTATGTTTGAAATCGCTGATCATTGATACTGGCTGAGGAAACTTTACCGGCGACCAATTTAAATTACCCATCGAACCTGAATTGCCAAACCAATAAAGATCCAAAACCAAACCATCCATAGGGAATTTATCATTCTGCATTTTATCCACAATATTAATTGCTTCCGTCTGATTCTGATAACCATATTTTGATTGAATATACCCCAATGCCCACCGCGGTGGTACCGGTGCCTTTCCAGTAAGTTCAGTGTATTCATCCAGTAATGACGGCATATTGTCAGACCCTATAAAAAAATAGGACAACCCTTTTTGACTGGTCTGATATAAAAGCGTATTATCCGTAACGCCCAACTGGACTGCTCCAGGATAAAGATGATCGAAATAAATACCGTATTTTTTGGATGAAACAATGAATGGAATAGAAACATTCAAATTTGCAGTTCCTTTAGTATAGCCATAATGTGCCTGATTATTCATCGTCAGACTACGTCCCCGAAGATTGATATCTATTGCCCTGAAACCGGTGCCATGAAAAGCTTCATCAGCAGAACATGTAAAACTAACATACGTTTGCCCCCCCGTAAAATAAAAACCATCTTTCTCTTTTAACAGTGTATCACCTTTGTAAATTAGTGACATCCTGAATGGTGCTTTATGTATACTGATAGTTATGTTTTTTGTCTGATAAAGCAACTCTTCGGTTTGATCCGTAATTACTCCTTCATTCCCTGCAGGTTTGATTACCACCTTTGATTCATCTGAAATCAAATTGGTATCCGGATAAAAACCAATACGCACCATATCATTTGAATATGCATGTATTGTATATACATTTGCTTCTGTTTTAACTTTTAACAAATTCCCAGTTACCTGATGCGATTGATAATGTACAACATTCTGTCCAAATCCTGAAGAAATTGAAACAAGAAACAAGAACAGATTTAGAATTAATGTTTTTAACATATATGAATAGTTATTTATTTTAAACGAACCCATTGAACAACCAAAAACATATTTATTTATATAGAATATATTATTATTGTCATTTTACAAAAACTTTTTGGTTTTCATTTTTACCTTCTGAATTGATTTGAATGATATACAACCCTTCAGGTAAAGGGATGCGGATCTCTGAATCATGTGTTTGAACAGTTCTTACCAATTGTCCTGAAGAATTAAAAATACTGATAACAGATTCTTTCGAAGGTCTTATGATAACCAGCCCGCTATCAGTTGTAATCATTGCTGATGGTGTTTCGGTTGGTTTTGCTGAAATACCGGTCATCACATCAGAACTTTCTATCAGGATATCATCGAAATAGGCAGTAAATATGCCTGATTCAGCGGGATGGTCATAAGCAACCAGAATCTCATTTATTTCATCACCCACCAATTCTCCTTTTCCTATCTGGCAATAAAATTTCTCCCATTGCCCTATTGTTCCCCGTCCATTTCCGGGATGCATCCCGTTACCCGTATGATCCTGATAGGCGGGTAAGTCACGAAGCACTTTTCCTGATTTGAATTTAAGATCAACCGTTGTAAAACGCCCTAAATCATTGGATGTATATTTCCAGAAACTGAAAAGCAAATTTTTCTGCACTGCAATCTTAACTTCTGCAATTTTGTAATAATAAATTGCATTTGTAGCGGATGCAGAAGTTCCATTGATTTTACAGAGATATAATCCGCTGTGTGCATTGACAGAATCTTTTTCAAGTGTCACTGCACCATTGCCAGTCCCGGCATTCGCAGATACAGCAGGATTGTAAAAACATGGATCTATATTAAAATATCCGCTGTTAGCGCCTTTGTTGTATTTTGCAAATCTTTTCTCAAAACTGTTTCGGTAAAAAACAGGTCCGTTCGAATGAGCTATGGGAACTTCTTGTGTTTCGGTACGGGTTCCTTTGATCAAATCAATTGCTGCATTTGCCAGCCGCAGATAAAAATCAGATGATAACCAGGTACCGTCAGCACTGAGTGTTACAAAGTATTGATCTGTCGGTATCATCGTCCAATCAGTAGCTGCTTTCATGTTGGCTGTGGCTTCATCGTATTCGTCAAACATGGCAAAATACATTGATTTTAAACCTAAACTTTTAATGTTCAATGCCTGCTGCCACAAGAATTTTCCTGCCTGACGCGGGATGCTGTTAGGCACACCGCCATTCCACTGCGACCAGGAGAAACCGGGGAATATAACAGGAAGATAAGCTATTCCGTTTTGATCTGTAAATGTTTTATCCGGTATCAAAGAAGTTGTTTTAAAGCTGTTCACCCCATTGATATCACTGAATCTGCCAACACTCCAGGGAGAAATCATATCATATGTTTTGTATGCATCGAGGAACCCTGTTTTTGAATCGCCTGTTCCTGTTCTCCAGTTGGTAGGCACACCGCCAATGACATAACATCCGCGTGCTTTCAGAAAATTGATCAGGTCAATGGTTTCCTGTGCTGTACCGGGATGATTGCCGGTAAATCCTGTACCCCAAACCTGCACCACCGGCTTATTACCGACTCGTGCGTAAGAAGGCGAAGCAGTGAGTGCATAATTCTTTTCAATGTTATACACCCAATCGAATTTAATGATATCATCCCAGGTAGCATCCAGTCCGGTAGATGAGATATCATAACATATGTAAAAAATTCGTCCGGTTGCTTCGGCAGCTCTCATTACTCTGACCGGTGATGCTTCTTTTGAATCAATGATCACTGAGCCAATTCCATTGATAAACCGCTGCAAAGCAACTCCGTCAATACCGTTATTTTTCATCCATGAAAAATGCAGATTAATTACATCTGTATTGGAAGAATTAAATAATTTGGCGGGATTACCATTACCAAGATTTGCGAAGCCGGTCTGCGTAAGGTCTGACTCTTTATATTCTGATACATCAGGGTAAACTTCAAAGTTTAATTTACCTGCTGATGGCTGTGTTGTGCCATACCAATGAAACCATCCGGAAAAAGGAGTCCCCGTTTTAAACCACGCCTGATAACCGGCAACCGATTTACCAATAAATTCAGAATAATTACTGGCACTTGTAACCGGAACCGGCTCCAGCGCCGGATTCAACGTGCCTTTTTCAATACTGATGTATTTAACAAAACAACTTGTGTTTCCACCTGTTGACAACCTGAAATCACACCCATTATTCTGTGCATTGCGGAATGAAGCATCTGTCAATGCAATCGTAGCTGTAACCCACTGGTTGGAAGAGGTACGGGGGATTATTACGTTTTTATAATTAACGGTATTGGTCGCATTGTATTGAAAAAAAATATTGTCTGTACCCTGATCGTAAAATGTGATATGAAAGATAAGATTATTATCAGTACTTGCAATCACACTCCCTGCATTAAAATAACCATATTTTGATTTAGGTATTTCCCTGCATGGCTCTCCACCATTAACTGTCTGAATGGTGTATGGTTCAATGTTCGGATCGGTAACAGTAAAATGAGTCAGATTATTTTCTACCGGCGGGTTAGATAATTCTAATGAAGCTATTATCTGTGAATATGTTTTTGAAAAAAAAATTAAAAAGAAAAGGAATGCAACGAGTTTAAGATGATTCATTATTTGTAAATTTTATTGAACGAATACAGAAGTCATGAGTCGGAAGAATAATAAATCTAACTAATTAAAATACTACTGTATTCTTGTTTCTGTATTCTGTATTCTGTATTCTTTATTCTGTATTCTTTATTCTTTCTTATTATTTTTTCACTAATTTAAATTTGTAATTATTTTTTCCGGTAGTCAATGTTGCAAGATATAAACCTGCTGAATAGCCCGATAAATCAACTATCCCATGTTTTGCAGATAAAAATTCTGTTACTAAGATTTTACCGGTTACATCCGTGATCTGAATGATCCCTGATTCAGGAATTCGCACATTAAATTTTCCATCTTCAGAAGGATTTGGAAAAACAGAAATATCAGATGTGACAATATTTCCAATAGATGCAGTTGCTGATTCGGTAACCGTCATATAATTTAAATTCAATGCACTGTTCACTTTGAATTTTAAAATATGTATTCCTTTTTCCAACGAAATATTTTTAACTGCAATATCTTTCCATGCCTGCCAGCCGCCGGTAGCAACACTGATGGATGCACCGACCACCTGATTATCAACCTCAAGGGTAAATGAACCGGAAAATCCGGCAACACGTGAACTGATATCGTAAATACTCGTCTTTGCCACATCTATCGTATAATTTAACCATTCTCCCGTCTGCATCCATGAAATATTATATTGTCCTGAAGTGTCCTGTGTTGTTTCAATATCCACTCCCTCCTTGGTTCTGAAAGCACCTGATTTGTTCAATGTATCCAAATCATTGTAGGAAATCCCTTGTCCTCCGGTATCATAATACTCAGCTTCAATCCTTCCCGGAACAGGAATCGGCGTATTGTTCCAGGCAAACAACTGACCTTCGGTAAAAATAAATTTATCCAGATTCATTCCGCCATAAGTCAGCCATGTCAAAACATGTACTCCCTGTGTTAAAGGAATACTAACGGCTGTAACTGTTTTCCATGTTGACCATTGACCCGATGCGCCCGGAACTTTTAAAGTCCCTGAAACATCTTTATCGTCAATCTTCAGCATGAATGAACCGCCGTTGGTATTACCGGAAGCAACAATGCATTTAATATCATAGATGCCTGTTTTGGTCACATTGATCGTGTAATTGGTGTATTCACCACTGTTGGTAAATCCAATATCGATCTGCCCTGCTCCGTAGGATTCCAGGTCAACACCGATATCCATTGAATCCGTCCGGTAATCTTTTTTCCCTCCTTCATTTACCAGAGGACTTTTATCCAAATATCCCACTCCCTGTCCGCCGGAATTAAAATCTTCAGCTTCGATGGTATCCGGCACATTTCGAGGTGTTCCACCAAAAGGAGTTCCAAATTCCTTTGACTGTTTCACCATTTGTATTGTGCCGTCACCATTATAATATAATTTATCTATACATACAGACCTCAGCCAGTCATTGCCTGAGAGAGCACTATTATGATAAAATGCATACCACTCCCCTTTGTATTCGACGATTGACCCATGATCGGTTGAACTGCCCGTTGATAAAATATAAACACTCTGATACGTCCATGGTCCAAGGGGATTGTTGCTCATAGCATATCGCAACTGATTTCCTCCCTGATTAAAATTATCCGCATAGGATAAATAATAGATCCCGTTTCGTTTGTGTACCCAGGTTGCTTCATGGAAATCCTGCAGACCAACCATACTCTGCATCTGACCATCAATCTCCATCATATTGTCTTTCAGTTTTCCTCCTTTACATGTGCCACCGCCACCGTAGTATAAATACGCTTGTCCGTCATCATCAATAAACACACAAGGATCTATAAAGGATTCAAGACCCTGGATGTATCCCTGACTTACAAAACCCGATGTAGGGCTGGTGCTGGTTGCTACTCCTATTTTCCATGTTGAGTTCCAAAGGTTACCTGCACCGGATGGATGAGGAAAATAATAATAATACACTCCATTCTTAAAGGCACAGTCAGGCGCCCACATGAAACCGCCTTCAGGTCGACCCCACGAAACATCAGCAGCGCTAAGGATTACGCCATGATCGGTCCAATGTACCATATCATCCGTTGAATACACATGATATTTATCCATCAGATCACATCCGCGCGGCGGATCAATATCATGAGACGGATAAACATATAATCTTCCATCACTCCAAACATGAGCCGAAGGATCTGCAGTATAAATATTCCTAAAAACAGGATTGGGTGGCAAGGTGGTTTGTGAAAATGTTGAAAAAATCCATATAACTAAAAAAAGTGTTAACCCACAAGGGCTACAAAACATATTTAATTTCATCACATGTATGTCCTCTCTGAATATTGATTAAGGGATAAATTATTACCGGACCAATGTAACCAAACCTTCTTCTTTTACTTCTCTGCCGGCTAAATTGATTGCCTGTAATACATAGGTGTAATTTCCTGCGGGTTGATCTTTTCCTTTGTATTTACCATCCCACCCGGGTTTTGGTGTACTGCTTGAATAAACCTGGATTCCCCACTGATCATAAATTTCTAAGTGCATAGATACAAATTCTCCATATACTTCAAGGTAGTCATTATTACCATCATTATTAGGGCTGAAAGCAGTTGGAACAAAAACTTTTGTCTGATCTTTGACCGTAATATAATTTGTACGGAACAGCGAATCCTTACACCCTGCTGAACTGGTAACGATCAACAGAACCGAGTAAACTCCTGAATTTGTATAAATGTGTTCCGGATTTTCAGTGTTTCCATTGATGCTGTGATCACCGAAATCCCAGTACCAGGATGATGCCAGTTTTGAACTGTCGGAATTAAATTTTACCGGGAACCCACTGATCGCATTAGTATTTGATTCCGCAAAAAAACTTGCTGTTGGTGAAGGACTCAAAGAAACTGCAATGTCAGCAGAACCTGAACAACCCATTGCATCAGTTGCGGTGACCGTATAAGTTCCCTGGGCTGAAACGCTGCACGTATTGGTTTTACAACCCGAACTCCAGGTATATATAATTCCCCCTTCGGCTGAAAGCAGCGTTGAATTACCGGCGCAAATGGATGTATTCCCTGAAATCTGCGGACTGAGGAGCGCTTTAACTGTTAACTGTGTAATCACAATACTGTCGCAGCCGCCGGGAGTCTTGATCGTATCATTATAATTTCCGGTCGCCGAATACGTATTTCCGTTGAATGAATATGAACCGCCAAAACATATAACCTGAGGATTATTTGATGTTACAGGTGGATTGACCGTCAGGTTCGTTGTAATGATACTGTCACAGCCCTCATTTGATTTCAACGTATCTTTGTATAGTCCGGTTTTATTATATACATGCTTATTGAATGTGTAAGCGGTACCGGAACAAATCGTTTTATTATTCGTGGAGATAAGAGCCGGCTTATAGGTTAATATTGTTGTAATGATGCTATCGCAGCCATTTTTAGTTTTTAATGTATCCTTGTAAGTATCAGGCAACATATAAGTATGCCCATTAATAACATATGAACTGCCCGGGCAAATTGACTGTGAATTATTGACTGAAACGGTAGGATTCACAGTTAGTATCGTCGTAATAATACTGTCACATCCTCCGGATGATTTCAGGGTGTCTTTATAACTATTAGACAATGTATAAATATGTCCGTTAATAATATAATTATCTCCGTTACAAATTGATTGAGGATTATTTGTATACATAATTGAATTCACTGTTAAATGTGTGGTCACAATACTATCACAGCCCTGATAGGTTTTCAGGGTATCCTTATAATCCCCCGGTAACGTATACGTATGCCCGTTGAACACATATGATTTACCTGAACAAATGGTTTGCGGATTAGAACTTGATGTAGTTGAATTCACTGTTAAATGAGTGGTTACAATACTATCACAGCCCTGGTATGATTTCAACGTGTCCTTATAATCACCAGGAATTGAATAAACGTGGCCGTTGAACGTATATGATTTACCTAAACAGATGGTTTGGGGATTGGCTCCGGTGACAGATGAATTGACAGTTAAATGAGTAGTAATGATACTATCGCAGCCAAGATACGTTTTCAATGTATCTTTATAATCTCCGGGAATTGTATAAGAATGTCCATTAAACACATATGATTTTCCTGAACAAATCGTTTGCGGATTATCGGAAGCTCTGTTCGGATTACCTTTAATGATGAGCGTTGCAAACACTTCACATCCGTTTTTATTAACGACAAAATAATAATTGCCTTCATCCCCTGCAGCAAATGCTTTGCTATAAATCTTTTTTGCAACATCAGCGCTTAATTCATATCCTGATATATATGTTGCCGAAGCAAATATGGCGCCCTTTTTCCAACCCCATTGAACACCTGCTCCACTTTCTGTGGTTGAACCGGTTAATGTCATGGTTGAGCCGGAACAGAAAGCGGTAGCATTAGAATTTGCATTGATATTCAAAGTAGAAAAAGCAACCATAACGGGACAGGATGCAACACCATCGTTAATTGCCCTGTAATATGTATTTGCAATGGGGCTGACTGTGATCTTATTGGTACTTCCCGGACTTGGTGATATGTTGGTATAACTTCCAGCAGCGCCTGTCGGGCTTGACTGCCAGGTATAAACCGGACTATTATTGATGGTGGTCAGTTGTGTACTTAATGTTGTTGCTCCTCCGTTGCAAATCGTATTATTAGAAGCTGTAACTGAAGCACAGTCGCTCAAAGGCGCTACATGATACTGTGCGGAAGACGAATAATGATTGGCAGCTATCCATGAAAATACCTGTGCTGAACGGCAGGTCGTCCCATCTTTGGATTGATTAATACCAAGTTCCAGATTAATAAAACCTTTTGTAACATCAATATTATTGGCAGCCAGCGGGATTGATACTTCTGCTTCCCAGTAAGTGGCTGATTTTGTAATTTTATGTGTAACCCCTGTGAAATTCCCATACGGTTTATTACTTGTTAAGGAATAACCGGCGCCAAATTGTTTTGCCGCACCTGCAGCATTCTTCAGATAGACCTCAACACCATCCATCCACCAGTATTCTGCTGCCTGCGTGTTAGCAGGATTATCATCAAAAACCTGAATAAAGAAATAAATATTGGTATTATCATACACCGTTCTCCATCGTCCGGACGGTTTTTCCTGCACGCCATTTCCACCACAATCATTTGGACCATTTAAGCCAAGACTTTTATTCCCATCCACAATGATCCAGGGAGCTACACTCCAAACCTTTTCAGTGTTAACAGTATCCATCACGCCATCAACGGTAATAGGTTCGCAAACTTTAGGGACAGTGAACAATCCTGTTGGTCCGCAACAACTGACCGGTGTAATGGTGTTGGTCAAAGTAACACCTGTACGGATACATTTCACCCAATACGTGGTTGCTGCATCGGGAGTCACTGCAATGGTATTGGTTGTTGAAGATAACAGAGTACCGGACGCATCATTGACTCTCCATTCGTAGGTATCAGTAGTAGAACCGATACCTTGTGCGGTCAGTGTGGTTGGGGTGCCATTGCAGATCTGGTTGCCGTTGCTGGAAAAAATCTGTTGCGTAACACAACCATACACTTCAATCTCATCAATACCCCACACATCATTGGCATCAAAGCCCAATGTTCTAAAATATATTTTGAACCCGTCATCATTGGTATTATTAGGATTCTGACCAATCTGAAAATTGGTTTCATAAATAGAAACATATTCATCATAACGTACTCCATCCGTTTGGTTATTACCATCCCAACCTCCTTGTGCACCACTGCAAGAAGTATTATAGGATGTCCTATTCCACTGTCCTCCAGACACCCCTCCTCCCGAAATACCAAGTCCGGCAAGACTTCTGAATTGCATCTGAACAGCCATTGCATTGCTACATGCAGTAAATTTAGCGGCATTACGTATTTTTATTCTCACACAATATTTTCCTTTTACATCAAGCCCTTTGATGGTATAAACCGAAAAAGGATTTGCATTATCATTTGATCTAAAAAGAAGAATCCCATCCGTCAAATCACTTTTTAATGCTGTTCCCAAAGGACCATTCACTGTGCCCGGATCACTAACAATCGTATATGTACCTCCACCGGTTGAAGTCAGATTTCCATTTGTAGAAGTAAAAGAAACTGGATCTGTGATTTCAAATTTTTCATCTACCAGCCCACCATAAGTTAAATCATTAACCGTCCAGCGACCGGTGGTGGTTCCGGTTTTATTCGCAAATGTCACATGCCCAATGAGCTTACCGGGACAAGTACTGTTACAAGCAATATATGTAAGTTGGGAAAATACATTGGTTGAAAAATTAAAAAGAATAGAAAAACAAATTAATGCTTGAACTAATTTTAAAGATTTTAATTTCATATAAAAAAATTTGATTATGATTGCAATCGTTTGTTTATATTATAAAAGTTCCAAAACAAAAGTAGTAAATATTAAAATGTAAAAAAGTATTCTCCCTGTAATATTAAATGCGTTTGAAATTCGTAGGGCACTGTTCACTGGTAATTGAAAATTATTTTAAATTATCTAACCACGATTTTCTTTGTGTAATTTTTATTAATGCCTGTTATTTGAAGCAAATACAATCCTGCCGAAAGATCAGGGAATATAATTTGAATTGTTCCGTTAATCATACTTTCTTTGCTATTCACTAACCGACCGGACATATCATACAAAGCCACAGTACCCAGAAATGCTTCATCAGTCCTGATTTGAATAATGATATACCGGCTTTCTGTACTTCCGTTATTAAATACCTTTACTGCAAAATCCTTTTTGCATCCATTAAAAGAAATTACATTTGAAAAAGTACTTGCGCCGTTAAAATCGGTTTGTTTTAAACGGTAATAAACCGAGCTATTGTCATTTTCTTCAATAGCCACATCCGATTTATATTCAATTAATTTAGAACTGTTCCCGGCGCCCTGAATCCGTTTTATATTCTCAAAGTATTCACCGTCTGTACTTTTCTGGATTGTAAAAAAATCATTCTTGGTTTCAGTAGCTGTTGCCCAGGTGAATTCAATTTTATTTTCGTCACTCTCTGCACAAGCTGCATTGAAATAGATCAGTTCAATTGGTAATAACGCATTGTTATAACATTTTGCTCCAAAGGCGGTAGTAGGGTCGCAATAAGTAACAGTCCCTCCTTCGGTATGCCCGCCCTTGACATCCCACCCGCCGGCAGGTTTGCTGGCATCACAAAAATCCTGATACTGACCTGCAGACATAAAAGCGCCTGTAGTCCAGGTGGAGGTTCCTCCCACATCAATCCGCCCGACCACTGAACTGGATGAATTACCATATATCCCATAACTGGCATTCTGTGGATTTAATGTTAAATTGTTTGCTACATTAAGCCAGCAATAGTTATGGAAATGATTTGTTGAACTGTTATCCATCGCAAAATCATAGGTATTGATCTTCCCGTAATTATAAAAATAATTGTCGCTGGCACCTGCTGTTTGGGAATGTAATTTTCCTGTACCGGTAATCTGTATCAACCCGTAATTATAGAAGCGGGGGCTTCCTCCGCTGCTGTAATATTCAAAATCACCGTCATCAATTTTTAATGTGGCTCCTGAACTATTTGTGAATGTGGCATTGAAGGTGTTCAGCTGAAATTTATTCCCCGACCCTTTCAACCAGAACATGCCGGAATTAGTAATGTTTGTGCTGCTGCTGTTGGTCGGAGAAACGAAATTCCCGTTGTTGATGGTGATGGTCCCTGAATTATTCAGAGTACTGATCTGGGTCATCGAAAAATTATTCGTTCCGGTAATATTTAATGTTCCTGGAACCGTGACGGCTGTCTGCTGAACTGCTAAACCCGGTGCATTCATGGTGCCGGTTACATCCAGCTTGGCCAGATAGGAACTGCCGGTAAAATCCACGGTGGCACTCGGAGTCCATGTCCCCTGCACACAGATCCAAAGTCCAGGATTATAATTATGTGAAATAGTACCGGTATAATTACCCATAACACATATCTTCAGGTTAGCGCCGGTAGCGCTGTAATTACCGGAACCGGTACTCAGCGTGACATCGCAGCTCGTACAAATGGACGGGTTGATCACCGTGATCACGACAAGGTCAGTACACGATGCTCCTGATGCATCGATGGTAACTGTAAAGGTGGTGGTGGTAGTTGGTGAGACGGTGCAAGTCTGAGTTGAACCACAGGCGCCTGCGCTCCATATCCATGTACTGCCATTGACAGCTGAAAGAGTAGCGCTGTTTCCCAGGTTGATTGACTGGTCTGGTCCTGCTGATTTAACGCTCACGGAAACACTTGAACTGCCTGTACATCCTCCGTTTGAAACAGTGACCGTATAGGTGGTAGTGATCGTCGGTGATACTGCATACGTTTGTGTTGCGGGACCTCCGTTCCATGCCCACGTGCTTCCATCACTGACCCCGTCATGAGCAGTGAGTGTGGAACTGTACCCGTTACAGATCGTCCCTGAACTGCTGATCGAAGCAGTGGGAATAGCATATACCGTGCCGCTGCATGAAACAGACTGCGGGGTGGCTCCTGTACTGGTGTGTGTGATGTTTTCACTGTTATAGTTTACATTAGAAGAACCTGAACCTAACCCTGCTTTTAACCTGACATTTATGGTCGTGGAAGAAAGTGTTCCGCATGTTTGTGTAAAAGTTAAAGATGTTCCCCAACTACCAGCACCACTCTGTATTTCATAATCTGTACCGGCAGAGGATACCGAAACATCAGTAGTTAAACCGGTGCCGCTTAGCGTGTAAGATTGTGAGGTGGAAGGTCCGGATCCAAAGCAGTAAGAAAATCCTGTCTTTGATGTCGGGTTGACTGTAATGGTAGGTGTCAGGGCAGGCGGCACCACTTCACCTGAAGGGGATAAGATGACCGGTGTTCCTGAATACCCGGAGAAAAATACCATAGACAACTGGCTTGAAATGAGGCCTCCAACACCTACAATCACTTTACCGGAGGTGCCTGACTGTCCTCCCAGACAGGTCCATCCTCCGAACGTCAATGTTTTTCCATTGGTCCATGTCATACCGCTGCTGTTTGCAAAAGTTAACGTATGTGAACCCGATCCTAATACCACACCTGCATGATTTGTAATCGTTAATGTGCCAACTGTTTCGTCATAACCATTTGTATATAAAGAACCGGAATTAAAAACGAATGCACTCGCATCATTGATAACATTTGAAGCTCCCAGGGACAATGCTCCGGCATTTAAAGTGGTTGTACCGGTATAATTACTGGCAGCAGACAGGGTGAGAGTTCCGATGCCATCCCGTGTCAATGAACCACTCGTAGAAGTGTTGATCCCGGTAGTGTTCACAATTACATTCCCATTGCCTCCTACAGTTAATCCCTTGCCTGTACCGGTGATACCCCCGTTGATAGTCAGTTGGGATAGAGCATCTGAATTAATCCTTGCATCATTGGATAACGTAATCGCCCCCTGATACGTATTATAATCATTGGAATTGTATAATGCGCCTTTACTGCCATCGCCGCTTCCCTGGATAGACAAGGCTTCCGCCCCCACCGTGATGTTGTTTGCAAGGCATAAGGAAGCGCCGTCAGCCACAACCGTTCCACCCGCTGTTGTACCTAATGCGGAATTGTTTTCAATGCGTAAACTCCCTGCATTAATGGTGGTGGTGCCTGAATAGGTATTGGCAGCGATCATGGTCATATAACCAGCACCGGCTTTGACAATACCAACCCCCGTGTTCCCGTTCACGATCCCTTCGAGTTGCAGGTCATTCCAGTAAGTACCGTCAGCAACGGTAAAAGTCCGGTCAGCGTTGCCCAGGTTAATGGGACACTGTATGTTGGTCGAAGCAGTTCCTGAATAATTATTGGTAAGGTTGAAATTACCTCCCAGTGTTATCTGTCCCGATCCATTGATATCAGCGCCAACATCCACGTTGAACGAAGTGGGTGCATTGGTAGCTCCCAGCGTGGAAGTACCGAGATTGAACAAACATCCTTTATTATCGATTGTGAAAATCCCGCTGACATTCAGGTTCCCGCCTGCTGTCTGGGTGCCGCTGGTATTCAACAAAGTTAAATTATTGTACGTGCCAGCCGATACGGTTTGCGCGCCGGTAGCTGCCGTATATTGAACCGTACCACCCCATGTTTTACCAGTAGGTATTGGAGGATTCGTTGTACATGCTGTTTTTAAAGTACCGGTAACAGCAACAGATGATAAAGTTCCTGTTAATGCATACGTGCTCATATCAAGTATGGCACTGCCTGCAATATTGAGAGTGCCATTAACAACAATGCCGCCGGATGCAGTACCAGCACCTGTTGTATTTGAAATGGTTAAATTGTTATACGTTATTCCATTTACATTCTGTGCCCCGGGACCTGCATAATCAACCGTTAAACTGCTGATGGTTTTGGTTAAAATGGAATATTGCGTATTGAAATCAGCTGTTCCTGTTACTTTCACTGTTCCGATACCGTTCAATGTTCCTGCCCCGCTCACCAATCTCCCTGCAGCAGGAGTCAGGGTACCATCCACCTGCAGGGTGACTCCCGAACCCATTGAAAGATTACTTGCAGTCACAGTTCCAGAAGTGCCGGTCTGAATAATAAAATAATTTCCAGAAGTAGTAAAATTAGATGGGGATGTGCCGATACAACCCGGTGATGTTTTCCAATTTGAGGTAAAAGAAAGATCTGTGCCATTGCAGGCATAAAAAGTGGAAGCTGCTGCTGTAGCAAAAGCAAAGTACCATTGGGTTGAAGCTGCTCCAATATCATTCGATGCAGTAACACTGTATGTGCCAGCTGTTCCGGCCAATGAAATATAATCTGTTGCAGCGGCTCCTGTATTGCTTTTAGCAATGGCATTCAACGGACTTATTGCGGACTGACGGGTAATCCCAACAGAACTGCCCGAAGTTCCCAAACCAGATGATGTTGTTAAACTCCAGTATTCCGTTGTACTTAACGTAACACTGGACCCGCTGCCTCCACAACCGGAAGCAAATGCCTGCACAGTGGCTGTGTTGCCTCCATTTGTATTTTTTGATGTAAGGGTAAAGGGCAGATAAGTGGTGCCTCCTCCAACAGGGAAATTATAGGGATTGGTCCCTGAACTTAATAATGTCCAGGCAAAAGTTCCATTCACAAACGATGTTGCACTACCCCCACTGACAGCAGATGTTGACGTATTGGTTACAGTAATGTTTTTTGTATTGGTTATATTATCCAGTATTCCGGCGGTCATTGTAAGCGTACCTGCAATGGATGGGGAATTACTGGTGGTATTCAACCTGACATACCCGCTTGCAAATGTATTATTTATTGTAAGATTGTTGATACTGGCAGGCAGATCGGTGGTCTGATTGGCTATACCATTAAATATATAATTCCCTGCACCAAAAGTTCTAGCGGTTGTCGTACGTATACATCCCAAAGATGTTGCAAGAGAAAGATAAATACCAGCTGTATGTGCAGTCTTCAGAGTTCCAATATTTGAAAACGTAGCAGCTGTGCCCGAAGCAGTTGCTGTTGCATTTGCCGACATGTTAATCGTAGTACCTGAAATACCCAATATTACTGTATTAGCAGGGACATTCGTACTAGTAATGGTCATCCCGACTACCAAACCAACAGCGGAAGAAACAGTAGCTGTATTGGAAAGATTTGTAGTAGAGATGGTCGGTGATGCTGAGGAATACCCGGAAACAACAGTTGAACCAGCACCGATAACTACGTTTGTACCTGCATCAAATGTTCCATTGGTAATATTTAAAGTGCCGCCCGCTGCAACAGACATATTGCTCATGGATAATGTAATTGAAGAAGTAGGATTTGCGATAATAACATTAAAAAAAGTGGTTGGAGCACTTGCACCTAAAGTCTGATTTGCTGAACCGCAAAAAACTAAAGTACCACTATTATGCGTATATGTTCCGCTTCTTGAAAAATTACCATAAATAAACAAACTAAAACCTGCACTGCCTCTTAATGTTCCGGTTACTTGTATTGTCACATTATTGCAAGATGAATTAACATCCACTGTTACAATTGACCCTGGGATTATGGTCACATCATCGCTTGCCACGGGAACCACGCCACCAGCCCAGGTTGTCGTAGCACTCCAATTTCCGGAACCAGCATTTGATGAAATGTTTGCAGAAAATGCAGTCATAGTAATAAACAGCAATGCCAGACCCCACAAATACTTCAACGAATATTTATCAACCCTCTTTGTTATATGAAAAGTTACTTTTTTCATAAAAGAAAAAACATTCAATTAATTCAAATATAATAAAATTCAAGGACAAAGTCAAGTGAATCCTTTAGTATTATTATTATTAACTCTTTAAAGAAAAAAACATGAAAGTAGATTTTCGAATTAATATATGTTTATTGCATTAATATGATTTTTTAATTTATTTTTTACATTAAAAAAATTAAACTCCTCAAAACAATCGCTCATTGTGAATGGCGTGGGTAAATATCTTTGGTGCGATCTATCTGATGATCGTCACCAACCCTGATTCCTCTATCGTCTGCTCATCTGTCGTAATTGCCTCCAGCCGCCATACATAGCCGCCTTCTGATTGATCTACACCTTTATATTTTCCATCCCAGCCGTCAGTTTGCTTATCTGATTTGAACACCAGGTATCCCCACTGATTATAAATCTCAAGTTTCATTACTTTAACAGGACCTCTTACAAAGAACATATCATTTCGTCCGTCATTGTTGGGTGTGAATACATCCGGCAGCCATAACTTCAACCGTTTCTTCACATAGATGGTCAATGAATCCTTTGCCCTGCAATTCTGGCCGGATATTGCCGTCAGCATAATGGTGAAAAATCCGGTATCACTATATATTTTTATAGGATCTTTTTGATCGGAAGTGCCTTTGTCACCAAAGTTCCAATAATATTTAGTCGCATTCACCGATTGGTTGACCAACATGACCTTTGAATTTTGCAAAATAACACCAGCAGGTTCATAATAGAAAGAAGCCGTAGGTGGTTGATTCCAGTTGATATTCACTGCTTCTCTCATCGGCGAATGACAACTGTCGGGAGAGATGGTTTCAATATAATACGTATGAGCCGCATTAACCTGTTGCTCTGTATAGCTTATACCTTGAGCCAATAGTGTGTTTCCAGTTGCATCAGAAAACCACCTGTAGACATAGCCGGTTTTAGGATTGGGGATGGTCAGGGTAATATCAATCACAGGATCATTGGAACAGCGTTCAACATCATTCACCAGCGGATTATCAGGTGGCTGAATAACCTGAATGGTCAGCGTGTCAGTGGCAGTGCACAAGGCAGCATTAGTAACCGTAACGGTAAACAAAGTGCTTGCCGGAGGATTTACAGTGATGATATCCGTAATTGCAAAGTTGCTCCATGAATATGCTGTTCCATCCGGAGCTGCCGCAGTCAGGACAGCGCTTGTACCTGAACAAATGCGTTGTTTATCGGCAGTAATATGCGGAACGGGATTATTACTTACTTGTACGACAAAAGATGTTGAATCCGAACAGCCCGTTGCATTATACGCAGTAACATAATAGGTCGTATTTACGATGGGTTTAACTGTTCGTGGGTTCAATGTTGATCCGTCATCCCAGAGATAATGTCCGCCATTGTCGGCGCCGGAAGCTGTCAGCACAGCGTCTTTGCCACTGCACACGCCCGTTCCATTGATCACCGCAACAGGCAAAGAATTAACATTTATGATGATATCATCTGTACCGGTACAGCCGGTACCATCATCGGCAGTGACAGTATAAGCTGTGACAATAGTTGGTTTAACAGTCAGCGTATTTGTTGTTTCACCTGTATTCCATTTCCAGCTAATGCCTCCTGAAACGGTGAGTGTAATAGAATCACCAGAGCAAATATCTTGTCCGTTAATAGCGGGTGTTAAATTAGTTGTAACCTTCACTTGTACCGTATCGCTTGCCGAACAATGATCGGCATTGGTAACGGTAACAATGAAATCAGTTGTAGCTGAAGGATTGACAGTGATGGTCTGTGTAGTAAGTCCGTTGCTCCATTTCCATGCAATAGCTTCCCCGCCTGATTCTGTCAGTGTTGTATTCGGATTACTGAAACAAACGCTTACATCAAGTCCTGCATTCACTGCAGGAATTTTTCCTACATTGGCGGTTGCCGCTGAACGAGAAAGAGAAATGCAAGTTCCGTCAACTACTTCAGCATAATAGATGGTCGTTGTACTGATAGATGGCGTAGTCCATGGAGAGCCGGTACCGATAGCAGATCCACCGGAAGCAGCAGCATACCATTTGACAATACCCGCAGAAGGGACTGCAGTTAAATTAACAGTTCCGGTACCACAACGGCTTGAGTCAGGAGATGTGATGGTTGGAAGAGGATGAACGGTAATCGTAAACCGTTGTTCAGCATAATCTGCATCTTTAAACCCTCTGAATATCCATATAACATCTGATGCATCATTCACAATTTTTATTTTATCGGCAGCAAGGGAAGTGCCTGAAACGGGTGCAACATCGCCTTGTTTATACCAAGCCCATGACGTTATATTTTGTCCATCGCCGGTAATGGTCACGCTTCCGCCTGAACAGTAGTCATGTGTCTCATCCGGATTCATCGGACCAACCGTGGAGACATAAACAGTAGCAGTTATACTGCATCCGTTCAATGAATAGGTGATCACGCTGGTACCGGGTGCAACCCCTGTCACCACCCCTGACGCATTGATCGTTGCTACGGACTGTGTAGCGCTATTCCATGTGCCACCAGCAGGATTGCCGGTCAACGTAGTGGTAGCACCGACTAAAACGCCGAGTGTGCCGGTAATAGCGGGGGTTGGATTAACCGTAACGGTTGCCGGATTACTACAGCCATTGGCAGTATAAGTAATAACGCTGGTACCGTCAGTAACGCCTGTTACAACACCTGTTGAAGCATTGACAGTGGCAACGGATGTGGTGGCACTGCTCCAGGTACCGCCAGCAGGTGTGGCGCTTAAATTTGTTGTTGCAGCGGGGCATACTGTCAAAGTACCGGTAATCGCAGGAGTAGCATAAACAGTAACCGTTGAAGTGGTACTGCATCCATTGGCAGTATAAGTGATCACGCTGGTGCCACCGGCAACGCCCGTGACAACACCTGTTGAAGCATTGACGGTTGCAACGGAAGTTGTTGCGCTGCTCCAGGTTCCACCGGCAGGGGTACCACTCAGTGTGGTAGTTGCGTTTTGGCATACCGTTAATGTACCTGAAATAGAAGGAGTACTGTTAACAGTAACCGTTGCCTTATTACTGCATCCGTTGGCAGTATAAGTTATTTCGCTGGTTCCGGAAGCAACACCCGTAACGACACCTGTTGACGAATTAACCGTAGCAACAGATGTAGTGGCACTGGTCCAGGTACCTCCTGTTGGTGTAGCCCCTAAGGCAGTAGTCGTTCCCGGACATGCAGTTAAAGTCCCCGTAATTACAGGTGTCGGGATCAATGTAACAGCAGCAGTTGAATAAGATTCGCAGCCTGTAGCATCCTGAACAACAAAATAATAATTTCCTTCATCTCCGGAAGCAAATGTTTTACTAAATTCTTTTTTTGCCACATCGGTATTGAATCCATACCCTGAAATAACAGTTGCAGCGGCATACGTAGCTCCTTTCCTCCACTCCCATTTTACACCTGTACCACTGTTTCCGGTTAACGTCATGGTAGTATTTTCGCAATAAGAAGTTGTACCAGTAATAGGAGGTATTGAAAAATTTCCATTTTTAGCTAATTTGAATGAAGTAGTCATACCATCATTACCGCATTCGGATGCCAAAGGTGGTTGTCCATTGGAAGCTCTGGTATAATCGGATGATACTTTTACCCTGTAGTAGGTGGTCGTTGCAGATGGTATTGCCGTATACGAACCGGTTGTAACCGGAGTACCTATCAATGTCCACGGACCGCTTGATGAAGATGCTTTCATCCATTGAAAGTACACTGTGCCAGAAGAACTGCCGGTAACTGCAAGCGGTAAATCATAGTAGGTACTTACTTTTAAATTGACCGGATTATTATCACAAACAGCAATGGCAGTATCCTTTGTTCCATCTTTATATAAATTAATAAACGGAGAACATTTTTTAACCACAATATCATCAATCATCACATCATTACCGCTTGAACCAACAACCAGATTAACTAACTGAAGGGTGTATGTTGGATTTCCGGTTATAGGTGTTACAAAAGTTACATCCGCCTTGTACCATTTTTCGTTTACAGGAATAACACCTGTAGTAACAGATTCTACTTTCGTTGCTCCATTCATTACATCAAACTCGATATTTGGTTTTGTTTCAGCGCCTGTTGCTAAAGAAGCATACCAGGCAGAAAATTCATATCGTGTTCCATTACACAGTCCATCCAGATTAAATTTATAAAAAGCTTGTCCTACA
Organism: uncultured Bacteroidales bacterium; assembly: GCA_964452905.1. GTDB lineage: Bacteria > Bacteroidota > Bacteroidia > Bacteroidales > CAYVNP01 > CAYVNP01. Next base: position 48,957 of record CAYVNP010000001.1, read on the forward strand.
CCTCCAACGGCATTTACAAATAAGCTCCCGCTACCGGAAACACCGGTATGATCTTTTACTTCAGGTCTTGTGCGCCAATAATCACCGGCAAAAGAACTCAACACGACTGCATACTGCCCGTCGTTTAAGCTATTACAGGGAGATCCAGCAAATATATAAGCCCCATCTATAAAATTTTTCGTCCCTTTATCGGGTATATCAGCATAACCACCTGATCTTCCAGCAGCGCAGGAATAAGTAAGTCCGTTAAAACTTTGCCTGATGACTTCATCACTTGTTCCCCCTGCACTACTGCAACACATCTTAGATGTAAGGGTTACAGTTTTGTTAGTCCATTCACCTTTGGCTTCATAGGTAACACTTGTTCCTGTTCCTATGGCTGAAATAATGTTTAATGTATCTGAATTTCTGCCGGAGAGAAGAACACCATTTTTATACCATGTGTAGGAAGACCCTTTAGAACCAAGCCCCTGAGCCGTAAGAATTAAATCTGATCCTTCACAAACATTCGTGGTTCCACCCGAAACATTGATCGCTTCCGCCTGACAACCATAAATTTTAATGTAATCAATACCCAGAACTATAGGATTGGTGCTTGATCCATCTTTTTTCAAAAATGTAAATGTAAAACCGGTGGTCGCATTTCCAAGCGTCATTTGTCCTTTCATGGTAGCATAAGCTCCATTGGGAGTAACCCACATCCAATTGGATATCTGATTTCCCCAACCATCCCAGTTACCGCTTGCAGAGGCGCTTCCGTTTGAGCCAGTCCAGGTCATTGCGCTTTGTCCATCATGCGCATTGTTGCCATTCCCTTCCCATTTGATGTTCAATTCATTATTCCAGTTACACCATGAATAACATTGATTGCTCGGACCTCGGGATGATAGTGAAATGACATTATAAATTTTAATTTCAACATAATACGTATTTCCGGGTTGAAGATTAGCAATCTGATATTGTCCGTATTGATCATCTTGTCCTTGTTTCGGATTAATAACGATCATGCCGTCAGTAGGTAAATCGGCATATTGTGCACTAAGGTCTTTTGGATTTTTAACAATAGCATATTGACGCGTTGAATTCAAATTCGTATTGGCTGTTTGCCAATTTATATTTTGATTGGAAAAATTTCCGGTTGGAACATAGGCATAAGCTGTTTGATCAAAAATAAAACCACCTGCATTGATCTGGCTCATATCCCAACGAGCAGGAGTACCGGTGCCGGTATAGGTGAAATCAACATTTTCAATAACCCGCTGGTTGCAGGGTGTTTGAGCAAATACATGCAAAGAAATTAAAAAAAGTATGCTATTGAAAATAGTAATTATTAATTTGTTATTTCTCATGTCTGATTCTTGAATCTGTTTTTATATTAATATAAAAAACATATAATTTTAAAATTATTGTTTAATAATTATAAAATTATTATTCTCATTATTTTTACATATAAGCCGTACAGTATATATTCCTTGTTCTAAATCCTGTAAGTTAACACAATTATGACTGCTTTGATCAGAAAAACTTCTTTCCATCAACAACCGACCTGTAATATCGGTAATTGCAATTGATGTAACCGAAGTCCCCTCAATATTCAAAAAATTGTCAACCGGATTGGGGAAAATTCTAAACAGCTTTTTATTATTGATCTCACCGGTAGAATTATTAATAACAAACTGAGGTAAAACTGTGCTTTGAGCCATATTAACCAGTTTATCTGTACTGATCAAGCCTTGCCCGTCAAGTGGGGCATATAATTCCAAACTGGATTTCAGCAAACTGTCATTGACCAAAGCTTTTATTTCAATATCATTCATTGCCGACCTGTAGAACATCCAATTTCTATAATCAGCAACAGGAGCATTTTTATTGCTTAAATGAAATTTGTTGGAAATAATTTTTTCACTGATGCTGCCTTGTAAAATACTGTCAACATATAAAAACGTCATTCCTCTTGCATAATAATGCGTAAAAGAAATTTTATGCCATTGATTATCATTGATTAAAACACTTCCTGTAATCCCTGCATTTTTCAGAGAAGTATATTTCAGAAAGCCCGTCTGATTATCAATTTGCAAATAACAATACCCACTGTCAGTAGTAAAACCGGCAATAGATCCTGTAGCAGCTGTTTTTATATCAAATGAAAAAGTAAAAGGATGAACGATTGCGTCAGGAACAAATTCCAATTGTTGTTGTTTAGCAGGATCAATGGTAAGATAAGTCCCATACATTTTTCGGGGTTGTTGCTTTCCAGCTTTTAACGCATCAAAGAGGGACGGAACAATGGTATAACAAAATTCGTGATGACCGTTGGTATTAGGATGCATGCCATCAATATAGTAACCCAAAACCCATTTGCCTGTTCCATCGTCAACGGCTCCCAATACGTTTACGCTGGCTACATTCCATGAATGAATGAGCATATTCATTTTTTTGACATATTGATAATCCGAACTGTTATAATCATTCCGGGTATAGCAATTAACAACAACCGGTTCCATTCCGCTGTCTCTTGCCTGTTTTATCAGTTTAAGCATGTTATTACGGAACTGATCAAATACAGGTTGTCCTCCGCCATGAATTCCTTCATTTCCAAGTGAAAGCCCGTAAACAACATATTTACTGCAGAGAGGAAGAAGGTCGGTTGACCAGCGGTTGAGCAAATTAATTGTGGTATTACCGCCAATAGAAATATTGGAGGTATGCCAGGCAGCACCTTGTTTTAATGAATCTCTTTGTTTGAGTAAATTCGTATAAAAATAAGCATATCCATGGTTCTGTGGCTCCCACATCCCTAAAGCAACTGATGATCCCATATAGGTTATCATCAATGAATCCAACTTATCACATTTAGAAGAATACTGCCCTATTGCATTTGAAATAAAAACAATAACAATAAAACAGTTCAGTATAATTGTTTTCATAGTTGAATGATAAATTTAATTACTTAACCACGATCCCTAATTTATCAGATAAAATTTATGGCGTATTGGTTGCGTTATTCTATAACTCTTTTGCATACATTTATTTAATGATTTTCCCGCTGATTATTCCATGAGATTGCGTTTCAACCTGTATCAGATAGATGCCCCTTTTCAGCCAATTTGTATTAACGGAAAAATCAGATTGTTTAGAAATATTCTCTTTTTCAAAAAGTTTTCGTCCTGATAAATCATATATATTAATCAAACATATTATATCTCCTTGTATATGAATTATATCTCCAACAGGATTATAGAACATTTTGAATTCCTCTTTTGAGGAAATATTTTCAATTCCTAACTGACCTTTATTATTAATGATCAGCTTAAACGTTGCATTTGCATTATAACTTTCAACAGATGCAAGGTTTTCAAATATGACATAATCAAACTGCGATTGAGTTGCTGTTGCTGAAGACCAAATCCCTTCAGCTTGTGTGGATCCATTATGACCCGTACCATTGATAATCGTATTATAAAAAGTAATGTTATAAAATTTTCCTCCCGAACCTGAGAATTGAATACCCCGTTGCTGCGCATCAATTATAGTTGTTTCGACAAAATGTATATTGCAAATATCTTTCCCGTTCGTAGTGGCATTAAATTCAATTGCTCCGCGGGAAGCAGCCCACAAATCAGCCGACGTACCGCAATTAATCAATGTATTATTGCTTAACAATATAGGAATAGATGCATTTGTACTGAATGGATACCCTGAAAAATCAGTTGTGAAACGGATGCCTGAACTTTCATAACTGTCTTTTACCAAACAATTATAAACCAGATGTCCTTCACCGCCAAAGATGGCGATACCACTCGCACGCCAAACATGTTCAACCGTACAGTATCGGAAAATATTATTCTTGGTCATCGGAGCACTATTACTATTATTCGGCCAAATTGCCAGTCCGTCATCCCCACAGTTTCTGATACTTGAATATTCAACCACTGAATTAGATGTTCCCTGAGTAAAGTTAACGCCATCCGCATATGTATTCCGGATTCGACATTCTGAAATGGATAATCCATTTGTTGAAACAACCGGCTTACTATAATCTCCAATCCAAAAACCGGTTTCAAAATGATCTAACCAGATATTATGTATCTTAGACCCTGTACCATAAACACCTGAAAAAGCAGGACAATCCTTATATTGCCCCACAATGTCCGCATACAATCGTTCATTATTAATTGTAGACATATAAAAATTTGAGATCTCAACATTTGACGTTGTTTTGGATGCAGAAATACCACCTACAGACGGTTCGTTATTTGAAAAGTTAACTTCAGTATACCAAATCCCCGCACCTAATATCTTTAGATTTTTTGCGGAAATCTGTAAGCGTGCATCAAGAACAAATTTACCTTCAGGAATATATACATTTTTTCCATCTTTAATAGCAGCCGCAATACAATTGGTAAATGAGAGAATATCAGAAATTGCAGGGTAATCAGTAACAGAATAATACCCTGCCGGTTTTTCAATTTTTGCCGGAACCTCTTCAATCTCAATAAAATCAATACCATATTCCATGTTGTCCGCAATATCTTTCTGTATCATAATGGTATCACCAACCTGCGCTTTATTTGTCAATTTGAAATGTATTTCATCAAAACGCATGTGTGGACGAGCAGAGGGCGAATTGGACGGGTTTGTATTATAAAAATACTGATATGCCCAGTATGAAGTAAGATTCAATGTTTTCACCTGAACTCCATTCACATATACATTTAAACTCCCATGTCTTCCTAAACCATCAGCTGTATCAGGCATATTGAAACGCAAAGTAATCCCATCCGCAATATTCTTCACTGCAAACTTTACAAAATCTCCGATTTTAGCCAAAGCAATATATTTAAGTCCTGATGCCTCAGCAGCCGTTTCGGTTGATTTTATTTGTGGGGAAGAATACAGAATCGCATCCGAGCTTTTGATTCCATCTTCCGCTTCATAACGGATATAAGGCGCAGTATAATAACCTCGGTCTGTTTGAGCAGTCAGAGACAAAAACTGTAAAGCACATAAAACCCCAAAGAGTATACTAAAAATATATTTTTTATCGGAATGATTTATTTTCATAATTGAAAGTCTAACTTAATTTAGGAAAAAATATTTTTTATTAATATCCCGGATTTTGATGCAACCCCTTAATAATGTCAATCTGTGTTTGCGGGATAGGACATAATATGCGGGTTGTATCTGAATTGTAATTTTTGTTTGATTTTGGTCCAAGAAATTTCCCGAAACGGATCAAATCCTGTCTGCGGTGCATTTCATGGTATAATTCAATCGCTCTTTCTTTTAAAATAAAATCAAGATTGACTTTATCGGCAGTCACATTCAGAGTGCCAGCGCCCGAACCGGACTTAGCACGTTTTGAACGAATGGCATTAACATCATCAACAGGAGCGGCACCACTGGTTGTCCCAAGACGGACATTGCATTCAGCACGCATGAGATACGCATCAGCAATACGGAATATAGGATAATCATTGGCATAACTGATACCAAACGACGTTTGGTCTGAAGCAAGATCAGGATAGTTCGGATAAAATTTAAGTACCCTTACGCCATTCCCTTCATTAGCGCCATCAAGTGGACATTCAAATGTATAATCCACATAGGTGATACCATCACGTGCTTTGACTTTAACAGGTTGTTTTCTTGCACTCATGTTATATGCCTGTCCATAATTAAACCCTAAATAAACAAAATTCGCTTTATTTTTAATGTAACGGTCATCACGCCATCTGATATCAACCGCTGTATCCGTATGAGCACAAATCATTCTGCAATATTCTTCAGGTGCAACCGCACCATTAATATTATATCCACCGGGTGCAGGAACACCTTCGCTCCATTTATGTTTATAATGAAAAGCCAACATAAACGGTCTGTTCCACATACCATAGTTTCCTAAAATATCCGGACTGTTGGTTTCTTTTTGAACACCGGCAAAAATAATTTCTTTATTCCCATTATTAATATTATTGATTGGGCTAAAAATTTCCCAATAGTCATCCGCAATTGTATAATGACCGGAATTAATAATTTTATTCACATAAACAAGACACGAATCATATCCACCGGGTTCGCCGGTATAAACAGATTGATTTAAATAAAGTTTCGCCAATAACATTTGTGCAGCATCTTTGGTAGGACGACCATAAGGAATACTACCGTAATCAGCCATTCCCGGGAGGGCTATATTTTTAACTTCATTCACTATCCAGTCAAAGGCAGCTTTGCGGTCCAATATTTTTGGATCTTTCAAGAAATCCAATTCATTATATTCACGGAAAGGAACTTGTCCGTAAATATCCATCATGAGATAACTGTAATAACTACGTAAAAAATATAATTCTGCTTTATATGTTTTCACAATTGCCGTTTGAGACAACTTATCTAAAGAAAGTAAGCTACCATTGGCACGTGAAATTCCCTGTGATAATTCAATATAGAGTTGTTTAATATGATCATGGTTGGCAGTCCAGTTCAATAAATAATCCGATTGCCATTTGCCACCGTCATACCAGTCGGTTCCACGGGTAGGAATCATCACCTCATCGGTTGAAATTTCCTGAATGGGAAATAACCCCCCTTGTGAAGAATATCTGGCAGCATCAACCGTTTCCCCCTGATCCCATAGATGAAACAGACTGCTGTATGCAGGAGCAACAATCTCTTCTATAGTTAAACCATACACATCACTGGTACTTCCTTTGTAAGTTTCTTCTAATTTAGAACATGAAACTGAAGTAATCATGATGAACAATATCAAATAAATTATTTTTTTTGTTTTCATTATTTTCGGTTTTTATTAATTAACTACTTTTTTTAGATTGCAATATTTATTCCTACTGTGTATATTCTGGCTTTAGGATATCTTGAATAATCTATTCCCATTGAACCCACATTATTAATACCAGCACCGGTATTTACTTCAGGATCATATCCTTTGTATTTGGTCAGGATAAGGAGATTATTCGCTTTTACATAAAACGTTGCATTTTTAATTCCTTTAATCCAATTTTTAGGAATATCAACACTTAATTTTATATCAGCCAACCTAACAAAACTCCCTTTTTCAAGGTATCGGCTTGAAAACTCTGTTGTGTTATTTCCATTATCACCGGATTCAATTGTACTATTGAATACATTTAAATTTTGTTTTGTTAAATTTGATAAATTATCAATTGAGTTTGCAGTATTGTTATAAACCATTTGACCATGTTTTCCTTCAATAAAAATATCGAGATGGAATAATTTATAGGTAAACTTAGTACTTAACCCCCATAAAAATTTGGGGTTTGGATTACCCAGATACATATAGGCAGCGGAATCAGATGACGTAGCATGTCCGTCGGCAGCAGCATAGGTTGCATTTCCATTTCCATCAAACCCCATGAATTTTTTGCCGTAAAAAATATACATCGGGTGTCCATTGGCAATCCGTTCAACAGCAACATTCGTCATTCCTTTACCGCTGGCAAGTCCGGTAGATATATAATCAACAGGAATATCTTTTACTGTATTCCGTATGGTTGTAAAATTACCATTCAAAGATAAGGTCATATCTGTTTTAGAAATTACAAATGCATTAAGAGATAATTCCAACCCTTTATTAATAATTGAACCTTTATTAACATTAATGATGGTTGTTTCAGAAGGTGCGGGCTGTTTGGCAGGAACAGACATGAGCATATCTTTAGTTGTTTTTTGAAACACATCAAAGGTTCCTGTCAATCTGTTTTTAAACATAGAAAAATCTAAACCAAATTCAGCTTGAACTGATGTTTCCCATTTGAGATTTGAGTTAGGAGTTTGGATCAATACCATTCCTTTTATTACTGAATCGGAAACACCATTCAGGATAGCCGATGAACTGGGTAGGTTGGCATAAAGATAAGAAGAACTTCCTCTGTTAATATTTGAGTTACCTGTTTGTCCCCAGCCGGCACGAAGTTTAAGATCATTAAACACATTGAAGATTTTTATTTTCTTTATAAAATTTTCTTCTAATAAAGACCATGAACCACCGAATGAAGGGAATGTTCCGTATTTATTATTCTTTCCGAATTTTGAAGATCCGTCACGGCGAACCGTTGCGGTTAATCTGTATTTGTTGTTAAAATTATACATGACCCTGCCAAAGTATGATTGCATTTCATCCATGGATGAATAAGCCCAAGCACTTTTTCCACCTGTCATCCCATTTCCCATATTATAGAGGGGGTCTATCTTATCATCATTTTTCATCCCAATTGAAAAACCTCCATTCCCATCTACCATATATTTTTCATATGAATACCCGGCTAAAACTGTTACATGATGTTTATCAAAATTTTTATCAAAGTTCATGGTATGTTCAAGGGTTGTATTGTTTGTTGATTGTGAATTAAAAAGTGCTGATGCTTTTCCGGCAGAAACGTTATAGGTTGAATATTGCTGTTGTTGACGAGTTGCATCAGAATGATCTATTCCAATATTTAATTTATAGGTCAGCCCCTTAATAATTTCAAGTGAAGGAGTAAAATTTCCGATAATCCTTGTTGATTTGGTAAGATTGCTATTTAAATTCAACATAGCTACCGGATTAATAAGACCAACCGGCTGAAAATAACTGCTTGCGCTGGTATCGGATTTTACAGGCATGGTTGGATTTGTTTCTAATGAATAGAAAAGCAAATCACCTGTTTTAGATGTTTCACCAATAGGTACAGAATTTTGTTTGATATGAGAAGCAGAGATATTAGCTTCCATTTTCAATCTGTCATTTAATGCTTTCTGAGAAATATTAAGTCGTGCATTGTATTTATCCATATCCGACCGTTTAATAATTCCTTCTTGTTTTTGGTATCCAATTGATCCAAAATAAGAACCATTTTTTACACCACCTGAAAAAGACAAGTCGTGTTTTTGCCCAACAGCAGTTCTAAAAATCTGATCCTGCCAATTGGTATTCCCGCCATATTCATACGAAGTATCCGTAATTCCATTATTTCTTCGTTGTTGGATATATTCATCCGCAGAAAGCATATTCAATTTTTTTGGTAATTCGGAAATATTGAATGAACTTGAATATTCAATCAACGATTTACCTTGTTCACCTTTTTTAGTTGTAATCAGTATAACTCCGTTTGCACCTCGTGAACCATAAATAGCAGTTGCAGATGCTCCTTTTAATATGTCAATTGATTGAATATCTGATGGGTTAATATACCGAAACGGACTTGAATTGGCTCCGGGTGATTCAACCCCGCCGTAATTGGATCCTGAACTGGGTTCAGGTGATCCACCCTGCAACGGGACTCCATCAATAACGAATAACGGTTGCTGACCTGTCTGGATGGCGCTTGCTCCACGAATCACAATTGACATACCTGATCCGGGCTCACCATTATTAGGTGTTATCTGCATACCGGAAACACGACCTTTCAGCATTTCTTCAGGTGAAGTTACAGCTCCTTCGCTAACCATATCTTCCTTACGTAGTGAAGACATGGACGATGTAAGGTCACTTTTTTTAACTGTTCCATAACCTATGGCAACAAACTGTTCCAGAGCGATAGCATCAGGTTCCATCTTCACATTAATCGAGGTTTGAGCACCTACTACCACCTCTTTCTTTTTATACCCGATAAACGAAAAAACAAGCACTGTCTGTTGATTAGGAACATCAATGATATAATCACCATTAATATTTGTAATAACTCCTTTTTTTGATCCTTTCACAAGAACACTCACCCCTATCATGGGTTCACCGCGTTCATCTGTTACACGACCGTTGATCTTAATATCTTCCTCAGGTTTGTACTCTGTTTTTTTCAGATCTATTGTAGGTTTTACCTGTTTTTCAATTTTCTTTTCTTTGAAAATAATTATTTGTTTATCCTGTATTTTATATGTAAAAGGAGTATTAATAAATAATTCTTTCAATAACTGATCAACGGAAAAGCCCTTTACTTTTAAGTTCACTTTTCGATTCAGGTCAATATCTTCATTACTGTATAAACACTTGAAATCGGTTTGACGTTCAATTTCCTGAAGAACATATTGTACAGTAATATTACTGGCCGTAATTGTAATTCCGCTATCATTAGCAATATTACCGGCACTAATAATATGAGTGATCATGAAAACTGAAATAAATAGCGTTAACTTACATTTGGATTTCAACTTTTCGTAAAGAGACATTTTTTTTGTATTTGCTTTCTTCATGGTAACTGGATTTAATTATAATTTAATTTGTTTTGCTATATATATTAATTTTATTTTCTTTTATTTGATATTCAAATGGCTTTAAAAGACTAAGATTGTCTAATGCCTGAGTAATTGAATAATTTCGAATGAGCTTCCCTGAAATTTTTTTATTGAAATTACGTTCATCCCCTTGAAGTACAATCTCAACACCATAGATTCTGGATATTGATTTTATTACTTCCGAAAAAGGGGTATTTAAAAATTTAAAATATCCATCTTTCCAACAACAATACATTTCTGTATCCACCTTGAAAACTTCAATATTTTTAATAGTTTTCGAATAGATTGCTTGTTCACCCGGATTAATTTTTATTTCAAACGATTTATACTTGTCTTTTTTACCTGTCAGTTGAATAGACCCAGATACCAAAGTGGTTTTAATCAGATCATCTCCTTCCATTGATTTTACATTAAATGAAGTTCCAAGAACTTTAACATCAATTTCATTTATTTTAACAATAAAAGGAATACTCTTATTATGAGTAACATCAAAATATGCTTCACCCTGAAGTTCAACCATTCGCAGATCACTTGGATTTTCAGAGTAATATTTCAACGTTGAACCTGAATTTACCCAGGCCGTTGTACCATCAGGGAAAATAAGTTTGTAGTAATGCCCATTTGGAACGATGATGGTATTATATGCCATTTTTTTATATGAAATAAAATCATGAGATTGTTTTTTCCCTGCTTCTGCTTTTCCTGATAAAATAATCTCATTATTTAAAGTAATTTTTCCATTCTTCTGATTATAAGCAATGTCTCCTGATTTTTCATTCAAATTGATGACAGTACCATCATGAAGAATTATCCTGCCACTTGCAGCAACTTGAGGCATTTCCTTTTTTAAAGATGTTTGCCAGTAATGATATGCAATAAATGATAATCCGGCAAAAACAAGAATAATTGCAGCATATTTTGATAATGTATAAATTAACTGTTTTGTTTTTGAACGTCCTGCAGATAATGTTTGCTTATTCACTTTATCCCATGCTTTCTTGATATTTATTTTTACTGCAGATTCAGACAATGAACTTACCTGCCAACTATGCAGGTAGCTATTAAAAATCTGCTTATTTTCTTCAGAACTTTCAAGCCATGCATTTAATTCGTCTATCTCATCTTGAGAAGCTTCTTTACTCAAAAATGAAACGATTAATTCCTGATAATACGTTTGATTAGATTCCATAATTTCCTTTGATTTGCTTTTAATGACAATAAATATTTAAAGTAGGGTACCTCCTTTTTAAATAAAACTTAATCGTTTATTTAATATTTATTATATATTGAATTAATAATTCAATCGTAAAATAACTTGTACTTGATAAAATTTTAATAAAAAAATTATAATTAACAAACGTTTACAGAATGTTTAATCAATAAACTCAGCATCACGCAAGTTTCGTCTCATATGATCAAGGGCTTTCACAATATGTTTCTTCACTGCACTGCGCGAAATATTTAACTCCGTTGCAATTTCCTCGTATTTTTTTTCTTCATACCGATTCAACAAAAAAACCTTTCTGCATTGATTGGGCAGATTATTTATAACCTCATCAATCTTTAACTGAAGCGCATCAAAATCAAATTTACTGCTGTTACCTGACTTATCAAAAGGTGAGTCACCCTGATAATGCATGTGAATGATCGTTTTATATTTATCTTTTACGGTCAATCGTTTAATATAATTAAAACTTCTGTTCCTGACTGACGCAAACAAATATGAACTCAAAGAAGTAGTTATTTCCAGTTTCTCGCGGTTTTCCCAAAAGTAAACAAAAAAATCACTGACAATATCTTCCGCTTCAGACATATCACCCAATAAAGATTCAGCATAATTACAAAGTTTGCCATAATAATCATTAAAGATTATTTCAAACAACTCTTTATCACCTTGCTTTAAACGAGATGTAAAATTTGAATCATTAATTGTATAACTTAATTCATGCATGTCTGATCATGAAAACTTACGAACGAATATTAAATTCAGATTAAATTCATTAAAAAAATACAAATTAAATATTCCTTCAACATTTAATATATTCCATTAAATGCAAAATTAAAAGAATATATCATATTATTCAATTTGAGTATCTAAAAAAATAAATAAAATATAAATATAATTATTTTAGATATAGTAAGGTGAAATAATAAATAACATTCAATGGAAAGGATTTAAAGTGAAATGTTACTTCATTTAATTTTTCGATAAAAAATATATTAAAAATTATTGGTAATTCAAAACATAAACTAACAAAATAACTAGATTATTGATTTAAAAATTTAAATAATCTTTTGGATTGACGGGTGTTCCATTATACCATAATTCAAAATGTAAATGGGGCCCGGTTGTAAGTTCACCGGAGTTTCCAATAACTGCAATAACATCACCCGCCTTCACAAAGTCGCCCACTTTCTTCATCAAAACGGAATTATGTTTGTAAATGGAAATAATATTTCCGGTATGTTGTATGCCAATGATATAGCCGGATTCCAATGTCCATGACGACAAAACAACGGTTCCGTCAAGCGTAGCTTTAATCGCTTCATTTTCTTTTGCCACAATGTCAATACCGTAATGTTCTTTTTTCAAATTGAAATGATTGATTATAATACCACGCAATGGCGTAAAGAAAAAATAATTTGCAATGGAAGTACCTGCATTTGATTTTTTATCCTCTGTAAATAATAAATTGTAATCATCCGTGTTTTCAAATTCCCCTCTCAATAACGAATCTTCTCTTGATTTGTACAGTTGGGTAATCGATTGTGTTGGTTTGGGAGAGGACGGCTTTATTGGTAAGGAATCCGCTTGGATGTTTCCGGATAATATTTTTTTCAAATTTGCAAAATATTGTTCTTTCAATTCTAATTTGTTTTCGAGCGAATCAACTACATATGAAATTTTACGTAATTTTTTATTCATGTTGACATCGGCATAACCCGGAATATACTCACGTAAAGGAGTAAAAGCAATGATGAATGTTGTGGAAAATATCAGAACAATGGATGAAACACCAACAGCTATAAATACATTCATAGGTGATAAACGGAATGAAAATTTTTCTTCAAATGTATCATCCTGCATGATCACTAGGCGGTATTTATGTTTCAACCGGTGAAATATTTTTTTCTTGATTATTTTTTTAAAAAACCCGGACATTCTGTAAACAATTTATGCAAACCTACATGAATTTTATTAAATTCTCAAATAGAGTTTTTATTTTTATGGGGAAGGTTCAATTTTAACAAATGAAAATAAATTTAATATTTTAATTACTTCGTGTTTCTGTTCTGATTACAAAAAACATTAAATAAAATCAATAATGAATTGATTTGTAATTTTTTATTTAAAAAACTGTTGTGAAAAAAGATTTTTATATATTTGCTCCATATTTAATATTTAACAAATTAATATAATTAAATACGATTATGAGAAATTTAAATGTAAAAATCTTTATGGTAATGGTGATATCCATTGCTCTTCTTTCAAGATGCGGTAGTACTAAATTGCCTGATAAATATGAAGTAACACCGAAAGTTCTTGAAACACACGGCGGAAAAGTATCTGTAGCCATTAAAGGAAAAGTACCTGAAAAAGGGCTGCCTAAAAAAGTTAAAGTTGAAGTGACTCCAGTTTTAAAATATGCCGGAAAAACATTAGACCTTAAACCCAAAACTATTAAAGGCGAAAAAGCTGAAGGAGATGGGGATGTGATCAAGAAAAAAGAAGGCGGAGATATTACTTATTCTGATCAGTTCAATTATGACCCTGAAATGAAATCCGCTGAACTTTGGCTGAAAGCTAAGGCAATCAAAGGAAAGAACTCAAAAGATCTTCCTGAAGTTAAAATTGCAGATGGAATTATTTATACGTCTACCCGCATAGATGCGGATGGAAAAATTGAGCTTGCTGCTCATGAATATCAAAAAGAAGTAATTGTAAGTAAAAGTGCAAACATTTATTTTGCTTACAACAAATCCGATCTGAATCAAGCACTGGCTCTAAATAAAAATAAAGCAAACAAATTAATGATTGATTCTCTCCAATATTTTATCAGTAACGGTTGGAAGATTAAAGACGTTGCCATCAATGCCTGGGCATCTCCCGAAGGGGAACAAACCATTAATGAAAATCTTTCAAAAGAACGTGGAAAAACAACCAATAAATATGTTCTTGACATGTTTTCAAAATTGATCAAAGCTAAAAAATCAAAACTGACCATCAAAGATGCTAAAAAAGATTTGACCATTGATGTGGTAGCCAAAGGTGAAGACTTTGATGGCTTCATGAAAGCATTAAATACTTCAACTATTAAAGATAAAAACGCTATTGAAAATGTGATCAAATCACAGGTTTCTAAAGCTGAACGTGAAAAACGAATTCGCGATATGACTGTGATTTATCAGGAAGTTGAAGATATGTTATCTGTGTTACGAAGAGGTGAAATAGTAGTTAATTGTTTTGAGCCCAAGAAAACAGATGAAGAAATTGCAACTCTTTCAACCACTCATCCTGATTCATTGAATATTAAAGAACTCCTTTATGCTGCAACATTAACTCAGGATTTAAATCTTAAAGCAAAGATTTATAAATCCGTAATCAGTGTTTATCCTAACAGTTGGAAAGGGTATAACAATGCCGGTTACATCAGCATTCTACAAGGAAATATTGACGATGCTATTTCATATCTTGAAAAAGCTAAACAACTTGAACCGGATAACGGACAAGTATTAAACAACCTTGGTGTTTGTGCATTGTATAAAAAAGATTATCCCAAAGCTGAATCCATTTTCCAATCCGTTAAAGGGGTTGACGAAAAATATAATTTAGGAATTATTGCTATCACCAAAGCTGATTATGCAGGTGCTGTCAGTTCATTTGCCGGAGATAAATGCAAATACAATTTAGCTCTCGCTCAATTGCTCAGTGGTTCTGCTGAAGCAGCATCGGCTACTTTGGAATGTGCTCCCAAAACTGCATCTGTACTTTATCTGATGGCTGTTATTGGCGCTCGTTCGGGTAATGACAACATGGTATTTAATAACCTGAAAAAAGCAGTTCAAGCTGATGGGAAATATAAAGAAGAAGCAAAAATAGACAGAGAATTCCTGAAATACTTTAACAATGCTGAATTCCTGAATGCAATAAAATAAATAATAAAATTGCTATTTAAAAACGCCCGTGGAATCACGGGCGTTTTTATTTTTATCAACTCAAAAATATATGAAGAAAATGAATATTCTACTGAACATTATTTGTTTGAAGCATGAATTTTTTTCATTGCTCTTTTTTTAAGATTCTCTTCCAATAAACTATGAATCGGGAATATCAAAACAGCCATAGTTATATTTGACGCAAGTTTCAAAGCAGGCATTCCCTGAGCATATTTTTCAATGGTTGGATCAAGGATCACCAGCAGAAATTCAAACAACATAACCACAGTAAAAAAAACAATTGCTTCGGCAAACCACTTGGGTAAAACAAATCTACCGGAAAAGAAAACACTTAGAAACAATCCAACCAGAATTATAAATATTAAAGAATATTGAATATTATTTCTTCGGCTGATCTCTTTTTGTATGAGCTCCTCCTTTTGTTTTCTTTCAGCTTCTTTCTTTTCCAATTTGTATCTGGATTCCATTTCCAGAATTTTTTCTGAACTTTCATTCGCATAAAGTTTCTCTTTCGCTCTAGTAAAATGTTTAAAGTATTCAAGCGCTTTAGCACTATTAACTGTTTTTTCATAAGCCTGGGAAAGATCAGAATAATTCATCATTTGTAATTCCAGAGAATTGATTTCTTCAGCAATTTTCAAACTTTTTTTACAATATTCTATTCCATTCTGAATTTGATTTTTATTAATCATT
>CAYVNP010000001.1:65085-173742 GCA_964452905.1 uncultured Bacteroidales bacterium
TCATTAATTTCCCAATCGCATTTAAAGACAATGTAATTCCTTCTTTCATTTCATATTTTTGATTAATTTCAAGTGCTCTTTGATAACAAATCATAGCTTGCATAAAATTTCCTTTTTTATTATAAATGTACCCAATGCTATTGAGTGCATCTGGTAATTCTTTTTCATTTCCTTCTTTTTCCTTGATATCAAGTGACTGCTTATGATATATAAGAGCTTTATCTAAATCTCCTTTTTCAGAATAAATAATACCGATATTATTCAAATTATCTGCAATTGCCGTTTTATTATCCAAGGTTAATTGTATTTTCAATGAATGCTGATAATAGTCAAGTGCATTATCAAGTTTTTTTAATTGAACATAAATATTCCCCTGATTATTCAGACAAAGTGCAATCCCTTCCGAAAAATTTATTTTATCAAATATTTTCATTGCATCCTGGTATTTTTTAAATGCAACTTCAAATTTTCCCCAGTAAAAATAAACATTCCCCTGCTGAAAAATAGTCTTTGCAAGTTGCTTCTGATAGTTCGTGCTATCCGGATTTTCACGTACCAATTCAGTCCGCAAATTTAATGCTTCAATGTAATATTTATTCGCAATCTCAAAGCTGCTACGCTCCAGATAAATTGAAGCAATATTATTCAATGCCGTGCCCATGGCTTCTTTCAGATCTATAAATTTACTAAGATCATATGACTGCTGAAAGTATTCCATTGCATTTTCATAATCATTGAGTTGCTTGTACGCAAAACCAATGTTAAATAATGCTGTTGATTCTGATATTTTATCATTCATCTTTTTAGCCAGTTGTAATGCTTGTTGAGCATAAGATAAACTTTTATCAGGATTTTTTTTGGATGCCTTTTTTGAAAGTTCATTCAATAATTTTACTTTTTCCGTAGGGGAAACAGATTTCAATTTTTGTTCTATGCTTTTATTATCCTCCCTGACAACAGAAGCAGACAAACAAATATGAATGAACAAACTAAATATTAAAATTATATTTTTTTGCATATTCAAAACTTTATTAAATTTAAACCAAAGATAAAACAAACCGCTTATCCGTTTTTCATAATTGAAAAATTTACGATTACTTAATAAATGAAACCATAAATTGGAAAATGCAAACAAAATTGTATAATTTATTTTAATGTTTTATATTTGTACGTTTTTAATAAGTGTCAATAATACACTTTAAAATAATTAATAAATTTCAAAAATCTATATCTCATTTTAAAAAAAATTCCAATGAAAAACAAATTCAAAAAATTAATTAGTTTATTTGCCTTCTTAAGCATTTATGCAATTAATTCTTATGCACAAACCGATACTGAATTTTGGTTTGTAGCGCCCCGAGCCACTAACTACCATGAAGGAGGATATAAAGTCCGTCTTAAAATTTCTTCTTTCGGAAATCCTTCAGATGTTACAATTTCCATCCCTAAAAATGAACCGATGGGTTGGCCAATGACTGAACATGTTAATGCGGACAGCATGATAGTTGTTGACTTAACACTATATAAACCATTTCTTGAAAACTGGCCGTTTGACAGAATTTTGCAAAATGGATTACATATTACAGCAACCAATCCAGTCACTGTTTATTATGAAATTGGAGACAAACTCAATGGTGAGATTTTTACACTTAAAGGTGTAAATGCGCTGGGAACAAAATTTTATACCCCTGCAGCCCTTTCCTATCATGTGGATAATCCAAATGAACAAAGCTGGTACAATTGGGATGCTTGGGCAGGTATTGATGTGGTTGCCACTGAAGATAATACTACCGTCAAAATAAAAGTTGCCAGTGATGCTGATACAACATTAGGAATACCGGATGTAGTAAAATGGACCAAAAATCAATTAAAACAAGCGCAGGGAACGTGTCAGCCCGTTTACAAATGGACAAGAGTACAGCAAACCTTACAAAGAGGGACTATCTGTACAGGGCCTCAAAACTACCAAGGTTGTCTTTACAATGAAATTTTATGGACTTTTGCAGATACATCAATAGGATATAGCCCCAATAATTATGCTGCACCTACAACTTGGGAATCAACAGTTAGATCTGATACTGTTTGGAAACATCTTAAAAAAGATTTTAAATTCTGGACACCCGGTGGTGTTGAAAGTCCAAACTATGGCCCATATCGAACTGAAACTAAAGTTTTAATTTCATCTGCATTTACTGGAACAGTTTGGCAAATTACAGATACAATGTATAGTAACAGACAGACTCAGCCACCTGCAAATGATCCGAGTTGGATTAGTGTAGGAACAAGCGATACAACATGGTTTATCGACAAAAAAAGTTGCAATGGTTATACTGTAAACTCTATCAATCAACCTAATCCAACCATAAATAAAATTATTTTAATTCCCGGTAAACCCGCCGGCCCTAAATACCATACAGGTGATACAATTACTGTTATATTGAATCGTGGTGAATCCTACAATGTCAGGGCTTATTCAAAAATGGAAGGACAACATTTAGCCGGTACATTGATTACTTCCGACAAACCTATTGCAGTTACTGTTAATGAAGATACTGAAAGTATTGGCGCATGTCAGGATATTATCGGCGACCAGATAATTCCGGTTAATATTACAGGATTAGAGTATATTGCTGTAATTGGTGAAACATCCAATGGAGAAGATATTGTATTGGTTGGTACACAGCCATCAACAAATATAACATATTATGATATAAATGGGACGCAGCAAACAATGACCCTGAATGACGGGCAAGTCAAGGAAATTAAAGTTATTGGGAGTGGAGCCAATACAGGGAAAGGGATTTACATCAAAGCCGATAAGCCGATCTATGTTTATCAAATAACAAGTATTTCTACCTGCGAAGCTGGCTCTGCAATGTTGCCCCCGATTGTTTGTACAGGTTCTCGTCAGGTTGCATTTTCAAGAACACAGGTTGGAAGTTTTGCCATGGTGATGCTGACCAAAGCCACAAATAAAGCAGGATTTACTTATACATTAGCAGGAAGTTCACCGGTAGTTATCCCCGACACTTTGTTTAAAGTTGTTCCCGGAACCAATAATGAATGGGTCGCTGCACGTGTTACATTTGCGAACAGACAAATTCCGATTAATAAACAATGTGTTGTAAAAAACAGTTTGGGTGTATTCCACCTTGGAATTTCCAATGGCTATCCTGTTTGCAGTGTTGCCGGTTGTTCAAACTTATGTACAACATCTAATGGCGTTCAGGATACTTGCGTATCAACCCCTAGTTATTCGGGTACCGGAACATTTGGTTATTTCTCTAATTTTAATGTAGGTGCTTCAGGAAAAAGTACAGTTAGTATTCCAAAATATGCAAGTTGTGAAGCAACTATAGGAGTTAAACATGGTGCTGCTTATTATCACTGGTATGATGAAAATAATAATCCAATCCCTGCCTATGAAGGCAAAGACACCATTACTTTTCCGATTACCGACCCTGTGAATCCTGTAAAAAAGATGGTTGTTTATCCCAATGATGATTGCGGTGGTGTAGATTCAATCACGTTTATTGTTAAACCAACCAAACCCATTGCCGGATTTGATAAAGAACTTTGTGCTTCTGGTACTGATAGTGTACGTATGGAGTTCGATCCAAAAGTATGTTTGATTCCATCTGCAAGATTCAAATGGTTCAACGGTGATTCATTGCACACGGCTGTTTATGCAAAAAATGCCGGAATTTTTAAAGTATATTTCTGGGACGGAAAGTGTCTGGCTGATTCAGGGGTATTCAAAGTAAAATACTTCCCTGTACCTAATTTAAAACTACCGAACGACACAACAGTTTGCAACGGCAATCCTGTTAAAGTATTCAACCTGAAAACCAATCCTAAAGAGTATACCTATATCTATAAATGGTCAACCGGTGAAGCAACAGATACGATTACTCCTTCAACCCTTACATCTGCTACTGAAACAAAATCTTTTATATTGACCATTACCAATGGGTGTAAAGAATCCGTTTCAGATACTATGAAGATTACAATCCTTCATAACAAAGCTGCGAAGAGCAGTTTGAACTATGCCTCCTGTTCTGTCAGTCTTGAGGTTGAAGCAGGTAAAAAAACCTATTATTGGTATCAATGGCAAAATAATTTGTGGACTAAAATAGATTCGGCAAAGAATAGCATCGAAGTTATGAAGCCGGTAGATTCAGTCATGGCTGTTTCAAGTGCCGGTGTGTGCAATGACACCAATTATTATTCCATTAAATATACCAAACCAATTGCCGGTTTTGACAAGGATTTATGCGGTACAGGAGCTGACAGCATCCGACTTGCATTTAATCCAGCAACATGTTTAATTCCGACCGCTACGTTTAAATGGTTCAATGGAAATACAACGGATACGGTTCAATATGTGAAAGTTTCAGGAACATATAATGTTTATTTCTGGGATGGTAAATGTCTTGCCGATTCAGGAGTTTTTAAAGTAAAGTATTATCCCAAACCATTAATTAAACTACCTAATGATACGATTGTATGTAACGGTAGTCCTGTTCTCATCCATAATTTATTAACCAACCCAGCCGGTATGACGTATCTGTGGTCAACGGATGAAAATACAGAATCTATCAATCCATCAACTATCAGTGCAGCCACAGAAACAAAAACATTTATTTTAACTATAACGAATAAATGCAATGAATCTGTATCTGATACTATGAAGATTACCATCATGCATAATCTGGAAACCCAGTCACAAAAGCATTTTGCATCTTGTGCCGTTGAACTGAAGGTTGATATGACCGGAAAAAAATTCATCAAATGGTATTCCATAGCCAATAACGTTAAAACACTTATTGATACCGCAAACAGTGTGATCAGTGTAATGAAACCGGTGAATTATGTGATGGCTGTTTCCAGTGCAGGAGTTTGCAATGATACAAGTTATTTTAATATAGAATACACAACGCCTAAAGCCGGTTTTGCTAAAGACATTTGTGCAACCGGACTTGATAGTGTAAAACTTGATTTTGATGTTAACCAGTATTATACTAAATATAAATGGCTTGATTCAATTTACGGTGATTCTATCCATCCGGTAAAATATATTAAACAAGCCGGAAAATATAAATTGTTTTTCTTCGATGGGGATTGTATTGCAGCACCCGGACTATTTGATGTGAAATATTTTGAGAAACCTAAGATCAATCCATTGACAGATGCTACATTATGTCCTGATAAAACCGTTACCTTAGATGCCGGACAACAGGATGAAATGAAGTATTTGTGGAATACAAAAAATATGGATACGATTCCGTCCATTACCATTGTTTTTGGTGAGAATGCAAATATGGGGATAAACAATTATCTCATTAAAGTGACCAATCGCTGTAAACAGGATACCTCAGCATCAGTCAATATTACTTATCAGAATTGTGAAATAACGATCCCGAATATCATGACACCCAACGGTGATGGAGTTAATGATTATTTCTGGATCAAGGATGTGGATAAATATGATTGGGAAGTAATTATTTACAATCGTTGGGGAAATAAAATATATGAAAATTCAAAATACCTGAATGAGCCCGGCCGCAGCTGGACTGCCGACGGAGTGGCTGCAGGGGTTTACTATTACGTTGCCCATTGCAAAGAAAAGAATATCACTAAACACGGTTGGGTTGAAGTGGTAAAATAAACCTCAACAAAAAAAGCTATCGGATCCGATAGCTTTTTTTGTTATACTTATTTTCACCCTGCTGATAAAAGTCAAAGACCTACGCCAAAGAAAAAAATTTGTTATCAACCATTACAAACTTTAGCTACTTGAACTGAACTTACAAAACCACTGAAACCCTTATGGGATATACAGTATATTAACGGCCGTCTAACAGTTCATGGCATTGAAAATATCATTTTTTATTTAGCATTTCAATTCTTTTAGTCACCAGTTGTTTCAAGTTGACTTTATGTTTAGAAGGCAAAAAAGAATTGTCAATCCACCAATAAACTTTATCAAAACTGTCAGTAAATAATTTATAACAGCCAAGAATTTGTTTTTCCGATAATTGTAAACTCGCTCCTAAACTATCAAAGTCTTTTCTTATAATTTTATTTTTCTTCCCATTTAAATTTAAACTCATTTGTTCGGTTTCGTTTTTTAATACTAGATGGGTGCTCACCAAATCATAAGCAGGACTTAAACAAAATGTTCCATCTATTTTCTCTATCATTGAAAAATTTTTCAGATGCATATCTGCATTACCAATAATAAAACTGAATAAAACCAATTGATAATAATGTATCGTATCTATACCAGATTGAGTTGAATATTCACGTATTGTTTTACCTGTTTTTTCGTAGCTTCCTCTGTATTTATGTTCTGTGAGACTTTCCGTAAGTTGGCATAAATCTTCACAGGCAATTTTGTTCGTTCCATCTCTATCAAATCTTTTGGTGATGTATGCAAGCTTGCCACTAGTTAATCTTACCAAACCATGTGTCGCTACTTCAATTCCCAATACTTTTGCAAGATGCATACACAGATCTTCATTTTCCGGTAACGACTTATAAACTTCACTTTGTGGCTTAATAATGTAATTACTTTTATCATCAACAATTGTAAACCGAATATTCTTTTTCCTGTTTTCTAACCATAAACTTAACTTTGGCTGTACACCGGTTATAGCTTTACTTGCTCCAACAATTTTTTTTGCATATAGAACAAGTTGTTTTTCATCAATATCAATTTCCGGCATTTGTTTTATGCCAAAAACTTTAACCATACATTTTGAATGATAGTCGGTTTCATCTTCGTTTAATGGCTTATAACAAAGTAAGCAGTTCATTTTTTTTATTTTTCAATTATCGATATATCTCCAATACAATCTTTACAAAGTGTCAGCAACAAACTCATCCTATCACTTGGATTTAGTTTCCAATTATCAATTGCTATTTGAAGCAACCATCCTTCGGGTATCAGTCCGTCAAAAAAAGGAAACATATTTTTATCTGTGTAAACTTCTGAACGCAAAGGCAGAGTTCTGCTCACTTCTCCATAAACAGGGTTGAGCAAATAGTCTTTTTTATATTGAAAAGAATATCCACTTTCATCTTCCCACACAAGACCTACCAACTTTTCTTTTTTGTATACAAGTCCTTGTTTCATTTTTAAAATGCGTTACTGTTTTTCAATTGTTATTATATCAGCATGAGTTATTGTTTCGGTTAGTTTATCGTTCGGTTTTTGTTGATATTCGATTGCATTATGGTTGGGTACAAATTTCCATGCAACAATTTTATTTTCTTTTCTATCAATAATTTCTTTAATGATGATGCCGTATTTAATTATCTTATTTGATAGTGTGATTTTTACCCCTTTATTGAAATAATTCCAAAACATGTCATAAGCATCAACTCTTTGTTTGGTAGGTGTCAATGTAAATCCAAAAAAACGAAGGACTTGCTCCACTTTGTCTAATTGTAATGTTTCTTTTCCTTGTTCCAACTCACGGATAAAACGAATTCCTACACCTGCTTTTACAGCAAGTTTCTCTTGGGTGATGCCATGTTTTCTTCTTTGATATTTGACGAAAGCTGAAAAATTATTCATGTTACATTATACCTTTATGGGTACAAATATAATCAAAAATTTAAAAATAGAACCTTTCGGGTATAAAAATAAATAATTTTGTTAAATTCGTCCAGAACGGGTATATATTTATCATACTCCTATGGAGTCCGTTAGTTTCAGGTTACCGCTGTTCGCAAAGATTGCTGCAACGTTCCCGATTCGTGCTTTTCTGTCGTCATGGGTCGTGTCAAGATTGTTGTGATTTATTTTCCTGTCCGTTTACTTTCTTTCCACAGTAGGGGCAAACAACCCAAAGCTTTTCTAACTGACTAAAACATTTTTCGCACGTGATTATTTTTTCTACAACTGATTTGATTGGTATGCTTGTCTTAACTGTAAAGATGTCGGGAATTTCTTTTAAGAAACTGGATTCGTTTCCTTTTTCTGTTATCAAAAAAAGTTTGTCTTTTGCTCTGGTTATTGCAACATAAAACAATCGTCTTTCTTCCTCCATTAGCAAATCGTGATTTGCTTTTTTGATGATTTGAAAAATTCTGTCCTCTAACCAAATGTCGGGAAAGCCTCCATTTCCTTCTGTCAAACCAAGAATGAAAACGACTTTCGCTTCAAGTCCTTTTGCAGCATGAATAGTTTTTGATTGAACTTTTACGTTTTCGTTTTTGAAACGAAAGAAGTAAGGTGAATACATTTTACTTCTTCGGTAGAGAAATAAAATATCTTCATTGGTCAATCCATCATCTTGCAATTCTTTCACTTTGTCAAAACAGAATTGAATGTTCTCTTCTTCGCTGTTGCCCGAATAAACAACTATTTTGTGTTCTGATATTTTTGATGAGTGAATTTCCTTCTCAACTTTGAATTTGTTATGTTTGATTACTTCGTTAGATGCTCCAACAATATTTTGTGTGCTGCGATAATTCAAATTAAATTTTACAACTTTTGAATTTGGGAAGTGTTTTTCAAAGTCAACAATGTAACTTACATTAGAACCTCTGAAACCATAGATACTTTGCCAGTCGTCACCAACGCAAAATAATTGTGTCTGATCGGTAAGCAAAAGTTTGATTAAGTCAACCTGCAAATTATTTACATCCTGAAATTCGTCAACTAAAATGTATTTGTATTTGCTTTTGTATTTGTTTGCAATGTCCACTTGATTTTGAAATAGGGAAGTGCTTCGTGAAATCAAGTCATTGAAGTCGAGATAAGATTTGTCTGTGCAGTAATGAATATATTTTACAACGATTGGAATTGCTAACTCATAAAAATTTCTAACTCTTTCGTGTTGGTCTTTCCTTGCATTTTCTAAAACTGTTTTCAAGTTAATGTTCTCAACTTTTATCATATCGGTGATACGAATAATTTGAGTAACAAAGTCCTTTACATTTTCGTGATAGCCGTTAAATTCTTCTCTGTAAGTAAGTGAAGCTGTTTTGTGATAGTTTGCCGGCAAACGATTTTTTACAATTTTGTCTAAAGTATCATTGAACAACGCAGAATCTTTAGTCATGCTTTCGTAAGTCTTTACTAAAAGCAAATTCCCTTTTTGAAATTGTTCTTCCTTGTCTTTGGTGGAATAACTTTTGTCGCTTACATGCTCAATATAGAGATTAGCTTCGGGAATAAAGAAGTCAGGATGAAAATCGAAGTCCTTCACGTTAAGTAAAGGTTCATACTCATATTTTATACTGTGTCTGTAAAACCAGTCGGCAATAAACTGTTCAGATTTTGAACGAACTTTTGTCCCGTCAAGTGTTGTGAAATACTTTCCGTCTTTCGGTATAAATTTATTGTCGTTTTTCTTTAAATGTATTTTGTCAATGATGTAATCTAAAATGTAGCGTTTGAGTTGAAGCAAAAATTCTGTGTCCTCGCATTGTTCAATCAAAAGTTTGTGAACTACTTCAAAAACTGTTTCGGGAGCAACATGTTTTGAAAGGTCATCTTCATCATCTCTTTTTTCGTCACCGATAATTTTGAATTTGTTGTCAAACTCATTGACTCCGTGGTTGCGCAAAATGCTGTAACAAAAACTGTGAAATGTCCTGACGGTTAAACTGTCAATCCATTTGTATTTTTTTTGTTGATTAAATCTTTCTATGTCCTTGTCCGCTTTGCTTATTTTTTTGTCAATCAAAACGTTTTCATATCGTCTAGTCGTGTCTGCAGAAATAATTAAGCGGTCAATCATTTCATTGGTTGCGTTTTTTGTAAATGTTATTGCAAGAATATTTGACGGACTTACACCTTTCTCCTCAATCAAGTAAATGAGTTTCTGCAAAAGTGTTTTTGTCTTGCCCGAACCTGCACCAGCCAAAACCAAAAGTCGTTTGTCCTCGCTGATTACTCCTTCTCGTTGCTTTTCATTTAAAGCACTTAAATCTGTCTTAGTTGGTATCAAGTTGTTTATTTTTTTAAAGTCAAAGTTAATAATGTCGTCTTGTTAGAATGTCTTTTAAGCATGAGCGCTAACTCCTCATCATTTCTCCTATACTACTATTTTCGGGTGAACAGGCGCTATAATATTTCGTTTTATTTAGTTTATTAAAACTGAAACTAACATTTTCCTCATCCGAATAAAATAGAAAATACGTCTTCTATTTTTTTTACCGGATGGATTTCAATTTTATATTTTTTTATATCTATTCCTTTGAGATTATATTTAGAAATAAATATTTGTTCATATCCTAATTTTTCTGCTTCGGATATTCGTTGTTCAATGCGGTTTACCGGTCTAATCTCACCGGAAAGTCCAATCTCGGCTGCAAAGCAAACCTTTTGTTCAAGGGGAATATCTTCGCTTGACGACAGGATTGCACAAACCACGCCCAGATCAATGGCAGGATCATCCACCTTGATACCACCGGTAATATTGAGGAAAACATCTTTTGAACTTAACTTAAATCCACATTTTTTTTCAAGGACAGCTAAAAGCATACTGAGCCGCCTCAGATCAAAGCCGGTAGATGAACGCTGTGGCATACCATACGCTGTGGTGCTCACCAATGCCTGCGTTTCAATCAGCATCGGACGAATGCCTTCAATAGTAGCTGATACAGCTACACCACTCATTTTTTCTTCCCTGTGCGAAATTAAAACTTCAGAAGGATTTGAAACTTCACTCAACCCGTTATTCCGCATTTCGTAAATTCCAAGTTCTGATGTAGAACCAAAACGGTTCTTGGTGGTGCGAAGGATACGGTAAATATGATTGCGATCACCTTCGAACTGAAGTACGGTATCCACCATATGTTCCAGAATCTTAGGACCAGCCAGCGTACCATCTTTAGTTATATGACCGATGAGAATGACAGGTGTTGAAGTCTGCTTGGCGAACTTCAGTAATTCAGCCGTACATTGCCTCACCTGTGAAACGCTACCCGGAGTTGACTCCATCAGGTCAGATTGTAAGGTTTGGATAGAATCAACAATAACAATTTCAGGAAGCAATTGTTTAATATGTGAAAAAATTGAATGTGTTGAAGTTTCCGTCAGAATAAAACAATTGGGATTGGTAACCCCAATTCGTTCGGCACGCATTTTTATTTGTTGCTCACTTTCTTCCCCTGTAATATATAATGTTTTAAATTTTTTTAAATTCAATGCGATCTGCAGCATCAATGTTGACTTACCTATACCCGGTTCACCGCCAATCAATACAACACTTCCGGGAACAAGTCCTGAACCTAAAACTCTGTTCAGTTCATCATTATTCGTGTTGATGCGTTTATTTTCGGCAGTGCTTATTTCATCAATTGATTTAGGTTTATTTCTATCCTGATTCATCCAATCAGGTGAATGATCAGTTTTTGATTTTCTTTGAACGACCTCTTCTACGTATGTATTCCACTCACCGCATGCAGAGCATTTCCCGACCCATTTTGATGACTGCGCTCCACAATTCTGACAGAAAAATGTTGTAGAGGTTTTAGCCATAGTTCAAAAGAGAAAAATTAAAAAAATGTGAGATAATAAGAAAGATTATCCAAAAAAAGAAAATTCTGAACTTAATTAATTTTTATAAAATTCTTTAAATTCAAGTCCATTTTTGCCATACACAAGCATCAATGTTTTTTTGTTCAGTTTGGCAATTTCCCATTCTCTATTGTAATTCTGAACCAGTCCCATATTAAAATCACTGACTACTAATTTTGAAGTGGATTTCAATTTAAATTTTCCAATATAGGTATATGAAAAAACATTTGTGTCAACATGTAAAACCATTCGGATCGTCAAATTATCACCGGGACCGAATACCCATTCTTCGTAATCAGGATTTGTGATATTTGCAACATTTTGAACAATCCAACTTCCGTCAAGACGTTTCTCTGTTGTTTTTTTACATCCAAACATGAAAAGAAAAATCAACGGAATTGAAATGAATATGCTAATAATACGGAATTTCATACTAATTTATTTTAACTATAAAAAACATTCAAATGTAAAATTAATCAAATTTTAATAAAACTTGAAAATTCTTGTTTAATTATAATTGTTCAGCATTAAACCTGATTTATTTTATTCAATAAAATTTAATCTTTCGTGCAAGTGGAATACCTGAAATGCTTCCAAGTATATTAGTTAATATGTCATACCAATCAAACGTTCTACTGATGAATATCCACCCCTGCAGAAATTCCATTGTAATTCCATAAGCAATACTAACTGATAATGAAATCCAAACTGAATACTGACTAAAAAAAACTAAACGATCTTGAATTTCAAAACTTCGAATTAACAAAAAAGAAAATATGGTAAAAATAAAAATATGAACCAACTTATCAGCATACAACCACTTCAGAAAATGAAATTTCGGAACATCATTTGTGGGCATAGCTAAAAGAATAAAAATGAATAAAAACCAGATGACAGTCGGCAAATAATATTTCAAAACCATTTTATCAATTAAATATATTAATCAACCTTTAAGCAATTGAAATTAAAAAAAACAAATTGTCAGGCTGAGCTTGTCGAAGCCACATTTCGACAACCTGCCTGCCGGCAGGCAGGAGCTCAATGTGACATTGAATTTTAGACGAAAATGTTTCTAACAGCACAACAAGAGAGATATATCAGACATTTATCAATGCCTTATATGCTGTAGCATCCATCAGTTCTTTTAATTCATCCGGATTGCTGATACGCATTTTAATCAACCATCCTTCGTTGTAAGCATCTTTATTGACAGTTTCGGGTTCGGAATTTAATTTTTCGTTGAACTCAATGATCTCACCTGATACAGGCAAGAACAGGTCAGCAACAGTTTTCACAGCTTCAATGGTTCCAAATACCTTGTCTTTTTCAATGGTTTCACCAACCGTGTTGATATCAATAAAAACAATATCTCCCAGTTCATGTTGAGCAAAATCTGTTATGCCGACATAGGCAAATTCGCCGTCTTGCTTTAGCCATTCATGTTCTTTGGTATAGAGTAAATTTTCCTGAACGTTCATAATTATTATTTTTTAAAATTAATATTCTGGTTCAAAATTATAATTAAAATTGAAATAGTTGAACAAAAACAATTTTTATTGAGCTAACGTAAATCGTAAACTGATCCCTGCGCGGGTATTGGCATTGTAATACTGATTAGATACATATGGTTTTGTACGGATATTATCATAGAAGAACCGTATGGTCAACCGTTGACTGATCATATAATCAGCCGATACATTTATGGTCCATACCTGTTGACCGGATGAATACCGTTCATCATCTTCAATGATACGTCGAAGGGCAGTTTTATTAACCCTTCTTGATACGTCAATCTTAATATTTATATCACTTTTCAACTGTGTTTTTTGTCCGCCCGTATTAAGATTAATGACAATGTTTTTAAACCGATAACCCAACCCGAAAATCATTTCATTGCTGGATACTTCTGTAAGCTGATTATTGGCAAAACTCAACGAAATATTACGTGACTTCCGAACTTCAACTCTTGTCAGAAGACTGTTTTGCCAAGTCATATCAATGTTGATCAGCGGACTGAATTGTTCAGAGATAGATACAGCAGCCACTTCATTTTTAGAGACGAAATTCATTTCACCTAATTTCTCACGGGTATATTCAAATCCTCCGCGTTCAACATAATCAATAGGAAGAATGAATGATCCCACATTATATCTTGAACTATAGGAATGTGATAAAGCAATATTCTGGAAATATTTTTTCAGTAAAGGAATTTTGGATAAACCGTTATATGTAATTCGCCAGTTAGGAAATGGAATTTTTTGTAAAATATTTTTTGATAATTTATCCTGAAATATATCCAAAGAAACTTTATTAGGGTCTTTCCCGGAATAGGCAGCTAAAAATGCCGGTATCAGTACCTGCTGTGACGTAGGTCCATATCCTTTTGGAAAACCATTTGCATAAGACATGGTATCTTCAGGTCCAAAACGTTGTCCACCGCCTGTTTTATCATAATTTGGATTCGCCTCTGCCAAACGGTTTGCAATGATAATACGATTCTCCTTAAATATCTGGAAAAGTTTTGATCGTCCACTTTTATTATCTGCAACAAATGATGTTTTATAAGAAAGAATAGACATGCTAAAACTACCCATCTGACTACGTGAAGTTGTATCCAGTCGTCCGTTTGAACTGGCAAGAAATGCTTCTGTATTCACTGAATACGTACTGGTTGACATCAACTGAATACGGAAATCTTTAAACGGCTCAATGGTTCCATTCACCGAAAGATTCTCTGTATGCTTGGCAGCAAAGGGTTTCATGATGACCAAAGAAGATGTTTGATTATCCATATCCGGAATATTGCTCAAATAACCTTTGTTGTAATAATAATCTATTCCTTTATCCTGCATACCAAAAACAAATCCGGGACCCGGGGCGTAATTCGAACTAAAATCCATCCCTGCATACTGCGGTGAACGATTGAAGCCGGAGATAAACATTCCATTGGTCTGCGAATAATTGAATGAAACATTCTTCACACCCATTAATACTTTCAACGTATTGTCTACAATCAGTTTGAAGTAATTAACCTTGGTTGAATCATCCTGTTGATCTGTATTATCTTTCTTTTTCCCTTTTTTCTTTTTCTTTTTAGTTCTGGTAAGTGTTTTTTTATCAGGAGTTTTTTTCTTTAAATCGAGTGTTGGCTTTTTCTTTGTTGTTGACTGGGTTTTCGCTTGATTTATCTTTTTCAGATACCCGATTTTATTATACAGGGTAGTCATGTTGAATGATCCGTTAAGCTGCTGCGAATTGCCATTTTCAATGGAATTCTTAAGGTATAACGCTGCACGTGGGGGCGCGGTCCAATGATACTCACCGCTGTATGTATAAGTAGCATTAACCCAATCAAGCATCGGAAGTTTATTGATCGGCAACGTATAATTTATATTTATTTTTTGATCATACATTCTCATATCGCCGAAACTGCCGATATTATCCCAAATGACTTTTTTATCCTGTTTGTTATAATCTTCAATTCTACCATCGGGTTCGAGCACACGTGCCGTCGCATTAGCTGTATAATCGAACCGCAATGATTGGGATAAATCATACTTAAAATTATACTGTCTGGTCCAGGTGAAATTTTTTAAATAATTATATTCCAACGGAAGATCATACCCTGAATTATTCCGCATCAAAGATTCCTCATAATCACGGTTGATATCTGTCCGGAATGTCAGCATCTTAGGGGCATAATAAAAATTAAAATCACGTAATAATGCAAAATAATTTCCTTTGGAAAATAATTTAACTTTTTTAAACGGCTGAACTTTTTCAGGGTTCGGAGCAAAGTTATATCCCAAAGCACCTCGGTGTTTCTTTTGTAACTGACTTACGTAATTGATACTATTTGATTTGATCTGTGAAAATGAATAAGTCACATCAAAATTGGATATATCATACAATTGTGTTTTCCTGGTCAAATTTGTTTTTTCCTTACGGACATTCATGAAATTCAGGTTTTTCCGCTCTGTATATTCCTGTGCATTTTGTTTGTATGTTTTAGACTGGCTTTTTGTTCCGGTATCTGAAATCATTTTCAAATCATCCTTTAAAAGAATATCCGGATCTAACGGGTCATATTGAGGTGTACTTGCAATTCTTGAATAATCATAATGCAAAGGGATCCTTACGCCTGACTTGTCGCCAAAAAATTTTCCAAGTTCAATGTTGGTTGCAAAATCAAATTGAGTGATTGTTTTTTTCTGACGTTCATTTATTTTTTTATCAATGCTTCCAAATCCGGGTGTACTGATATTACCAGCAACAGATACATTTCCAAGGTCAGCCAAAACAACATTCATTCGTCCAAGAGCCGCCCATCCTCCATTTTCATTGAAGTCAGTTAAACGAAGCTCATTGATCCATACTTCAGCACACTTGGGTTGTGCATCATCTTTGATACTGCTAATTGTTTTCTTTGTATTACGAATACCAACCATGATTACTTTTACGGATTCAAGATTAGGTACACCGGCAATGGTAACACGATGATCTCCGTCAACGATCGTATCATAGGGTTTTGAAAGGGAAACATGATTTGCAGGATCATGTATCAAATAGTTGCGTTGTTTTTTTATTTCAGTTAAAAGAGTCAGATCAATCTCAATACTATTACTTGGATTCCAGATTTTATCTCGTTCATCACCACTGATAGATTCTTCTGAAGGATAATTTTTCCGTTCAGTTACTTTAAGTGGAATTTCATATTCATAATAATTCTGTGTAAAGTCAAGACCAAGACGAATAAATAACCGCAAGTCATCATCATTCAATTTATTAATATTATCAATTGCTTCACAATGAGAAAACAACTGAAGTTTTTTATACTGACGCATATCAAGATCAGCTGTTTTATAGATTGCACGGGCATCACCATCTACCAGATTACAAACTTTCATCACCAATGATTGTTCATTCAGTCGAGCCAGATTAGTAGTTTGAATATTCACCTCACGTTGAATATCGGGAGGTAATACGTAAGGTATTGGACTGCGCTTACCGTTCTCTTCAATATTAACGGCTGAAATACTAAAATCCGTTTTATCATAATCAAGCGGAATATAATCACTTTCCTGCATGATTGACTGATAATATTTTCTCCATTCTGACCTGACCAATTGAAGGGTTGCAAAACGACACGTAATTGGCTCATTGAACTCACGCATGAAAACACGCATGAAACGGATAGAACGAAAATCCTGAATGTTACCGACAATCTTATCCGGATTATGAACAGGGATGCGGAACTGATACCATTTAACCGATTCAGTATTTCCGTTTTTCAGATCAACCGTTGCTTCCATCATGTCGGTAATATAATTCTGACCAACAATCATTTTCTCCGGTTTGAGATCAACTTTGTATTGATAATATCTTTCCTCTTCGCTCAATGTATTGTCTTTATTGATATCTTCAACATTCGGTTCATTGCGAGATATGGTCGGATACCCTTTGCTGTTTTGTTTTGAATACTGTTCAGAGGTAGGTGTATTGCCTTCCATGCCATTATACTTTTTATATCTGTCCAGTATGCTTATTTGCTGGTCATCATAATCATCACCCCAGAAATAATGATAGTCATCGGCTGACGGGTCTTTGAATGCATTTTTATAAGCATCGGACTGGTCAGTGAAAGCATCTTGAAGCAACTTTAAATAATTATAATTTTGGGTTGAAGATTTTGAAATTTTAAAATCCTGACCGAAAAACAATCTTTCATCATCATCTCTTAAACCGTCCATACCAACATCCTGATAAGGTCTGGATGAAGAATTTGCATCAAAATTATTTACGATTGGCGGTATGGTAGGAACCCTTCCCCATATTGTTGAATCTACATCTTTTATTTCTGTTGAGGTTGGTAATCCATTCTCAAAACTTTTACGTGAATCGCGAAGAATATCTTCTGAAATCTCACCTAAGTTAAAAAATAATTCCCCACCTGTTTTATTTCCACCAGGTGTAGATGATGATTTAATAAAAGGATCCATCAACCAAAATTCAATATATTCAACATTTGTCGTTTCAAAATCTGAAGAAGTAATTTTTCTCATGATTCCACCCCAACGAGTATCAGGAAATAATAATTTACCGGTGGGAGCAAGTCCTTTTGAATAGATTGATTCTTTGACATCATAATTGTACGGTCCTCTTTCTTCAGGATAAAAAGAAAGATTTAGAACAGGAATATTAATAGGTTGAGTATATTTGGATTCTTTATAAGGAAACACTTCATTTTCCAGTACTTCACGGACATAATGATTCGATTGCTGATTAACATCATTCTTAATATGGTCGGGAGTCAGTGTATTGTTTCTTAAAAAAGAAGGATCTATCACATACCAGTTGAATAATGCGCGATTAAAACCATAAGCCAGCTTCGTTCCTGAAGTTGCTTCCGGAAAAAGATCTTTCTGTCCCTGCGGTGTACTGGCAATATACCATGAACCGTAATCTTTCAGGTCAATTGTCGCTTTGCTTCCTTCAAAATCATCAATATAGGAATTCCCGCTTTTCCCGATTCTTTTTGAATGCCCCGGCACCAGATTAGCAAATTCACCGGTAAGACTGATGCTGGAAGGTGCTTTGGTATTGATGAATGGGAGTTTATCCACTAATTTTGTAATTAATCTTGATTCGGTTTGATAAGAACCATTCATCCCCCAGATCGTATTGGAGATTGGTTCATTTCCGAAATTGACTTTTTGGGTAAGAGGAGTTTCCTTGAGGTGCATGATAGTTGCACCCAGATTGAAATTTTTTGAAAACTTATATTCAAAGTTGGTTCCCATCAATGTCTTCAACTGCATGCCGAATAATGAATTATTTTCAAATGAAACATTGATTGGTGTTCCGGAATTTAATATTCCCTGATTAATGATCTTAACTCTTCCCAGCATATAGTCTACTGTGTAGTCTACATTTTCCTGCAACTTAATTCCGCCTGCAGTAACCGTAACGGAATTTTTCGGGATGTTCATTGCATTCAGTGATATTTCTGATCCGGAAGCTGATTTATATGTCCCTTCCATGGTGAACCTGTTTTTTTCAGGATTCTGTTGCGCCATCACCATGGTAGTTGAATACAATGAATCATAGGCATATTTATTAGGGATGGTAGAGTAAGGATTAACACTGTCCAGAGCATATCTTAAATTTTTCCCAAATGGCTCTAATACAGGAAAATAAATTCGTCCATTGGAAGATTGAATTGTACCGCCTGCAGTAGCAGCATTATCAATATAATCGAAAATTCCGTCTGGCTGTGGATCCATTTTCGTGTTTAAACGATCTAGTCCTAAAGCTCGTACAATGGGTTTTCCATTGCAGTTCCCTTCACGCAGA
This sequence comes from uncultured Bacteroidales bacterium, assembly GCA_964452905.1. GTDB lineage: Bacteria > Bacteroidota > Bacteroidia > Bacteroidales > CAYVNP01 > CAYVNP01. Next base: position 83,978 of record CAYVNP010000001.1, read on the forward strand.
TAAGCCATTGGCACCCCTTTTTCATTGTCGCGGTATAAAATGTTCAACCTGAAATCTTCGCTGTTGACCTGATATGCTCCAAGTGAATAAACATTTTTCATCATCAATTTCCAGAGCGGTATCCTTGGATTTGGCGCTGTACTCTTAAGTAATTTAACGATCAACGAATTTTCTGTGCTTAAACCCTCCGAAGAAAATTCACCCACTTGAAAAACACCCGTATCACCGAAGATCGTGTATTGATAAGCGACAGCAAGTACCTGATCCGGATTCAATGTATTATTCAATGAAATAAATCCAAGCCGACTGTTAAACGTAAATTCGCTTGATGTTAAACGACGGGCTTTTTCGATTTTTTCGTAATCAACACTTGAAACAAGATTCATCAGACTCATCTGATCAGTCATTGTATTGATGTTACGGACAAATTTACTATTTGCTTTTTCATATAAAGCATTGACCTCATTTTTTGGTAAGGTATCAGAAAATTTAGGAAAAGGTTTTGTGATTTTATAATCTTTATGATAGGGGCTGTATTCCCCCAAATCCATGAAAGCAGCTATGTTTCTGTTATCTGTTGTAGGGGGTCCAATATTTGTGATCCATACTTCAATTTTAGTAATATTGATAGGGGAATTGATGACCGGAAGATTTTTCATTGCCGAATCATAACGGTTACGGAAATACTGCGAAATAAAAAAGTGTTTATTATCTTCATATTCATCGGCTCTGATCTGAAATTTATTCAACTGCGCACCTCCAGAGACCTGTATAGATGACGACTGACTTTTTTGTTGAGAAAAAACACTGGTGACAAAAAGTTTTCCGAACTGAAGTTTTGTTTTAATACCGAATAAGCTTTGGGTTCCTGTAATCAGCGAACCGGTGAGAGGCATAGTTACATCGCCTGCTTCGATCACTTTTATTATTTCATCTTCTTTCCCTTCATACCCCAGTTTCATTTTATTTTCAAAATCAAATGTTGCCTCTGTATTGTAGTTAGCGCCCAACTGAATTTTATCACCAATTTTAGCGGTAACATTCATTTGTATTTTTTCCTGAAAATCAAAGTTGGTTGTTTTACGCTGCCTAACATCCAGTGCAGGATCATCACGACGATTATGGAGAATGCCAAAAATCAATTCAGCAGACCCTTGCGGACGAATATCAATGGTGTTGCTCCCGAATAATTTATCTAATAATTCACCCCCCGGCAGATTGAGTTTGGGAATCAAACCGCCTTTTTTATCAAAACTTTGTGCTTTGCTTCTTTGTTTCCAATAAGATTTTAACGCATTATCCATGTCATAGTCCTGATATTCCTTGAATGACATGGTGTTGGCAGGTTTATAACTTTTTGTCCCAATTTTTTCCTGAAAATTATATTCATTTGATTTGGGATCATATTCAACATCGGTATGAATATTTTTCGGTTCATTCAGATATAATTTACTTTCTTTTTTAGGACCATTATAGGGATACTCTTCCTTTGGTTTCATGGGATAGGGCAGATCGACGGGAGGAGTAACTTCTTTCTTCGGCGTATCGGGAGGATTAAAAAAAACCTGATTGGAATGTGGATTAAAACGTCGGACATGAGCGCTGGAAAGCCACACAACAAGCAGCAACAGTAACAATACAGAAAATCTGAATATATTTGTGATTAGTTGATTCAAAACGTAAATACAAATTGTATCACTGAACCCAGTGATATATTAAAATTTATTATATATTTTGTAATGCCTGTTTTATCAGTTCTTCCACCGTTAATGACTCTCCTTCACGGGCAATGATTTTATCCAGAACCTTTTCAGCTAATTGTTTCGAAAAGCCAAGCATAACCAGTCCTGATAACGCTTCTTCCTTGTTTGTATTGTGTAAGGAAGGGAATATATCTTTTGAAATATTTATTTTACTGATTTTGTCTTTCAGGTCAACAATGATGCGTTGTGCAGTCTTATTCCCGATTCCTTTTACGGATTGAAGCAAAACAACATTATTGTTAATGATGGCATCCACCGCTTTTTCAGGGGATAATGAAGACAGGATGAGCTGGGCTGTGGCAGCACCTACACCGGAAACCGAGATCAGTAAGCGAAAGAGTTGCCTTTCTTCTTTATCAAAAAAACCATACAACACATGTGCATCTTCCCGAATGGCAAGATGAGTAAATAATTGACAATTTTCTTCTTTAAGTTTGGAATACGTGTTGATCGAAATGTGAATGATATACCCGATCCCATTGCATTCTACCACAACATACGCCGGGTTTTTTTCAGTTAATTTTCCTTTTATAAATTCGTACATATATCCGAATATAACATGTAATGATTATTTTTTGATTTCACTGATTGCCCATTGCAATGCATCTTCCAGCATTTTCTGCGGAGGGGATTGAATAAAATTTTTATCCATCATGGTATGCATCAGATCGCGAGACGCTTTGATATCAGTTTGTGCACGTAAAAATGCTTCATCGCGAGTCAATGTAATTCGTGCTACACCATCCTGAATGGCTTGCATGGCAACGTCAGCGGACTCATGCGGAAACACATCCGCTTCCTGCATCGTAGGAACAATATTTTCAGGATCAATCCCTCTTTTTTCTGCAAAATCAGCAAGTGAATGAGCTGCCCGGATTGCCATATTATCGGTTATTTTTCTGGCTCTCACCATCAATGCTCCTTTGAGTATTCCGGGAAAACCGATCGAATTATTTACCTGATTGGGAAAGTCGCCCCTGCCAGTTGCAACAATGTAAGCCCCTGCTTCTTTAGCCGCATAAGGATAAATTTCAGGGATTGGATTTGCACAGGCAAACACAATGGATTTTTTTGCCATCACTCGTATCCAGTCTTGTTTCACTTCATCGGGTCCGCATTTGGAAAGAGCAATCAACACATCGGCATCTTTCATGGCTTCAGGCATTGTGTTGACCTTATCCGGATTGGTGGACAGACAAAGTTCCCATTTACGGTAAAAACGTTTATCGGCTTCAATATCTTTTCTATCGGTGTGTAATCCGCCTCTTGAATCAAAGATGATCATCTTGCGGGAGTCAGCACCGTCCGTTATTAATAAACGCGCAATGGTTGTATTGGAAGCACCTGCACCATAAAGCACGATTTTAACATCTTTCAGTTTTTTATTCACCAGCTTGAGTGCGTTGATAACACCGGCAAGTGTAACGCATGCCGTACCCTGAGCATCATCATGCCAGACAGGTATTTCACATTCTTCCCGTAAAACATCCAATACTTTAAAACAATTGGGTTGTGAAATGTCTTCAAGGTTAACCGCACCAAAACTCGGTTGTACCATTTTCACAAAGTCAATGATTTTATCCGGATCATTTTTCCCTTCTGCGTTTTTACTGTCAACACATAACGCTACTGCATCAATACCGCCGAGATATTTCATCAGGAATGCTTTTCCTTCCATTACGCCCAAGCCACCCGAAGGAGAACAATCACCATCCCCGAGAACCCGTGTTGAATCACTCACTACAGCAACCAGATTTCCTCTGTTTGACAAATCATACGATGCGTCATGATGATCACGGATGGTGGTTGAAACCATTGAAACACCGGGGGTGTACCATACATTAAACCAGTTGAACCCATAAACACCGGCTTTGGGAATAACCTGCATTTTGCCACCGTAAAAACGATGCGCCATATCCGATAATTTTTTCAGAAACAATGTTTTTCCTTTAGCAATCTGTTCTTCCGTGAAATCAGCGGGAAAAACATCATTCAGGTTTTCTAATGTTCGTTTTAATTCTGACACGTTTTATTCTATTAAAATTTTTTGCTGTTCAAAAGTACAAATTTATTATTAGATGCAAGTCTTTTTTAATAATCCGTTGCTCGAAGATGTAAACTTCACCACAACAGGAATAACCGGAACGGATTACAAATCCCTTCCAGCAGATTTTCACGAAATTAAAACGACAAAGCAAATGCTTTGCTGAATATTTTTTTTCGTTGCAAAGGGAATGTAAACAATAAAGAAGACCTTCGTTGTTTAAAAGTTATAAACACACAACAGAACGAAAGGCATGTTGTAAAGATAGCTTTAAAATTGAAAAAAATTGTATCTTTGTAATAATGGACAAGACTATTAAAATTTCAAAACTTCATCAATCCAAATCAGATTACAATTTTTGGTTGACGAAGTCTTATATAGAAAGAATAGAAGCAATAGAATTTTTAAGATATCAATTCATAGAATTTAAAAATGTTCACAACCGACTTCAGAGAGTTTGTAGAATTATTAATAAAGCATAAAGCCGAATATCTGATCGTAGGAGGATATGCTGTAGGTGTACACGGCTATCCGCAATACGGGGGATTTGGATATTTGGTTGAATCCTACAAAAAAAAATGCCGAAAAAATTTTACAGGCGGTAAATGAATTTGGATTTGGATCATTTAAATTAACCGTTGCTGACTTCACAACTACCGGAAATGTTATACAATTAGGTTATCCACCGTTAAGGATTGATTTGTTAAATGAAATAGATGGTGTAGAATTTATCGAATGTTTTAAAAACAAAGAAGTTATAACCATTCAGGGACTACAAATAAATTTCATCAGCTATTCAGACTTACTGAAGAATAAAAAATCCAGCGGAAGGCATAAAGATCTTGATGATTTAGAAAATCTGGAAAGATAAGTACGCTTATTATGCGTAATTTTTATTGGTAATCATTACATTCAATAGTCATCCTGAGCTTGTCGAAGGATAGGTGTGAAGTTATAAACTTCAAACAACAGGTTTTTTAGAATTTAAAGAAAAAATACACCACGGCAGCCCATTCTTTTTTTATTCCTTTGGCATAGCCGATTGTGCTGTGGCTGCTGTTCTCTACCGTTCCGTCCGGTTTAATGTAGCCGATAATGCTGTGGCTGCTGTTCTCAACGGTGCCGTCGTTTTTAACATATCCAACGGTGGAGTGGCTGGCATTTTCGATGGTGCCGTCCGATCGGATATATCCGATGGTGGAATGGCTTTTATTTTCAATGGTACCATCATTTTTTATATAGCCCGCTGTTGAATGGCTTGCATTTTCGATAGTTCCGTCATTTTTAATATAGCCCGAAGTTGAATGACCAGAATTTTCGATGGTTTGAGCCGTTATAAAAGGGATGGTATAAAAAAATAAAAATAATATGAATATATTTCGCATATATAAATTTTTTAATTGTAATGATAATGGATTTTCAATGTGTCTTTCAAAAACGAAATAATTTCGATTTTATAATTCGTTTGTCCTCCCCAAAAATCCACTTGTATATCCAACAGTTGATTAGATATTTTTGTCCACTTCCCGTTGAAATTATCATAAAAAATTGGTGGAGTACCGCACCAACCGGCATTCTTACGTTCAATGAAGGTGTGATCCTTTTTAAAAATAAAACCATAATTGTTCTGCATCAGACTATCATTCCTGACCATTATACTTAATGAATCCTGATAGCCGGAAAGTACCCACGTACCAATAATTTCAGGGAAATTCAATGTTTTATCCGTTAAAGTTATCTTTTCCTTTCTGCAAGAAATTAAGGAAATAAACAGAATAATAAATAATATGTGTTTGTATCTCATTGATGTATTTTAATCAAAGATACTAAAAGATCATAAAAGGTTGCGTGACGTTTTATTGAAAATAAAAAAGGAAAATAAGTGAAACAACTATGAAAAGGATGATTGAAAATACTTAGGCGGATAAAGGATAAAGATTAAATACAATAATCTGCACACCTTTAACCCAAATGGATTGACATTGATTTCGTTTAAACCTGAAACTATTGTCTTGATTCGTTGAATGAGTATTTTTTTGAACGATAATTATATTTCCGGATTGAATTTGTTTTTTCTGTGAAACAGGTTGTTCATTACCAATAACAGTTTTGGCAAATATTACTATCAAAATTATTATGGTGAACCTAATTGCGTGAACTACTTTCATTTTATTTGAATTTTGATAAAACAAAAGTACGATACTTACCTATACAAAATAATTTTTGGCAGGGACAAAATGCGGACATTCAGGCGGACAAAATGCGGACAATTTTCAGATTAAATTTATATTTTTTTACCTAAAAATCAATTTAATCATTTAGTTTTCAAATACTTATATTTATTTGATAATTGTGGTATTCCATTGTGACAAATATACAAACCATTTAATCCTAAAAGGCGGACATTTATTTTATCCAATAAAATATATAAAAATTTATATATTTTAGTAAAACAAATCTTAAACTGTATAAAACGTTGAAAGTTGAAAAACAGGGAGGAGTAATTTTATCCGAAAAATGATACCTTTAGTCAATAATCATTTTCTTCGTTTTCCTTTGTTCATTTTGTATTACTGTGATAAAATACATCCCATTGTGACTAAAATTATCTGCTGATATTTCCAATGAACGCTGATCATAATTCTTTCTCTCATAAATTACTTTTCCTTGCACGTCGTGAACAATGATATTCATAGCATTGGAAGAAGACGAATAGGAATCAGACAGGTCAACAAATACATTACGAGAACCGTTTGGATTAGGATAAATATTAAAATCTGCTTGATCATTTTGTTCCAGTTCGTTTAATGATTCCGGAGTAGTTTTGGACAACGTAACAACTGTACGTGTATTTATTCCTGTTGAATGTAAAATAAAAGATATGATTGCTCTTCCATCCCATCCGGTTGGTGCATAATCAGCAGGATTAAAATTAAAATTTGATAAGTCAACCTGATTGACCTGAGTAGCTTGCTGCTTGGTACCCCAAAGTATTTCAGCATTTCTGGATATATTATAAATACCTCCGTGAAAAAGTACACTTTTGGTAAAAGCACCACCTACTCTGTAATCAATTCGTAATCCAAGTAAACTGTTTATATCAATTTTAGTTAAAGTACCTGATATTTTAAATTTAACATTGATGGATGAAGGGAGTTGTTCAGCTTCAACAGCGGTAATTGAATATGCAGTAGGAACATTCCCAGTTCCAAGATAGGCAGTCCAAGTTTTTCGATCAAATTCAGCATAATTCTGAAATCCGCGTTTACCGGTATTAGTAGCCACTCCATCCCCCCAGTAATGCCAGATCCGTATATCCTTTGCAATCATATTCAAATTATCTTCCGGATAAAAATCTCTCGAAACAGCATCATTAACTGTAATGTAGATCACTCCGTAAGCCGGAAGACTTCCAATCCAAACATATCCGCTATTTACATTTTGAACCTGAGAACCTTCCACTTCAAGGTTTTCATGCGCACCATCGCCAATGCTTGCATTTTGTGAATCAATTCTATAAAGTCGGAGTGTACCGTTTTGAAAAGGAATATTGTTCAATACAAGGTTGATTGTTTGGGCAGTAACAGAAGTATTCCATAAAACGACTGCAGCCTTATGATCATTTGAAGATGCAAATCCACCAATAGATGCAGGTAAACTTAAATATTTTCTTTCAATCGGCATATCACCATAAATTTTCAGCGCATTAAAAACTGCCAGTCGCTGACCATTGCTGCGCACAGTTCCTAACTGATCGCTTCCGCCTGTTTCAAGGAATTGAGCCCAATGTGCTAAATTAATATCTGTTCTGTTTACTAGATCCTTGATGGTATTCAGCGTTCTGTAAGCCCCTTTATATTGATGAAGTTCTGTATTTGAGCCATCTCCCGTCCAGTTAAATTCTGTAATATAAGTATCACATGTTTTAAGTGATGCGTATTTATTCAAATTCCCTCTTACATTATTTAATTCATTTGGATAACTTGATCCATCCATGTAATTGTGATATGTATAAAAATCAAGTGGTAAACTAGTCTGAACAACCCAATCAATAAAATATCCCGAACATTCACCGCAAGCAGCAGCATAACCGCCGACCATTGCATCCGGGTCACCTTGTTTGATACCTGTTGCAGCATAGGAATACATATCTTTAAAAACAGTACTGTTGTATTGATCCTTATTTAAAAATGCAGCATTGGGATCTGAAATCAGAGTTCCCAGATCCGGCTCGTTCATAATTTCATGTTGTCCAATCCGGATTCCTGCGTCTTTATAATGTTTTGCAAACTGGATATGCATGTTTTTCCATGCAGTTTGCCAGTCTGTTAGACTTGTATTTAAATTTCTGAAATTATTTCCCGATTGAAAAGGTTTTGGAATATAACACCAGGAATAGACCGGCAAGACATTTTTGGTTGCCATTCTCTTAGCAACATCATCCAACAACTTAAAATTATATGTAGGATTATTATATATACCTGTGACCGGTTCATTGGAACTAAAAGTGCTATTTTTCCCCAAACTAAGATCAATCCGGAAAGATTGAAAATTTACTTCTCTGAATTTATCAATATCTCGAAGATAGCTGCTATAAGGAACCACACCTGCATTATAAGCGGCAATTTTTTTTAACAGCGGAGGATCAATCGGTGAACCAAAGTCAGCTGTTTGTGACCTTACTTGACTGATAAAAAAAAGATGTAAAATAAATGAATGGATAAAATTAATTTTCATTGGTCTTAAAAAATTCAAGTTCAATTTAAATATGATAAAGAATCATTCACAAAATAAACTGATTCCGTTCATTAAAACAAATAAACATTAAGGATTTCAAAAAATTTATGATTTAAAATTCAATTAAGAGGAATTTGGTCATTATTACGGATAAAATTATATTTTCGGGAAATTCAAGCTATCTCATAAGATACATTTTTCCCCACCCTTTTGTAAAATATTTATCCGCTTCGGTATTTCTTTTTTCAATATCATTACCGCGTATGTTAGTAACAATACGATACAAATACACTCCGTTTGCTAACCGGTCACCATATTGGTCTGTGCCATCCCAGACATAATCCGTTATATTCCTTCCAATGTGGATTGGCCCGATTTCATCCTGAGTTATTTCTTTTACGATCTTTCCGGTAATAGACATGATCTGTATTTTGAAATAGGTAGGTATTTCATTCCCTGTTAAAATAAATACAAAACGGGTTGATGTTGTAAAAGGATTTGGCCAGTTAAGTACTTCGGTGATGGTTGATTTATTGATCACCTGAAAAGAAATTTGATAATCATAATCATGTAATCCGGATGCATCAGGATATCCGCTCCCTGATATGTTTCCCGACTTATCTGTAGCTTTGATGAGCAATTCATAATTCCCATCCTCAGTAAATACAGGGTCCCATTCAATCCGTGCTGTATTTTTGGGCAATGTTGCTGCTGTAAATTTCAGAATTTCAATTCCGTTTTGCATAAAATAAATCCGTTTGGGTGATTCACCGGTAGGAGTCTTAAGATATATCCTGAACAGAGAAGTATCATTTAATAATAAATATTTATTTTCATCATTTAACGTAATCATCACTTCGGGTTTACCGGAAACAATATCTCCATTAAGTATATGAACACCGTCAAATGTTAAATCAAGTATAGGATTGGTTTTATCTTTCCCAACATAAAAATTCTTTTGAAGAATATTATTAAAATGAAATTGTTCTGGCTGAAAATACTGATCATTCAAAGGATTCACCGGATTTACTTCAACCCATAAACTATTCAGTCCTCTCAATCCATTCGATGGGAATGAGATGGAATCAATCAATATATCTGCCGAGGGATGTAAACGTGTTTTCTTATAAGCAAGTTCATGGACAACTCGGCTCTGATCAATCAACCAGTAATGATTAATGATCGTATCTTTAAAATTAAAATCACTGATGTTATGCGTTGCTATCGTAACTCTAACCTTTTCACCTTCGGTAAGTGTATCCTTGAAAAAACTAAAACGAATTGATGGGTCAATAGCTGTTTCAGGTACTTCATCAAATAACACATGCCATCTTTTTAAATATGTTGGTGTTCGGGTTAAATTATCCTTGGTAAATAAAATCAACTTGAGATAAGGATAAACGGCAGCATCAATGCGATTATAAAGGTCTGTAATATCAATTGAATCTTTTATCGGAGGAAGATTACGAATGACGGTATCAATATCACCATTCTTTTTTATACCGATCACTTTTAGCATGACTGTATCGGTAACCGGAATTTTTTCTTTGGGTATACTTCGCCAGTGCAATGAATTCCATCGAAAAGCAGGACCAATTAATGTAGATTGGATATATCCTTCATTCCATTTCACAACAATACTGTCTTTCAGTTGAATGATCTGATTCTGGGCAACAGCCGTTATTTCATGCGAGGAATGAATTGTATCTTTATATTTTTTCCCAAAACATATATAAGGTGTCTTATTCCCTGCATTCACAATATTCTGACACCCACATGATTTGAATGCCCGCTGAAGTTCAGGTGGATAAAACTGACTATTCAGATCACGATGACTATAGGTTAGAAAAAAATAACCTTCGGGTACAGAGTCAATAAACCCTTTCATCCTGCTGAACCATTCTTGTTGTGTAATTAAAGAAAAATCTTGAGTAGGATAATCAAAACCCGGACGGACATTATCATTTTTGCATTGATAACTCAAGTATTTACCTGTATATTTATTTTCGGGATTACCTGCCGAATTGAGCCATGGGTCTCCGGTTACCGGATCAAATACCATAAACTTCACCCCTCCGTTACGATCACCCAGGCATGACCATTCACTTATTAAGAAACCATTTACCCTGCACCATTCTTCTCTCCAGTCAATATATGGATAATAACCTGTTTGAACTGTTAATGCTTTAATATCATTTGAAAATTGGAATGAACGAAGCAGATGATCATATTTGATAAATTTAAAATTATCTTTTTTGAACTGAAAGAAATGCGCCTGCCCCCATCCTCTTTTACCGGAAATATATTGAAATGAACTTTCTCTCCAGTTGTATTTCCCATAACTTGATGAATCAATTCCTACCCGCCAAAAAAACACTGTGCTGTCTTTGGCAAATGCAACAGGAGCATCCCAGGTAACCACCCCTCCTGCATGGCTAACAATACCACGGGCTAAAGGATTCAGAAACAAATCGGTTGTATCTATTTCAAAAACATATTTACGTTCAGGAGCAAAAGGATTACCGGTATATGCTTTGAGAGTTACCTTATTTTGAGGTATAACCGAATATTCATAAGGATAAACCGGCATGATGTCATAGGATGTAATCGGTAACACGACAGTAACTGAATTATTTAATTTGCTTAATTCACTGATTTCATTCCAGGCATCTAATGTTATCTTCAAGGTATTCAATCCAATCCCTTTGAATGAATTAACATCTAAAGACACTGTAACCGTATCCTGATACATAGGTGCATGAACACGGAGATTGGTATCTTTCTGTGAACCATCAGGAAATGTGCGGGTAATATTAATGATATACTCAGCATGAACAGCTTTGCCTAAGTTGGTTGCAATAATATTTATGTTAAAAGATTTTAAATCGCCTGTAACATTTTCAGGTGTAAAATAGACAGATGAGGGTGAAATTGTATAATCCGGTTTACCGGAAGAACTAAGGCAAATAGCAGGATCACCATGATAAACAAATTCATAAATCAAATTCTTATAATTAAAATCGTTAACCTGGATTGTTTTTATCGTTTGCTGAATGGAGGTGCCGAGCGATTTACCATAATTTTTATATGCAATATTCCGATATAACTCATCGGAATAAATATTCAGATAATAATCTATTCCTTTGGTGATGGATGCCAGATAAGCGATAGCGCCTTTATTGGCAATAAGAACATATATTTCACTTGAACTGTTCTGTTCAGAAAAAATATCTCCTGCAAAACAAGAATTGGCAATCATGAAGGGATATTTACCCTGATTGTTGTATTCGGACGGATAATCAATACTTTCATCAAAGCCAATGCCGGAAGCGTGTCCAAAGAATGTCATCATGGAAATACCATTATTGATCATATTTTTAAGTGAATCTGAACGATTGATCTGAAAAGGAGTTGCCGATGTTTTGAAAAAACTATTCACATGACCGCCAAATAAAGTGTCTTCAATGATATTTTTATAATTATTTAAATATTGTTTGAAAATATTCTGCTGATTTAGATTGACGCCGCCGCCAAAATGCAACACCTGTTTCATCCACTCTTGAGGATGTTTCAATGCTGTTTCGTGCTCCTTGACTTTATTCAGATATAAAAGCACATCCTCATTGGTTTTGGCACTTAGTCTGCCGGTAGCAAGTGCAGGATAGTAAACCGGATCATTCAGATGAGCAGTAAGAAGTATATCTGACGGTGGTGTCCCCATAGAGGGTACAAGCGTCATATCATAGGTAAGCGGGTCTTTGCGGTAAAATTTTAATACACTGTTGATCTCCGAATCATCCCCTGACCGATACGCTTTTCCGATTAAAAATAAATATTTGGGATTGATTGAAAACTTAGATAAGCAATCACGAATAAAATTTCGGATTGCCAACGGATGTTTCCCAATACCGTATGCATATTGGTCATACAGGTCATCCACATCTGCCAGCAATGTTTTATAACCGGTTGAATTCCGGTAACTGCTGTACTGTGAAGCCCCTGTCAGCAAACGTTTATGGGTAATAATCAAATAATCGGAATTAATATATTTTCCGGCGCAATAATTAATAAACTTTGCGTAGGCAGATGGATTCGTATTTACCGGTATCAATGAAGAAATAGATTTTATCTGATGATCGGATGTGATGTAACAAAATTTTTCAGCACCTGTATTAGCAATTAAAGCTGAATACGCATTTCCATTTTTATATACAGCAATACGTTTGTGATTGGTCAGATCAAATAAACGAACCGTATCATTGTTCTGAACAGCAAGACTGGTCATATTCAGCAGGGATTTTATCTGAGGTGAATCAGGAATATACATGGCTGCACTTGAATCATTTCCCAGTTGAAACGTATGGGGATATTTAACCTGCAGATAAGCAATTGTATTTCTGTCAGCTTGATTATTCGGCAGATCATTGATAGATGTGAATGTAAACTGTGTGTTAGTAGTTGATAACTCAGCAGGGGAAACTGAGTAATTCAGTTTTATCATTTTAAATCCTTCAAAGATGGTATCAAAAGATTTTCCTGCAAAAGTTATACGAACATGATGATCCGGATCAACTGACTGATAATTTGACTGCCCTATCAACATACATTCAATGTTAGCAGGAGGACCGCCAACATAAGAGTTTCTTGTATTTAAACTTTTTGTAATTGTTCCGCCAAGTTTAAACCCATTATCAAACCAACCCTCTCCAGAAATATAGTCCGGATCGCTGATTCCATCCGGTGACACATCACCAAGAAAATAATGATCACTATAATCAACACGTGAACGTTTATAAAAAAAAGGAATTGACTGATAAGCAGAAAAATTATTATCATCCTCCACTTTCATTCTTCTGTTGCTGATCAGGTTATTAAAGGTGAGAAAATAAATTGCCGTATCATTAAACAAGCTGTAGTCGGGATTTGCCTGTGAAGAAGGACTATCAAATAAAGGGATGTCAAAACGACCATCATTTTTTGTTCCATAAAATTCAATGTAATCCGAACCGTCAAAACGACCATCCTTTTCACCGGGAATATAAATATATTGTTCTTCTCCATATTTGAAAAGCTGGATGGAACGGGGATCGATTGCATTGGGATCAATTCCTGCATTTTGCAATGTATTCAGATCAATGCGATAAATTCCCTCCTGATTTATCTTTATTTTAAAATATGATTGCGAATAATTGATCCATTCATTTCCTATCGGTTGAGCAAGAGAATTACCGTAGAAAATTAATAATACAAGTATGACAATAATATATTTCATTAAAATAAATGTTTTGTTTTTTGTTTGGGTTTATTAAAACATAACTTTAATGAAAACACATTTGAATAAAGAGAAATGGAGCGATCTCCAAGATCGGTCAGGGTATAATCAATGGAAATACTTTTCATGATATTTACTCCCACACCCATATTTATCTGATAAGAAGAAACCCGTTTATTTGCATTGTTTGTTAGATGCTGAAAATTCCCAAACCCTGCACGAAGAAAAATAATTTTATTGTATGAAACCTCCAGACCTGCATGTGGATCAATACTGACAGGATTTGACGCGATCATTACATTTCTTTTTCTGTCAAACGTAATATCAGCATCCAATGCAACAAGGCAAGAAATTTTGGGTGTTAAATTTATTTTTCTGGCAATACCCGGAATTAATTTGGGGAGAGTAATTTCTAATGAATTTTCAGGAACCGTATTTCCGAGTAATGTCAATTGTGCTTTATCCTCATCTGTAAAATCATATTTCCAGGCATTGAAGGTGGTGGTAATATCTCTGCCCATTAACCCAAACATCCAGTTGTTGAGCTCATACTGCAAACCAAAGTCAATACCAAACCCCCATGAAGAAGCGAAATAACCTGCTTTGTTGTGAATCACTTTTGCCGTAGCCCCGTATCGTAATCCATTTATTTTAGTATTGGCATGTCCGTAGGAAAGAAAAAATCCATAACCGACAGCAGAGAATGAAGTTATCTTATCATAATTAAAATTCCCTTCACTGTCAATAAAATAAAGCGTGTTGGGAATATCATCCACTCCTACCCTGATCACGGAAAGACTAAGCCCGCCTGATGTACCTGTTTTTGCAGCTATTGCACCATAATCATATTTGGCTATTCCGGCAAAATATTCATTGTGCATCAAAGCAATTTGTCTTTCATTTTCAAGTTTCCCAAGCCCGGCTGGATTCCAGTAACCAGCTGTAACATCATTGGTTGTTGATGAAACAGAATTGGACATAGCCAAAGCCCTTGCCCCAACACCAATTGAAAGAAAATCATTGCTGTATTTTGGAATTTGAGAATAAACAGAAAAACAACATATATAAAATAAAAATATATGAAAGTAAATGAATTTTATATACTTAAAATTATACATAAAGGATAATGATTAACAAAAATAATGATTTAATTGAATATAATTTTGTTTTCGTTGAAACAATAAAAATATTCTAAGAAAGAATTAGTTTAATTGATTTTTAATTTTATAAATTGGCTCCATCAAAAATTAATCAACCATGAAATATTCAAAAAAATTAACATTTTTCTTTTTATTATTTCCATTTTTAACTTTTGCACAAAAAGGAAAAGATGGTATTAAAAACATAACCAATGCCGATTCCATCGTCAATGTGTATACCAATCTTACAACAAAAGCAAATGCGGGAGCAACGACAATAAAAGTTGGTAATGGATCAATTGTCCAAACCGGTGATTTGGTTATGATCATACAAGTGCAAGGTGCTATTATTCAGGCAGGTCGTGTAATTCCTGATCCTGCAGGTGGTCCCGAAGCACCCGCTCCGGGTTTGAATCCTGAAGACTGGGGAAAAGTATTAAATTTACAAAACACAGGGAAATATGAATTGCGCGAAGTAGCCAGTGTTTCCGGTAATACCATTACACTTACCTGTCCTCTCCAAAATACATATGATTTTCAATATACTTCCAAATGTTCATCAAATCCCGGTGATCGAAATTTATCGGGAACCTGTAATTTTACTGCAAAAGTTGAAATTGTTAAGGTTCCACGTTATCAAAGTCTGACCATTAATGCAGGACAAAAAATTACATCCCCTTCATGGAATGGAACAACCGGAGGTATTATTGCTCTTGAGGTAAACGGTGATATTAAATTAGATGGCAATATTGACGCATCTTTCAAAGGGTTCAGAGGTGGAGCAGCTCAACCGGCAAGAGGAGCGGGTGATAATGTTTTATGGTTCTGGACAAATAATAATGTGAGTGGCGGTGAAAAAGGGGAAGGCATAGCCGGATATCAGGCAGATTATGATCTTTATGGCGGACGATGGAGTCGTGGTGCACCTGCCAATGGCGGTGGCGGCGGTAATGGACACAACTGTGGGGGTGGCGGAGGCGCTAATGCCGGCGACCTTTCGCTTTATGACGGGCTGGGAACGCCTGATACATCTATTACTGACTGGATACAAGCATGGGAACTGGAAGCTAAAGGGTTTTCAAAACATTATTCTTCAGGTGGCGGCAGAGGCGGTTATGGTTGGTCAAACAAGGAACAGAATGCATTGTTAATCGGTCCCGGGTTAAGCAGTTGGGGTGGTGAAAGCAGACAAAACCGTGGTGGCCGCGGTGGTCGCCCTTTGGATTATAATAATACAGGAAGAATCTATATGGGCGGTGGTGGCGGAGCCGGTGATGCCGATAATGGCTGGGGAAAACCCGGTGGCAACGGCGGTGGAATTGTATATATCGTCTGTAATGGTCAAATCACAGGGGCAGGAAAAATTCTGTCCGAAGGTCAGAAAGCTGCTCCGGTAGATGGCATTTCATTGTTCGGCAGCCACGACTGCTGCACAGATGCCGGTTCAGGCGGAGGTTCTGGTGGAACCATCATTGTAAATGCTTTAAATAATGTCAGCGGTATTACTATATCTGTTCGGGGAGGTGATGGAGGAGACCAGAAATACCGTGATCCGAATATACAACCCGAAGCCGAAGGACCCGGCGGTGGCGGTAGTGGTGGATTTGTTTCTGTGAGCGATGCTTCACTTACAGGCAATATTTTTGGTGGAAATGGAGGAATCACCACCAGCACAGCCATGACTGAATTCAAAGTTAATGGCGGAACAAAAGGCGCTGTCGGTTTTTCAATCAAAGCGACCATTGAAGTATCTGACGTAGAAATATGTGCTGATACGCTCACAACATTAACTGCGAAAATTATCGGCGCTGCGCCTACCGGAACAAAGATTGGCTGGTATGACGCACAATCCAGTACAGATACGTTGGCAACAGGTAAATTCACAACGCCTATTCTGTATAGCAAAAAAACATATTGGGTTGGTGCTTATACCGATGATTGCGGCACTCCATTCTATATTAAACGTGTTTCAATGAATGTTAATGTAAAAAATTGTAAAAAAGATACCTCTTCGGTCAAAGCACCCAATGTCTTTACACCCAATAATGACGGCGTGAATGATAAATTCAAAGTTGAACATTCAGGTACGTTTGATAACTTTTCAATCGTTATTTTCAATCGTTGGGGAAGAAAAGTATATGAAGCAAAAGATATCAGTTTTGAATGGGATGGGAAAGATTGTGATGATGGCGTTTATTATTATGTCATCAATGCAAAAGGATCCGATGGGAAGGATTACAATGCAAAGGGCAATAAAGGAATGAGAGGAACTTTAACTATTTTACGTTGATCCAATTCTAATTTATATCAACGGATCACCGCTCCAAGCTTCTCTTTGAAATTCTTCATCAGTTTTTCCATGATCTTGTCAATCTCCTGATCGGTGAGGGTTTTTTCCTTGTTCTGAAAAATAAAACTGACAGCATACGATTTTTTCCCGGCTTCAATTTTTTCTCCTTCATATATGTCAAAAAGATTTACTTCCTTCAACAGTTTTCTTTCCGACTGATAAGCGAGCATTTCAATATTATTGAATGTGATCTCAGTTGATATCAGCATGGCAAGGTCACGGCGTACTTCAGGGAATTTGGGCACTTCAACGTATGTAGTCGAATTATTTTTAACTTGTGCGCATAGTTTATCCCAATTGAAATCAGCATAAAAAACATCCTGTTTGATATCCATTAATTTTAATACAGGTTTACTGATCCTACCAAATTCAACCAGCGTATGATTTTTTATCTTTCCTATTAGTCCTTCCGAAAATATAGAATCAGCAGAAACAGCAATAGGTTCAAATGTGCAGGTAATATTTAATTTCTTCAGTATTTTGCCGACAAAATAGTTAAGCAAATAAAAATCCGTTTTCTGATCATTGGTTTGCCAGTTCTCTTTTTCTTTTCTCCCGGTAATGAAAACAGCCAAATGATTTTCTTCCGAATATTTTTTCAATGCTTCCTGAGTGGAATCAAAACGATATATCTTTCCGAATTCATAAAATTTAATATCCGGATTTTTACGGTTCTGATTATACGCCAAAGACTCCAACCCGCTAAGGAGTAAAGTTTGACGCATGATGTTCAAGTCACTGCTCAACGGATTTAAGATGTTTACATTTTTTTCTTTTCTGAAAAACGGAACTTTATCTGAATATTCTGATCTGGTGAGCGAATTGGTCATGAACTCGTAAAATCCATTGTTGCTAAGCAGTTCAGCAATAAGATTCTGAACTTTTTCTTTATCCGGTTTTATCTGATAGGTTAACGATGACCTCAGCGTTCCATCCATCTCTATTGAATTATATCCATATATTCTCAATATTTCTTCAATCACATCCGCTTCGCGGGTCACATCCGTTTTAAAAGTAGGTACAGAAATCTGCAACCCGTTTTCGTTTTCTGAAATAATATCTATTTCAAGTGAAATAAGTATTTGTTTGATGGTCAGGTGGTCAATGGATACACCAATCAATCGATCAATATGGTTATATTTAATTTCAATTTTTTTTGGTTCAATCTTTTCCGGATAGATATCAACCAGTTCCGAAGAGATGGTGCCGCCTGCAATTTCTTTGATGAGCATGGCAGCTCTTTTCAGCACAAAGTCCGGCTGATTAGGATCCGTGCCGCGTTCGAAACGGAACGAAGCATCCGTGTGCAGTCTGTGATGTTTGGCTGTACGACGGATGGACACAGGTGAAAAGCAGGCGCTTTCAAGAAAAATTGTTTTTGTTTTTTCCGTTACACCTGAATGAATGCCTCCAAACACACCGCCGATACACATGTTCTCTTCTGTATTGCAGATCATCAGGTCATCGCCGGTGAGCTCACGTTCAATGCCATCCAGCGTTATAATTTTATTTCCTTTTGCCGGTTTCTTAATAATTACCTTATTCCCTTTGATTTCATCAGCATCAAAGGCATGCAGAGGTTGTCCGGTTTCATGCAGTAAATAATTTGTAATATCCACAATGTTATTAATCGGTCGGGACCCAATGGCATTCAGCCGATTCTTAAGCCATTCGGGTGATTCTTTCACGTCAATACCCGAAATGGTTATTCCGCAATACCTTGGACAGGCAGCAGTATCTTCAATGATTACATCAATGGGGCGTGACTGATTGTCAATTTTAAATTCATCAATGGAAGGTTTTTTGAATATTATTTTTTTGCAATCGAGGTTCAATGATTTACTTTGTTTGATGGCTGCATGCAGGTCGCGTGCAACACCGAGATGCGACATGGCATCCGAACGGTTGGGCGTCAATCCTATAGTAAAAACCACATCCTCTTCCACATGAAAATAATCTTTTGCAAGCGTACCAACCGGTACGGACGGATCAAGCACCATGATCCCTTCGTGTGAATGACCTAAATTTAATTCATCCTCGGCACATATCATCCCTTCTGACTCAATGCCGCGTATCTTGGATCGTTTTATTTCAAAATTTCCTTTTTCGGAATAAATGATCGTTCCTAACGTAGCTACAGCTACCTTCTGCCCTTGCTCCACGTTCGGCGCACCGCACACAATATTCAACAGCTTTTCAGCGCCTACATCCACAGTGGTAACACTCAGTTTATCCGCATCCGGATGTTTGACTTTTGTTTTCACTTCACCGATCACAACACCTTTCAATCCGCCTTGAACAAATTGAAATTCTTCAATCTCTTCTACTTCCAGTCCGCAATCGGTAAGTAATTCAGCAACAATAGCCGGTTCCAGCGAAATATTGATATATTGTTTCAGCCAATTATATGAAATTTTCATGAATGTTCGTGTTAAATTACAGGAAGCAAAAATAATGAAATTGTTTGCTAATCACAATTGGAACAGAAGAAAGGTTTTATATTTTATCGGATAATCTACTTGTAAGTACTGATTTAATGACAAATGACGAATGACAAATGTCGAAAGGTTTATACTTAATATTTAAAAAGATTGCAAGTTTAATATTTTGGTTTAGCATTAAAATATTAAAAGAATGGTGTTGCTTGCAATGTAACCAACATGCATCATTCCTTTAAAAAAATTATCTTGTCAAGTGATAATCCTTGATCAAAAGTTCAGGAGAGAGATTTAATTTTAAAGTAAGGTTACGTATCATTCCAATCGTTAATTTACGTTTACGATTTAATATTTCCGAAACTCGACTTTTACCTCCAATTTCATTTACTAAATCGAGTTGTTTCAGATGCAATTCTTCCATACGAATTTTAATAGCTTCGATAGGATCAGGTGCTTCAATTGGATAATGTTTTTTTTCATATTCATCAATAAGAAGTCCTAACACATCAGCTTCGTCACTTTCTGGTGTACCTCGTTTAGCATCAAATATGACGTCAAATCTTTTTAATGCCTTTTTGTAATCAATTTCCGTTTTTATTGGTTTTATATTCATCGTTTATATTTTATATTTTATTAGCATCTATCTTATCATACTCCTGATGAGTTCCTACAAAGCGTATAAATATCCATTGTTTTTCAAAATTAAATTTTGCAACAAGTCGATAAGAGTTTCCTTTAATATTAAATACAATTCTACTATCCTTTAATATACTGGCATTTGCATAAGTCTTTTTAATTTCACCTGGATTTTTCCAGTCCGAACTCATTGCTGTATCATACCATGTCTTCAAATATTGCTCACAATCTGGATGCTTTTTCCAGTAATCTCTTAGAGTACTTTTTGCAAATATTCTCTCCACACATATTATTTTTTACAAAGATAATACATAATTCTCATTTTGGGAACTTTTGTAGATATTTTTTTTGAGGATTATCTTTTTTTGGTATGGTTGGTAACTATTTGCTGATGCGCGTCTTTGACGCGTGACCATTCTCCTGCTCGTTTTGCAATCCGAGTAAACGAAGTTAATCCCCAACAGTATTGGGGAAGTCTTGGTTCGCGCGCGACTTCTTGTCGCGAGTGAATATTAAATAAATGTACGCGAGAGGAACTCGCGCACCAACCCTGGTATTTGCAATCAATTATAACAGCTAACTATCCATGGTGTTTTTTTAACATGAATATTAAATAAATATGCTTTTTTTAAAAACAGGCACTCGGATTACAAATCCGAGCAAGCGAGGTCTTCTTGTAGGGGCTGATTTAATTACGAATGGTTTTTATACGAAAAGATTGCATTGTTCATTATAGTAAATGCAAGGTCAATGTCACATTTTTATTCCATTTCACTAAAATATTAATTCAATTTATAGGCCACTTTTAATTCTAATGAGTAAGGCACAAAACCAGAACCATTCTGATTCATATTAAATAATTCATTCTTATCCAAAGAACCGTATGGTAAAAACAGTAAAGAAGCATTAACGCCTAGTTCCCATTTATGTTTTTTGTCAGGGTCAAATTTAATCGCTAATATAAAACCTAAGTTATAACGATGATAATGATTTGGCAGAATCGTTTTAGAACTTCTATTATTAATAAATGTTTTTCCACACCAATTATTCTGCCATAAGTGCAATACCCCAATCATACCCCCTTCTATCGCAAAACAATTATAAAAAGTTTTATCAACTGTCAATGGAATTCGGAGAACTTCTTCTTTACTGTAAAAATTAAAATGCTTACCATTTGAAGAATTAATATCTTTTTTTGTTGTATCAATGGTATGGTTGTAGGATATTAATTCAATTCCTGTTTTCAAACTAAATGATTTATAAAAAGGATATGAATAATAAACACCTCCGCCAATATTTGATATTAATTGAACAGGGGATTGAAAATGAAATAAAGATTGATAATTAAATAATACCCCTATCCTGAAACTTTGTTTTTTAATTTTAGCTGAATCAATCGAATCCGTTTTGTAGGGAGAGGATAAAATTATTTTACCCATGAATAATGTATCAAATGAATTTATTCTTGAAAATCTAGGATGCAAAAATTCCAAAAGATCGAAAGTAGGTTTAAAATTATTAATCATATTTAAATTCTCAGAATATAATGTAGGGTGAAATTTTAATTGCTGGTTCATTTTTTGAACATCTGATTGCGCTTCATCTATCGATTTTATTTTGTTCACAAGTGATTCAATGGGTTCCTCCTGTTTATACTTTTCTGATGTTAGATTGTTTTTAGAATATCCCTGATTTTTGACTTCATCCTTTTGATGCTTAAGTTTATTAACCTTGGTGAAAGTTTTTCCATAAGAATTTATTTTTACTATATTTTTATTATGTTGTTCCGATTCCATAATTTTCTGTTTTCTGTTATTGGAATTTGAAATTTTTTGTTTTTTCTCATTTTTAAATAATGAAACAGAAACAGAGGAATTGGTTTTCTTACCTGATATTATATTTATTTTTTTCTGATCCTGTAAAGCATTTTTTCTGATTCGTTCAGAATCTAAGTAAATTACTAAAACAGAAATAAGACCCAATGTTGAAAGCACAAAAAATATTTTTAAAAAGTTAACCATTTTGATAATAGACCATGGATGAAATATTGGTTTTGAGGCAAGAGTAGATTTAGCCCCCGATTCAACCAGTAAACGAATATCATTTAAAGAAATGTCAGATTCTTCGTTTCTGGCTTGCTCAAATAATTCCGAAATTTTTTTGTTGGGTTTCATTTATTTATCATGGATTATATGAGAGTTAAAAGATTATTTTTTGCGGGCACTGATTGAGCATTATTTATTTGAACTTCATATTCATTTGGGTCCAACAGAAGTCGAAGTTGTTCACGTGCTCTTTTAATTCTTGACTTGACCCCCGAAAGAGTACCACCCTGTAACTGGCGTATCTCTTCAAGAGAAAACCCTGAAATTTCAAATAATACTATTGCTTCTCGCTGCTTGGAAGGTAACTGGTTCAGCATCCTGTATAATATTTCCACATCATAACTTATTTCCGGAGAGTGTTCATGGTTTGTCAACTTTTCAGCATCCTTTTCGTTGAACTTTCCTATAAATTTACTTCTGCGAAAATAATGTAACTGCAACCTTCTTGCTACACCAAACAAATATGCTTTAAACGATTCAACCTTCCGAAGCTTTTCTAAATTTTCATAGACGATTAAAACAGTTTCACTTGCTAAATCTTGAGCATCGTCACGATTACCGGTCAGTCCACGACAATAACCTATAAATCCACTGTGACATGGAGTGTACAGTTCCATGAATCCTTCCTGTTTGTTTGTATTTAAATTCAACAGATACTTAAATTTTAAATAAGAACCATTAAATAATAGATTCTATCATTCAATTCTAATTTTATACCATTCAATATTTAATTAAAAATCATTATACAATAAATGGTATAAAATACAAACTTATTAAATTATTGTATAATGATTTTTTGAATTAAAGTTTTATTATCCAAAAGAAAATTCATAAAATAAATTCCTTTCTCTAAACCTACAACATGAATTTTATTTTCCCCTGAAGAAATTTTCCAGTTACCTTTTTTTTCACCAAGTACATTAAATAATATTAATTCTCCTTGAGAAGAAGATTTGATATTAATATAATCATATGTCGGATTTGGATATATATTTAGTTCGGTTTTATTAATTCTTTCATCAGCATTTAATAAATCTGATTTGATGCAACTAAATTCTAAAACGCCTGGAATGCCTGTAAAAACAGCATTCGCAAAAGGAGACGTATTATTACTAACATCTCGCTGTGTTGTCGTAATATATCCGTTAAATGACCCATTTATAGTCCAGTTGCCTGCATCATCTGCAGTAACAGCTCCCAGATAATCTGTCCCTTGTCCCGGTATTTCTGTTGTATCATGAATAAAACTATAACAAAGTTCCGTGTTTGAATTAAGATTATAATTTGTAAATTGATCTTTATAAACCTCAATAATAGCATTAGGAACAGAGGTTCCTGTAATGCTTGATTTCGTTGCAGCAATAATTATGGGAGGAAATATGTCTGTGTTTGCCCCCTCATAACAACCTATTGCTCCAGTTTTATTACAACTAAAAATATTTCCACTGATTAAATTGTTAATTGCACTGATTCCACCACTCCCGATTATTTCAACACCAACATGTTCATTGCCGACAATAATATTTCCTTCACTTGATTTTGTTCCACCAATAATATTATCTCTTGAATCAATAATGGAAACCCCATTGTATCCATTACCCACACAACCTTCTGTGAGCTGACCAATGAAATTTCCCTTTACTATATTAAAGTTACTACTATCTATTAATTCCAAACCCGTATAATTATTACATGAAATAATATTATTCAAAATATAATTGTGATTTGAGAAAGAGATCATTTCTATTCCAACATATTCATTAGCTGCACAGCTCGTCCCTGTCGGATCAGTACCAATCTTATTTTCAACAATTTTTCCAAAACTGGATGAGTAAATTTCAATTCCGCAGTAATGACAGTTTCTTAACACATTTCCTTTTCCTGTTGCACCTATTTCAAAAAAATTAGCTTTCCCAATTCCAATACCAGTATGAAAATTAATAATATCTAATCCATAGATTTTGCAATGGTTTGATAATATTACCAAACATGTTTCGTCATATCCTCTACCATCTAATTTGACTAATGGAATACCGTTATATCCTGATACAGTAGTAGCATCAATTGTTATTTCCTTTGTTAAAGAAGGAAGTGCAAGAGAATCGGAATTGATAATTATAGTGCCGGCAATACTAAAACGAATCGTATGAGGTCCATTTGTTAGATTTGCTTGAGATATACAATACAATAAAGTTCCGGTTGAATCTGTTCCGGTATTTGTATTGCCCATTGAATTTACAATGAAATTTGTTGCTGAAATGGTAACATTGAATACAACAACTAATGAAATTAAAACTAATGTTTTCATAATCTTAAATTTTTTAATTAATTGAAATTTTATTTTTAATAATTTTTAAACCAATATGAAATAGAGTGTACATCTCTTGGTTCATATTTTGATATTAATACCCAAAAACAACTGTTGTTTTTAACATAGTGCCTTAAGTTTGAAAAAAGTTTCAAGTTGAAAGAATTTATATCAAAATTCAAATCTGATTTCAGCGAATCAGTTAAAAAGTAATTATGATTCTTCATAAATATTTTAAGCATCTCACCCTTTTATTCTTTTACTTTGTATCGCAAAAAAATTTCTGCGAAATAATACATGAAAAAATCATATTCCGAAAGGCGATATATTGTTAATCTGATCTTTATTTCTATCGGGATCATTTTTATTTTGCGTTTATTTTACATTCAGATCCTTGACGACAGCTACAAGATATCGGCACAAAACAATTCACGCCGTATCCTCACCATATACCCGGGAAGAGGTTTGATTTATGACCGTAAAGACAAGCTGCTAGTATTCAATGAAGCCACCTACGACCTGATGGTTATCCCTAAACAGATTAAACAAATTGACACCAACCAGTTTTGTTCCCTTATAAAAATTGATAAAGAAACGTTTATCAAAAACATGAAAAAAGCCATTGCTGTCTCCCGTTACAAGTCGTCCATTTTTGAAAAGCAGATTTCAAAAGAATCCTATGGTTATCTTCAGGAGAACTTGTATAAGTTTCCCGGTTTTTATGTTCAGTCGCGTACACTGCGTAAGTACCCGATCCCGCTGGCAGCCCATTCGCTGGGTTATGTGGGTGAAGTGGATCAATCCATGATTGATAAAAATAAATATTATTTACTCGGCGATTATATTGGTATCAGCGGGCTTGAGAAAGCATACGAAAATGAACTGCGTGGTAAAAAAGGAATGAAGATCATGATGGTAGATGTGCTGAACCGTGAAAAAGGAAGTTTTGCTAACGGAAAATATGATACCACTGCCGTGCTCGGAAAAAATCTGTACACCTCTATTGACAGGGATTTGCAGGAGTATGGCGAACAACTGATGCAGAATAAAAAAGGGAGTATCGTTGCCATTGAACCAGCTACCGGTGAGATCCTTGCGATTGTGTCGGCTCCTTCCTATGACCCTAACCTGTTGGTGGGTCGTTATCGTGCCGACAATTATATGGAACTGTTGCAAGATTCATTAAAACCATTATTCAACAGGGCATTGATGGCAATGTATCCGCCCGGCTCCACCTTTAAGCTGGCCAATGCACTCATCGGTCAACAAATGGGAGTGGTCTTTCCGAATACCACCTATACTTGTCAGAGGGGTTTTCATTTCGGCGGACTGACGGTTGAATGTCACGAACATATTCCTACCCTTGATCTCTTGGGATCCATCCAGAATTCATGCAACAATTATTATTGCCGTGTATTCATGTCCATACTCAATAAATCGTCATTTAAAAATACCAATGAAGCGTATAACGTATGGCGGGATTATATTTTAAGTTTTGGCTTCGGCTCAAAATTCAACAGCGACCTGCCTTATGAAACCCGCGGCAATATTCCTTCCTCCACGTTTTATGATAAGTACCACGGTAAAAACAGATGGAATGCCATCAACATTATTTCCCTTGCGATCGGTCAGGGGGAGGTGCTTGCCACTCCACTGCAAATGGCTAACTTTGTGGCAATGATCGCCAACAAAGGATATTATTATACCCCTCACCTGGTGAAAGCCATTGGACATAAAAATAGTCCGAACAACAAAATCAAGATTGTTAAATATTCACCTGCCATTGACCGCAGATATTTTGACTATGTGACCGAGGGAATGTATCAGGTGGTGGAAAATGGAACCGGAACTTCAGCACGGCTGGACAGTATAAAAATATGCGCTAAAACAGGTACAGCCCAGAATCCGCATGGGAAGTGCCATTCGGTATTTGTTGCCTTTGCACCCAAAGATGATCCCAAAATAGCTATTTCGGTGTTGGTGGAAAATGCCGGCTTCGGTAATACATGGGCAGCGCCTATCGCCAGTCTGATGATTGAAAAATATCTAAAAGGAAAAGTGAAGCGGAAGGAACTTGAAACAAAGATTTTGGAAGGAAATCTGATAGGAACCAAACCAAAAACCAATTAAGGATGTCGCCGGCAGAACGAAAAAATATTTTTATGAATATTGACTGGATCATGGTCATTCTTTATTTTGTGCTGGTGATCATGGGTTGGCTGAACATCTTTGCTGCATCCTACAATGAAGCACACCCGGGCATCTTTGATATTGATCAGAACTACGGAAAGCAGATGATCTGGATTGGTACCAGTGTGGTGATCATACTCATCATCCTGCTTATTGATGTTAAATTTTATAATGCATTCGGGTATGTGATTTATATATTGCTGTTGTTGTTGCTTGCCGGTGTATTGATTGCAGGTAAGGATATCAAAGGTGCTCGCTCCTGGTATCAAATCGGTAGTTTTGCCTTGCAACCATCGGAGTTTGTTAAATTCGGGCTGAACCTTGCCATAGCAAAATATTTAAATACACGGAATATAAATTTGCAGGCAAATGCATCTAAATTTATGGTTGCACTCATCCTTATTATACCTATGTTTCTGATCATGCTTCAACCGGATGCGGGTTCAGCATTGGTATATTGTTCATTCATTTTTGTCCTTTACCGTGAAGGTGGTTTACCCGGAAATATTTTCATTCTGTTTATCATTGTGCTTATCCTTTTTTCTTTTACTCTATTAGCAAATAAATTCATTATTATTGCTGTACTTGCTGTTATTACTGCTCTTTTATTCATTTTCATCCGTAAAAGAAGAAAAGAAATTACAACCCTGATCGGGCTGTTCGTTTTATCCACTGCTTTTATATTAAGTGTTGACTTTGGCTTTAATCATCTGCTTGCTCCGCACCAACGTCAAAGGATCAATGTGCTGTACGGAAAAGAGGTGGATCTAAAAGGGGTTGGGTATAATGTGAATCAATCCAAGATAGCTATTGGTTCAGGTGGTTTTACCGGTAAAGGTTATTTGCAGGGAACACAAACTAAATATGATTTTGTCCCCGAACAAAGCACGGACTTTATTTTTTGTACCATTGGGGAGGAATGGGGATTTATTGGCAGTACACTGGTGATCATTCTTTTTCTCGGGCTATTGCTCCGGATCGTTTATGTTGCCGAACGGCAGCGGTCAGTATTCAGCAGAATATACGGGTATGGTGTGGCATCTATCCTTTTCATCCATTTGGCTGTGAACATCGGAATGACCATCGGGCTGGTACCGGTTATTGGCATTCCTTTGCCATTCTTCAGCTATGGTGGTTCATCCCTATGGGGATTTACCATCTTATTATTTATTTTCGTAAAATTGGATTCATTCCGGTTACAACTTATTTAACAACACAGTTTTCATTTTTAAATAATAAAATTTTTATTGACTATGGATTTACAAAATAAAGTTTGCATCATAACCGGCTCTACGTCCGGTATAGGTAAAGTGACAGCCACTGCGCTTGCTGCATCAGGAGTCACCTTGGTACTCCCTGTCCGCAACATGGTGAAAGGTGAAAATGTAAAACAGGAGATCATTGCTCAAACAAAAAATGACCGGATCGAACTTTTTCCGTGTGATCTATCTGTACTAAAATCCGTGCATGATTTTACACTGGCATTTAAACAGAAATATAATCGATTGCATATCCTGATCAACAATGCCGGTATTTGGGCTAAACATTTCGGAACCACTTCGGATGGAATTGAAAGAACGTTTGCCATCAATCATCTGGCGCCATTTCTGTTGACCAACCTTCTGCTCGATGTCATGAAACAAAGCGCTCCGGCTCGTATCATCAATCTGTCATCCATTGCACATAAAATGGGAACTATTGATTTTGATGATCTGGAAGGAAGAAAAAAATTCAGTTTGATGAAATCATACGGTCAATCCAAACTGGCAAATATTCTGTTCACGAAAAAGCTGGCAAAAGATTTAAAGGAATTTAATATAACAGCCAACTGTGTTCATCCCGGCGGAGTAAGAACAGAGCTGTTTCAGGAAATGAGCTGGTTGTTGAGAATGATGACCCAACTGGTATTGATCAGCCCTGAAAAAGGAGCTGAAACATCCATTTATCTTGCCACTTCAGATGAAGTACAAAATATCACCGGAGAGTATTTTGCCAAAAAGAAAATACGCAAACCCATTGATGAAGCATGCAACATGGATATTGCCGAGCAACTCTGGAAAGTAAGCGAAGACTACTTGAAAGATTATTTAGAAAAATAAATTTCCTATTCTTAAGGGTTGCTTGATTCTATAACGCATTCAAAATATATTTATATTTTTTAATATATTGCGTATTATTACGTAATATATATAAGGTATTTTTACTTGCTTTTCAGTTGTTTTTATGATATATTTTTGTATTTAAATATATCCATTATGAATAACTGGTATCAAAATATTGACACATGTAAAATACTTTGGAATGCGCTTTTTAATCTGAAACAGATTTCAACCGGTTTTAATGAGAGCGGTGAAATAAAAATTAAAGAACTCTCTTTTTTTGATTCAGTAAGAAATAATCAGATCTTAAATCAGCAGGCATTTGTTGTGGCTTATCAACTTGATACTATTTTTCGTTCAAAACAAGAGGTATCCTATCAAAAATATATAAACCGGTCAACTGCTGTAAGCAGCATGTTCAATATTTTGACAGACGATACTAAAAAGTTAAAAGATCTCGCTTCAATGATTGAGAAGTGTTATTTGTTTTTCAAAGAAAAATAATTTTTCAAATACCCTTCTATTTTCTTATATATCTAAATTTCTATAGCATATTGTTTGGTTTCTTATCTTCCTTATAACATTAATAATTTATTCAAATACACAAAGGAAAAAGAAATTATTATATCTTTGTGTTCTAATCATTGGGCATGAATAATCATGTTCTTGAATAATAAATAAAACGTTTTTATATGAAAAAAGTAATTCTTTTTCTAATTGTAATCTTTATGACAGGATTATTCTCATCTTGCAAACAGTATGAGACTTGTCCTGCCTATAAACATCAAATTTTCACAAGCAATTTTATTCAAAAGATTATCAAAAATAGTTCTATATCAAATTTTTTCTGATAGTTCTTTTATACGTTTTCTTTACCCTGCAAAATAAAAGGAAAGGATGAAAAAAATATTCCTGTCCATATTTTTAGTTTTCAATTTTTGTTTCGTTTTATTTTCCCAAGAAGATAATTATACCGATAGTCACGTTTTAAAATTAAAAGAAACGTATGGCGGTATTGTCGTTAATACATCAAGCTGGGGTATCAATTTCAGAAACGGAAAACATAAAACAGGGATGCGGAAAAGAGTTTGGGAATTTGAAGTGGTTGGATTGAAAAGTTCCAAAGAAAAGAAATACAATCCCAATTATGACAATTCAAAAAGTTATGTGTACGGTAAATTGAATTATTTGTATTTATTACACGCAGGGAAAGGCATTCAACGAATATTAAATCACAAACCTTTCTGGGGTGGTGTTGAATTACGCCTCTGCGGTTTTGCCGGCGCATCCATTGGCATTACCAAACCGGTATATTTATATATTTTAAATGTCTCAAAATATCCTTACGAAGGGTACACACTGACAGAAGAAAGATACGATCCTTCCAAACACGATATGGATAATATTTACGGGAGGGCACCTTTTTTAACGGGCATTGAAAAAACAAAATTTCATCCCGGTTTATATGGTAAATTAGGATTGAACTTTGAATATGGTCCAAACGACCGGACGGTTAAAGCAATTGAAGTTGGCGCTGTTGTGGATGCATTCCTGAAACCAATACCCATCATGGCATTTGAAAAGAGTAAAAATATTTTTTTATCATTATATCTCAGCTTGAATTTTGGTGGACGATATAATTAATCTATATAATTAATTTCATTGAATCCTTCATCTTTAAAACGAAAGCCCGACTGGTTGCGGATCAAGTTGCCTTCTGTGGATGATTATTCTTACATCAAATCATATCTCACAAAATTTAATTTAAACACTATCTGTGAGAGCGGTAATTGTCCGAACCGCGGAGAATGCTGGCAAGCACAAACAGCTACATTCATGATCCTAGGCGATACCTGTACACGTTCATGCAAATTTTGTAATGTAAAAAAAGGCGTTCCTCTACCTGAAGATTGCAGTGAACCTGAAAGTGTAGCAGAGGCCGTTCATCGTTTGAAATTGAAACATTGTGTTATTACTTCGGTTACCCGTGATGACCTGGATGACGGTGGTTCAATCATCTGGACTGAAACAGTGAAAGCAATCAGAAAAAAGAATCCCTTGATAACCATTGAAACGTTAATCCCGGATTTTAACGGAAACGAAAAAAATCTGCAACGTATTATTGATGTTGCACCTGAAATCATTTCACATAATCTTGAAACTGTGAAACGGTTAACTCCTGCAATCAGGAATTACGCTAAATATGAACTAAGTTTAAATGTAATAAAACATATTTCACAGGCAGGTATTCGTTCAAAATCAGGTATCATGCTTGGGTTAGGTGAAACGCGTGAAGACATTCTTGAAGCAATGGATGACCTGATTCAGGCAGGGTGTGAGGTGTTAACCCTTGGACAATATCTACAACCATCCAGAATCAATCTTCCTGTTCTGGAATATATTGAACCTCCCGTATTTGAAGAGTACAAAAGAATTGCAGAAACCAAAGGATTTAAAAAAGTGGAAAGCGGTCCACTCGTTCGATCTTCATATAATTCGAATAAGCATCTACGATAGTTAAACCGCTTAAGTATTCTTTCATTTTATGTTTATATCTTTCTAAAAATAATATCATTGTATGTAGACAAACAAACACAAATAATTATTTGTAATTATTTTGTATATTTGTAAAAATGTCACAATGAAGTTAAGAGTTTATATAGATACATCAGTTGTTGGTGGGTACTTTGATGAAGAATTTGAAGATGTTACTAAATTATTTTTTGATAGAATTCAAAAAAAGGAATTCTTGGTTTATTTTTCAGAAGTTAGCGAAGCTGAATTAAGTCTGGCACCCGATTTTGTTAAAGATTTGAAATCTGAAATACCTGTAGATTGTTACAGATATCTTGAATTGGATGATGAAACAATAGAACTTGCCAAAACATATATTAATGAAAATGTATTAGGGAAGGCAAGTCTTGATGATGCCTACCACATTGCCATTGCAACTGTCAATAGACTTGATGTTCTTGTAAGTTGGAATTTTAAACACATTGTAAATTATGATAAAATTAAGTTATTTAATTCTATCAATTTACGATTAGGTTACCCAATGATTGAAATCCGATCACCTAAAGAATTTGTGAATTATGAAACCTAGTACTAAAAAAGAATTTGATACCGTTAATTTTTTCCGTTCAATTAAAGAAAAATTAGCTGAAAGAATGATTAATATGACATTTGAACAACAACGGGAATTTCTTAAGCAAGTTAGAGAAGGAAAGATTAAAATAGCATAAACTGGTACAGATTTTATCTCCCTTTGACATAGCATGTTATGTCGTAATATTTAAAAAAACTTTGGCTCCCATTTACATTTATTTTTTTGTTTTAGTTAATCGAAAAATAAATATTTCAGATTCAAATAACCATAATTCCCTAGGTCATTAAAGAAAGATGTCCCGATTATTTTCAGATGACGCCCATGAGCCGTACGGAGAATATACACATGATTATTGGGTTTAAATGTAAATGGAGGCGGGCCTGCAGGTGATTGTAACATATCGTCCAGTAAAGCACAACCGGGAGTTCTTCCCCAGGTAGGAGCCATAGTTAAAATAATCGAGATTGAATCATCGGGAATAAACGATTTGTTTTTGTAGGCATTCACAGTTACAGTATCAAAATTGATTTCACCCAGATCAAGAATCGCTCCCTGACCGATTCCACTTTTCCCCCCATTGGTTCTGAAACTTTCAAAACGTATTCCAAGATCCCAGCTGAGAGTGTCCTGAAAATTTGTTACTGCTATTTCCTTTGCTGTTTCAAAAGAATAGTATTTCCAGTTGAACAGATCATTGTGAACATCAATCTGAACAAGTTTTGCATTTGAAGTGGTGTCATCTTTTTTGTCTTTTTTGCATCCTGCCAACGTTAGTAAAAGGGTGGCAATAATCATTGCATTTTTAATTTTCATAATATATGTTTTAAGTGGTACTGTTTTTATTTTTTAAAATAGGTATATGCTTTATCTAAAGATAGGTTCAATTGACAGAATACTCTTCGCCCCGGATCAATATTAATGAGGTCAGATGTTTTGTGGTAGTTAAAAAGGTTGTCGATCCCAACCGTTACTCTGGCAGCGCCATTTAAAAATTCATGGATGGTGACCAGTTTCCAGATAGAGTAGTCAGGATAAGTTACATTCACAAATACCAATGAATTGTCAGCATAATCCTGATACGTTTTTTGGCTATAGTATTTCCCATTAAAGGCAAGCCGGAACTGATATTTTTTAAATCGTTTACTGTATTCAATTCCTCCAATTCCGGTATGTTTGCTGATACCTATCAATTCCTTATGTGTATTCATATCAAGTGCATACGTAAAACTATAACCGATGGTCAGAATTAATTTCCGGATGATTTTATGTCTTATCATATTATCAATTCCAAAGATATTCACTTTACTGAAATTAACATAAGAGAAGGTATGATCAGTCCCGGCAATCGGCATTTCCAGGATCATATCTTTCAGATGTGTATTGTAAATATTTATACTGTAGTCCACCCGGTTTGTTTGAATCTCAGTTGAAAGCGAAGCGTATTGCGATCTTTCCGGCTTCAGGTCTTTATTCCCCTGGAACGCAATGAATCCGAGATCAAAATCATAATAACGTTCTTTGATACTTGGTACACGGAATCCGTAACCATAGGTTCCCCTGAAAACAAATTTACCAACTGTATACATCAACGAAGCTTTGGGTGAAAAAGAAGGTCCGAATTCGGAATGTATATCGGTGCGGAAGCCGATCACGCTGCTCCATCGTTTATTCATCTTCATTTCATCTTGCATAAAAAAAACATAATTATGATTCTGCTTGGAAGAATCCTGAATACGTTCAGCATACATTTTATCTGAAAAATATTCAATGCCGCCAATGATATTTTGTTCTTTAAAAAGTTTATGTGGTTTCAAATGATACTCACCAATCAAACGACCGGTCATTTGAGTGTTGTCATAATTCTTTCTTTTTTCATTATTCAGTCGTTCCAGAATATCATACGATTTGTAATCATCTCCGTAGAAACTACCTGTCAGACTGAACCGTTCATTGATCTTGAATTTGCTGCCCAGTCCACCGCTGAAATCAACATAAAGAGGATGTTTATTAATAACAGCCACATCAAACCGTTCGCGTGAAAAGTAGGACCCATGCAGATTTAATGAAATTTTCGGTGTAATATCATAATTGAATTTTTGAAAAACAGAATATATTTCATAAGGTTCAACGGTATATAAATCAGGTGTTGCCGGTGTCAGGTCGTATCCGGATGATTGTTTACGCACAAAATCAGTAAAGCTGGTGAAATTATTTTTTTTAAAGCCGACATTGGCGCCTGTCTCCAGTTCATTGTATTTGGAATATCGTCCATATATATTTGATTCAAACGGTTTGACAGGTGTATGGGTTATAATGTTGACCACACCGCCGATGGCGCTTGAACCGTAAAGCGATGAGGATGCACCTTTAACAATTTCAACCTTATCAATATTAGATGTGTTCAATCGTGAATAATCAATATTGTCGCGGTTCTCACCTGCAAAGCGTTCCCCGTCAAGCAGGAACAAGGTATATTTTGCCGATAATCCCTGCACCCTGAATGTGAGTCCGCGCCCTTCGTTGTAAAACTCAACACCGGGCATGGTGCTGTTGATAGCATCTGCAATATTCGTTGTCCCTGTATTTTGTATTTGTTGCGTATTCACGATCTGGGTTAATACAGGAACATCTTTTAACAATTGATCCGTTCGTGAAGCAGTAATAACAACCTCATTAAAATCAGTAACCGATTCATTCAGATATATTTTTAATTCATGTATAGATTGTTGAATGGATAATTTCTGCTGTTTCGTGGAGTATCCCATGGCGCTAAAAAATACAGTATAGATGCCTGGTTTTACAATTTTAAAAAGAAAATGACCATTTACATC
Organism: uncultured Bacteroidales bacterium; assembly: GCA_964452905.1. GTDB lineage: Bacteria > Bacteroidota > Bacteroidia > Bacteroidales > CAYVNP01 > CAYVNP01. The sequence goes on from CAYVNP010000001.1 coordinate 118,996, forward strand.
AGAAACTGCATGTTTGTTGGATTCTTTCAGGATAATATTCCCTGAAGCAATGGGTTGTTTCGTGGCTGAATCCAGAAGAAACCCGGTAAATTCAATGGATTGAGACCAAGCGCTCTTTCCAAGAAAAAAAAACTGGATAAAAAGAAATAATATATAGATCGTTCTTTTCAATGCCTGATCATGATTAATATAGCTCCGGTAATATAAGCGAGTACCCAGTAAATGTAAACGAACATCGTCCCTCTGAAAAATCGAGGAGAAATTATTTTATCAGTTCCGTTTGTTTGAATAAACCGCAAACAAAGTATTGTTTCTATCAGCATACCGGTTAAAGAAGAATAACCGATCAATCCATGCAACGTGATGGCTCCCTGACTTGATCCAATAACCATGCAGATGGTCGAGGTCAAATCAAAAAACACACCAATGGAAAAAAAAGTAAAAACAATACGGCTTAAAATTTTTTCCTTTGACAGTTTAAGGAATCCGATCGTATAAAATATCAATGCCAGATTGACTATAATAATACCGACAGTTAAAATGGGTTTCATCTTCTTTTTAAAAAGTGCACAAAATTAGAGATAATAAAATTACATATTCAATTTATTAGTAAATAATTTGACTGATAAATAGTATAAAAAGATTTGTCTTTTCTCATATGATAAATCGTTTTAATATTTTTGCCCTGATTACTCAATAAATAAAAATAAAATATACATGATTTATATAAAAACAAATTTCATCTTCAAATCATTTAATGTAAATTTGTACAAAGAATCCCATTCATAAATGACGTATAATTTTTTTGATACCCCTATTGAATACCTGAAAGGAGTTGGTCCCAAGCGGGGTGAGTCATTAAAAAAAGAACTTGCTGTTTCCACCTTCAGTGATCTGATGGAAACCTATCCTTACAGGTACATTGACCGGAGTGTTTTTTATAAAATCAAAGACATACAAAGCGATAGCGCCTATATTCAGATCAAAGGAAGAATTTCAGATGTGCAGCAGATAGGCAAACAGAGAACAGCGCGACTGGTTGCTACGTTATCGGATGAGACCGGCTCCATTGAACTGGTTTGGTTCAGAGGGATCAAATGGTATATCAATAAATTCAATTCAACCGAAGAATATATTGTTTTCGGGAAACCAAATATTTTTCAAAACAAACTCAGCATTCCGCATCCCGAAATTGAACCTGTCAGCCATGAGCCGTTGCCTGTCAACGCCACGTTGCAGCCGCTCTACAGCACGACCGAAAAGTTGAAAAACCAAGGTCTTGATAATAAAGCGATCGGTAAACTGACCAAAACACTTGTAACATCTGCAATTGGCAGCATACCCGAAAATTTAACCTTTCAACTGATCAATGCCCTGCATCTGATTGACCGTGAAAAAGCATTGATCAACATACATCATCCTGAAAGTCAAGCATTGCTTGATAAAGCAATAGTTCGGTTGAAGTTTGAAGAACTTTTTTTTATTCAGTTAAAACTATTGAAATTAAAATTGGTCCGTACCGAAAAGATACAAGGGACCCGTTTTTCTGTTGTAGGTGACTATGTCAATGATTTTTATAATAAGATTCTGCCGTTTGAACTGACCAATGCACAAAAGCGTGTCATAAAAGAAATACGTGCCGACATGGGGTCGGGCAAGCAGATGAACCGCCTGCTGCAGGGTGATGTGGGCAGCGGAAAAACGCTGGTCGCCTTGATGGCTATGCTGATCGCATTGGATAATAAATTTCAGACATGTCTGATGGCGCCTACTGAAATCCTTGCCCAGCAACATTTTCAAACAATCTCCCGCCTGGTTGAAAAATTAAATATTACGGTCAGTCTCCTGACGGGTTCAACTAAAAGTAAACAACGGAAAGTATTATCTGAAGAACTGATCAGCGGAAATTTACAAATCGTGATCGGCACGCATGCATTGATTGAAGAACATGTTAAATTCAATAATCTCGGGCTGGTCATCATTGATGAACAACATCGTTTCGGTGTGGAGCAACGTGCAAAGCTATGGGAAAAAAATTCCATTATGCCGCATGTGCTGGTTATGACCGCCACACCTATTCCGCGCACACTTGCCATGACGCTGTACGGAGACCTTGATGTGTCGGTAATTGACGAACTTCCACCGGGAAGAAAATCAATCAAAACCCATCACCTCAATGATTCGCATCGTCTGCGCCTGTTCGGATTCATGAAAGAACAGATCAAACATAAACATCAGATTTATGTTGTTTATCCGATGATCAATGATTCTGAAACCCTTGATCTGAAATACCTGATGGATGGCTATGAGAGTATCGTCAGAGAGTTTCCTTTACCGCATTACAATGTCAGCATCATGCATGGGCAGATGAAACCTGCGGATAAGGATTTTGAAATGCAACGTTTCATCAAAGGGGAAACGCAGATCATGGTGTCAACCACCGTAATTGAAGTGGGCGTGGATGTTCCGAATGCATCTGTCATGGTGATCGAAAGCGCACAACGATTCGGGTTATCCCAGTTGCATCAGTTGAGAGGCAGGGTGGGCAGAGGCGCTGCTCAGTCCTATTGTATCCTGATGACAGATAAAAATCTTTCTGCAGATGCCTACAAACGAATAGAAACCATGGTGCGCACAAATGACGGGTTTGAAATTGCCGAAGCGGACATGCGACTGCGTGGACCGGGCGACCTGCAAGGAACACAGCAGAGCGGACTACCGGATCTTAAACTGGCTGATATTGTCCGCGATGAAAAAATGCTTACCTATGCACGTACACTTGCGATCCAACTACTGGAAGACGATCCGCAACTTGAAAAAGAAGAAAACAAATCTTTGAGAAAACACCTGGATACGCTGGCAAAACATGCTCATAACTGGGGATTGATCAGTTGAAACGAAAATAAAATTTAGTAAATTTTAATTTACCCACTCCCCAGCCCTCTCCCTATGAATAGAGAGAGTGAGACAGGGTGAGGGTCAAAGAATTAAGCGCTCAATAATAACAATTTTTTATTTTCTCCTCCACGCAATACCGATTTTAATACCGAGATTGAATGTTGGTTTCCACATATATTTATATACCTTTTGAGGTTCAGGATATATAATCTCTTTATGAAAGAGATCGTTATATTCACTGTATCGCGTTATTAAATCATCAATATATCTTATTCCAAGCCCGGTATAAATATCATATATAAGGTTAGTCCGATTTGATGTTTTAAAAAACAAGTGTTTTAATCCCAACAGAAATTTAATCCCCCAAATTTTTTTTTGTTCAGATTGTAAATATTTTATGTAAAAAAAATTCCCACTTGAATATTCAAAATCTTCACGATAATATTTGTTTTCATAATATTTATAAAGAAAATATGGTTCAGCAGTAACATACAAAAGTGTTTTTCGGTTACGATTACTATCGAAATAATAATTATAGGCAAGTGAAATGTATTTTGCATTTGTAATATTAGTTCCTATAATAAGCATTCCACGCGTTTGATTTACTAAACTCCAAATTCCTTTTTCAGTTTCATCGGTTGTAGCCCATTGATAAGCACCTTCTATTTTCAGACTTTGTCTTTTAAAAACAAATCTTTCATATGAAACTCGAAGTTCGGTAATATAGGATGAAAGGATATTTAATGAAAAATAATTTTTAAAAAAAATGGTATCTACAGGGTTTAATATCATTTTATTGTTGTTGTGATCATATTTATATGTTACCAATCCTGATTCATTATAGGCTTCAGTTGTATCAATCTCATGTCCATATTGATATTTAACTTTTAGCTTAGGAAAACCATTATAATAGTAACGAGTATATGTACCATGTTTTATGTGGCTCTCTGTTATAATTTGATAATCTTGTCTGATATGTCCCCTCCTGTAATAAATAACAGTTCTTCCTGTAATTATAACACCTTCATTTATTCTAAAATAGGATATAATATCATTAAAATGTCCACCAGGAGTATGTTTAATTGCAATTCCATTAAAAGGAGTTTTGTCATTTTTTGTTTTGAAATATTTTTTTAAATGTAAATTACATTCCTTTATTTGTTTAATAGAAAGTTTTTTAAAATCAACCGTGTCTGTTAGTTTGGTTTTACTTTGTATCAAACTATCAAAACAATATTTAAAGCAGGAAATATAATCTGAACAGGGCTTGATAGATTTCTGTTTGGTATCTGGTACAATAATTTGTTTTATCTGTTTAAATTTCCTTTCTTCCAATGTATCTTTCTGGCACAATGCACCCTGTGCAAGCCCTATGAATACGATGACTAAAAGGATTCTCATTTCTAAATCCATTAAAAGACAGTATCAAATATAATAAATATATTTAAAAAAACTTAATTGGTGGTTAAAAAATGATATTTGGAATTTACCCTCTCCCTTACTCCCTCTCCTCCGCCGGCTGGCGGAGGAGAGGGTTGGGGTGAGGGTCAAAGAATTAACCGCAGAAAGTAATGCAGCACCAAAGGTCGTTTTAATAAAAACAAAAAAGGTTGGCAATGCCAACCTTTTCAAATGGTTAAAATGTTGTTTTATTTTTTAGGTTGCGGTTTATGCTCCTGATGTTTCTTATGATCTTTATGTTGAGCAACATTCTTTTCATGTTTAACATCTTTCTTATCCTTTGTCAAATCCTTTTTATCTTTTGCTAATTCTTTTTTATCTTTATGAATCTCTTTCTGTTCTTTAACAGCTTTTTTATTTTCACCTCTTGCTAAAATTAATATCCGTATTTACATATTATCCTGTATCCTTTTTTAAGAAAAAAAAATATTTAGCCCAAGGGTTATTGGGAGTCCATTAGTACTCCATTAACCTATTGTGTACAAAAACAAATATTACAAAAAATATATTATATTCGTGGTGCATTTTTAAAACCAATTTATTTATATTGTTTATGTACCGATTAGTCCTGTTAATACAATTAATTCTGTTTCAGCTGATAGGTGCTGAAGCCCAATGGATACAATTATTTAACGGCAAAGACCTGACCGGATGGGAACATGTTGGTCCCGGGAATTTCATAGTTGAAAACGGATTACTTAAAACCAGCGGTGGCATGGGATTGCTCTGGTACACACCAAAAAAATTCTCGAATTGTATAATTAAAGTTGTGTATAAAACTGAAAAATTTCAATCGAATGCAGGGGTGTTCATTCGCATCCCTGAAAAACCAACAGAGCCGTGGATGCCTGTCAATAAAGGATTTGAAGTGCAGATTCATGACGATGATGATGACTATCATGTAACCGGAACGCTTTATTCATTCACCAAAGCAAAAGCAAAACCAAGTGTGGCAGATGATTGGAATACAATGGAAATAATCATGGACAGTCTTCGCACCATTACAAAAATCAATGGGATCATCATTACTGATTTTAAGGACGGTGACCCTGTGCCTCTTAAAACTCAATCATGGGAACCTGACCGCGGTCCTCGTTCATGGGAAGGATATATTGGATTACAAAATCATGGCGATAATGATGTAGTATGGTTTAGAGAAATAAGCATTAAACCAAATAATAAATCAACGATGGATTAAAAAAATTTATCTATATTAAAAAATAATTATTAACTTAAAAAATGAATACCATGAAAAAAAATTACATTTCAATTGTACTACTTGCAGTTATTACATTTGCAACATTGACAAACACAAAAGCTCAGAAAAAATGGGTTTTCACGAACGGGTTTGACGGATGGTCCCGTTTTACAACAACCGGTTGGCCTTCAAAGGATTCAAGTAAATGTGTTACGAACGCTCAGATTGATAATGGCGCCATACGAATCGATTTCACCTGTGGGGATGCCTATATATATTCACCGGTCATTAATATGAGCGCCTCAAACAATTTGGTTAAAGTAAGAATGAAAAATCCTACTCCTTCAACAGGAAGCCAGATCTATTTTATTACCGGTGATAATCCGGATTATATAAATGTGAATAATGGAAATACGTTTCATGTAGAATTTCCAATTTCATCGTATGATACAGATTTCCAAGATTACACCATTGATATGAGCGTGAATCCTGACTGGACAGGAAATATCATTCAGTTTCGTGTTGACCCAGCCAACAATACAGAAAATTCAAGTGTATATCTTGAATCTGTTGAATTAACCTATTACGGTGCATCTGTCCATGATTTATCTTCCCCTCAAAATGCAGTACAGTTAATTTCTGATCCTTCATCTAAAACAATCACCATCTCTTCTAATCAAAAAGAGTTCACCCCTGAAAGAATAAATATTTATGATATAAATGGCAAACTGGTAATTTCATTAAAAGCAAATGAAACCGACAAACAAATCATAAATGTTGAACAACTGGAAAAGGGAATGTACAGTGTGCAGGTCATTGGGCAAGCCACCAGTATCTCCAAAAAAGTAATCATACATTAAATTATTCACAAATATGAAAATCAGACTTCATTATCTGTTTTTTTTTATCCTGATTTTATTTTTTTTATATTCCTGCAAACAAAATAGATTTCAACCGAACTGGAAGTCATTGGAGCAGGTGAATCCAGCGCCTGAATGGTTCAAGGATGCAAAATTCGGTATTTATTTTCATTGGGGCGTATACAGTGTACCTGCTTTTGGCAATGAATGGTATCCGCGAAATATGTTCAATGCCGGTTCCAATGAAAATAAACATCATACGGAAACCTATGGTAATCCTAAAGACTGGCCTTATCATTTTTTTATAACAGGAGCAAAAGACCTCAAAGGAAATTCTATTCAGTTTGCTCCAAAGCTGAAATCAGAAGGCGGACAGTTTGATCCGGATGAATGGGCACAATTTTTCTCGGATGCTGGCGCACGTTTTGCCGGACCGGTTGCCGAACATCACGATGGGTTCTCCATGTGGGCAAGTAAAGTGAATCCATGGAATGCAAAGGATATGGGGCCTAAACTGGATCTGGTCAAACTTTTAACTGATGCCATACGAAAAAAAAATATGAACGTATTTCTTTCAATGCATCATGCTTTCAATATTACAGGATATTATGAATTCGTTCCTAAAACAAATGATCCTAAACTGCAGATATTATATGGTCAGCAAAGCAAAGAAAAAAATGAACAACTGTGGCTTGATAAACACAAAGAGATCATTGATCAGTATCAGCCGGACATCATATATCAGGATTTTAATCTGTCCAAAATAGATGAAAAATATCATCTGGAATTTTTATCGTATTATTATAACAAAGCCGATGAATGGAACAAAGAAGTCGTGACCACCTATAAAGATGAGTACAATAAAAAATGTTCCATGCTTGATTTTGAACGTGGTGGTCCTGCCGACTTAACTGATTATTACTGGCTCACAGATGACGCCATCAGTTCATCCAGTTGGTGTTATACCGAGGGAATCAGCTATTATTCCAAAACCGCCCTTCTTCATGCCTTAATTGACAGGGTCAGTAAAAATGGCAATATGATTCTGAATATTTCCCCCCGTCCGGATGGCAGTATTCCTCAGGGACAGAAAGATATATTGTTGGCAATGGGGGCATGGTTAAAGAAGTATGGTGAAGCCATTTATTCCACCCGTGCATGGGTGAAATATGGAGAGGGGTCAACGAAGATGGGCGCCGGACATGGCGTATTTACTGCTCCTCAGGAAGGTAAACCCGATGATATCCGGTTTACAAGGTCAAAAGACAATACAATCCTTTATGCCATTTTACTGGCATGGCCGGGTGATCAGACGAAATTTACGATCAAGTCCCTGGCAACCACCCGAATTCATTTACAATCCCTGAAAGAAGTTTCATTGCTTGCACCCGCAGGAAGCAAAAATATACCTCTCGCATTTTTTCAGGATTCAACAGGACTCCATATTACTCTGCCGGTCAAACCTTTAGAAGAAATGGCTTATGTAATCAAATTATCTTATAAAGGACAAATCCCTACCTATGATAATTATTTTGAACTGAATGAAACAGAAAAATATTATACCATCGTTTCTAAAGAAAACATGGGATTGAAGGTAAACAATACAGACAGCAAGGGGGCAGTAAATTTTTCTTCTGATAAAAAAAATCATGCCCAGCAATGGAAATTTGTTAAAACAGGGAAAGGATTCTACAAAATTCAAAACCGAAAAGATTCACAACTTGTGCTGGAATGCACTGAAAATACGGATAAATCTATGATCGTTCATTTGGCTAACTATTCATCTGCCGATAATCAACAATGGAAACTGGTGAATGCTGACGACGGATTTTATTATATCCTGAATAAAAAATATACGAATTACGGTCTTGATTTTACAGGCCCTCCATCCAAGATCACACGCATTGAAAGTAAAAAATTTGATAAAGACAAATCCCACAAATGGGCGCTGATGGATGTATGTGAAAAAATCCGGACACCCTTTAAACCCAATATTATCCCGGGAACCATTGAAGCGGAAGATTATGATAACGGCTGCCCGGATGAAGTATATTTTGATTCAGACCCTCAATGCAGCGGTGGAGAATATCGGACTGAAAACGGCGTAGACATTGAAAAATGTATCAAAGGTGGCTACAATGTCGGATGGACTGCTACAGGTGAATGGCTTGAATATACCGTGAACGTTAAACATTCAGGTACCTATTCATTGAATATTCATACAGCTTCCGGTTCAAATGGAAATAAATTACATATTGAATTTGACGGGATTGATAAAACCGGACCTGTTGTAATCAATACTACCGGAGGTATTCAAGTATGGAAAATCATCTCAAAAACATTTAAATTAACTGAAGGAAAACATATCATGAAGGTATTTTTTGATGTTGCCCCCGGCGGATGTAATCTGGATAAATTTGATTTTGTTTATAATAAACACTGATAATATTAAAGCATTCAGGTATTGCTGAAAAAATTTATTCTGATGACAAAGAAGTTGGTTTGTTATTCCATTTAAGAGAGAAAATAAAATTTAAATGTAACGTTTTTCAAATCTGAATAATCATATTATACCAATTCTTATTATAAAATATGCCATTGGCAATTTTATAATTTAGAATGGTTAATGCCGATCTACAATATGTTAAGAACAATTTATTGGACTTTTACTTATTGAGTTTCGGTATTAAATCATAATAATCAGCGTTCTATTTTTGGCTGCTGAGTCGTGGCAATTTTCTTAATTATAAAGAAATATCTTATTCGATATAAACTCTAATAATAATAGACTAATTATTTTTTGACAAACTTTTATTATTCCTATCTTTGAGGAGTAAATAAAATTAAAATGTTTTTATCCAAGCAACATGCACCCCGCTGGTTGATCCTTCTGCTTGATATGACCGTTTGTACGTTTTCGGTCATTCTGGCTTATCTGCTTCGTTTTGATTTTGGGAATTCACCGGATAAAGACTTTCATGCACTCCCCAAAGTATTGCTGTTTATCCTTTTGATCCGTACAATCATTTTTTTGATCACAAGAACATATGCAGGTATCATCCGACATACCGGGACAGGAGATACTGTTAAGATTTTTATTTCAACCCTTGCCGGCAGTTTGCTTTTTGTTGGTACAAATATCATTACATTTTATTTTATCTCCGGTAGATATTTCATCCCTTTTTCTATCATCATCATCGATTTCTTAACGACTACATTTGTACTGATCGCATTTAGAATATTAATAAAAATCATATATATTGAAAACTTTTATTTATTTAAAGAACAAACACAGGTCGTTATTTTTGGTGCCGGTGAGTCCGGATTATTTACCAAAAGAGCCCTCGACCGAGATATGGGTATTCGTTACAAAGTAGCTGCCTTTCTGGATGATGATCCAAAAAAGATCAATAAAACACTTGAGCAGGTTAAAATCTACAGTTCCGATAAGTTAGATGAATTATTGAATGAGGAAAAAAATATCAATCAGGTTATTTTATCTGTTCAGCATCTTCATCCTGATAAGAAAAAAGAAATCATAGAAACATGTTTATCGCATAATGTGCATGTCTTGACTGTACCGCCTGTCAGCAGTTGGATCAACGGAGAACTGAGCGTCAAACAGATCAAAGAAATCAATATTGAAGACCTGCTTGAACGTGCGATCATTAAGTTGGATGAAGAAAAGATCAAGAAAGAACTCATTGGCAAAACAGTACTGGTCACAGGCGCTGCGGGTTCCATTGGCAGTGAACTGACAAGACAGATAGCCGTTTTTAAACCCGCTCAATTAATCCTGATCGATCAGGCGGAAACACCTTTGTTTCATCTTGAAGTTGAATTAAATGAACACTTCAGAAACTGTAATTTCAAGATCATTGTTGCCGATATCAGGAACAAGAACAGGATGGAGTACATATTTAAACAATACAAACCGGATGTGATCTATCATTCAGCCGCATACAAACATGTTCCGTTGATGGAAAATAATGCGGTAGAAGCTGTTTCAACCAATATTGAAGGGACAAGAATCATAGCAGATCTATCCATTGAATATGGAGTTAAAAAATTTGTCATGATCTCCACCGATAAAGCCGTGAATCCGACCAATATCATGGGGGCTTCCAAAAGAATCGCTGAAGTTTACACACAATCACTGAATCAAAAAGAAGTGACTCGTTTTGTAACAACTCGCTTTGGAAATGTGCTTGGCTCGAATGGTTCAGTGGTTGAATTATTTAAGAAACAGATTGCACACGGTGAACCGCTTACGATCACTCATCCCGATGTAACACGCTTTTTTATGACCATTCCCGAAGCATGCCAGCTTGTTCTTGAAGCAGGAACAATGGGCAACGGGGGCGAGATATTTATCTTTGATATGGGCAGCCCCGTCAAAATTGTGGACCTTGCCAAAAAAATGATCAAACTTTCAGGATTGACATTGGGAAAAGATATTCAGATCGTTTTTACGCAATTACGCCCCGGTGAAAAATTATATGAAGAACTTCTCAATGACCATGAAAATACCATTCCTACACATCATCCACAGATCATGATTGCCAAAGTGAAAGTTTACGATTTGGAACATTTTACTAAAGAAATGCTTGAACTGATCGAATTACTAAAAAGTCAGAATGATTTTGACATTGCAAAAAAAATGAAAAAAATGATTCCTGAATTCATCAGCAATAATTCAGTCTTTGAACAACTGGATGTTTAGTATTATTTCTTACTTGTTGGTCAAGGTACAAAATTTCATAAAAACTTTTTTATTCACTTCTTTTATTGAGATTTCTCTAAATTAAATTCCTTTCTTTTTTATATTTGTATTTGGGTGTTTGAAAAATTTCACGTACGTTTGTAGTAGAGTGCCAACCCAAAAACAATTTTTTTCTTGTACGGAAAAATCTGATCATGAAAGAATTTATTGAACTCATCGTAAACAATGAAGACTGGCTGATGCAATGTGTATTGTATTATGCAAAGAAATTCAATTATGATGAATACATTTATACCCAGGAAGGTGCCTGGAGTATTTCTGTCAATGAACTTTCCAATGCGTTGATCACAAAGGCATCCCAATCCGGAAAAGTTGTGCCCGAACTGAATCCTCATACAGAACCTGAGGATGATCCTTTATCTGTTTTCGGAAAAACGCTTGCAGCAAAACAAATCAGCGGAACAAACAGAATTTCCGTTTTACTTGGATTATTGAAATATTACCGCCAATCATTTATGGACCTTGTGGAAACATCAATTATTGATGATCACAATAATAACCATTATAAATTATTCACAGAACGTTGTTTCGATACTATTGAAATTTCATTTTGTAATGAATGGCTGATACTTTCAGGAGGGAAAAAACAAAAAAATATCATCCAGCCACAGACTTCAACATTCAGCAGCAACAATGTATATCATACCATCTTTGAAAATTCGTATACACCAATAGTTTTTCTGGACGAAAATAATAGAATCATAAATTACAATTTTGCCGCTGCAGAAATTTTTATTTCAGCAAATACTACTGATTCCTATCAAGAAAATTCGCGCGAATCATTAAAACAACTTAATGAAAAATTACAGGAATTTATTCAAAAGGATTTTGATGAAAATATTATTGAAACAGAAATAGATACTGGTCAGGGGAAACGTTTTTTTCATGTTAAGCTGAAATCCATGCACACGGCAGAAGGGAAACAGAGCGGAACCATTGTGATGTTTGATGATATTACCCGACGCAAAGAAGCAGAAATGCAGCTTACACTTGCTAAAGAAAAAGCCGAAGAAGCTGATAAATTGAAAACTGCTTTTCTTGCCAACATGTCGCATGAGATCCGAACACCGATGAATGCTATTTTAGGATTCTCCAAAATGCTGACCAAATCGGATACTCCTGAAGATAAACGGTCGCAATATATTGAAATCATTAAGAACAGTACCGATCAACTGCTTACCATCATCAATGATATTGTTGATATTTCGAAAATTGAAGCCCATCAGATCAAGATTGATGAAGGGTCAGTGGTCATGCTGAATGACCTAATCGGTGAAATTCATTCTCTGTTCCGTCCAACAGCAGAATTGAACAATCTTAAACTAACCTATAGTCATGGCTTACCAGATATGCCCAGCAATATTTATGCTGATGGGGTGAGACTACGTCAAATATTAACCAACCTTTTGAGCAATGCACTCAAGTTCACCAGTCAGGGATATATTAAATTCGGATATATATTAAAAGATTCATTTCTTGAATTTTTTGTTGAGGATTCAGGCATCGGAATATCACAGGATAAACAAGAACTCATTTTTGAACGTTTTAGCCAGGCCGATCTGACGACCCCGAAACTATTTGGTGGTACAGGTCTTGGCTTATCGATTGCTAAAGCATTGATTGAGTTGCATGGAGGCAAAATATGGCTGAAATCTCAACCCGATAAAGGATCCGTTTTTTATTTTACCATTCCTTATCGTCCGGTATACGCCAATAAAAATTTAAATGGGGAAGCAAAAAAAGAACCAAAAGAAAACAATTGGGATAACATCACAATGATGATCGCAGAAGATGAAGAAATCAATTATCTGTTCTTAAAAGAATTTCTCTCTAAAACACATATTAATCTGATCAGAGCGCGTAATGGTCATGAAGCGATTGAACTTTATAAACAACATTCAAATATCGATCTGATCTTAATGGATATTAAAATGCCTGTGAAAGACGGATATGAAGCTACCAAACAAATCAAGCTGATCAACCATGATGTTCCTATCATCGCTCAAACGGCCTATGTTTTTGAAGATGATAAAATCAGAATCTCACAATCCGGGTTTGATGATTACATATCCAAACCCATCAATGAAATGAAACTGATCAATACCATTAAAAAATTTATCGAGAAAGTAAAGACTTAAAATTTAGTCTCTTTGATTAATTTCCCCTTATCAAATATTTTCTCTTTTATCTTTTTACCCTTCTTATCCCAGTATGTCCACAAGCCATCATTGAAGCAATCAACGTAATTTCCCTCACTTTCCTTCTGCCCGTTTTCATACCAATAAACAGCATACCCATTGCGAAAATCATTGACATATATTTCTTCGCTTTTTTTCATACCGCTTTCATAGTAATAAGTCATTTTACCATTGAATTTCCCATCTATAAATTCAGCGGATAAATAAATCTTTCCATTGGCAAACCATGATGTTTGTGTTCCGTTGTACTTTCCATCAACAAAGTTTGATTCAGACGTTTTTTGACCGTTTACCGAATACGTATACGCTTTGCCTGTAAAAAGACTGTCATGATTATATTTAACTCCATCCACATCCTTTAATGTAATCATATTTACTTCTTGTGAATATATTGATAGAGTGAATAGAATAAATCCAACTACTAAATATTTTTTCATATTTAAAAATTAATACTCAAAGGTAAGAATAAAAAATATGGAAAAACTATAACGCGTTGACTGTTTAATTCCAAATTTTTATTTAATTTTGCACGTACTATTATAAAAATTAAAAATGGACGAAGGCCCGGCGATATATAAATCATTAAACACTTTGATATAGAAGGGTGGCGCTTTATCTAACCTCCTTTCAGTATCAAGTTATAAAAAGAGGAGGTACCAATGACTTTCCAGAAAACATTTTATTTAAGTAAGATTTTAGAAAAACGTCTTTATGATCCGCAAGGTCATTCAATTGGCAAGATCAAAGACGTTTTGATTGATCTTCATCCTTCGGGATCAGATGAGAATACTTCTCCAAAACCAAAAATTACCGGTTTGAAACTTAAATCCGCTGGTCAGATTCGTACTATTGCTTTTGACGAAGTGGAAATCACCAAATTCAAAGGAGACTTCACGGTTAGTTGTAAAGAATTGATTGAACTGAGCGAAGAAAAAATTAATTCCGGACTATTCCTGAACGAAAATATTCTGGATAAACAAATAGTTGATATTAACGGAAGAAAAGTAGTACGGGTGAATGATATTCGTTTGGTTATAGTTTCCAGCGGTGCTTATGTTATTGCAGTTGATGTGGGTATTGAAGGGCTATTACGCAGGATTGGCATTGCTAAATTTTTTCAGCGGTTATTTTCCTTATTCAGAGTTTCTATCCCATCCAAATTTATTTTATGGGATGATGTTGAAACCATTGATCATTCACGGCATAGTATTAAATTATCCAAAACATCTTCCAAACTTCATCGCTTGCATCCGTCGGATGTTGCGGATATCATTGAAGAACTCGGACGTGCTTCCAAAACAACTGTATTTGCTACATTGGATGAAGAAAAAGCTGCCGATGTGCTTGAAGAGCTTGAACCGCATGTACAAGTGGATATCATTGAAAGTCTTCCTGTTCATAAGGCTGCTGACGTACTTGAAAAAATGCCTGCCAATGAAGCTGCCGATATTATTGATGAACTGGAAGATGAAAAAGCCGAACAATTGCTGAATGAGATGGAAGTTGAATCATCCGAAGAAGTCAGAGAGCTTTTAGAATATCCTGCTTATAAAGTGGGAAGTATTATGACTACTGATTACCTTTCATTCCGGAATGACCAAACCGTAGAGGATGCACTTCAAATCATCCGTTCTCAAAAACCGGAAACAGATCTTTTATATAATTTGTTTATTACCGATCAAAATGAAAAACTGATTGCTACTTTATCACTCAGGGATTTAGTGGTGTCTGAGCCGCAGGTTAAACTGGATCAGATCATGAAAAACAAACCGGTCAAGGTATATGATGACGATCGGATTGACTTACTCGCTGAAATAACCGAGAAATACAATTTGCTGGCAATACCGGTTATTGATCAAGAAGATTCATTGTTGGGGATGGTAGTCATCGATGATATTATTGAAGACCTTGTAAATAAAGGAAGAACCAATAAATAGGAGGATTTTGCCATGATGAATGCCAGAGTCAGAAGAAATTCTTTTTTACGGAATATCGCCTTATTCCTTGTAATCCTTGGTCCGGGTATTATTACCGGCAGTGTTGACAATGATGCCGGAGGGATCACCACCTATTCTGTTGCCGGCGCCCGTTACGGGTATGGACTGATCTGGACGCTCATTCCTTCTTTTATCGTGCTGGTTATTATTCAGGAGATGAATGCACGAATGGGAATCGTCACAGGCAAAGGACTTGCAGACCTGATCCGTGAAAAAGCAGGAGTAAAAGTGACATTTTTTATTTTTGTCGGTTTGCTGGTTGCTGACATTGGGAATACAACTACCGAATTTGCCGGTGTCGCAGGCAGTATGGAAGTATTTAGTATTAATAAATATATTTCTGTACCTATCGTCTCAATGATGGTATGGTTACTGGTCGTAAAAGGAAATTATAAAATAGCTGAACGAATTTTTCTGATTTTCAGCGCTTCTTTATTGATGTATGTTATTTCAGCACTGATGGGTAAGCCACACTGGAAAGAGATCGGCTCTTCCATCATTCATCCGAAGATGGATATGAGTGCAAGCGGATTAGCCATGGTGATCGGTATCATCGGCACGACCATTGCTCCCTGGATGCAGTTTTATATGCAATCATCCGTCATCGAAAAAAGATTGAAAATGAGGAAATATAAATTTACACTGCTTGATGTTGTTGTCGGTTGTGTTGCTACCGTTGTCGTTGCGTTTTTTATTATTGTTGCCTGTGCGTCCACGTTGTATGAAAATCATATTACTATTAATGAAGCAAAGGATGCGGCGCTCGCTTTAAAGCCCCTGGCAGGCAATCTGTCATCACAAGTGTTTGCTTTCGGTTTGTTTGTTGCTTCTGTTTTTTCAGCCACCATACTACCTCTGGCAACCGCCTTCTATGTATGCGAAGCATTCGGTTTTGAAGCAGGTATTGATAAAAAATGGGATGAAGCCCCTGAATTTTATTTTTTATATACAGGTATTTTAATTATTGCAGCAGGAATTATTTTAATCCCCAATGCTCCGCTGATTGCTATTTCTCTGTGGTCTCAGGTCATCAATGGAATCCTGCTGCCGGTTGTACTTGTTTGTATGATCCTGCTGGTGAATGACAAAAAAATAATGGGTGAGCATGTCAATAAACCAATCAATAATATTATCGGCTGGTCAACGGTGATCATTCTGATTGGCTTATCCTCTATGCTTTTATTCATGCCTTTCTTTTCTTAATATGTGTTAACTGAATATTTAAACTTCTCTGTATTTATCATCCTGAAAATTTATTTATATCTTTACCATCACATTAACTGTTTTGGTTGAATGAATCTATATGCCCAACGAAAACGATGGAACTGGTTCCTGTTGATTTTTGCAGCAGTGATTGTTATCATTTCATTATGGTACACCAATAAACTGGTAAAGAACATTGCGCAGGAAGAAAGAAAAAAAGTCAAACTCTGGGCTGAAGCCATTCGCAGGAAAGCAGTGCTGGTCAAGTATACAGATAGTCTTTTTGAAAAATTAAAAATTCAGGAACGTAAACGGGTTGAAATATGGGCAGAAGCCAACAAATATATTTTTACTGCCGGTCCTAATGAAGACCTAACATTCTTTGTAAAAATTATTACCGACAACACGACCATTCCTGTTATTGTTACCAATCACAAAGGAGAAATTACCAATGCTGCTAATGTTGATTTTGATTTAAAAAAAATCAAATTCTTTAATGATTCCCTCAAAAAACAATTTTCTGATTATCCTCCTTTTGTCATCAATTATTATGGAAATCTTAAGTTATTCCTGTATTATAAAGATTCAAAATTGTTTACTGATCTTCGTGAAGTAATGAATGATATTATCCGATCCTTTCTTTCGGAGATCATCAATTCAGCGTCGGTTCCTGTCCTTATAACGGACAGTACTCAACAACATGTGATTGCTTCAGGAAATGTTGATACAATCAGTTTTAAAGATCAGGCAGCGGTTATAAAAACAATCGCATCTTTCCGTTCCGCTAATACACCGGTTGAAGTTGAACTTACCGGTAAAGTAAAAAGTTATATATTCTATAAAGATTCATATTTGCTCACACGGCTTAGGTATTATCCATACGTACAATTTTTTATCATCGGACTTTTTTTACTGATCGCCTATCTGATGTTCAGCACCACACGAAAAGCCGAACAAAACCAGGTGTGGATGGGAATGGCAAAAGAAACGGCACACCAGTTAGGTACACCCTTATCATCCTTAATGGCATGGATGGAAATACTGAAAATGAAACAAGGCGATAATGAAACCACGGAGGAACTCAAAAAAGATATTGATCGACTTGAAACTATTGCCGAACGATTTTCTAAAATTGGTTCACCTCCCAAACTGGAAAAAGAAAATATTGTAAAAATACTCTATCGCTCAATCGAATACCTTAAATCAAGAACATCAAAGAATGTAATCTATTCGATCAATACACCGGAGAGTGTTGAAATATGGATTCCTTTGAATGCACGTTTATTTGAATGGGTGATTGAAAACATATGTAAAAATGCCGTTGATGCCATGGCAGGCAAAGGTTATCTTACGATTCAACTGGGTGAAGAAGGAAAAAATATTTTTATAGATATCTCCAATACGGGAAAAGCTATTCCTAAATCTAAATTCAAAACCATATTTCACCCGGGATATACAACTAAACAGAGTGGCTGGGGACTCGGTCTGTCTCTTGCCAGAAGGATTATTGAAGAAGTACATAAAGGAAAAATATTTGTTAAAAAATCTATTCCGGATAAAGAAACTACATTTAGAATTATATTAAAAAAATTATAATACAAACAAACATATTTATATTATTCAAATATGATATTTAATTTTTAATTACACCATCCATGTCCATTTTTACTATTTTATTAATCGCTATTGGACTTTCTATGGATTGTTTTGCAGTTACCATTGCCATTGGATTTACGTATGATAACTTTCAACGTAAACAGGCATTACGGATAGCTGCCATTTTCGGATTATTTCACATTCTGATGCCAACCCTTGGCTGGCTGATAGGAACTCCTTTTAAACAATTCATTTCTGATATCGATCATTGGATTGCTTGTATTATGCTTTCGGGAATTGGCATCAAAATGATTGTTGAAGCCATCAGAAATCATCCTGAAGAAAAAAAAGATATCAATAAAATCATGGTTCTTATCTGGCTTGCATTTGCTACCAGTATGGATGCACTGATCATCGGAGTCAGTATGGCTTTTCTGGATGTTAATATTTTTATCATACCGTTCATATTTGGATTGATTACATTTTTGATTTCATTTATCGGATGCTCCATCGGAAAAAGATTTGGATATATTCTTGGTGAAAGAGCTGAAATTATTGGCGGCTTGGTATTGATCGCTTTAGGGGTAAAAATTTTACTTGATCATACATTACTTTAATAATGAAATACCTTGTTTTGTTTTTTCTGTTAAATCTTAATTCATTGAATTGCATTTCTCAAATTCAATGGAGTAAAAAAAACAGCATGTATTTTTTATCTTCCGGTCCAATCCATTTAACGATTGATACTTCCATGGGAGGAAGAATATCTTCATTGAAATTAAATCAACAGGAAATGCTAAATCAAACCTGTATCTCTTGCGGGTCATTGTTCTGGACAAGTCCTCAAAGTAGCTGGGGTTGGTGGCCACCGGTCAAATCATTTTCAAGCAAACCGTTCAATTCCGTATTGAATAATAATAAAACTGAATTGGTATTAACCAGCCGAATTGATTCTGTTACAGGGTTTCAAATGATAAAAAAGATTCATGCCGATAAAAAAAATAATTCCATAGAATTGACCTATATTCTCATAAATCAAACAGATTCCGTCAACGTGGTTGCACCATGGGAATTAACTTTTGTTCCTACAGGTGGATTTTATTTTTTCCCAAAAGCAAGCAATTTCACACTTGTTCAGAAGAATAAAGGGAATCCGAAAGAATTAATTCCGCAAATTGATGATTCAATTGTATGGTATGCTTACAGGATGGATGATCATCATAAAAAACTTTTCAGGGATGGCGCTGAAGGCTGGATGGCTATGGTACAAAAAAACATATTGTTTATTAAAAAATATCCTGACATTCCGATTTCGCAGTTTGCTCCTCAAGAAGCAGAAGTTGAGATCTACACTGCTGCAGATCATGCTGAATTTGAAGTTCAAGGTGCTTATACCACGCTTCAGCCAAAACAATCACTCACCTGGTCCGTTCAGTGGTATCTTGCTGAAATCCCTGCATACATGAATTCCACGATGGGTTCACCCACGCTTGTTAACTATGTACGAAGTATAATAAAATAATTATTTTTATTAAAAAAACTATTTATCTATCTTTGCAATCCAATTTCAAATCAATAAGCCCGAATGGCGGAATTGGTAGACGCGCTGGTCTCAAAAACCTGTGAGTGCAAGCTCGTGCCGGTTCAACTCCGGCTTCGGGTACATTTTTCACCTCAAAACCCTTGATTTATCAGGGGTTTCTTTTTTGTTCGATTGAAAAGGGGGCTGACATTTTTTTAAGCAGCAACATTATTATTCCTTCTTGTATATTTTATACTTCTAATTTCTTGTAAAGAACTCATAACATCTTTTCTAAAGTATCTCACATTCCCAGCAAGACGTAATCCTTTCAAAATTCCTGATTTTGTATATTCATTTAGAGATTGTGAAGAAATTTTTAATATCTCCATTACTTCTTCACGAGTTAATAAATCTTCATCCGATTTATTTGGTAGATTTGATAAACACTTTTGTATAGAGTGTTCGATTGATTGCTGAATAAATTCTTTAAATTCTTCAATCGGGATTGTAATACCGATACTCAATAAGTAAAAGTCCAATAAATTGTTCTTAACATATTGTAGATCGGCATTAACCATTCTAAATTATAAAATTGCCAATGGCATATTTTATAATAAGAATTGGTATAACAATTATTTGAGTATCCATAAAAAGTTTAATTTTTTATATTCTTATGTGTAATTATTTCTTTCAATCTCAATATTTACAAGCTACATGCTAAACATCAATAACACTGTCACTCCTACGGAGTTTAAAATTCGGGGCTTTATTTATTCTACCAAAATATTACCCCGATGGGATTTAATTTTAGCTCCATAGGAACGAGGTGAGCAGGAGTCATATATTATTAATGATGTATATGTCGAACTCATGTTAAAATAATAATATTTTTATGGTTATTAGAAAGTGTAATTTAATAAAATTCTTATTTTTGAAAAAACAAAATAAACTGCACCATGTTAACAGCACTTCTTATAATCGGTATAGTAGCGTTATTACTGCTCGAAACCTATTGGTACTCAACGCAAATAAATGTAGTGTTAGATGTTGCTCTCGATCACGATTATGGTTTTCATATTTTGGCAATGCAAATGCTTTTGCCTACAAAAAGCAATATTATACGCAACTCAAACACAGTAATGAAAGATGTTTTTGTTGATATTCGGACTAAAAAAGCCTACAGGGTAGTTTTTGGAAAGCTTTTAAACAATTATTATGAGGATTCGGGATTTTCCGAAGGTTATACCACGGTAAGGCAAGGCTTAATTAATCACGATAAACGAAGGACTGCCTTATTCGAAAAACTGAAAATAAAAACCGGTTTAGATCACCGTTTTGATGATGTTAAAAGCCATAATGGTGCAATAAGGTATTTTGAAGGAGCTTTCGACCCAAACAATCCCCACATGAATAAACCATCAACTGTTATTGTTAATTCATTTAGTTACTCCTATTATACAGTTACTTGTATTGACGATAAATCGCAAATTGCATGGTCGCGTAAAATGAATAACCGGTATGAACAGGGCTTATGCAGGAGTTTTATCTTTAACGATCAGGTATTTGTAATTTCGATGAAGTTAGTGATGGATTTAACCTTCAGAAACTTTAAAATACATTGCTTTGACATTAAAACAGGTAAAACTATCTGGACAAAGGCAATTTAATAGGGATTTTTTACTCCAGCTCATTCGGATTTATTATCATGATTTATAATGCAAGTGTGAAAGCAAACTAACCATGGTGTTTTATTAACAAGAAGTATGAAATAAATATGAATAAATAATTATTATTAAAATTTATTTTTTTATATTTGTTAAAATAAAAAGTAGTTTCCGGAAACTATTAAAACCCGGGGCGTAACCGAAAAGCCGTAAGAGTAGGAAAAACTAAAATGAAAAAGTATGAAAAAAATTTACCTTTTAATGATGGTATTGTCTTTTGCATTTATAAGTTCACTTAAAACACATGGTCAAAATATTAACATCCCGGATCCGATTTTCAAATCAATTCTGGTAAACAACCCATCCATTAATACAAATCAGGATGGGGAAATTCAAGAATTCGAAGCTCAGGTATATACCGGCTCCATTTTTGTTGATGCTGCCGGTATAACCGACCTTACAGGCATCAACACTTTTGCGTCATTAACTGAGCTAAGCTGTTACGGTAATGAACTGACCAACCTTAATGTTCATTATTGCACAGCTATCACCACATTGAACTGCAGTGGAAACCATCTCACTTCATTGGCTCTTCCGGGCAGCACATCATTGGTCTCACTAAATTGTCATAGCAATCAGCTTACGGGTCTTGAACTCAATTCTTATGTCAACCTCCAAACCCTGAATTGTCGCAACAATTCACTTACAAATCTTTCACTTCCAATATCACTTGTTAATTTGATATGTGATTATAACCAGTTGACCTCACTTTCTTTTTATGGAAACATGAGTCTTAAAACACTTTCTTGCAACAACAACCAACTTACTAGTTTATTTTTAGGTAATACTCCTTTGAATAATCTGAACTGTTCAGTTAACCAATTAACATCTCTCGACCTTTCCGACCTTAATGGGTCATCTATTATTATTTCTTGTTCACAAAATCAACTTACAAGTCTATTGCTGGGTACAGCAAGTATAACTTCATTAATTTGCAGTGTAAATAAATTGACAGACCTTGATATATCAGGCACCCCTGCCACAGCTCTTGATTGCAGCCAGAATCAGCTTCTATCTTTGAATGCTCAAAACGGTATGAATTATAGCTTTGCTTCATTCTATTCAACCTCCAATCCAAACCTTCAGTGCATCCAAGTTGACGATCCTACATGGTCATCAACCTACTGGACTCATATTGACAATGGAACATTTTTCAGTGATAATTGCCTTACCGGACTACAAGACAAACAAGCAAGTCGTGATGTTTCTGTTACAGTTTATCCGAACCCGGGACAGGGAATTTTTACTATTGCATCTGAGCACAATTTTTCGACTCTCAAATTATTCAACTCATTTGGACAGCTTGTCTTGAGCAACGAGACAATCCCGGAAATCACGACCATAGATTTAAGTCACCACAGTCAGGGTATATATAATTTGATTCTCAGTGACGAAAAAGGATTCACTTACTCAAGAAAAATTGTCATTGAATAAAACTTAATGTGGATTTTTAGCATTTCCAGAACATTATTTATACAGAAATGCCAATGAATTTAGTGAAATTAAAATTTTGCAAATTTCAAAATAAATTATCTGATAATTTTTAGAACGAACGTAACGCTTGCTCCTGCTGGGAGTTACTATTTTACAATCTTATAATTATAAATATAATTATCAAGATGAATATCAATCAGGTAAATTCCGGAGGGTATGTGAGGGATTGAAATCTCATCAGATGAATAATCCAGTTTGTCAGTCATTATAATTCTACCGGATAAATCTTTCAGTGTAATTTTTCCACCAAATGAACTAAAAATTAATTTACACTCTCACGCAACAAATAAACCGCTCTAAAGGATTTGCAATTATGATTGTGTGAAACATGCCAAACTTCAATAATGTTGTTTCTTCTATTTTGTTAGAAAATCGGAATTATTTTTTTATTCAAATAAAATTCATTCCTAAAAGAATCTATTTTTTTAACTCCATTTGAGCGAAGTATTGGCAAAAAATATCACCTCTTTCAATAAAACTGAATATGCATTAATGTAAAATTATCGGGCGTGATCAGGATATTCGAAAATATGCTATGCCAACTATGATACTCCACAAAACAATTCCGGCAATATAAGAAATAACAACCCACAATAATCTTTTGTGAGCAGTATCTGTTAAGTTATTATCTAATGGAATCAATAAATTCATTTCCTGATTCTTGTTATTGACATAAGATTGTATAGCTGAAATGAAATTGTCACGAAACCCAGAACTTTGTGGTGAATAATAAACAGATTTACTCGAATAATCTTTTTCTAAAAATTCTTTTAAACAATTCGCTTTATATACTTCAAAATCCGATTGTAAACCCTGAGGACGGGAATAACGGCTTTCAGACCTGCTAAAATATGTTCCTGTCCATAATTTTACATTAGAAATATTGACTGTATCTTTCGGGGTATTTATAAGTGGGCAAATAAAATATATTTGGGTTCGATGATATTCATCCGACTTTCCAGCTGAGTTTCCTGTAACATAAGTAAATACGTTCTGTTTATCAGCATAACATTCCTTAAATTGATAATATGTTCCGCGTTTTATTGAAGTAATTTCTGAAGGAAATAGTAATCCCTGTTTTTGGGGTAAAAAAAACTGCATATATTGCGATGAACAAAACATTGGGATAAACATACCAAGTGCAGCTAAAAAAAGTAAGAAATTATATAGTCTTGGTGTGTTAAATTCAAATGCTGCAAGACCCGAAATTTTTGGAGATATAAACATTAAGGTTATAAGCAATGCCAATATTGCAGGCGTAATAAATTCGGTATATATTCTCTTAATTGAATATAAACTATAATGGTAATAAACCCAATATAGTATTGAGAAAAGAATAAGAATACTCAATGAAAAAATTGCATAATGGCATATCAATGATAAAATTTTCATAGTGCTTCAAATGTTTATTTGTAATTCATTATAAGTAATTTTCTATAAAATGGTGTGATATAAATTCAACGATCATTTTTTCACCTAAAATCTTTGTTTCCATTTAATTTTACCACTTGCAGTTTCAATACAATAAACAAATCCACCGATACCAATATAGATATTGTTATTATTTAGCACAGCATCCGTTACCAGCGGTTTTTTATCAGAAAAGAAATCGTCAGGGGCTAATGTTTCATGGTTGATTTTCCATTGTGTTATTAAATTCATATTAAGTGCGGTAAAAATATATTTTTCTTTATCTGTATTTTCATAACTTAATATCAGAATTAAGTTGTTATCAGGGGAAAAACCTATGCAGCTCCCTTCAATAAAAGATTCATCCGAATATACTTTTTTCTCAACCGCATCATCAATCCGGAATAAATGAGTTCGTTTTTCGCCATATATTAATGATTTGAATTTAAAAATTTCCTTCTCACTGCCATTTTCTATATAAATTATTTTATCATAATAGCACGAGTATTTTTTATATAAATAATGTGAGGGATCAGGTTCAGCAACTATTTTATCGCTAAAAGGTTCATAATAATAAATAAGTCCGTCTTTTGACTTAATAATAATAAAATCTTTGATATAACTGATATTATCAATACCTGCAGAGCATTGAATAAAATTTTTAATAAAATATTCTTTGTCTATTTTCCTGACAATCTCAGTTTTATCAATATCAAACACATTATAGGTTTTACTGTTCGAAAGAAGCATAAGGTTGTCTTTGTCTTTGCGCCATTCCATACCTATACCCAAATACCCCCGGTATAAACGCTTGCCATTTTCCATATCCACTATGTATAGCCGGTTCAAATCTAACATTCCCAAAGTGGAATAACGTGCCGTGGATCTTTTCCTATTATCAAAAAAAATTAATTTGTTTTTACATACTGACAAATGAGTGATGTGATGAACATAACCATTTTCTTTTGACCAGTATAATGAAGATGTGAAAAATAGGATCGCCGAAAGTACGATCACAATACCAATGCCTATTATTCCTTTTTTCAACAATTTGTATTTGAAAATGATCAGAACAATAGCTGTTGTTAATACTAATAAAGTAATAATAAAAATAAGTTTGGATGTTGCCAGGATGTTGAAAATTGCTTCCATGTTTTTATGATGAAATTATTTAATAACGTATTACAGATTCACGATTATGAAATTTTTTATTAAAATTCTGTTCTGCAGGTATTAATGTCATCTTGTCCTAAATTTATTGGGTTGGAGTTGGTAACTTCATTAATATTCGACACTTAATCGGTGATTTAATTGTTCATCTCTTACATACTCACCTGAAAGGCTCATGTCCTCCCTTCCTCCCTGTCCAATCAATACCACCCGCATTGCCGAAAAACACCGCAGGTTGGTTTTAGACCCACTCCTGATTGTTGTTCTGATAGTCCCTGTTTTTTCGTCTTCTTTCTATTTTTGTACTATCATCCTGGCAATAGTTACGAACTTTCAGCATTTGGGTTGTGTTACACAATTGTTGCTCTCTCGTGGCACACATTAATCTTTTACACAACGCACCGAAAACCCATTTGGCTTATTGTAACTGAGTCTGCTAACATTGTTGTAATCGAAGTCCATGACCCGGATTAATGCATTGTTGGTATCGTACTCTGTAGAACTCCACCAGTAACCGGAGTCGCCAATGGAATAGAATGCCCCGTTGGGATCACGGAGGGCACCCGGAAGGGCTGTAAAGCCGGTAGAGTTTCGTTTAGCAGGGTAATCAGTATTGCCAACAGCACCTACTTCTATAGATAAATTCCAATTGGTAGTAGCAGCAAGTGATTTTGCA
This sequence comes from uncultured Bacteroidales bacterium, assembly GCA_964452905.1. GTDB lineage: Bacteria > Bacteroidota > Bacteroidia > Bacteroidales > CAYVNP01 > CAYVNP01. The sequence continues at coordinate 145,186 of CAYVNP010000001.1, forward strand.
AAGAGATTACCCGTGGTTGTGCCATCATAATTATATCCATTGGCAATCAGATAGTTTTGCAGTGTTGTCCACTCGATATCCGAAGGTACATGCCAACCGGCAGGGGCAAGTTTCCCTGTGTTTACTGCATACCAATTATATAAAGCTCCGTAAGTAGCTCCGTAAGTGGCTTTATCATTATTATACCAGCAATAACCCGGAGTTAATAAACTACTCCACGCTGTTACATCTGTTACAAGGGGTATAGCGGTGCCATCGTTGTAACGGGTAACTTTTAAATTTTCCTTCATCCATGTTTGTGTGCCAATTTTTATTGTATTATAAACATTGCCATCTATATCAGTTACTGTACTTGTTTGTGCAGTGTCTTTCTTTCCATCTTTCTTGCAACTTATTGCAAGCATTAAAACGAATCCCATTATTATTAAAGGATACAACCAAATTTGTTTTTCCTGTTTCATGGTAATTTTATTTTTACTGTTTTTTAAATAATATTAAATCCAAATATAATAATTTTTTATAAATTTTATAATTAGCAGTTAAAAAATGCACACCAAAATATATCATAATTTATTTTTATTGTTATCTTTGTTGAAAGGAAGATGAATACAAAATCAGAATCTGAAAAACGGACTAACCCTATTGGAAAAACATGTTCAACAATTAGAGGGTTAAGTCAAAATTAATAACGTAAATAATCTTCATTTGTTTCTATCAATTACTAAAACTCAATTTATATGAAGAAAAAAATGATTCCTTTTTATGTAATAGCAGTAGTCTTTTTATCTAGCTGTTATCGCGTAACACCAAATGCCGGTGAAGAAAGTGTATTAATTTATCAACCCTATATTTTTGGACATGGTGGTGTTGATGAAACACCCATATCTACAGGTGCAACATGGTGTGTTTTTACAACAAGTCACCGCGAATTTCCAATAACTCCTATTACTATTACAGAAGATTTTGCTAATATGATTCCTTCAGATAATACACCCGTTTCATTTAATGTTTACCTTAAGGTACAAATTCAAAAAGGGAACACACCACAATTATATAAGCTATTCGGTGCTGAATGGTATGAACATAGTTTAAAAGCTACTTTTAGAACTATGGTTAGAGACAAAGCCAGTGCATTTAAGATGTTTGATCTTGCTTCAAAAAGAGAGATTTCTGCACAATTAGAAAAAGAAATTTATAAAGATATTTCGATATATGCAAAAAGTATTAAAATTCCTGTTAATATCATGCAAGTATCAATTGGAGCAATAACACCACCTGAACAAGTATTAACCGAAACAAAAAATACTGCTGCACAAAATCAAAGTATTTTAACTCAACAAGCTAGAGCAAATGCTGAATTGTCTAGGAAACAAGCTGAAATAAATAAAGCAATTGCTGACAACGCATATCAAAAAGAAATGAAAATGAGTGTTGAGCAATATTTGCATTTGAGACAATTAGAAATCGAAAAAGAAAAGGTTGAATTGCTTAAAGATAATAAAAATGCAACTATAATATTTGGACAAAATTTACCAATAACATATCCAGCAAAATAAAAAAAATTGCAACTTCTTGGTAAATCGAGTAAGCAGTCCCGTCTGATAGTACTGATGGAGAGAATACTTCAACAGCTCCCTGCTCACTTAGATTTGTTAGGAACTCCTGAGATTATCTTATAATTTATAGTTTTAAAATGCCAGCTGCTTTAATTCTACTTTAACCAACTGTCCTTATCAAGACTGCGGTACTGAATGGCTTCGGCGAGGTGGTCGGTCTGGATATTGTCCGAGCTGTCAAGATCGGCAATGGTGCGGGCAACCTTCAGGATGCGGTCATACGCCCGCGCTGACAGACCGAGTTTTTCCATGGCATTCTTCAGCAGATTCTGTCCAGTCTCATCAATGCCACAGTATTCGCGGATCTGTTTTGAACTTATTTGTGCATTGCAATATACCCCTTTTTGTTCGTGATAGCGTTGTTCCTGCACTTTCCTTGCTTGTTCCACGCGCACCCTGATCTTTTCGCTTCTCTCCGACAGGCGGATAGACGACAGTTCCTTGAAGGGCACGGGTGTTACCTCCACATGGATATCAATCCTGTCCATCAATGGACCTGAAATTTTATTGAGGTATTTTTGTACAGCACCCGGCGGACAGATACAGTCCTTATCGGGGTGGTTGAAAAACCCGCAGGGACACGGATTCATGGATGCCACCAACATAAAACTGGCAGGATAATCAACCGAAAACTTTGCACGTGAAATGGTGATCGCCCTTTCTTCCAGCGGCTGACGAAGCACTTCCAGCACGGTACGTTTGAATTCAGGAAACTCATCTAAAAATAGAACGCCGTTGTGAGCCAGAGAGATCTCTCCCGGCTGGGGGAACGAACCGCCGCCCACCAACGCTACATCACTGATGGTGTGGTGCGGCGAACGGAACGGACGAACAGATATCAATGCAATCTCTTTGTTCATCTTGCCTGCCACCGAATGTATCTTTGTGGTTTCAAGCGCTTCATGTAGGTTCAGCGGAGGAAGGATAGATGGCAGTCGCTTGGCAAGCATAGTTTTCCCTGCGCCGGGCGGACCGATCAATATTGCATTATGCCCTCCTGCAGCAGCGATTTCCAGCGCCCGCTTGATGTTCTCCTGCCCTTTCACATCGGCAAAATCAAATTCGTATTCGTTCAGGTGTGAGAAAAATTTTTCACGCGTATTCACGATCAATGGTTGCAACGTTGTTTCACCGTTGAAAAAATCAATGACCTCTTTGATATTTTCCACACCAAAAACATCAAAATCGCTTACAATAGCAGCTTCGTATTCATTTTGTTTGGGGAGGATAAATCCTTTGAATCCTTGTTTACGCGCTTCAATGGCAATGGGCAATGCGCCCTTGATCGGCTGCAATCCGCCATCGAGCGACAGTTCGCCCATGATCAGGTATTCATGCACACGGTCGGTTTTGATCTGCTCTGAAGCAGCAAGAATGCCGATGGCTAAAGGAAGGTCATACGCAGAGCCCTCTTTGCGTATATCTGCCGGAGCCATGTTGATGGTGATTTTTTTTACCGGTATCCGATAGCCGATATTTTTCAGCGCTGCTTCAATCCGCTGGTGACTCTCCTTGACTGCATTATCCGGCAGTCCGACCATGAAAAACTGAACCCCCTGATCAATATTTACTTCAATGGTGATGATGATCGCATTGATGCCTTGAATAGCGCTGCCAAATGTTTTTATAAGCATACAACTAAATTTATTTTTACAAAATAGCAAAATTTTCAGAATATCAAAATGAAAATTGCATTCCCCGATTTTTGGTATTATATTTGAATGTCTGTTCTTTTATTTTTCAGGGGTTCAAACATTTTTAATAGATTTATACTATGCTTTCGTTGTTTGACGTTATATTAACTATTTTCTAATTTGATATTTTCTCTTATGTTTCTCAATCTTTTTATTTTCAAGGCATTCGTCAAAAAAAATTCTTCTTTTTAAAATAAATACAAAATTATTTTTTATGAAAAAAATCATGTTTGTTTTATTATTTCTGGGGATAAGCTCTGTAATGCTTGCCAATACAAATGTTCCTCCTCCGGATGGATATAAATCCGATTGGAAAAAAGTTGATTCTTTGATCAAAAAAGGACTCAGTAAATCTGCGAAAGGAATTGTAAATAAAATTTATCTGAAAGCAAAAGCGGAGGGCAATAATCCCCAACTGCTCAAAGCAGTTATTTATAAACTCAATCTGATCGGGGACCTTGAAGAGAATGAAGAGATCGGGGAGATCAACTTACTAACCAATGAGATCAAAGTGGCCGGAACACCTGTCAGGCAAATACTTCAATCCATCCTTGCCGAGACGTACCATGAATACTATATCAATAATCGCTGGCGGATCATGGAAAGAACCGAAACAATGAACGTGGAACAAACTGATATCAGCACATGGGATTTAAAAAAGATACAGCGAGAGATCTGTAAAAATTATCTTGGCTCACTGAAAAATATTAATGAACTAAAATTAATTCCTTTATCAGGGTATAATCTTATCCTTGAATCAAAAACCGGCTCCAAAAAAGTTCGTCCCACACTTTATGATTTTTTAGCTCACCGTGCGTTGGATTATTTTAAAAACGAAGAATCGGCTTTAACAGAACCGGTGAATAAATTTACGATTGATCAGGCAGACTATTTTTCTCCTTCCGAGCAATTCTCCCGAACAGCTTTTGTTACAAAGGATTCCACCTCACTCGCTTTTTATGCCATCAACATCATGAAAGATCTTATCGCTTTTCATTTAAAAGACGAAAATCCTGCAGCACTTGTTGATATTGATCTTGAACGATTGACATACGTCAAACAGCATGCGATACTTCCGGTTAAAGACAGTCTGTATTTTGATGCTCTCTCATCCCTTGAAAAAAAATATCATTTTGCACCTGTCTCAACAGAGATCGTTTATCTTATGGCTGATTTCATTTCGGATAATAGTCGTTTATACAAACCGCTCCAATCAGACCAGCATAAGTGGGACAATAAAATAGCATATGATTTGTGCAATGATGTGATCAAACGTTTTCCCAATGCTTCAGGGGTTAACAATTGCAGGTATCTGATGGGAAAAATTTCCGAAACTTCTATCAATCTAACAACGGAAACAGTGAATGTACCCGATAATCCTTTCAGAATGCTTGCTTCAGTTAAAAATATTAAAGAATTATATATTCGTATTATACAAATACAATATGATACCCATCGGGAGATCATCCGAAAGAATTACGATGCTTCTCTTATCAAGGAATATCTGAAACTGCCTGTTTACAAAGAGTGGAGCGTGAACATGCTTGATGATGAAGATTATAACACCCATGCATCTGAAATAAAAATTCCTGCACTGCCTGTCGGGTATTATGTGATTCTTGCAGCCAATACCAAAGATTTTTCATATTCAGTAAAAGCAGCAGGTGAAAAACCCAAATGCGTTGCCTATTCGAATTGCTGGATTTCAAATATCAGTTATATCAGCAGAGACACCAAAAAACCTTCGTATGAATTTCATGTGATCAATCGTGAAACCGGTCAGCCCCTTGCCAATGTAAATGTACAGACATATTATGAAAATTATAATTATAAGAAATACATATATGAACGGATTAAATGGAATACATTCACAACGACCAACGATGGTTATTTTGAAGTGTTACCGCCTAAAGACAATGATAGGTCACGAAATTTTTATATTGACCTTTCAAATGGAAATGACCGTTATGTTACAGAATCACCCTTTTACCTTTATTCGTCAAACTATCGGAATGAACCGGTTGAACGAATAAAAACTTTTTTCTTTTCTGACCGTGCCATTTACCGTCCTGGACAAACGTTTTTCTTCAAAGGCATACTGTTAAAGGCAGTCGGGGATTCCAATCAGATCATTCAGGGAGAAAAAACAACCGTTGAATTATTCAACTCCAATTACCAAAAAGTGGCAGATATGGTTCTCACCACCAATGAATACGGGACGATCAGCGGTTCTTTCACTATTCCGTCGGATGGAATGAACGGACAGATGTACATCAAAAACGAATCCGGAGCGCTTTATTTTTCGGTTGAAGAATACAAACGTCCCAAGTTTGAAGTAAATTTTAAACCTGTCAGCGGAAGTTATAAACTGAATGAAAAAATTGTTGTTAAAGGAATCGCCAAAGCATATGCCGGAAATACTATTGCAGATGCTGATGTTAAATTTCATGTTGAACGCAAAGCACGCTTCCCTTATTATTTCTGGTGGTTTATACCACCCTCATCACCTGCAACGGTTATTCTTGATGGTGCAGGAAAAACAAACGAGAACGGCGAATTCGAAATTACATTCAATGCCATACCCGACCAAACCGTTCAAAAAAATGATCATCCTGTTTTTGATTTTGCCGTCAATGTAAATATCGTAGATTTAAATGGTGAATCACATTCAGCCGAAACAGTAATTTCTGTCGGATATACCGCATTAATTGCAGAAATTAACATCCCTGACCAATTGGATCGTGAGAGTAAAAATGAATTTACTATTAAAACAAATAACCTGAATGGTGAGCCACAAGCCGTACAGGGAGAGATTTCCATTAGCCGGTTGTTACAACCCGGGAAAATTTACAGAGCAAGAAAATGGACTGCCCCCGACCGATTTATCTTGAGCAAAGAAGAGTTTGAACAAAATTTCCCAAACGACCTATATGCGAATGAAACAGATATTTCAACCTGGCAAAAACAAAAAACAATTTTAACTTCACCCTTCAACACGGAAAAATCAAAAATATTTTCTATCTCAGACATGAACAGTCTTGAACCCGGACAATATGTTGCAGAGCTGAAAACAAAAGATATTTATGGGGAACCGGTTGAATGGAAAAAATATTTTGTCGTGTTTTCACCCAACACAAAACAGATTTGTACACCATCGCCTGACTGGTTCATTTTGCTAAAGAACAAGGTAGAACCCGGCGACACCGCATCATTCCTGATAGGTACGAAAAATAAAGATGTAAAAGTTCTTTATGAAATTGAATTCAAAGACAAGATCATTCAGAAACAATGGCTTGATCTGAGTGATGAACAAAGAAAAATAAATATTCCTGTCATTGAAAAGTACCGCGGAAATTTTACCATCCATCTTTGTTTTATAAAAAATAATCGCATCTATTATCACAAAGAAACCATCGTTGTTCCCCGTACCAATAAACAGTTGGACATTACATTTGAAACTTTCCGCAACAAACTGATGCCGGGAGAAAAAGAAGAATGGAGAATAAAGATCAAAGGAATGAAAGGCGAAAAGGTTGCATCCGAAATGCTGGCTACATTGTATGATGCTTCGCTGGATGCATTCAAACAAAACATTTGGTCATTCAATATTTACTCATCCTATTACAGTTCACTCGGATGGGATGTGAATAATCCTTTCTCTACACGTCAGAGTATGCTTGTTATAAGAAATAAATTTTTATCTCATATGAGTTTTAGAAATTATGATGTGCTGAACCGTTTTCATTTTGGCGACATGTATCTTTCTTCCGGTGCGGGTTATGGCTATGCTGATGGCTTTGGTGCCGGTGAACCGGTTTTGAAAAAAAATAAAATAATGATGTCTGTTGCTAAATCAGAAGAAAAAAGTGTGATGGAAGTAGAAAGATCATCCAATGCTCGTTACAGATTACAAGGGAATGTGAATGACGAAGCGTTAGCTGATTCTGTTGCTTATGTTGCAGGAGAGTCGAAAAATAAAGAAGCTGAATTGTTGGGTGTAGCTGCAAGAAAAAATTTCACGGAAACAGCATTTTTTTATCCGCATCTGCAAACAGATAAAAACGGTGATGTGATCATTCAGTTCACCATCCCTGAAGCACTTACCAAATGGAAGATGATGGGGTTTGCACATACCAAAGATCTTAAGTACGGCATGATCCAGAATGAACTGGTTACGCAAAAAGAACTGATGGTGATGCCCAATACTCCTCGGTTCTTAAGGGAAAGCGATACACTTATATTTAGTACTAAAATTTCAAATGTGTCGGATAAAAATTTATCAGGTGATGTCATGCTGAACTTTTTTGATGCATTTAGTTCAAAACCCATTGACAGTGCATTCATGAATTTAAAAACAATTCAACCTTTTAAAACAGATGCTGGACAAAGCACTGTGACGAATTGGAAAGTTGTTGTCCCTGTTGGCCTGGAGGCAGTACTTTGCAAAGTGGTTGCCAAATCGGGAATATATGCCGATGGTGAAGAAACTGTATTACCTGTTCTCACCAACCGGATGCTTGTTACTGAATCAATGCCATTGCCGATCAATGGCAAACAGACAAAAACATTTACACTTGAAAAACTTATCCATTCCGATTCATCCAAAACGTTGCGACACCATAAGGTTACCCTCGAGTTCACGCCTAACCCTGCATGGTACGCCATACAGGCATTGCCTTACATGATGGAATATCCGTATGAATGTTCCGAACAGGTGTTCAGTCGTTTCTATGCCAACAGCATTGCAACACACATTGTTAATTCTAATCCAAAGATCAAAACCGTTTTTGATGCATGGAAAAACACATCTCCGGATGCATTGCTCTCTAATCTTGAAAAAAATCAGGAACTGAAATCACTCATGCTCGAAGAAACGCCCTGGGTGCTGAATGCACAGAATGAATCACAACGGAAGCAACGTATTTCTTTATTGTTCGATCTGAATAAAATGTCTAACGAAACAGAACGTGCTTTGAAGTTACTGCAAAAGAAACAAGCACCAAACGGCGGCTGGCCCTGGTTTGACGGCATGCCCGACAGTCGGTATATCACTCAACACATTTTGACCGGCATGGGACACCTTGATCATCTCGGGATAAAAAATATCAAAGAGGATAGAAAAATATTTAATATGATCATGAATGCCATGCTTTACCTTGACAGGAAGATGACAGAGGATTACGTTCAAATAAAAAAATATTATCCTGCCAAAATGAATGAGAACCACCTTGGCAGCGAGGAAATACAATACCTCTATGCACGCAGCTTTTTTAAAAATGTTATTTCGCTTGAAACTAAAAATAAAGCAGCATATGATTATTTCAGCGGACAGGCAAAAAAATACTGGCTGACACAAAACAAATATATGCAGGGAATGATTGCTTTAGCACTCTATCGGAATGGTGATAAGGAAACCTCAACTGCCATCATGAAATCACTGAAAGAAAAAGCCCTGCATTCCGAAGAGATGGGAATGTACTGGAAGGAAATGGATGAAGGATATTATTGGTGGCAGGCACCTGTTGAAACACAGGCATTGATGATCGAAGCATTTGATGAAGTTGCGAACGATCACGTTGCTGTGGAAGAATTGAAAATATGGTTGCTCAAACAAAAACAAACGCAGGACTGGAAAACAACCAAAGCCACTGCCGATGCCTGCTTTGCACTGCTGTTGAAAGGGACAGACATCCTTTCCAAAGAAAGTGAAGTTGGGATCATCCTTGGCAGTAAAAAAATTGATCCGAAAAAAATGGATGATGTGAACGTGGAAGCAGGAACAGGTTATTTCAAAACGTCATGGAAAAATAATGAAGTTAAACCTGAAATGGGTCAAGTGACCGTCATTAAAGGAGATGAAGGTGTTGCATGGGGTGCTTTGTACTGGCAATACTTTGAACAACTGGATAAGATCACGCCACACGCTACCCCGCTGAAACTGGATAAAAAATTATTTGTTGAACGAACTACGCCCACAGGAGCGGTGATTGAACCGGTGAATGAAAAAACAGTTATAGTTAAAGGGGATAAAATCAAAGTGCGCATTGAACTGCGTGTTGACCGTGACATGGAATATGTTCATATGAAAGACATGCGTGCTGCTGGCTTGGAGCCGGTCAATGTGTTCTCGGAATACAAGTATCAGGATGGACTTGGCTATTATGAAAGCACCAAAGATGCTGCAACCAACTTTTTCTTTTCTTATTTGTCCAAGGGAACCTATGTGTTTGAATACCCTCTGGTGATCAATCAGTCGGGCGATTTCTCCAACGGAATCACGACCATTCAATGTATGTATGCACCTGAATTCTCATCCCATTCCGAAGGAGTAAGAGTGAAAGTGAAATAATATTTTTTAAACAGCCGTGTTCTTTCTATCGTTTCAATTTATGATATGAAAAGAAACGAATTATACTACCCCATCCATTCTGTAACTGGTAAAGGGAATAATATCAGGACTTATGTCCTGATTACTATTCCCTTCACACCAAATGAATTTTTGTTTTGACTAAGAATTAATTATAGAGTCATGTTCAAGATATGCAATTATTGTATATCTATAAATTGTTTTTAGAGAAATGACTAATAAAAAATTGAACAAAATCAGTTGAAAATATTTAAATTCAACTATTCTTTGATTAATTTTTTAACAACATTCATTTCGGTATTCTGTATCTTAATATAGTAAATGCCTGCCGAATAATCCGTCAAATTAATGTGAATACTATTCTGTCCTTGAGGAATTTTTGTTGTATAGATTGTTTGACCGATTGAATTTATAATCTCAATGTTCGATTCCGTGTTGCTAGTATTCGTAATTACCGTCAAATCATTGTTTGCGGGATTTGGATATATATTTGATTTAACCAAATTATAGTCAGTCACCCCTACTGTTGTAGTGTAAAAATAAACATTATCAATGTACACAACTCCTGAACCGGTAGGTGTACCAACAAATATTAATTGTGCTATATGATTTTTTGATGTTAAACTTAAAAATTGAGACATTTTAATGTCATAACTATTCCAACCTTCAAGTGTTGGTGTAAAGGTTAAAGCATGTTCTTTATCATCACCGCCACCATAAACCCCATTTGCGCCGAAATCTACTAATTTCACCGTAAAAGCAGTCAGGTTTGGAGTCCATGCATCAACATGAAAATAATCCATTGTCGACGCATTAATAAGGTTTGCACCGGTCGTTTCTATACCAACAAAATCAAGTGTTGAATATTTTTTAACATCATTTCCGGCAATTTGCATATCCGTTAAAGATCCAGCAGACCATATGGTTCTCCAGGTATCAACACCTACATTTGTATAAGTGTTGCTAAACATAGAAATTACATTAGCAGCAGGTACTATTGGTGCTGGAGCAGCAACTTTAGGTTCAGGTAGTGTAACAACCGCTCCTGAAGAAAAAGTAATATTATCAAAATAACAAATATTTTCGACAGATCTGGCTTTAAAATCGGGAAAAATAATAATTTGACTTCTTGTAAGTCCGACTAAATTTGAAACATCAAATGTAAGTTCTTCCCATTCATTAATTTTTGTATTGGCTACTTTTACTTCTACAAGAGCTTCGCCTGTAGCAGTAGCAAATTTTAATCCTACATCACTAATAATAGGTTTGTAAACCATCATCTTTACTTTAACATTTGATGCCGAAAAAGTGAAAGTTCCAATATCGGCTAATTTATTAGATTCACAACCAGCCCATGGCTTACCTACTGCCAATGCAGAAAATTTTGCCACCGTAACGGAAGTATTAATTCCTGTTTTGTTTGGATTTGGAACAAATTTCAGAGCAGGATTTGTATCATTCTCAAAAACAGTCCAAGTCCAATTTGCTCCATTGCCTGCAGGTTCAAAATCAATTGGATTGACCTGTGCATATCCTAATGTAAAGGATAAAACTAAAATAAGTGTACTAATTGTTTTCATAATTTTAATTGTTTTAATTGATAAACGTATTTAAAGATTTATATATTTAATAACCGGATTAACTTTATTTTTTCTCCACTTAATTAATCATGTCTTTCAAGTGTTCCTTTTTTTAAGCTGGCTTCTAATTTGTAATCAATACTTTTTAAATGAATAATTTATTATAGTCAATTTGACACAAAGATATAAGATTTTATTAAATAACAGAAAAAAAGATGCAGAATAAACTAAAATCCGTTGAGGATATGTTAGGAATATTCCTCCAATAATTCTTGCACTAAGCAAAAAATAATGGTAAACGAAGGAATAAACTGCAGATTTTAGGGTGAATATTTTTTACAGCAGTTCGAGTTGCCCTTTTACTTGTTGCATCAGCCACATTGGAGTAGAGGTGGCACCACAGATACCAACCTTATTGTTTTTGGTAAACCAGTCTAAATTGATCTCTTCGCAGTTGCTGATAAAATGAGTGCGTTCATTTACTTGCTTACAAAAATCAAATAGCACTTTTCCATTGGATGAATTTCTTCCGGCTACAAAAACAATCACATCGAATTGTTTGGCAAAATTTTTCAATTGTTGTTCTCTGTTCGCCACCTGATTGCATATAGTATCTTTCAGATTTACTTCAATTCCCTTACTACGTATGATTTCAGCAAGCCCTTTGAATTTCTCCCTTGATTTGGTCGTTTGACTGTAAAGAGTAATACCGGGAAGCATGTGATCAAAATCCAGTTCATCAATTGTTTCAAAGATCACCGCTTCATTATTGATTTGTCCGTTCAGTCCGATGATCTCAGGATGATTTTTTTTACCATAGATATAAATCTTTTCATTGTTTCGGTATGATTCGATGATGCGTTTCTGAAACTTCAAGATGATAGAACATGATGCATCAATGATAAGTGTGTTGTTGTCTTGCGCTGTTAGGTAGCTTTCAGGAGGTTCCCCGTGGGCGCGGAATAAGACCGTACTGTTTTTCAGTTCGCGAAAATTTTCCTGATTGATAAAAACAACTCCTTCGTGTTTCAGGCGCTGTATCTCTTCCTCGTTGTGAACGATCTCTCCAAGACAATAAATTTTTTCATTTTCCTTTAAAAACTTCTCAGCTTTGGTAATGGCATTGATCACACCAAAACAAAATCCCGAATTATCGTCAATACTTACTTTTAGATTCAAAACACAACTGGGAAACAACCCCAAATAATTTTTCAAAACAGATTTAATCAATATATATATTTTAATCAGATCATGAATGCGGAAACGTTTATTCAGAATAGACTTAGGGTCTGTCTTTTCAATTTTTTTCAATAAAGCCAGAAAATATTCATTTGCAAGGTAAACGCCTAAACGTACGTCTTGATGCAGATGGCAGATTCCCGTCATTGCGATTTTAAAATCATTTTCTATTTCGTGCTCAATTTGTTTTTTTTCTTGTTCTGAAAATTGTTCCAGATTAATATTCGGGAAATAGATCCGACCGCGTCCTTTAAAGTCCGAACGTATATCACGTAAAAAATTAATCTTCTGAAATGCTTGCCCCAGTTTGCGTGCAGGATATCTTAACTTTTCATATTCTTCTTCATTATTTTTATAAAATACTTTAAGACACATAAGTCCGACTGCTTCTGCCGAACCATAAATATATCGGTCATATTGCTCGCGATTGTATGTTGTTTTGGTAATGTCCATTTCCATACTGAACAGGAATGCATCAATCAGTCCACGGTCAATGTTGAATTCATGGACTACTAATTGAAAACTTTGCAGAATTGGATTTAGACTTATCTTTTCCTCAATTGCCTTGAAGGTATCTTCTTTAAAACGCAAAAACAATGTTTGTTTGTCATATTCATGAAAGGTATCAACGATCTCATCGGCAAAACGAACAAACCCATAGATTGCATAAACCGGCATACGATATTTTTTTTTCAGCATACGGATGCCCAGCGAAAACGATGTGCTGTAAAGTTTTGTCGTTTGCCTGCTGATGAGGAAAGCGTTTTGATTATATAATTCAATCATATTGAATGATTCGTTGTGTAACAAGTTGAGAACTGATCACTGCCATGGGCAAGCCCGTACCCGGCACGGTGGACGAACCGACATAAAATACATTTTTGTATTGCTCATCAAAATTTTTAGGTCTGAATCCGCCCATCTGATTCAGATCATGACCAAGACCAAGCCCACTGCCTTTGTAAAGGTTGAACATATTCTGCCATTCCACCGGAGTCAATACGGTTTGAGAAACAATCCGGCTGCGAATATCAAAGTTGATCCGTTGTGAAAGATCATCAATGATATTATTCACGATCTGTTCACTATCGCTCCAGTCGGGCTTGTAGCGCAGGTCAGGCACAGGACACAGAATAAACAGACTTTCACATCCTTCGGGTGCGCTTTCGGGATTGTACTTTGAAATGGCATTTACATAGTAATATGGTTTTTCAATGCTCACATTATTTTGGAAAATGCCGTTGGCATATTCTTTAAAATTAGTGCCAAGAAAATAATTGTGATGATGAATATTTTCAATTTTGCCTTTCACACCAAGGTAAATGGTAAGTGGTGCCATGGACCATTTCATTTGTTGTAATTTTTCTTCGGAATATTTTTTCCGTTTGAATATTTTTGAACGAAACCAAGCAGCATCAGCGTTTACAACATATTTATCCGCTTTCCATTTTTTTCCATCCGTATCAATAAATGCAGAGATTTTATTGTCTGTTTCCTCATACCCCGTGATTTCAACATTATAATGGATCCGAACATTTTCTTTTTCCAACTCCTTCAGTAACCCCTCAACAATCCTGTACATTCCGCCTTTCACATTGTAATAACCGTCGTGAACCAGTTCGGTGTAATTCAGTAACGTATATCCAGCAATGGTTTCAAAAGGAGTCGAGCCAAGGAAAAATGCTACAAGAGAAAATATTTCTTTTACCTCTCGTGAATCAAAATAATCTTCCAGTTCACTCCAGAAACTGCGGAACATTTTGGGGAGATACTTAGGCGGAACAAACACCATGCTTGCTAAAAAATGAAGTGGTGAACGAAAATTCTTTTTTAATAATACATATTCAATATCGTGAAAAAACCTGCCTGCCTGAGCAAGATAACGAGACATCTTTTTTTCAAACTCAGGTTCGAGGTCCTTAAATTCCTGTGCTAAGCGGTGAATGTCTTTGTATATCTGGTATGTTTTTTTTGAACCGGAAAAATTGACAGCATACAAGGGGTCCAGTTCAACAAATTCAAATGGCAGTGAAATCTTGCAATCATCGGCAAATGCTTTGAATTCATAACTCATACTGAAAAATGAAGGAGCCATATCGAAGGTAAATCCGTCTTTTTTCAATTCGTTCAGACGTCCGCCTGCTTTGGCAAACTTTTCAACCATCGTAACATTATAACCTTTCTTTGCCAGTCGTAATGCGGTGGTCAGCCCGCCCAATCCGGTACCTATTATCAATACTTCTTTTTTCACAGGTCAAAAATAATTATTTTTAGTATTGAAACAGGAATCAATTCAAAAAACCTTTGGCAGGAATCAGAGTTCTAACGAATTAAACTAATCAACCCTTTATCAATAATTTTACTATGGGATGAGTTGTTATATCCTTCAAAATAATATGTATAATTTCCTTCCGGTTGATCCTTTCCGTGATATGTTCCGTCCCAACCGTAAGACTGGCTGTCTGATTTAAAAATCAAAACACCCCACTGATTGTAAATCCAGATATGCATATTTTCAACAGGACCATAAACAAATAATATATCATTATTCCCGTCATTATTGGGTGTAAAGGCCGAAGGTATAAATATATTTGAAATCGGTTTTACTTTGATCATCTGAAAGGCAGAAGTATCCTTACAGTGATCAATGCTTTCAACGACAAGCATGACGTGGAACAGACCTGTATCATTAAAGATAATTATTGGATTCATAGATAAAGTATCTTCATCATTATTTCCAAAAAACCAATGCCATTTCGCAGCATTGATGGATTGATCGGTTAATTGAATTTGTTCTTTTGCATAGACAGAATCACGTGAACTAAAGAAGTTAGCTTGGGGCTGAACACCAATCTTGATTGAAGCCGGTGTTCGGTTTATGTCAATGCATCCATATTCTGAGATACTCTCGATATAATAGGTTATTGGCGTTAAAATATTATTAGCAGTAAATGAATTCCCTGTAAAAATTAAATTACCGCCAACGGAAGCATCATACCAGTTGTGATGATACTCGCTATGATTATTAATAATTAATCTTGCCGTGTTTGTTTCATTCAGGCAGATCATAACATCGTCCATTGAAAAAGGGTTTGGTTGGGGATGAACAAAAATCTGAACTTCATCCAATGCAGAACAACCATTATCATCTGTAACTGTAACAGTAAATGTAGTATTTATCAATGATTGGGTATTAAATGTTTGAACAGTTTGTTTTGTGCTCCAAAAATATTTTATTCCACCAACTGCTGAAAGTGTTACTGTTTGACCTTCACAGATCGTATCATCTGTTCCTGCATTTGCCAATGGTAAGGGATAAACGAAAATTACAGTAGAATCTTCAGCAGTTCCGCAATAATTTTTTGCTGAAACTGAATAAGTGCTCGTGATGGTAGGACTCACGTTAATGAATGATGAGGTTTGTCCGGTATTCCAAGTATATGTTCCATTTCCATTAACTGACAAACTTACTGTTTCTCCTTTACAAATTGTATCATCCTTATCAATAATAACTATCGGCAGTTGGACAACAGTAACAATAATATCATCTGAATTACTACAGTTGAAGTTATTTAAAACGGTTACTGTATACGTAGTTGTTTTTACAGGATTGATCGGAACCACCTGATTAAAACTACCAATATTCCATTGGTAAAATTGCCCACCTATAGCTGATAAACTATATTTACTTCCATTGCAGATTGTGCTGTCTTTTCCAGCGTTTGCTTTTGGCAATGGATTGACGTCAATAATTTTATCATCAATCGCTTTACATCCATCCGAAGAAGAAACAGTCAATGTATATGTTGTTTTAACAACCGGACTGATTATTATAGAAGGTGTTTTATCACCATTACTCCATTGATATGAAAAATAAGTTCCTGAAGAAATAGTTACTGAATCGCCTAAACAAATGGATGTATCTGCTCCAAGTTTTAACACCGGATTATTCAATTTGGTGATTATAACCGTATCCGTTGAAAAACAACGAGAGGATCTGCTGGTAACTTTTAAATAATATATAATCGAACTGTCAACATATGCTTTTGGATTGCATATATTGAATTGAGAAAGTTTTTTTATTGGTGACCATTCATAATTAAAATCAGATATCGGATTCGAACCCAATTGAATGGTGTCAGCAAGACAAAAAGCTGTATCACGACCGTCATAAACAATTGGTAATGGATATACAATAACTTTGACCGTAGCAGAATCAATGCCGCATATATCAGATAAAATCAGTTGTACATTGAACTCGCCTGATTTTGTAAATGAAATCAATGGAGAATTAGCGCCTGCAAATGAAGTTGGCGCGGCATCAGGTCCAAAGTACCAATTGTATTGAACAGGAGATTTAGAAATAGATTTATTGACTAGCCTGACTGTATTCCCAAGACAATAAATGGAGTCCGTAGCACCAATCACAGCATGAGAGACACAACAACTTTTATCAACATAAATCGTTATTGAATCTTTTGTTTTTACATTCAACGTATCTGTAACAGTGACATAATATTTTGTTGTTACCAACGGACTTGCATACGGATTTGCTGCATATATATCACTTAATCCGGTTGCCGGCGACCACTGATACCGGTAAGGATAAGCGCCGCAAATGATTTGTAACGGACCCAGTTGAATGCTGTCGCCAATGCAGATCGTATCATCAGCAGGTGTGATTGCAGTGAGGGTATCAAGTACAATGACTTTTTTAACGATTGTATCTGAACATACCTGTGATGTACCGGCTGTAACAATCAGTTGAACAGAAAAAGTATCAGCTAAATGAAAGAGATGCGAAGGATTCTGAAGACCTTTTATATTGGTACCGTCATTAAAATTCCAGTTCCAGCCAACGATAGCGCTTGTATCTTTATTGACAGAAATATCTTTGAAAAGAGTTGTATCACCAATACAAACAATATTTGCAGAAAAATCAGCGGTGAGATGACATGTAAATGGAGGCGTAATACTTTGGCAGGTATCGCTTAGATTAATTATCCAGACAGCGCCATGTTCACTACCTCCGTCATCATCTCCGTAAGCACCTGCTAACAGATCAGGTATCCCGTTCTTGTCAAAGTCACCGACCGGAGCAAGCGAACGTCCTAATTTATCGCCATTATCTAAAATACTTTTAAACCCTCCCTGAATTGAACTGATCTTTTTATATGCTTTTACCGTCCCGTCCGTATTAAGAAATAAAAGGTAAAAAGCCCCTCTGTCTGTACCGCCGTCATCATCCGCTGATGAAGATACAGCTATATCAGGTATTCCATCATTATTCAAATCACCCATATTTGCTATACCAATTCCAAAAACATCATTATCATGCAAAGCAGAAATAAAATTTCCTTGGGTAGCAGATATTTTCTGATATGATTTCACTGTGCCGTTTTTATTCATAAAAAGAACCCATGCCGCACCCCTTCCAGTACCACCATCATTTGTAAATGGTGCTCCGACTACAATATCCATAATGCCATCTTTATTAATATCACCTGCTTTATTTACACTATATCCAAAATAATCATAATCAGCCAAAACACCATTAAAACCGGCATATCCGGTAGTGATCAACTGATATGATTTCACCGTTCCGTTTTTATTCATAAATAAAATCCAGACGGCTCCCCGATTGGTGCCACCGTAATCACTGCCGCGTGAACCAACGGCTATATCCATAACTCCATCACCATCCAGGTCGCCAATAGCTTCCACATCAGATCCAAACCAGGCAGAACCTGATAAAGAACCTATTGGTAAACCCCCAAATCCATTCCCAATTTTCTGATAGGATTTAACGGTTCCATTTGTATTTAAAAACAATACATATATTGCTCCGTTATCAAATCCACCTGATCTATCATTAGGTGCACCAACAGCAATATCCATCACCCCATCGCCGTTCAGATCACCAATACCTGCCACTTCTGAGAAATGATCATCGGCAGCTAGAACCCCATTGAAATTACCTTGCGTAGCGCTAATCTTCTGAGAAGACTTAACAGTCCCGTTGCTATTCATAAACAATATCCATTCTGCTCCGCTGTAAGTACCTCCATCCCCATCTTGTGCTGCCCCAACAGCAATATCAAGAACACCGTCATGATTTAAATCGCCAATTGTATCTACTGAAACACCAAACAGATCTCCATCTTGAAGTATACCTTTGAAATTGCCTTGTGTGGAAGATATTTTTTGTTGGGTTGATGTATATATACATATAGGAGGAGGAGTAATATTTTGACAAGTGTCTTTTAAATTGATAATCCAGACAGCACCTCGATTAACACCCCCATCGCTATCACCATATGCGCCAAGCGCAAGATCTGGAAATCCGTCATGGTTGTAGTCATTCACTAATGCGACTCCTCTGCCCATCATGCTGTTATCATTGATCTTTGCTGTAAAGTTACCTGATGTTTGCGATATTTTTTTCGACCCTTTGACCGTCCCATTTTTATTTAAAAACAGAAGATAAACACTGCCTCTGCCAGGACCACCATCACTACAGTTTGCAATAGTAACAGCGATATCTAAAACACCATCATGGTTGATGTCGCCCAAATTGGAAATAGAACCGAAACTACTACTTGTAGGAATTACAAAATCCAAGTTGCCACTGGTATTGGAAATTTTCTGAGAAGCTTTAACAGTCCCATTTTTATTTAAAAATAAAATCCATACAGCTCCGCAGTTTAATCCTCCGTCAGAAGTTAAAGTAGCGCCAACCGCAATGTCCATGATCCCATCGCCATCCAGATCGCCAATCTTCGACAAGGTATAGCCAAACAAATCACCATTTGCAACGGATCCGGTAAAACCACTCTGAACAGTATTAATTTTTTGATACGATTTAACTGTACCGTCATTTTTTAAAAATAAAATCCATACGGCTCCTTTATCCGTCCCGCTTTCGTCATCCCCTCTGGCGCCTACCACAATATCCATTACACCATCTCCATCCAAATCACCGATATTTGAAATATCTGTTCCAAATAATGCTCCACCAGATAACAATGCAGGAAAGCCATTCATCCCATTGGTGATTTTTTTGAAGGATTTGACCGTTCCGTTCTTATTCAAAAATAATATATATATTGATCCGTTGTTATAACCTGAAATATCATCATTCGGGCATCCGACAGCAATGTCAGGGACACCGTCATTGTTCAGATCGCCGAGAGCTGCGATCTCTGAGAAACGATCCGGTGAATTGATACCGCTGCTCCAACCACCTTGTGTAGCACTGATCTTTTGATGCGATTTAACGGTTCTGTCAGCATTCATAAATAAGATCCAGACCGCACCCGAATATTGCCCGCCATCCTGATCATTCGGGCTGCCAACGGCAATATCAGGAATACCATCACCATCCACATCTCCGATAGAATCAACGGAAACGCCGAAATGGTCATCGTTTGCCAGTATTCCTTTAAAATTACCCTGCGTAGAAGAAATCTTTTGTTGACTTGTTGTATTAATACATGAAGGAGGGATAATAATATTTGAACACGTATCCATTAAATTCAGAATCCAAATAGCACCATTTTGTGGACCGCCATTAGGATCATATTGAGCACCAACAGCAATATCTTTATATCCATCCCCATCAAAATCTCCTATGCCTTCAACTGCCGTTCCGAACACACCTCCAATGGATAAAACATCATTAAACCCACCGGCTGTATTACTAATTTTTTTATAATTTTTTACCATTCCATTTTTATTCAGATAAAGAATATAAAAAGCCCCTTTATCAGTGCCTCCATCGTCATCTTTCCATGCTCCTACCCCCAAATCATTTATACTGTCACCATTAATATCTCCCAAATTTGACACTTCACCGCCAAACCAATTCTGAAAATCAAGAAGTGCATTAAAATTTCCTTGTGTATTACTAATTTTTTGTTGTGATTTTACAGTTCCGTCAGCATTCAAAAATAGAATATAAACAGCTCCTTTATCTGTTCCTCCATCATCATCAAATGGAGAACCCACAGCAATATCAGTAATCCCATCACCATCAAGATCGCCTATATTATCTATGGAATATCCAAAATTAGGACTTGTAACCAAACTGCCGGTGAACCCACCAATTCCCTGTGTAATTTCCTGATACGATTTAACAGTTCCGTTTTTATTCATAAATAAAATCCAGACCGAACTGCAAGGCGCTCCGCTTCGACTACCAGACATAGCAATGTCTTCAATTCCATCACCATCCAAATCACCCAACCCTGTAACTGCTGTACCAAATCCCATACTGTTTGATATTGCTGTAACATTAAAATTTCCTAATCCCTCACCTATTTCCTGACTGCTTTTAACTGTACCGTTACTATTCATAAACAGTATCCAGAGTAATCCATCATCATTCCCTGTTCTGTCATCAAGATAAGCGCCGACAGCAATATCCATTATACCATCATCATCTAAATCACCGATTGGTGCAACCGATTCTCCAAAATTTCCATTTGTGCTCATTAACCCGTTAAAATTGCCTTGAGTTTGACTAATTTTTTGACTGTTTTTAATAGTCCCATTTTTATTCATAAATAAAACCCACAAAGCACCTTTTTGAGTTCCACCATCATTATCTTTATGAGCTCCTACAACAAAATCAATTATACCATCGCCATTCAAATCCCCAATTTGGGCAATTGAAGTTCCAAATGAACTTGATGAATTCAACAATGGAATACCCCCATTGGAAGTACTGATTTTATAAAACTTTTTTATTTTAGTACAAAAATTAGTTGATCCTCCTGAAGAGTTTTCCACTGTTATTATTGATTTTCCGGAAACAGTTCCACTGCAACCATTGTCATTCATTGAAGCCAATGTATATGTGGTAGTTTGAGCCGGTGAAACGGAAAAATAATAGGGTGTATTTAAAATATTATTGATCGTAGTATTCTTATTCCCATCGTAGTAAGTGATATTCCACGGAGGATTACCGGTAAGATCAACGCGAAGATTTGCCGAATAACCTTTGGAGATGGTATATGTACCGCTTATCAAAGCAGTGGGATTTGCACATGAAATAAATTGTTTCCGGGTAAGTGTGTCAGACCCATTGGCATTATATGCAATTAACGTAACATCGTATATTCCCGGAAGATTATAAGTAACAATAGGGTTCTGTAATAATGATGTGGCAGGATTCCCACCGGAAAATATCCATTTCCATTGTTTCGGACTCTTTTTACTATTATCTGAAAATTGAACTTTACCACCAATACAGACTTTGGTGTAATCACATGTAAAGTCAGAGACAACTGGCTGTAAGCATGATAACGCATTGTATGCATTGATTCTACCAGCTCCAATTTCGCCAATATATTCAGAGTTTTGTGCATCAATATTATCACATGAACTTTTTAAACATGCTTCCAGTTCATCCGCTTTGAGATGATCATCTTGCATAAGCATCAATGCTGAAAGTCCTGCTACCAATGGGCATGCCATAGACGTTCCACTAAGGTATCCATAGGAATCATTTAATCCGGCTAAAGAACTAAAAATGTTTACACCCGGTGCCATCACATCAACAGTGCTTCCATAATTTGAAAAACTGGCACGAATATCATACCTGTCCGTAGCGCCAACACTGATCACATGATTATAAGCTGAAGGATAATGTGACAGGTCTGTATCCTCATTACCTGCAGCAGCAACGCAAACAATTCCTTTGGAATAGGCAACATTAAATACATTTTGATACGTTCTTGAATAACTTCCTCCACCCCACGACATGCTGATCACATCTGCACCGGCAACAATAGCATACTGCACACCCAGATAGGCAGCCTGTAAATATTGATTATCCAAATCATATGAACATTTAACGGGGATCACTTGAACATTGAACCCAATCGAAGCAATGCCTGTGTTGTTATTGGTTGCTGCTGCTGCGATGCCTGTACAATGTGTGCCGTGAGTGAAATCGGAATTGGTCGCCCACGAAGGCGGACTGGGATTATCATCATCAGCAGCAACATCCCATCCATGAACATCATCAATATAACCGTTGCCGTCATCGTCAATATTATTTCCGGGTATTTCACCAGGATTGGTCCAGATGACAGGAGCAATATCTTCATGTGTAAGTAAAACAGCATCATCAACAATTGCCAGTTTGATATTTCTTTTTTTAGAAAAAATACCCCATGCTTCTTCAGCTTGAATTTTTTTTAAGTTCCATTGTTCAGCACGCAAATCATTTGGCGTAAATCCAATTACCCGATACAACGGTACTTTTTCCGAATATTCAATAAAATCTAATTTATTAAACTCAGATATAAGATTTTCAACCGTATTTGTTTTATTAAATTCAACAAGAAATGTATGTTGTAAATCAATATCTTTTAAAATGAATGCATGCGATATTTTTGTAATACCATACTTTGAAATTAGCGTGGAAATTGGTGTTGGGCTACTAACTGATTTTGTTTTGGCATTGAATGTAAGGTCAATAGAAGAATTATTTTTAACTTTTACAAATAATTGTCCGTTGATATATTTTTCAACCTGAGAAAAACATATACTTTTTACAAATATGATAAAAACTATTAAAATTAATTTATGCATTAGGGAATAAATTAATAAGAAAAGTCAAACAAATAAAAATATTCAAAATGATAATTTATTCAAATATATAAAAATTTGATATAAAATAATAAATTGATTAATTTATTTTATATATCTCATTTTATTCGCAGGAAATCAGCCGGGAAATAATTTAAAATCTTTGCACCGCAATTTTTTTAGTATACATTACATCGTCATTTTTAACTGTCATGATATAAATTCCGGAAGGGATTGAAGGTGTGAGATGAATCGTATTATTTGAAGCGGGAATAATTTCTTTTTTAAAAACAACTCCTCCTTGCAGGTTGCAGATTGTTACTTCTGTTTTACTGCTTGCTCCGGGCAATTCAATAGTCAGATTATTATCATATACTGGATTCGGATATATGTTTATATCTTGATTGTTTATTATAGCAAAAGTTGATGTTGGGTTGTCCATTAATTTTATTTCAAGCACCGGTGGATTCGTTGTGTTTTCGCTGGAGTTAAATACAAATTGTTGTTGAGTAATTACTTCTGCACTAAACCGGAAAGAAACTTTTTTATACCCTGAGTCTATTTTCTGTTGCAGGAAAGAAGTAATATCCCATGAGTACCATTGAGGATTAACTGTCACTGTGGTCGCAGTGATAACCGATGTTTTCAAAGCCGGAGCATTGTTCCAGGTAATGGTTAATTCATTCCATGCCGTATCGGTTTCATAAATGTTAATAGGTGAAACCGCTGTGCCTCCTGCTTCAGAACTGCCAAACAATTTGATGGACGCACTTGAAACGGTTCCTTTTATTCCAGTTAGATCGAATAGGATAAATCCATGTCTGAAGAACGTAGGGTCAGTACCAGAATTCTTTACTCTAACTGCATCTTCGTTTCCAAAATTATTATCAACATAGGTACCTGAGCGGATATATGAATCTTGATTGGCTTTCAGGGAAAACTGCGTGGGGCAAGCAGAACCAACATGGATGTAGTTTGGTCGGATCATGGTTGAATCACCATTAGCACCCGAAACAGTAAGCGTGACGGTTTTATCACCGGTGGATGTATATTTTACTCTGTGTGGCCCTAACCCAACAGCATTCAATGGAACAGCATCAACACCGAAGTTCCACTGATATGAAGTTATATTTCCCTGCGATAAGTTTGTGATCAGGATAGAATCAGACGTACAAATGGATGTTTTGTCAGCGCTGAAATTAGCAACCGGCTTTTTATTGTAAGTATTCAAATTAATATAAACCAATTCTATTCCATTGCCGGTAGCAAAATTTCGAGAATATTTTTTATCGGTTGAGTTATTCCAGTGTTCATGAACACCTAAGCTTTTCAATCGTATTCCGTCTCCATTGGGGGCATACTTAGTCCCTGAAGGAGGATTATCGGCCAGTGCAGCTTCATGAAGAAAATTATCCGAGTTTTGTCTTAAACTCCATTCTCGGTTCATAATATCAAAACCAACAGATTCAAGGGCAACCCCATCCTGCGATGCAAACACACTGGCAGGCCACCAGCCATTAAAAGGTGACCATTTGCTCCATTTAACAGGACGTGCATCAGGGGATGGACCTCCATACAAAGCATCAATGAGGAAGAGAACTGTTTTTTCTCCAAGATCTTTATGTCCTCCGAGATCAACCAGATTGGAGTAGGTATTCATGTTTCCTCCGGTACTGTAAATGGCATTATGATCACCTTGTCCGTTGATACTACCATAATGATTTTTAAAACTCAATGTAGGTCCATCTCCATGATTTTTCATAATAGCCATATTTATAACATATTTTGCATTTACAACCTGCTGTGGTATCCGGTCGCTGAGGTTGTGGGCAACAGCATAGAATATGGTCTGGCTTGTAGTCCAAACGGCTTTCTCTCGTCCGTTGGTACCGGTATTATCCATGAAATGAACACCGGGAAAGGCACTATGATTGGGAACATAAATATTATCAGGTATTGTTCGGACGGCATCATACACTGTAATATCACTTTCAGATACACCGATGCTTTTAAGTTCATACAATAAAGATTTTATGAGTTGCGGATTTCCATTGATGGAGTTTTGATTCCAGTCGTTCACATTCGTTGCACCGTTGTTAGGACTTCCGTTTTGAGCATATCCGTTCCGAGCCGTATTCTGATTGATCTTGATGACAATCTTTTCACCTGCCTGATAACCTATATTCCCCTTTCCATGATTGCGATTGAAATAATGAAACAATGAATCCCATGCCATAGAATAATTTGACACTGCTATCAATTGTTTGATGCTCATGGACAACAGACTGTCGATGATAACTTGATTGTTGTTGGCATCATCCCACCAATGTGAATTGGCTGTGCCATCCCATTTAACGGCAGATGAATCTCGAGTCCATACAACACGTCCAGGATTTATGCCGCGGGCAATACCGATGGGCTTATTGGATGCTTCTGTTGTTGCTGCTTCACTTGGTAAATTGGATGTGATGATCATGCCAATGGAAAAAATGAATCCTAACACAAAGAAACATACAGCAAAATGATATTTGTATTTTGCAAAATACTGTCTTGCTTTTTTAAATGAAAAGGCAGCGCCAATCATACTGACTATAAAGCCGAAAAAGCTAAAAGCAAAAGGAGCTGCAACCTGCTGACAAGGATACGAAGCCCGTGAGGGCTTGGGTAGTACACGGATCAGGAACCAAATCAATGCAGACAATCCGATCAACGGAAAAAAGATTTTCAGATAAAGGGAATCCCACCGGACTCCTCTGATTTTATTTGTCTTAGGACACGTTTTGAAAAAAACATATTTTATTTTCATTTTAATAATTATATTGTTTAATCAAAAATACGAAATTTTAAATTGTTTGTGAAATAATTTATTTCCAATTAATAGGATTTGCTGCATGTTGTTTAAAAAATAATATACCTATTTTAGAGTAATTCATAAAAACAGATTAAACTATTTTTTATTCTATTTTTGTTCTAAATTTATGGAACGATTTAAAAAACATATTCCGTTAATCTTAATATTTTTATTGATTTGTCTGCATATTCCTTTTTTCAATGCAGACCCTGATACTTTATCTGATCTAATGACCCGAGGAGCTTGGGCGGATGAAGGATGTTATTCATCTCAGATTAGAAATTTTATTCTCAGTGGAAAATTATCTCTGACTGAAAACAGCACCTTGGTTCGCGGTCCATTGTTTGGGTTAATGCAACTGATCCTGTTTAAAACCTTTGGAATTAATTTGCTTTATGCTCGGTTGTTGGTAATGGGTATTACAATGGCCGGAATATTTATTTTTGCGAAACTAAAGGAATACAGTTATTTTACTACTCTGGTCATAGGTATTATCATGATTCAACCGCATATATTTCAATTTTCTCATTATGCATTATCAGAAATGATCAGTATCAGTATGATCTTATTCAGTCTTTATTTTATAATTAGATCATTTGCAGCATCTGATTTATTCTGGAAAAAAATATTCCTTTTTCTTTCCATTATGTTCGTAAGTTTTAGCTGGTTTCTAAAAATACAATTTCTTTATTCGGTCCTAATTGTTCCGCTTACTTGCTTAACTCTTGCAATTATTGAATGGATGAATGAGGGAAGAACTCGAAGGTATACTTTTAGTTTTTTTTATTTGTCTCTTGGGTTCACCTTTGTTTTTATAATTATTTATTTCTTTTGTTGGTATTTACCCAATCAATATATATATATGTATATCATGCGAGCTGAATACGCCGGTCGTTACCCTGATACTGTCTGGCATATTATCCAGCTTTCTTATTACAATGTTCGTCATGAATTGTTTGGTGGGGAACTGCGAATGTATTTTTTAACATTGGTTATAATTATTGTATTGACCATCGGATTTTTTATATATAAAAGGAAAAAAGATGTTTTTTTTATAACTCCAATATTATTTTCTTTTTTCTGGATATTATCAGAATTTCATAAACTGCCGATGCATTACCTTCCAAATCGTTATCTGCTTGGGCTCATAGCAGCATGTGGAATTTTAATTTCTGCATTGATCTCCGAATTAATGCTGACGAAAAAAAATTACATTCATGTGTTAGTTTTTTCTTTATCCGCAACGCTCATCACATTGAATTTATTCAATGATTACAAAATTTTTCAGAGAAGGACTTTTCATCTCCAACAAGCAAATGATTATCTTTCAAAATATAAATTTGGTAAAGATCCCGTTATCGGAGCCTGGGCATCCTCCTTATGTTGGAAGAACGAGGCAATAACAATCCCTGTTTGGAATCATTATTTTAACTGGCAGGATCCAATTAATAAATATCATCCTCGTATCGTTATTTCTGAAAAAAATGAATCCGACAGCGATAGTACATATTATTTTCAAAATATCAAACTTAATTCATTAGCAGATTCTACAAAGGAGTTTGACCTCTGGCGAACAAAAGTAATGTTGTATTGGATTAATAAAAAGTAAATACTAGATAAAAAAACTGGTCAACTTAAACTTAACGCAATAGGGTAATGATCCCATTGAGTAAAACTTTATTTCCTGCACTGTTTTCAGCATCAAGTATAAATGTATAATTCCCTTCCGGTTGTTCTTTATTTTTATATGTTCCATCCCATCCATTACTTTGACTGCCTGAGCTAAATACTTTTATTCCCCATTGATCATAAATAGTCAATTGCATAGAATTAATTTCACCGATTACATATAATATATCATTGTTCCCATCACCATTGGGTGAAAATGCTGAAGGAACATAAATAGTTGGAGGAGCAATTACATTGAAAATTATACTTGATGTATCCGAACAATTGTGATCAGATTTAATGATTAATGTAACAGTATATTTATTTACAGTTTTGTAAATATGAATTGGATTTTGTTCAATAGAAATTGAATTCCCATCTCCAAAATTCCAACTCCAACTGACTGCATTACTGGATTTATCAGTAAATTCGATAGGATTGTTAATTATTTTAATTTCCGGATCAGCACTGAAATTAGCTTTAGGTAAAACATTAATATTAACAATTGTTGATGCGGTATTTGTACAAGAATTGTTATCAGTTACAGTTAAAGTATATGTTCCATTCATTGCTGTTGACACATCATTTAATACAGGATTTTGAAAAACACTTGAAAATCCATTTGTTCCTGACCATTGATATTTACTTAGTCCATCCGGTAAAGCGGAAAGTTGAATTTTATCCCCTGCACACTTTGGCCCATCGTTCACAGCAGATGGAGAAGGCAAAGAATAAACAGTCACTGAAGTAGACGAAGTGTTTGAACAAGTATTCCCATCTGTTACAGTAACTGTATACGTACCACTCATAGCAGCAGTTGTAGAAGTAAGTAAAGGATTCTGAACATTAGATGTGTATCCGTTAGGTCCTACCCAAGCGTAGGTGGTCATACCATTGGGAGTGGAGGATAATTGTACATTGACTCCCGAACACTTTGGACCATCAT
>CAYVNP010000002.1:0-6736 GCA_964452905.1 uncultured Bacteroidales bacterium
GTTGGATTTGCAACTGATGTAGGTGCTGTACCTGAACTGGCTCCCCATGCATATGTGTAGGGGGTTGTTCCTAAAGTTGCTGTCGGTGAACCACCCAGATTGACTGTGGTTCCACTACAACTCTGACCTGATGTGCCTGCGCTTGCTATTGGTAATGTATTGATGGTTATGGCTACGGTACTGGTTGCTGTACATCCTTTATTGTCTGTAACTGTGACTGTATAAGTTGTATTGGTCGTTGGTGCTGAAGTTGGATTAGCAACTGATGCAGGTGCTGTGCCTGAACTGGCTCCCCATGCATATGTATATGGACTGGTACCGTCACTGGCTGTAGGTGAACCGCCCAGATTTACTGTTGTTCCACTACAACTCTGGACCGAGGTACCTGCATTGGCAATAGGTAAGGTATTGACCGTAATAGCTACGGTACTAGTTACTGTACATCCTTTGTTATCTGTTACCGTTACGGAATAAGTTGTTGCTACATTTGGAGATGCTGTAGGATTCTTTAATGATGAAGAAAAACCATTCGGTATTGAACTCCATGAATAAGTATAGGGCGTATTTCCACCTGTAGGAGTAAGAACAAGGTTAGTCTGACTTCCACTACAAATAGGAGTTGTTCCAGAAGCAACACAGGTTGGATTTGGATACAAAGTAACAGGTATACTTTTTAAAGCCGTACAACCTAAACTATCTGTAATAGTTACAGTATAGGTTGTATTCGAAGTAGGTGCTATTGTTGGATTTGATATATTGGCAGGCATAGCTCCATAACTCCAAGCATATGTAAAAGGCAGAATTCCACCGGAAGGAGTAGCACTCAGTTGAGCAGTAGTGTTATAACAAACATTAGACGGATTTGAAACTAAATTTACAGGTGTTAATATATCAGCCGTAACACTTATATTACCTGTATTAGAACAATTACCCAAATCTGTGACAGTTACAAAATAGGAAGTGTTGGCAGAAACATATACTCCGGTAGGATTATAAATTGTAGAATTAAAACCGGTAGGATTTGAAGTCCATGAATAAGTATATATTAAAGGATATGCTCCACCATTAGCTTCGGCAGTAAGATTAACAGTATTTCCAACACACACTTTAGAATCAGAAATTAAAACAACAACATCTGGTAATGGCATAACGGAAAGTACAATCTGACTGTATGCTGTCTGGCTACAGGCATCAGTAACTGAAACATAATATGTGGCTGTTGAGGTACCAGTAATAACAGGATTTGATTCATTTGACACAAATCCCTTATCCGTATTCCATGAATAGGTAAATGGCTCAATACCATCTGAAGCTGTTGGTGAACCTCCCAGGGTAACAGATGATCCAGAACACACTTCTCTAAAGGTACCGCCTGCATCTGCAGACATCGGAGGAAACATTGTCTGAACAAAAGCACTACCGTTCATCGTTATAGTCAATGTTTCATTGGAACCATCAACGGTATATGATCCACCATATATCTGCGGTCCAAATGTAATTGCCTCCCCAGTCCCAGAAACAGGAGTCCCAACTGGCTTCCTGTCTCTCATTAATTGATAATTAACCCCAATCTCTGAACCATCTAAACCTACATCAACACCTGGTGAACATGGAGAAACACGTGAACCTCCACCAGTAACATAGAAAGCAATAGGTGGATAAAAAACTTCTGGCATAATCTCAACAAAAACACTTCCATTCATCGGTGTTATTCCAATGCCATTGTTCCCATCAATAGTATAATTACCTGTAGTAGATTGAAGACCGAAAGATAATGCATCACCAGTACCGCTAAAATTTATACCTGTTGAAGTGCCTTCCAAATATAAAGTGTACACCACTCCTAATTCGGACCCATCCAATCCTACCTCAATACCGCATGGTGCAGTACACATGCCTCCACCTGTAACATTATAAGCAATCGGAAAACCACCAGTTGAATAAACATTAACGGTTATGATAAATGCAGCTAATAAAAATAAAATTTTTTTCATATTTATATTATTTAATATTAAAATAATTAAGATATCTATGTACAAAAAATAAAAGATAAAAATACAATAAAATTTAGATTGACAAAATAAATCTAATTACAAATAACAAATATATTCAGATATTTATTAAAAGTCAAATATCTAATGAATATAAATGAAATTCGATTAAAATATAAAACATCTAACAACATAAAATATTTAAAAATTACAAATATAAAAAATCATTTATAAGTAGTTAGGATAAAAAAGGGAGTCAAATCTTAATTTATCAAACACACATACACCAAAGGTTTAAGTCAACTCAATGTTGATTCTGTGATGTGTCCTTTTCATCATAAAAAATATACAATTTGGCTTTTGCACGGGTTGCCCCGATATAAAACTGATGATACAATTTTATCTTATCATTCTTCAAATCACTTAACACCAATATCACCACATCTCTTTCAAGTCCTTTAAATTTAAGAGAAGTTGTATATCTGATTTTATCAGACTTTACAGAATAATTTTCGGGAGTCAATAATTCATAGAGGGGATCCGAATTTAAAAAGGGTTGTATAGGGTTTATTAAATTATTTTTTTCACCAATCAGATTGGAAGAAAATAAAACAATTGTTTCATCAGGAGTGTATTGTCTGACTCTGAATCTTGGTACTAGAATATCTTTGATTGTTCGGGCAATTTCTTCATATTGTTCAAACTTACGAATGACAACTGCGTCACCATAATTCTTTTCAGGTTTAAACATCCCTTTACTAATATCATCAGCTAGTTCATTGATACTCCAACTGTTTACCGCTCGAAAACTATTATAGAGCGTGTACATGGCGCTGTGTTGCTTCAAATGAAACACAGTATCGGAATAGTGTTTATTAAAACTCTGCAACAAATCATAAAAAATATAATACTCCCCATTCGAAATACCGGACTGATTGTGATTCAAAAAATTTTCCAATAACTGATCAATCCCTTTATCAAACATGTCCTGTGCTTCATCAATCACCATAAAATCATAACTCGGTAGCTTTTCATTTTTTTTCAATGAATCAATTGCTTTGATAATAAACTCTTCAGTTTTATCAATGGTCTCATAATTATAGTCATCTGCTTGGATTGAAGCGTTCAATAACAATACTTTGACAAAAGAAAATAATCCTGTTACTTGAAATGAATGATCAATCCCTTTCTGTGTAAGTGTTTGTCGGATATGAGCTGCAAGCAGCTCATTCCAACAGATATATAGACCTTTTGCTTCGGCATTTTTTTCATAAATTGTCTGAATCCGTTCAATGGCGTACATTGATTTTCCGCTACCCGGAGGTCCTTGTATCATCAACCGTTTATTTTCGGATAACCCTTCTAAAATTCGCACATTGTCCTTTTGCCTCAATTGAGCTTCATCTTTAGTTAGCATAAGTTCTGTAAGAATTTTATCTGAAGCAACGCTTGGAACAAGAATACTTCTCAATGCATTGAGTTGTTCAGCAGTTAGAATTTTACCTGCAAGTTCAGGTTTTATATGCGTGTTTTTATAGACATCCAACAAAAAATTTCTAAAAATCATTTTGTTTTTCAAACCAAGATGCCAAAAATTAGTATAACTGATACCCTGATAATCAAAAAAAGATTGTGTAAAAATAACTACAGGAATCACCTGACATATATTCAATTCTTTTTCTTTTAAAAAACGGATCACAGACTGCGCATTGCCATCTGCTTGTCTGAATGGGTCTTCTTTAAATTCTTCTTTCAGATATTTGGGTTTATGATGAATCCTGAAAAATCGTCCTTCCTTGTATTCAACCTCACCTCCTTTAACTTCAAACACCAGAATACCTCTCTTGTTGATGACCAGAAAATCACATTCGCCATATTTTTTATTTTCATGGTATGCAATACGTAAGCTATGATAAACATGCCATTCGTCATTATCATGAAAAAAATCAAAATCAAACATCTGGCTAACGGCTTGCTCTCCATGGTTTTTGACACTATACGCTGAATAATGTTTTTGGATTGGCATATTTTGATGGTTTATACAAATTAATAAATTATCGGAAGTTAATCAAAAAATTAAATACAAGAATCCATGAGTCAGAATTTAGAATTCAGAATAAATAAAAATATAAATGAAAATTATCATCCCTGATGGATACGAACGAAACGTTCAATGGAACGATCAAATGTTTTTTCAATATCTTCAGGAAAAAAACAGGCGGGCAACTCTCCCATTTGTTTGTGATAATGTAAGCAATCGCAACAATTGCCTTTTCGGCTGCATGGCTCATAGCTGCAGTTGCAGCGATTCATGTTCTTTTTTTGATTACATTCTTTCATGATATAATTTATTTAATTTTCGCCAAAGGAAAATTTGCAAGATTCTGAAAACTCACCAACTCAAGACGAACAGCCCCCACGATCAATGCTGAACTTGCCAGAATGGGTATATGATTGTCATCATCCGAAATCCAGATAGTCATCGGATAAGGATCTTTAAACACATTCCCTGTCAACACCATGGGTTTCAGTCGAAGGCATTTAAATTTACCTGCTTTTGTCTTGATCGTTTCTCTCCCTTGAAAAATAATTTTTATGGTGTAAACAGAATCATCCAAGAAAAATTTAAATGGCAAGGAGTCATTAACTTTGAGCTTAGACGCATCCATTAACCGTGAACAATAAAAAAAAGATATAATGTCTTGCGTATATTCGGGTACTTTGATCATACGCTGTTGTCCCTTTTCTTTGGATAAAGCATAATTTCTGTTTTGATCAAAATACACATCCTGATTAATTTTATACCCACCTTCATCAACCCTTCTGAAAAAAAGCCACGGAGCAATTGCATCTTCATCAATATAAGTATCATAACGGTCGTTGACTTTAAAAAACCAATTAAAAGCGCCTACACTCCAGCCGGTACCAACAATATGCATTGTATTTCTACCGGAAATTTTCATGTTTTCATCTTTGATCTCAAGTTCAACTTTTCCGGCAGATACATTTCCTGTAAGCATTGAATGATAATAAACCTGAAACGCTAATTTTTCACCTCTGCGAAAAGATAAATTGGTTAGTTTCCTGTAATTCTTATTCTGGGTAAAAATTAAGGTGGGATAAATAATCAGAAAAAACAGAATGACCTTTCTCATGTTGATATTAATTTTCAAATATATAAAACAAAACACATACCACAAATCATGCATGAAATAAAATTTATCAGACAACTGACCATAAACACTGATAGTAAAAGGAGCTTTTCATTTGTTGCTCAACAAGATATTTCCAATTTTTGTTTACCTTTGCAAAAAGAATTAAATGTTATGCAAACTATTGATTGGAGAAATTTACCTTTTGGTTATTTAAAGACAGACTACAATGTCAGAACGTACTTCAGAGAAGGCAAATGGGGTGAAACAGAAGTAACTGACTCTGAACAAGTTTCCATGCATATTGCTGCAACTTGTCTGCATTATGGTCAGGAATCATTTGAAGGACTGAAAGCATTTCGCGGAAAAGATGACAAAATCAGAATATTCCGTTGGGAAGATAATGCACAACGGATGTATGAAACTGCTGAATACATTTTGATGCAGCCGGTACCCAAAGATATATTCCTTCGATCCATTGTTACTGCCATTAAAAAAAACGAAAAATTTATTCCTCCTTACGGAACAGGTGCTTCGTTGTATGTTCGACCATTGTTGATTGGTACAGGACCACAGGTTGGTGTTAAGCCGGCTGAAGAATTTTTATTCATGGTGTTTGTAACTCCTGTAGGACCTTACTTTAAAACAGGTTTTAATCCTGTTGATGTTCAGATCGTAACGGATTACGATCGGGCAGCACCTCATGGTACAGGTCATGTTAAAGTAGGTGGTAATTATGCTGCAGGAATGTTCTCAGGCGAAAGAGCGCATCAGGAAGGTTTTACAACCGTTTTATTCCTTGATGCCAAAGAAAAAAAGTATATTGACGAATGTGGTCCTGCCAATTTTTTCGGTATAAAAGGAAACACGTATATAACCCCTGATTCTCCTTCTGTTCTTCCTTCAGTGACCAATAAAAGTCTCATGACACTTGCTCATGATATGGGAATGAAAGTTGAAAAACGCAAGATATCTATTGATGAAATTTCTGAAATGGATGAAATTGGTGCATGCGGTACAGCAGCAGTTATCACTCCTATCCGGAAACTTGTTGACCGTGAAACCGGAAAAACATGGCACTTTTGTAAAGATGGTAAAGCCGGTCCGGTATCTACAAAACTGTATAAAAAACTTCAGGGTATTCAATTAGGCGATGAACCGGATAAATTCAATTGGAATTATATTGTCTTGTAAAAAAGAGAGTTCTTTTTTCTACACATTTTGATGAGTAATAAAACAGATTTACTGAATATTCAAATACTTATGTGTTTGAACAGATAATTTCCATTGAGGATTTTGCAGAATATATTGTATTATTTCAGGAAGCATTTTTTCTTTCTGGCTCCATTCGGGCTGAAGATAAAGCAAACAGTCCTTCCGAATAAACCGAGCATTTTGTTCAGCCCATTCAAAGTCGCTTGAATTGTATATAATTATTTTTAATTCATCAGCAATGGAAAGAATTTCAAATAAAGGAACAATGTTCTTTTTAGGTGAAAGAGCTATCCAATCCCACGTACCACTGAGTTTATGAGAACCTGATGTTTCGAGATACGTTTTTATTTGATTCTCTTTTAATTTTTCGCACAAATA
>CAYVNP010000002.1:6746-32711 GCA_964452905.1 uncultured Bacteroidales bacterium
TTTTATTAATAATCGACTTTGATTCAAATTTCTTTTTCGCACAAATAATCCATAGGATACATCAACGGTTCGCCACCTGTGACCACGACTGATTTAGCGGGATGTTTGATGATCGTTGAAATTATGGAATCTGTTGAAGTGAGAGGATGTTTGGCTGTATTCCATGATTCTTTTTCATCACACCAACTACAACCCACATCACACCCGCCGATACGAATAAAGTAAGCCGGCTTACCGGTATGAAACCCTTCACCTTGTATGCTGTAGAACTCTTCCACCAGTGGCAATACTTTGCCTGCATTCAATAAGTCGGTAGTTGAATCCATAAATTTTTCTTTAATTATTAAAATGAAATTTCCTTCTTTGCAGCTTTCAAACCATTTATCAATAGGTTAAGATACAACATCGGCTCAATACTATCAGAATATTTGGTAATCAGAGATTTTTTTTTCGATACAGTTCTGAAACTTACATCGCCTGCAATCACATATCCCGATTCACTTTCCTTTGATAAAAGTTTATGTTTTCCCATATCAATCACCACAGCATCTGGCTTGAACATGTTTCCTTGTAAATAATCAGGTTTACCAATATCCGTAATGACCACATCTGCCTGTAAACAAAGCGTTAAGAAATTATCATTTTCGAAATGACAGCAATTCAGTCGATCAGAATCGGGAAAAAGATCCATTTTCGAAAGTAATTCAAAATCGGATTTGGAGTGATTACCGTATGCTATCAAAATATTTTTATCTTTCAAATCAATATGATAATGTAAAATAATCTCTCTGATCATGAATGGTAATGACTGCAAATAAACTATCTTCTTTTTCTTATATCTGTCAATATTCACAGAATGTAATCCTTCCACATCTTTTGAAGGCACAATCATATCCACTATCTTTTGTAATGAATAATGAGCAGGTAAAAGATGATCAATGATCAATCCATCCACTTCATCATCCATATTGAGATATTGAATCAGTTCGGTCAGTTGAACTTCGCTGATGTTAGAAGGGTTTTTATAAATAGAAAACAAAAATCCCGATTCACTTAACAACTTTTCTTTTTCAGAAATGCTATTATCAACGGTTGAATGATCTCCAATAACAATTGCTGCGATGTGAGGGGTACGAATATTTTTATCCACCATGGATGCTACTTCACGTGATATTTCTTTTTTAATATTTTTTTGGATTTTCCAGCCGTCAATAATCTGCACAGGTAAAAATATTAACTATTTAATAACTGATACTAAGTAAAAGTATTCTGTCTTTTTTAAAATTATTATCTTGGTTTAGGCATATTCTGCATCATGCGCATCATGTTCTTGGCGCCTCCACCCGACATCATTTTCATCACCTTACGTATATCATCAAACTGTTTTATCAATTTATTCACTTCCTGTATATCTGTACCGCTTCCCAATGCAAGTCGTTTTCGGCGACTGCCATTGAGCAATGTCGGATTCTCTCTCTCAGCAGGTGTCATCGAACCAATGATCGCTTCAATACTTTTGAATGCATTATCATCCACATCAATATCCTTCACTGCTTTACCCATACCTGGTATCATCCCCACCAGATCTTTCATGTTTCCCATCTTCTTGATTTGCTTGATCTGACTGAGAAAATCATTAAAATTAAACTGATCTTTAGCAATTTTACGTTGAAGTTTTTTTGCTTCTTCTTCGTCAAACTGCTCCTGAGCACGCTCTACAAGAGAAACAATATCGCCCATACCGAGGATACGATCAGCCATACGTTCAGGATAAAATACATCCAAAGCATCAAGCTTCTCCCCAACCCCAACAAACTTGATAGGTTTGTTTACCACTTCACGTATCGTTAATGCGGCTCCACCACGTGTATCACCATCCAGTTTAGTCAACACCACACCGTCGTAATCAAGTCGATCGTTAAAAGTTTTGGCAGTGTTCACTGCATCTTGTCCTGTCATTGAATCAACCACAAACAAAATCTCATGCGGGTTGACCGCTTTTTTCACGGCTGATATTTCATTCATCATCTGCTCGTCAATAGCCAGACGACCTGCCGTATCTATGATTAAAACATTATTTGCCCTCAAAGTTGCATGTTTTAGTGCATTCTGTGCAATCTTCACAGCATCTTTGTTTTCTGGTTCACTGTACACTTCAATGGCAATCTGTTCCCCCAGTGTTTTCAACTGGTCAATAGCAGCAGGACGGTAAATGTCGCAAGCAACCAGCAATGGATTCATACCTTTTTTATCTTTCAGATATTTTGCCAGCTTAGCTGAGAAAGTTGTTTTACCTGAACCTTGTAATCCAGCCATTAAAATAACACACGGATTTCCTTTAATGTTTAAGTCCACCTTGGACGTGCCCATCAATGTAACAAGCTCTTCGTGAGCGATCTTGATCATGAGTTGCCCGGGAGAGATGGCAGTAAGCACATTTTGGCCCAAAGCTTTTTCCTTGATGGTATCGGTAAATTTCTTGGCAACCTTATAGTGTACATCGGCATCAAGCAATGCTTTACGCACTTCCTTCAATGTTTCAGCAACATTCACCTCTGTGATATGCCCCTGCCCTTTCAGCACTTTAAAGGCACGATCCAGTTTTTCATTCAAATTTTCAAACATAGAGATTGATCAGTTTATTTTTTTCGTTGCAAAGTTAACAAACCTTCATGAATTTTTAATGTTAAGATTTAAAAGAATATTTTAAAAGAAATAAAGTATTTTTTATGAAAAAAATAAATATCTACAAATTATTCATCTATGAATTTTATTTGGTTTTTGTGAATTTTAGAAATTTCATGTAGGTTTGCAACTTAAACAATTATATAAAACCTATGATCTCAAAGATTATCAATACAACAACGACTAAAAGCAATTTTGTTCAAATTGAGAATTTCAATTTCAGGAAAGAATATGAAAATGAATTATTGCTTTTTTTCAAACCCGAAGTGTTTTTCCCAGCCCATGAATACTCTGAAAAAATTATTGAAATGACAATAAATAAACTTTCCGGATATAAAGTTGTAACGTCCGGCATGGCAATGTTATCAGGCGATTTCATTAAAAAACACGAGATCATGGACAGGCATTACGGGTTTATTAATAAACTCTCTAAACAAGCAGGCAAGATTGTAACGGATGAAGAAAAGGAAAAAATTAAAACCACATTAGATATTCACAATATCAATGAATACAAGATTCTCGGCGGACATGAATTTCTTTCGGAATTTAAAAACGAGACACTTGATTCACTTGGTAAAATATGGTTCTCAAAACCATGCGCTAAAATTCGCAGCGGTTTTTATGGGTTGACTTCGGAAGTAAATAACCAGAAGATTATTCTGATCAATGGCTTTCACCCTGCCCAGCTGGATCATTTTCAAAAGAGCACCCATAAAATTGTGAT
Organism: uncultured Bacteroidales bacterium; assembly: GCA_964452905.1. Taxonomy (GTDB): domain Bacteria; phylum Bacteroidota; class Bacteroidia; order Bacteroidales; family CAYVNP01; genus CAYVNP01. Next base: position 10,156 of record CAYVNP010000002.1, read on the forward strand.
CGTTCTTGTACATACGAATACTGATTGGAAAATATTAAAGAATAACCTTGCAGGAAATACATTTCCTGAGAAAGCAGGAAGAGATTCCATTCGTGGTGAAATCTTTGCAAATAAAGATTATTATGGAGCGGAAACTGTATCTGCTAACTTTAATTTTGTTCATTTGTCTGCAGGTCCGTTTGAAGCGCTTTTTGAAATCAATAACTTTTTGTCATGCATCCCTGCTACTTCGTTTAAACTCTCTGAAACTCTTGTCGGTACAGCATTACAGAAAAATAAAAATGACGATTCCATAATTCAAACGTGCCTGTCAAATCCTGTAATAGAATATGACAATAAACCTACAGACCTCTTTAGCTTTACTGAAGAACAAAACACGACCGAAGCCATAGATAATTTTATAAAAAAATATTTATAAACAAAAAATACAGAATTCAGTAGTTAGAACTCAGAAAATGGCTAAACAAGTCAAAAAAAATCAGAAACAAAAAATTAATCAACCTAAGAAAAAATGGTGGACTGATTATGTCTTTCTTCCGGTTATTTTAATTGTGACACTAATTTGTTTTCAGAATTCATTGTTGAATGGCTTCATGGCAAGTTGGGATGACAACAAGTATATCCTTGACAACCCTTATATTCGTCGCTTTGATCTTTCAACGATCAGATATTTTTTCAGCCATTCTTATTTTGCCAATTATCATCCATTAACTATGTTGTCGTATTGTTTGGAGTTTAAAATTTTCGGTTTAGACCCCAAGCCATTTCATATTCATAATTTAATTTTGCATCTGATCAACGTCAGTTTGGTATATATTTTCATTCAAAAATTTTTAAAGAAAAAAGAAATCTCAATCATAGTTACAGCATTGTTTGCATTACATCCCATGCATGTAGAATCAGTTGCATGGCTAAGCGAACGGAAAGATCTATTGTATTCGTTATTTTTTCTGTTGTCACTGATTTTTTATTTGAACTATTTAAAAAATCTTTCCCAATTGAAATTTTTGATTTTTTCATTTTTATTTTTCATTTTGTCTTTGTGTTCTAAATCAGCTGCGGCACCTTTACCATTAATCTTGCTATTGATTGACTATTATAATTCACGTGAATTATTAAGCAAAAAAGTGATTCTTGAAAAAATTCCATTTTTTGCAATTTCTATTTTATTCGGTGTAATCGCTATTATTACTCAGAAAAACTTTGGAGCAACCAATATGGCTCCTTCATTTCCTGCATACGACAGGGTTTTCCTGATCAGTTATGCGTTCGTTTTTTATCTGATTAAATTTTTTGTTCCCGTTAATCTTTGTTCTATTTATTATTATCCAATCAAAGTTAACGGCTTATTACCATTAGAATATTATATTTCTCCACTTGCCATTTTATTGATTGTGTTCTTTATTTACAAAATAATTTCACATCGGAAAATAATAATTACCGGCATGTTATTCTTTGTGTTTATGATAGGGATGGTGATACAAATTATTCCGTTAGGACGTTCTATAACATCTGACAGATATACATATATTCCGTTTATCGGAATATCAATTATCATCGGATATTTTTATATCCATTTGAAAAATCAGTATAAAAAATATGTACCCTATTTAACAATCATTTTATTCTTTTTCATTTTTTATTCTTGTTATGCTGTGATTGAAAGATGCAAAGTCTGGCACGATGGACTAACACTTTGTACTGATGTTGCAAAGAAAAATCCGGATCAGTCGCATGCGCTGGCAGCATTGGCTTATGCAAAGATGGATAACAATGATTTTTACGGAGCTATTGAAGACTACAACAAATCACTTATTCTAAAAAAAGATGCAGAGTCTTATAATAATCGAGGCAATGCAAAGTATAAACTTAAAAATTATGCTGCCGCCATCGAAGATTATACTTTAGCCATTAAAACAGATACAAATTACTCATTGGCATATTACAATAAAGCCGCTGCTATTGAACAACTTGCCCCAGATTGGAATATGTCCGTTAAACTTTATACCAAAGCGATTCAATGTGATAAAAACTATATGCTTGCGTATAGCAGTCGCGGATTAGCAAAATATCATTTAAATGATTTAAATGGTGCAATGGAAGATTGTAATAAAGCCATTCAATTGGATACAACATATTATGTTGCCTATCATAACAGAGGAATTATTTATTTCTCGTTGAAACAATATCAAAAGGCAATCCAGGAATATGAAACTACGATTCGTCTTAAACCAGATTACGATATAGCTTATTCTAACCGTGGTGTTGCAAAATATTATTTAAATGACAAACAAGGAGCATGTATGGATTGGCAGTTTGCTGTGAACAAAGGCAATAAGGAAGCTGAAGCCTATCTGAGAGATTTTTGCAAGTAACTTTTTACTTATTTAACTTATACTTAAACTAAATAATTATGTACGCCTAAAAAATATTTAAAAAAAAATGACGTTAGGTATAAAATTATTAGTTTATTCTTTTAATTTTGCAACCTGACAAAAAAAATCAATAAACACATTAAAAACATTAATAACTATTAAAAAATAAAAAAATGGAAAAAGGTCAAAAGGAAACAAAAGGAATTAAATTACAATTCACAGCATTTGTCATCCCTGTAGCTCTTGTTGTTGCAATTATTATTTTCAAGTATGTAATGGGCAATCCATCCCATTTTCAGGGAAATAATCCTGAAAATAATCCAAATCCGGGCGATTATTTTGGTATCATCTATAAAGGTGGTTACATTGTACCTGTATTAATTACGTTATTATTAACAGTTATAACTTTTTGTATTGAACGATACATTACCATTTCAAAAGCACAAGGTAAATCTTCCGTATTAGGGTTTGTTCAAAATGTAAAACGTCAGTTGGCTGTTAATAATATTGATGAAGCTAAAACATTATGTGATTCACAAAAAGGTTCTGTTGCAAATGTGATAAAATCTGCGTTAATTAAATATCAGGATGTAGAAAAAGATAATGAAATGAGCAAAGATCAAAAACTGATGGCTATCCAGAAAGATGTTGAAGAAGCAACATCTCTTGAATTACCCGGTCTTGAACAAAACCTTGTTATACTTGCAACTATTTCTTCTGTTGCAACATTGTTGGGGCTTTTAGGAACTGTTCTTGGTATGATTAGGGCATTCTCTGCTCTTGCCAATGCAGGGGCTCCCGACTCAGTTGCTCTTGCACAAGGTATTTCCGAAGCATTGATCAACACAGCTTTTGGTATTGCTACAGCTGCTCTTGCCGTTATTTTTTATAACTTTTTCACCACCAAAATTGACAAACTCACTTATAGTATTGATGAAGCAGGTTTCAGCATTGTACAAAGTTATGCTGCTAATCATAAATAATATTAAAAAAACAAGATATGCCAAAAGTTAAAATACCACGTAAAAGTACTGCGCAGGATATGACCGCCATGTGCGACGTGGCTTTTCTTCTGCTTACTTTTTTCATGTTAACCTCTAAATTTACGTCCAAAGAAGTAGTTCAGGTAGCAACACCATCGTCTATATCTGAAATAAAAATACCAGATGTAAATATGGTTACCATCCTGATTGATAAAGATGGGAAAGTATATTTCGGAATGGATAAGCAGGAAAACAGAAAAGAAGTGATACAACAATTAAGTGATTACAAAAAAATCAAATTTACCGAAAAGGAAATTTACAATTTCAGTTTAATCCCCAACTTTGGTGTTCCGTTTGATAAACTTAAATTATTTCTGAATCAACCTGCTGAAAAAAGAGATTTGAAAGAATGGGCTATCGGTATTCCATGTGATTCTGCCAATAATGAATTTAAGCAGTGGATATATTATGCACGTACTGTAAACAGAAATGTCAGAATTGCAATCAAAGCGGACAGAGGTACTCCTTATAAAGTGATAAAAAAAATAATGACTTCACTTCAGGAAATAAAAGAAAACAGGTATAATTTAATTACCAGTCTGGAAGAAGCACCACAAGGTTTATAATGATTAAAATAAAAAAATAAAATGTCAGAAATAAGTCAAGATAGCGGTAGTCATAAAAAAGGGAAAAAATCCAAACAGAAAAAAGCATCAACCAGAATTGACTTTACACCTATGGTTGACCTTGGTTTTCTTCTAATCACCTTTTTCATGCTGGCTACCACGTTGATCAAACCGCAAACAATGGAAATAGCAATGCCATCAAAAGATCAAACCAATAAACCTCCAGCCAAAAAGCCTGAAAATATGGTTACGATCTTGATAGATAAAAACGATCGAATCTTTTATTATATCGGTGGGCCTGATTCTAAAACAGGTCAGTATCCAATTCCTACTAAAACTGATTATTCTCCTTTAAAAGGAATAAGAAAATTTTTACTTGAAAAAAATGCAAAAATCGTCACACAGGTGATTGAATTAAAAAGAGAAAGAAATGCTACAAAAATGAGTGATAGCACCTTTGAACAAAGGAAAGAAGCTTTTAAAAAACAATTAAATCTTCCTTTTATTGTCATTAAAGCCACTGATGAAGCCAATTATAAAAATCTTGTAGATGTTCTGGATGAGATGCAGGTATGTAATATTGCCAGCTATGCGATTGACGACATTAAAAAAGAAGAAATAGATTTAATTAAAAATCTTTAAACGAGTACAAACAAAAATGGCAAGAAGCGCAAATATATTTTCAAACGATTGGTGTAATATAGTTTTTGAATTTAAAAACAAAGACTATGGGGCATACATTATTCGTAAAACATCAGACAGAAGACACTTTGTTTCCATTGTAATTGGTTGTCTTCTCTTCAGTTTAGCCGTAAGTATGCCTACCATTATTAAAAATATTATACCTGAAAAGAAAAAAGATTTAGGCCTTGATAAAACTATTTTGGATATAATCAACAAACAAAAAGAGAAAGAAAAAGACGAACCAAAACCTTTACTTCCCGAAGAAATAAAAATCGTCAGACAACAAGTACAGTTTGTAATTCCTAAAGCCGATGAGACAATTAAGGATGAAGATACAATAAAAACACAGAAACAATTAATTGAAATCAAAACAGAGATTGGCGCAACCACAAATTTAAAAGGTGATACAAGTGCTTACGACCCTTCATTGCTGGAGCAAAAATCCAAATTGGTTGATGATGATAATCAAACCTATGATTTGGCAGGTGTTGAGGAACAACCACAATTCCCGGGCGGTACAGAAAAATTGTATGAATATCTTGGAGGAAAAATCAATTATCCTGAATACGAAAGAGACAATGATATTTCAGGTACGGTATATATTCAGTTTGAAGTTGCTAAAGACGGCCGAATTAAAGATGTTCAGGTAGTTCGTTCTGTAACAAAAAACCTGGATGATGAAGCTGTCCGCGTTATTCGTGGAATGCCGTCATGGACACCCGGAAAACAAAACGGTAGAGCGGTGAGAGTGAAATATGTTTTACCTGTCAAATTTACTGTAGCCAAACGATAACTTTTAATACACTTTTTTTTTAAAAACCCGCTTGTCACATGCGGGTTTTTTATTGCGTTCATTTTACTTAAATAAATTATGTAATATTGCAACTTAATTTAATCTTATGCCAACAGAATCAACAGAAAAAAAAAGTTTCTTAAAAACAATTTTAAAATCGTTTAATTATTTTATGGTTCTTTTTTATATCATAATTGGAACATACATGCTCATCTCTGTCAAATTATTAAACTATTTATCTCCTGTTCAGAAAAACGGTATAGGAATCTTATTAATTGTATATGGATTGTTCAGAGGATACAGAGTTTATAAAAATAATCTGCTGCAATAATTTGAAGATTCCTTTCGTTTATATATAAAATTTTAATACTTCTATAAAAATGACATCAAAAATTAAACAATTTATTTTTTTTATAATTTGTTGTGTGTTCATCCTATCCTGCAATAGTAATAATGGCAAGCAACACACTGACACACCAACAACCGGAGAAATTACAATCTATGTTGATGAAACGTTCAAACCGATCATTGAAGCAGAAAAAAATGTATTTGAAGGCATTTATAGGTATGCTAAAATAAAAACCGTTTATCTTCCTGAAGCTGAAGTCTTTGATGCCTTGATCAAAGATACCACACGACTGATTATTGTTTCAAGAAAACTTACTCCAAAAGAAAATGCATACTTTAAGAATAAAACATTTTATCCTAAGGAAATCTTAATTGCGACAGATGGTATTGCTATCATTTTAAATAAAAATAATTCCGACACCATTCTCTCAATGAAAACGATCAAAGGTATTTTAAGTGGTGAAATTAAATCATGGAAACAAATAAATAAACATTCCAGATTAAATAATATTCAGGTTGTTTTTGATAATCCAAAATCAAGTACTGTTCGTTTTGCGATTGATTCTATCTTGAAAAATTCAAAAATTTCAAAAAATCTTTCAGCTATGGATTATAATACCGATGTGGTGAATTTTGTCAATAATAATCCGGATGCACTTGGTATTATTGGTGTAAGTTGGATCTGCAACAGCAGAGATTCAATCTCCATGTCATTTCTTGACAAAATCAATGTTGCCCGATTGACCAATCAGGACACAGCTTTGTTTGAAAACACCTGTCAGCCTTATCAATATTATATTTCCAAAGGTAAATATCCTTTAATGCGGTCAATTTATGTTATTAACAGTGAACCCCGATCAGGACTTGCAACCGGATTTGCTTCTTTTGTTGCCAGCTACAGAGGACAATTGATTATCTATAAAGCAGGGATTTTACCGGCCACACAGCCCGTAAGAGTAATTAATGTTACGGATGAACCTTATTACAAATAAGTTTTTATCGGCATGATTCTTGCAAAATACACAGAAACCTCGTTATTTTGCACCTAAATTATTTAATACAATAAATTAATACATATATGAAAAAAGCGATTTTGATTCTCGGATTGGCTCTGTTTCTTAAAGGATTCTCACAAACACAAGATGAAGGTATTCGGCAAATTGAATTTGAGCAATATTATAAAGCAAAGAACATCTTTAAGACTTTAATTCAAAAAGACCCTGCCAATGCACGCAATTTCTTTTATCTCGGCGAATCCCATTTTATCTCTGAACAATTAGATTCAGCTGAATATTTTTATAAAAAAGGAATTGAAGCTAATCCAAAAGAAGCATATAATTATATCGGGACTGGAAAAATTTTACTTCAAAAAGAAAATGAAGAAGCAGCTCAGGAACAATTCAGAAAAGGAATCTCAGCTACTGGTAAAGATGTTATTTTTTATTCATTACTCGGTGAAGCATGGTCTATCTGTAAAAAAAATAATTTCGATAATGCGAAGAAGTATTTTGATAAAGCTAATGACATCAATGAAAAAAATCCGGTTGTCTATATCAAAACGGGCGATATGATCTTAGTTAAAACAAAAAATGGTGGTGATGCAATCGGAGAATACAATAAAGCCATTTATTACGATAAAAATTCAGCTAAAGCATATTATAAAAAAGGACTTGTTTACCTTCGAGGAAAAATTGTTCAGCAAGCGGTAGAAGCTTTTACAACTGCTATTTCCATTGATTCAAATTTTCTTCCCGCATACAGAGAACTAGGAGAAATTTATCTTTTAGCAAAAAAATATGAAAAAGCCGTTGAAGCATATACCAAATATATTTCTTTAGCGGATTATAATGTAAAAGACAGAATTCGTTTCGCTGCTATGTTGTTTTACAATAAAAATTATACAGCATCAAATAAAATCCTTAACGACATTTATACCAAAGAACCCAAAAACGCTAATATTCTTCGACTTCTGGCATATATGTCATACGAATTGAATGATCCTGCAAAGGGTATGGAATACATTAATACGTTTTTTAAACTGGTGGAACCGACAAAAATTCTTTCAAGCGATTATGAGTATTATGCCAACTTACTTGCCAAAACAGGGAATGATTCTTTAGCCATCGAAAACTATAAAACTACAATTCTACTTGATAGCAGTAAAACAAATCTTTTTGAGAATATTGCCAAGATTTATGAAAAAAATAAAAAATATAAAAATGCATCTGATGCGTATGAAAAATATATTTTATCATCAAAAGAACCAATGGCTTCCACGTATTATTTATATGGGAAAAGCATCTATAATTTGATTGCTAATGATTCATTGTTGCAGGATACATCTACAATTAATTTTTATCTGGTAAAAGCAGATAGTGCTTTTTCCAAATTCTCACAATTATCTGTCAACCCCCATATCGGATTTTTATTTCGTGCACGATTGTATTCTATAATTGATATACCGATTGACCCAAAGAATTCATTTTCTGTTAAAGGTCTTGGGAAACCTATGTATGAAAATGTAATTAATTTACTTGAAAATAAAAATCTTCCAAAATTCAATAAAGACTTGATAGAAGCATATAATTATTTGAAGTTCTATTATTATGCTCAATATGAAAAGGAATTAAAAACAAATAAAAATTCAGCGCTACAGAATCTGGATACTTCCATTTCATTTGCTGAAAAAGTAGTTTCAGTAGACCCAAAAGATATTAATGCCACCAAAGGGCTTGAAAATCTTAAAAAATTACGATTGAAATAACTCTTTTTTTTAAAAACTTCTTTAAACAGGCAATTTCTTATGTTGAAATTGCCTGTTTTTATTTTAAAAACAATTGTTTTAAAAAAAACAATTAAAATTAATTGAAATTTGATTTTTTGAATCCATATTCATATTTCAATTATTAAACATATAATATAATCAATTTAACCAAAGTATATATTTAATCAAAACATATTTAATATGTTTATTTTGAAACGATATTTGTAGAATATCTTGCCTTTCGTTTGCTGAAAATGACCGTTTGATAAATAGATTGTACCATACATAGAATGAATTACTATTTATGCATTTCTCATTCTAATTTTACAATAAAAAATTAATACTATGGAAACAGATATTTATTATACTGAAAACGATTCACATTTATCAACTAATCCACTTAAAGGATTGTTGTTTAAAGCACGAATGTATTCTATGATAGATAAAACTTCTGATTCAGAAGATTCCTTTTCAGGGAAAGGATTAAGTAAACCCATGTATGACACCATCATTGGATTACTTGAAAAAATTAATTCACCTAGGTTTAATAAAGATCTTATTGAAGCATACAATTATTTGAAATATTATTATTATGCTCAATTTGAAAAAGAATTGAAATTAAACGAAATATCTGCCAAGCAAAATCTTGAAAAATCTATTTATTATGCTGAAAAAATTGTCACAATAGATCCAAGTGACACATATGCTTTAAAAGGATTAGAAAATCTAAAAAAAATCCTTCATGAAAAAATTTCCTCAATGTCTTAAACTTTTTACAACCGGTAGTAATCATCATTAAAAATTAACACCAATTTATAAATCGAGTTGACACAACAATAAATGATTTAAGACTTTTTGTAAGCATAACACCTACAACTTTAAACATCAAAATGTTAATTTCATTTATTATCAAAAAAATGGTTTCGTAAAATTTAAAACCATTTTAAGAGTAAAATCTTACTTGTACTGAAAACTTTACATATTCAATTTCATTACAGTATTAACTATATCTGCGTTGGCATATTCACCCGAATCGAGTTTATGTTTGATCTCTGTAAAAACTTTCAGAGTATAATCCACATCTTCCAACGTATGATCTGCTGTAGGGATTAGACGTATCAAAATTACATCCTTAGGCACCACAGGGTAAATTACGACTGAACAGAATATCTTGTATTTTTCACGTATTTCAAAGATCACATTGGATGCTTCGGGTATACCCCCATGCAGGAACACAGGCGTTACAGGCGATTCGGTCTTACCCAGATCAAAGCCTTTTTCCCTCAATCTTCCCTGAAGTGTATTCACGATCAGCCATAATTTTTCACGAAGTTTCGGTTGTGTCTTGATCAGTTCCAGTCGTTTCAGAGCACCAACCACCAAAGGCATTGGCAATGACTTGGCAAAGATCTGTGATCGCATATTATAAGCCAGAAAGCGAATTACATCTTCATTGCTGGCAACAAAAGCACCGATAGCAGCCATTGACTTTGCAAATGTCGCAAAATAAACATCTATCCCTTCCTGACAATTAAAATGTTCGCCAATACCTGCACCTGACTTCCCCATTGTCCCAAACCCATGTGCATCATCCACCAGCAGACGGAACTTATATTTTTTCTTTAACTCAACGATCTTATCAATTTTACCAAGGTCAGCCACCATGCCAAACACACCTTCTGTAATAACCAAAATGCCACCACCTGTTTTTTCAACAACTTGTTGTGCATGCTGCAATTGTTTTTCACACGATTCAATGTCATTGTGTTTGAACACAAACCGTTTACCAAAATGCAACTGAACGCCATCCAGAATGCATGCATGCGAATCTGAATCATACACAATGACATCCCTTCTATCTACAAGACTTTGAATGATAGAAACCATTCCCTGATAACCGAAGTTCAACAGGTAGGCAGATTCTTTACCGACAAAAGCAGCCAGTTCACGCTCCAGTTGCTCATGAAGATTGGTCTGCCCTGACATCATTCGGGCGCCCATCGGAGCAGCCAGTCCCCAGTCTTTAGCCGCATCGGCATCAACTTTTCTAACTTCGGGATGGTTTGCCAAACCGAGATAATTATTCAAACTCCACACCAGCATCTCCTCGCCACGGAATTTCATCCGATTCGAAATCTCCCCTTCAAGTTTGGGAAACATATAATATCCATGCGCTATCTTGGCATACTGACCCAAAGGTCCTAATTTTGAATTTACTTTATTAAAAATATCCACAGTATAAAAGTTTAATAATTGTTTAAATTTATTTATGAATTGCAAATTTAAATTTTTATGCATTCATTTTTAAATTATTTTTTCAACCGAAACTAACAATCAAACATCTAATATCAAAAAATGGTCAAATCCATTGATTTATAGATAATTCATCACAATAAAAATTTGGATCATATCATTAATAATCTTCACAACCTTCACAATTGAATCAAATAATTAATTATTATCCAACTTAATTCCATATTGATTCATACTAAAATAATCCTGCTTTCGTTAAGAAGTCTTTTAACACAAGAAATCAATGGACTCCCACAAATGGTATTAAATTTTATTATTCAATTTTTTATTGTATTTTTGCGCCTCTTTTTAAAAAGCAATTCTATTAGAACTTCTGATGTTAAGGAACCATCTTAAAATAAATTTATTTTTAAAGAATTTCAAACTGGCTGTTAGCTTGGTTTTGCTATTCAGTCTGTCACTTTCTCTACCATCCTGCACCAGCAAATTTCAGAAATTAGTAAAGAGTAATGACTACAATCAAAAGCTGGAAGGCGCCATTAAATATTACAACAAACAAAATTATTACCGATCGTTGCAATTGCTTGAAGAACTGATCTCATTGCTCAGAGGAACCGATAAAGCTGAAAAAGTGTATTATTATTATGCTTACTGTCATTACGGACAAGGCGATTATATGCTTGCCGGTTTTCATTTTAAAAATTACTATACCACCTTTCCGCATGGTGAAAAATCAACGGAATGTCTGTTCATGAGCGCTTACTGTAAATTCCTTGACTCACCCGATTCAGGGCTGGATCAGTCGGAGACTATCGAAGCCATGAAAGAACTTCAGCTTTTTATCAATAAATTTCCCCAAAACGATAGTGTTACACGCTGCAATCAGCTGATGTACCTATGCAGACTGAAACTTAAGAAAAAAGCATTTGATCAGGCAAAAATGTATTATAATATCAAAGACTATAAGGCAGCCATTCGTACGTTTATAAATATTTTGAAGGATTATCCAGATATTGAAAACAGGGAAGAGATCATGTACCTGATCGTAAGAGCACACTATAAATATGCCATGAATAGCATTGCAGATAAGAAAAAAATACGTTACGAAGAAACTACTAAAGCATGTAATAATTTCATTTTGGCTTATCCCAATTCAAAATATTTAAAAGAAGTAACTTCCATTTCTAATGAGAGTTCAAAAGAAATTAGTAAATTTGCAAATTCAAATACATAAACAATTATTATGGATTACAAAAAGATCAAAACGGACATTACCACCGTTACCAGAAATGTAACTGATTTTAATACCGAAACAGCCAACATTTATAAAACCGTTTGCATCCTTGCAAAACGTAGTAATCAGATCAATCAGGAAATGAAAAAGGAACTGACGCAGAAACTTGAAGAGTTTGCATTATCAACTGACAATTTGGAAGAAGTATTTGAAAACCGTGAACAGATTGAAATTGCAAAATACTACGAACGACTTCCTAAACCTGCATTGATCGCAATACATGAATTTCTCAACAAACAGCTTGAATACAGGGAACCTACCGAAGATGATTTATCAAAGGCAAAACCGGTAACTGAAGAAGAAATTTAATTTTCTTCACTCGTTCATTCTCCCTGCAGAACAAGACTTACAGACTTGTTTACATGTTAAAAAATAAAAAAATCATCATTGGAATCAGTGGAGGCATTGCCGCCTACAAATCGGCAACATTGATCCGGTTATGTGTCAAAGCTGGCGCAGAGGTTAAAGTAATTGCCACCCGCAATGCGTTACAGTTCATTACACCGCTTACCCTTGAAACACTTTCAAAGAACCCTGTTTATACCGATCTTTTCGAAAAGCAATCATCCGCTCCAGTAGAACATATTTCCATCACCGACTGGGCAGACATGCTTATCGTTGCTCCAGCATCTGCAAATATCATCGGTAAGTTTGCCAATGGTATTGCCGATGATGTGTTGTCTACAGTTTTTCTTGCTTTTAATAAGCCTGTCTTTCTATGTCCTGCTATGAACACAAAGATGTATCAGCATTTTTCGGTTCAACGAAATATTGAGTTCCTGAAACAAAACAATATTCAAATAATTGAGCCGGTAACAGGCGAACTGGCATGTGAATGGGAAGGTAAAGGCAGAATGGAAGAACCCGAAAACATTGTTCGCTTCATCAACGATTCCTTAAAAAAAAAATCCGGTTTTAAAGGGAAGAAAATTTTGATCACTGCTGGTCCAACAATTGAAATGATTGACCCTGTTAGGTTTATCAGTAATCTTTCGTCCGGATTAATGGGCTATGCAATCGCTGAGGAATTTGCATCGAGAGGTGCTGATGTTCACCTCATTTCCGGTCCAACTGCTCTTACGCATGAGCACTCATCTATCAAAAAAACCAATATTGTTTCAGCAGATGAAATGTATGATGCATGCATGAAACTTTCCACTGTTGCTGATATCATCATCATGACAGCTGCTGTGGCAGATTTCAAACCATTGAGTCAAGAAAATAAAAAAATAAAAAAAGAAAATGCCTTACATGCAATTCCACTTCAAAAAACTAAAGATATTCTTGCTGAATTAGGTAAAAAGAAAATAAAAAACCAGTTACTGGTTGGCTTTGCTCTTGAAACAGATGATGAGATCAAAAATGCCAAACAAAAACTGCATACTAAAAACCTGGATATGATCGTTATCAATTCACTGAATGATAAAGGTGCAGGATTTAAACATAATACCAATAAAATTACGATTATTGATAAATCTGGACGTACTAGTGTGTTTGGATTGAAACTAAAAAAACAAGTTGCTCAAGATATAACCGATTATATTTATGAATACCAACATTAAACTAATATTTATTCTACTGATCACTTTTTTTATTTTCTTCCAAAAAAGTTTTGCACAGGAATTAAATTGTCAGATATCAGTGGTTGCCGACAAAATTCAAACCAGTGACAGAAATATTTTCACTGATATTCAAACAGCCGCTAATGAATTTCTCAATAACCGTAAATGGTCAGGATACCGTTTTTCAAGTGAAGAACGAATTGAATGTAGTTTTTTTATCAATATTACCGACCGCCCATCTGCTTCTCAATTTAAAGGCAGCATTCAGATACAGGTCAGAAGACCAGTATTTAATTCAACATACAATACCACTTTATTAAATTATATTGACAAAGATTTTGAGTTTGAGTTTCAAAAAGGACAACCGCTTGAATTCAATGAAAATTCATTTTATTCAAATCTTACCTCTGTGCTTGCCTATTATGTTTATCTTTCATTGGGAATTTATTTTGATGCTGCTTCATTGTATGGCGGAACCCCTTTTTACGATAAAGCTCAAACCATTATCAATAATGCTCAGAATGCACCTTATCCCGGATGGAAATCTTTTGAGAGTCAAAAAAACAGATACTGGATCATTGCAAATATGCTTAATAAAAGTTACGAAGATTACAGAAATGCCATATACACCTATCATCGCTTAGGTCTTGATCAAATGTATGACAATCAGGAATCAGGCAGATCGAATGTGTATAAAGCATTACAATCATTGGAATTGGTACATAGACAAAAACCCGGTTTAATTATCATGACTATGTTTTTTCTCACCAAATCCGATGAATTGCCTAACATCTTTTCACAAGGCACACCTACCATGCGTGCTGATGCACAAAAGATATGTAATTTATTGGATCCAACCAATGGAAATAAATACAAAAAAATGACAGAAGGGAATTAACTTCTTTTCAAAAAATCCAATTTACTTTCTGTGTAATCCGCACTCCTTATGTTCAGGGTCTTCCCACCACCATCTGCCGGAACGAACATCATTCCCTTTTTCAACTGAGCGTGTACATGGTTGACAACCTATACTGCGAAAATTTTTATCATATAGTTTATTGTAAGGAACATGTTTCCTTTTAATATAATCAAATACCTCTTTCTCAGTCCAGTTGATCAAAGGATTTATTTTAAACATGTTATGTTGTTTATCCCATTCAACAATTTGTATTTCTTTTCGGGTGACAGATTGTTCTTTGCGTAAACCACAAATCCATGCATCCTTATCTTTCAGAGCCCTGTTCAATGGATTCGTTTTCCTAACCCTACAACATAGTTTTCGTTTGTCAATACTTTCATAAAAAAGATTGATTCCATTCTCCTTCACCATCTTTTCAACTTCATTGTAATCGGGGAAAAACGCATCAATTTTTATATAATACCTCATGTTGGTTCTATCCAAAACACTATAGGTTTCAGGGAATAACCTGCCAGTATCTAACGTAAAAATATTCACATGTAAATTCGAAGAAAAAACCATATCAGTGATTACCTGATCTTCAACACTGAAACTGGTTGCAAAAGAAATTTTATTTTTAAATTTTGAAATAAAAAAAACAATAATTTCTTCTGCTGTTGCTTTCTCCAGTTCATTGTTAAGTTGGAATATTTCAGTTTGATTTATCATAAATAAGTCAATTAAAAATAATCATGCTAATTCTCTATTTCGAACAATTTAATTAAACACATTCATTTGTTTAAAAATGTTTTGAAATTATGTTCAAACTTACAATAATTTTCTAAAATTTACAAATGTAAACATACACAAACATATGTCTATTTCAAACATGTGCTATTGATTAAATTAAATATAAACTTTTTTTTTATATAATTTCAAACAAATATAGATTTGATAATTATCAATTAAATCAGGATAAATAATGATTTTTTTTTGTATTTTTGTATATTAATTTGGAGGAATTTTTAAAGGGTTTAACATAAAAATTAATGAAATTTATCTTTTCATTTATCATATTAAACAATAAAAAAAGACACTTACTTATCTGCTTGCTTTGTGGTTTCATCATAAGTTATGCACAAAAACCTCCTACACCTGCATTTAACATTGATAAGACAACCGGTTGCGGAATAATTGTAATTCAATTAAAAGATAATTCATTGAATAATCCGTCAGCTTGGTTATGGAAAATATATCAAACAAACAGCAAGGATACAATAAAATTAACTCTTCAAAATCCAATATTGACACTTAAAACAATTGGAACATATAATATTTCCCTTACTGTTTCTAATGCTTATGGGAAAAACACAATAACAAGTAATAATGCTGTTAATTTATTCAAATTACCAGTCAGTGATTTTTCAGCAGATATCACCTCCGGTTGTAGTCCTTTATCGGTTAGCTTTACAGATAAATCAACAATTGGCAGCAAACCCCTCAAAAATTGGTTCTGGAACTTTGGGGATGGAAATTATTCGGCACTTCAGAATCCCAAAAATATTTTTATAAAAACAGGAATAAAACAAGTATCTTTAACAGTTGTAGATAACAATAACTGTGAAAGTTCACCTTTTATCAAAACCATTAATATTCTAGACAAACCAAAAGCATCATTTGTTTTTGTTCAGGATAGAGAATGCCCACTTCCCGTTACTGTTAATTTTACAAACACTTCAACAGGCAATATAATAACGACCGATTGGTTATCGGATGGTATCGTTAGTTCAACACAAAACAATCCATCATTTTCTTACAATACAACAGGAACACATACTATAAGACTTATTGCCACAGGAACTAATGGTTGTAAAGACACTATATTAAGTTCAAATTTTATTAAGTTTATTGATTTCAACATTAAAATTGGATCTAATGTAAAATCCGGTTGTGTGCCTTTATCAGTTAATTTTATCGATTCTACCTTTATCACAGGAGTAACTTATCTTTGGAATTTTGGAGATGGAACAAGTTCCACGGAAACGAATCCCAAACACAATTATATTAATTCCGGAACATATACTGTAACCCTCCAGATAACTAATAAAACAGGATGTGTAAAAACACAAAAATTTTCAAATTATATTACTGTTTATAATATTCCAGTAATTAATTTCACTGCAGATAAAACCATCAACTGTTCAATTCCTTTTACGGTTAACTTTTCGGATAAAACACCTTCGGCAACTAAATGGGAATGGGACTTTGGGGATGGCAGTTTGATTGAAACCATTCAGAATCCTTCACATACATTTAGTTCCAAGAAATTATATGCTATTAAGTTAAAAGTTACGGATAACAATGGGTGCTCAAACAATATCGCAAAAAATAATTTTATAAACACCCTTCCTGTCATAGCAAGATTTAATTCTTCCGTGCAACAAGGGTGCGCTCCATTAACTGTTAATTTTAATGATTTAAGCACTTCAAGTACAATAGTTAAAAGCAGGTTGTGGAACTTCGGCAATGGTATTACATCAACTTTGGTGAATCCAACTATTATTTTTTCAGACACCGGAAAATTTTGTGTTACGCTCAAAACAACGGATATGAACAACTGTGTTGATTCTGTTAATACGTGTCCATATATTAAAGTAGGGAATAAACCCAAAATAAAATTCACTTATGTAAAAGATTCGGTAGGATGTAATCCGTTTACTCCTAGTTTCAAAGCAACAGCTCCCTTTGCAAATAAATTCTTTTGGATCTTTGGAGATGGAAAAACCTCAAGCGGTAGTTCAATCGTTAGTCATTCCTATATTGATACTTCCGGATACTTTGATGTTACTTTAATAGCTTCACAAAACGGCTGTGCTGACACATTAATAAAAGCAAAATATATTAAAGTAAATAATCCTCTTCCTCGATTTTTGATCTTAAACCCTATTAATTGTGACACTCCCCACACTGTTTTAATAATTAATCGATCTAAAGCTGCCAATAAATCATCATGGACTTGGGGGGATGGTTCTCCAGCTTTTATTTCCAGTAAGGATACTGTTTCTCATGTTTATCATAATCTGGGAACACGAAACGTTACACTTCAAGTTACAAACGATACAACAAGATGTGTAAGTACTTTATCCGGAAAAATTACAACCACTAAAATAAAAGCAAATTTTAGTCAAGATACCTCTTTTGCCTGTGCCAATACATATATCAGTTTCAAAAATAAGTCATATTCATTTTTCAAAATAAACAAATACGAATATGATTATGGAGATAATCAAACTTCCTCCGATATCTTTTCAGGTGATATTTTTCACAAATATGGTATGCCCGGTCTTTATTCTGTAAAATTTAAAATAACGGACAATGTGGGTTGTAAAGACAGTATCACAAAAATCAATTCTGTCAGAATATATGATATCCCAAATCCTGATTTTACCTCTGATGTTTATAGGGGGTGTGAAAACCTTATGGCCCAGTTCAAAGACCTTTCTACCAGTAAAAGTCAATTCCCTATGAAAAATTGGTTCTGGATGTTAGGAGATGCAAGCAATTCAAATGCAAGAAATCCAAATCATTTATATCTTAATTCTGGAACGTATAATGTTTCTCTTCAAGTAACTGATTCCATTGGATGTTCAAATACAGTTACAAAAATGAAATATATCAAACTGACCAAACAAACAACTTCCAAATTTGAATTAGATTCCTTATTAAATATTTCAAAGAACAGAATATGTTATTCCGACTCTGCTTATTTTAAAAACCTAACTAAAGGGGTACAACTTCGATATTATTGGAATTTTAATGATGGAACACCTATTGATTCTTCTATTAATCCGATACATGTTTTCAAACAGATTGATTCAACAAAGATTATTAAAATTTCCTTAATTGCC
This sequence comes from uncultured Bacteroidales bacterium, assembly GCA_964452905.1. Taxonomy (GTDB): domain Bacteria; phylum Bacteroidota; class Bacteroidia; order Bacteroidales; family CAYVNP01; genus CAYVNP01. The sequence goes on from CAYVNP010000002.1 coordinate 28,644, forward strand.
ATTGATACAAATGAATGTCAAAGTCCTTATGTTGGCTCAATTGAAGTTTCTCATCCCAAAGCATACTTTGGCAGCGATTTTAGAAGTGCAGAATGTTTAAATCCTATTAAAGTCTTTAATTTTTCAGATTCATCTTCAACAGATGTTTCATCTTGGACATGGAACTTTGGAGATCCATCCAGCAATGTGAATAATATTTCCTTTCTTAAAAACACCACTCATAGTTTTAAAAATACTGGGAAATATGATATTTCTCTAATTGTCAAAAATATCTTTGGTTGTGTTGATACTCTTTCTCAAAAAGAGTATATTTCAATTAACGGACCTAATGGAACATTTAATTTTACACCTCAGTCTGGTTGTATACCATTGGATGTTTTATTTAAAGCAAATACGATAAATACAGATAAATATAAATGGATATTCGGCGATGGCAGATCAATATCATCAATCAACGATTCTATTGTTTATACCTTCAGTGAAAATACAGATAATATTTATCATCCAATCTTAATACTTGAAACAAAAGTTACAAAAGGGGCTGACTCAATCTGTCAAGTTATAATCAATTCACCCGATTCTGTTGTTGTGTTTAGTAAACCGTTTGTGAATGCCGGTAAAGATTCTACTATCTGTCAAAAACAAAATATTAAACTCACTGCAATAGGTAACGGATCTTTTTTATGGAATAATAATAAAACATCTTCAGAAATTTTGGAATCCCCCGACACAACATCAACTTATTATATTACCGTCACATCGGCACATAATTGTATAAATCAAGATACTGTTATTGTATTTGTAAATCCTTTACCAAAACCAGAAGTGAATCAAGACACATCTGTTTGCAGAAATGTAGAACTAACACTATTTGCATCTGGAGGGGGTACCTATTTATGGAACATTCCCAATGAAGCAACTTCACAAATTATAATCCATCCAAATGTAAAATCAACTTACATTGTGACTATTACGAATGAATTTGGATGCACAGATAAAGATTCAGCCGTTGTTTCTATCTCTGATTCATTACATCCTAAAATCATTGGCAAAACTGAGATTTGTGTTTATGACTCAACACAATTGACAGTCACCGGTGGCGGAACAAAATTTATCTGGAGTTCTAAAGATACATTACCGACAATTAATACACATGCTTTAACAAATTCAACCATTTATCGTGTTACTATTTCTGACACACTGGGTTGTTCAGGACAAACACAACTCATCGTAGATGTTAAACCTTTGCCTATCCCTGATGTGGGTATGAATGATTCTGTTTGTGAAGGACATAGTCTGACTTTAACTGCAACCGGAGGTCTAAACTATTCATGGAATACGAAAGAACAAAAACAAATAATTTTGATCACACCAAAAGCAACCTTTACAACATATTCAGTCACGGTCACCAATAATTGGGGTTGTTCAGATAAAGATACTGTAATTATTAAAGTTAATCCGAATCCAATTGTACAGGCAGGAAAAGACACATCAATATGTGAAGGAGTAACAGTAACATTAACAGCAAGTGGAACAGATTCAATTTTTAAATGGAATACAGATGAAACTTTTCCCCGAATTAAAGTTACACCTCATCAATCTACAACCTATTCTGTTATACTTTATAACAAATTTATGTGTACGGATACTGCATTAGTTAAAATTATTGTTTTTCCCGCACCACTTCCTCCAGAAATTAACGAAGTTATATTGTGTTCAAACGATCCTGAAAAAAATGCAACACTTGAAATTCAAAATTCAAATAAGAATTTATTATATACATGGTATAAAACCAATACAGAAACAGATCCCCTCCATAAAGGAAACAGCATGATTATTCATAATGTGATTAAAACTGAAAATTATTTTGTAGAAGCGAAAGATACTATTGGTTGTAATTCTTTAGTTAGAGGAAAAGGAACAATAACTATAGCTGATCCACCCCTGGCTGATTTTAAATGGGAACCACAACAGATATGGGAATATATGGAAGTAAATTTCACAAACAATTCTATTGCTTATTCATCTTCTGATAAAATGAGATACATCTGGGATTTTGGGGATAAAAACAATTTATCAATAGTAGAAAATCCAACACATATTTTTCGTGACAGCGGTGTATATAATATTCAATTAATAGCAACTGATAATTATAATTGTAAAGATACTGCATCAAAAACATTGATTGTTTTACATTTGCTTAAACTTTGGGTTCCTGATGCGTTCACCCCCAATCATGATAGTAAAAATGATCTTTTATTTGTAAGAGGTCCTGCAAAATATATTCACTTTGAAATTTACAATCAATGGGGTTATAAAATTTATTTCAGCGACAATCAAACAGAAGGATGGGACGGAACCTATAAAGGTATAGAACAACCTGAAGGTAATTATGTATGGAGGTTAAACGGGCAAACGATTGACGGGAAAAATGTTCAAATACAAGGAATAACTACACTGGTGCGATAAAACTAGACTGACTCTAAAGCCTGCATGACAAGCTTATTAAATGTATTGAAGTCAAAAGGTTTGGAAATAAATCCAAAAGGATTGGTACTTTTAGCTTGCTGAAAAGTAACTTCGTCTGTATTGGCAGTTAAAAAAATCACCGGAATATTATTCTTTTCTTTAATCCGTCTAACTGTTTCAATTCCATTAATTTCTCCAGGTATAAAAATATCCATTAAAATTAAATCAACATTTAAAGCTTCATAATTATTTAATACATCCTCTGCTTTGGAATAAATAGCAGCAACTTCATAATCCATCTTCTCAAGATAATTCTTAGTTAATAAAGCTATTATCGCTTCATCTTCAACAATAAGAATTCTTCCTTTTTTCATTATTTTTAAATCAGTTACTGTAAAATTTTCATACAAAACTAATCAAAATTCTCTATTTCTTTTTAATTAATTAAAAAAGTTTAATATTGAATATTATTTAAATATTGTATTAATCAATCCTATTTTAGTTATTAAACAAATTTGTTTAATAACTTTGAAACGAAAAAAGAAAACGAATAAGTTTATTAAAGATATTTGTATATTAAATAACTTTTTAATCTAATTAAAATCCCTACAAACAATTATTTAAATAAATATGAATTCAAATTTAATATTTATTGTCGAAGATGATAAGTGGTATGGAGAGCTTCTGGAATATCATCTAAAATTAAATCCTGAATATGAAATCATTCGTTTTGCAAATGGCAAAGATTGTCTGGCAAATCTTCATAAAAAGCCAGCAGTTATTACCTTAGATTACACCTTACCTGATATGAACGGTCAGGAAATTTTAAGAAAAATCAAACAATTTAATCCTGAAATTAATGTCATTATTATTTCAGGACAAGAAAAAGTTTCAACAGCAATAAATCTATTAAAAGAAGGCGCATATGATTATTTTGTAAAAGATGATGATACGAAAGACCGATTATGGAATTCAATTTTAAAGATTCGTGAAACCAATCAATTAAAAGGTGAACTTGAACACCTCAGAGAAGAAGTTTCCCGAAAATATGATGTTTCTAAATTGATCATTGGTAAAAGTAGTCAGATTGAAAAGGTCTATTCAATGATTGAAAAAGGAGCTAAAACAAATATCATCGTTTCCATTTCGGGTGAAACAGGTACCGGAAAAGAATTAGTGGCTAAGGCAATTCATTATTCTTCAGAACGCAGAAAAAAACCGTTTGTTGCAGTCAATATGGCTGCCATTCCTAAGGATTTAATAGAAAGTGAATTGTTCGGGTTTGAAAAAGGATCTTTTACAGGAGCTAACTCAAGGAAAACAGGCAAGTTTGAAGAAGCAAATAAAGGAACTATTTTTCTTGATGAAATTGCAGAAATGGATTTAAGTCTTCAACCTAAATTATTAAGAGTTCTTCAGGAAAAAGAATTGACACGCATCGGCGGAAATGATTTAATCAAACTAGATGTTCGAGTAATCGTTGCAACCAATCGTGATTTAATGGAGGAAGTTAAAAAAGGTACTTTTCGCGAAGACTTGTATTATCGCCTTCTAGGACTCCCTATCCATCTGTGCCCCCTTCATGAGAGAGGAAATGAC
>CAYVNP010000002.1:32721-125632 GCA_964452905.1 uncultured Bacteroidales bacterium
GCAAAGAAAATAAAGTACCTAAAATTTCATTCAGTGAAAGTGCAAAAATCAAATTATTGGATTATCATTTCCCTGGTAACGTGAGGGAACTTAAAGCAGTAATTGAACTCGCTGTAGTTATGGCATCCGATAATCAGATTCAAGATAAAGATATAACGTTTAAAACAACATCAAAAATAAATGATTTTCTCTCACAGGAAATGACGATGGCTGAATACAATAAAATGATTATTAAAGCTTATCTTGAAAAATACAACAACAATATGATGCTTGTTGCTCAAAAACTTGATTTAGGTAAATCTACATTATATCGAATGCGTCAGAACAACGAAATATAAATCTATCAATCCCATTATAAATCCCCTATAAATTTTATTATTAATTACGATTACCATTTGATTTACATTTCAAATTCCAACATATTAATTATTACCAATTTAATTATTAAGATAACTATTGTTTATTAAACAACTATTTTGTAAGTTTGTTTTTTGAATTTAAACTTATGGATAGTTCTGAACCCTTATTTGATCTGACAAAATTAAATGAACTCTCATTAGGCGATAAAGAGTTTGTTCAAAAAATGATTGCCATTTTTATTGTACAAACTAAAGAAAACCTTTTAATTCTTGAAAACAGCGTGAAAGAAATGAATTTTAAACATATTCATTTTATTGCTCATCAGATGAAACCAACAGTCAATATTTTAAAAATTGAAAAAATAAAAAACGACCTAATTCAACTCGAAGATTATGCATCCAAATCACAAAATATTGAAAGGATCAAAGAAATTGTTCAAAAAATAACTCTTGTTTTCAATGATGTAATTAATCAAATTAATAAAAATTAAAATTTGAAATAAAATTAAGATAAAATTCTTTCTTTATAACGGACATGCATTTGATGCATGTCCGTTTTTATTTTATTCAACTTACGCCTTTTCTAAAACCGTTTTTTTCATATACTCAGTATAATATAAATTAGTATTTCATTTTATACCAATTCTTATTATAAAATATGCCATTGGCAATTTTATAATTTAGAATGGTTAATGCCGATCTACAATATGTTAAGAACAATTTATTGGACTTTTACTTATTGAGTATCGGTATTACTTGTTTGTCATTTCATATACTATAAAGTTTAGAAGAAAAAATGGAAATAATAATATAATACCAGATTAAGTTATTTAAACTTTTTTACCATTCGTTGGTTAAAAACTACCATTTGTCAGACCAAAACTACCATTCTTAAAACCACCAACCTTATTCCTTTTAATATAAACTAATTTTACTAAAGATTTAAACTTAAAAAATAAAAAATTATGCAAGCAGATATGACAATGACTGAAAGTTATTCATCCCAATTATCAATTTATCCGCTCAATGGATTATTGTTTAAAGCTCGGATGTATTCAATGCTTGATAAATCATCTAACTCACAAGATCCTTTGTCTGTAAAGGGTTTAAGTAAATTATTGTACGAAAACGTTGTTAATTTACTTGAAAAATTAAATCTTCCACGATTCAATAAAGAATTAATTGAATCTTATAATTATCTGAAAATTTATTATTTGTCAAAATACGAAATTGAACTGAACCAAAATAAATCATTAGCCAAACTTAATCTTGATAAAGCAATTTTTTATGCGGAAAAAATAATTTCTCTTGATCCTGAAAATACAGAAGCCATTAAAGAATTAAGTAAACTTATTATTATTAATAATTATTAATTCTATAATTTAAATATTTAATCATGAAAAAAGAGAATGCATATATTGATTTTACTTCTAATCCTGAACAAGAAATCAAATTTGATCAAAACACTAAAAAGATTGTTTTAAATAATTTTGAAATTGCACCTTCTTTTCAATTAAACGTAATAACAATTAATCTTGAATTTGTTTATATCAACGATAATAAATTCACTTTCCCTATTTCAATCCGATTTAATAATAAAAACTCAAAAGATGTTTATATTCCAAACTACTCTTTTGATATGTCAAAAGTTAAAACCGTTAAATTTTTAACTAATCAAATTATGCCCATCAAAGTATTTTATAATCTTGAAAAAACAATTACCTATAATTTAATATAATTTTTTTTGAAGATTAAACCCCTGTTTTTGTTAAGTATTTACAATTCCATTAATTTGAATTACCCTAACAAATAGAATACCATCAATTTTTTTCATCAGTGTCAGTTCTTTTTTATTCAAATATTATCAGTAATTTAAATACTTACAATAAGTATATTATCAATTTCAATTATTAAAAGGTTTTTTTAAGTTAACAGGTAAATATTAAACGTATAAAAGATTAACTCTAATACAAATTCAAAAAAATCATGCTTTTTCAACAATCAACTGAGTATTTTCATAATTAACCACACGAATATTCTCTCCTTTATTTATAAAACCTGTTTGAGCTGTTGCCTGAAATATTTCCGAATGAATTTCAACTTTCCCTACCGGACGCAACATCGTAACTGAAACTCCAGTTTGACCGATTAATTCTTTGTATGAATTTTCCGCAACAGAAAAACCATGTTCTTTACGTTGAATTGTCTGTAAAGCTAATTTACTGAACTTTCCTGATGTTAAAAATTTACTGCTTAAATAAAATGACAATAAAATTGATATAAAAATCGAAATCAATACTGTTGAAAATGCCATCATTAAACCATTTGCGGATAAATGAGAAAAATCAAATCCATGATTATCCAATAAACTAAGCGCAAGCCCGGTAATGATGAGAACAATACCACTAATACCAACAAATCCGAATCCGGGTATGGCGAAAATTTCAAGAATTACAAGAATTACACCAATAATAAAAATTAAAATCTCCCAATTAGCAGCTAACCCTTCTAAATACAATGGGGCAAAATATAACAAAGCACCAAACACACAAATACCGAGAGGAATACCAAAACCCGGAGATTGTATTTCAAAATATAATCCCCCAATGATAAGTACAATCAAAATACCGCTGACAATAGGATGAATTAAAAATAAAATTGCTTTATCAATAAAAGAAAATTCCTGTTTAATTATCTGATATTTCTTAATTCCATCTTTAGAAAGAAGCTGTTCAATATTTTCAGCTTCTCCATTGCAATACCCATGTTTGATTGCTTCTGTTGTTGTAAAAGTCAACACTTTTCCTGAATCATTTACTCCTTCAATTTTAATACGTGAGTCAACCATTGCTTGTGCAATATCAGGATCACGACCATTTGCTTCAGCTGTGGATCGCATCAATGAACGCATATAAGATTGATATTTATCAGGCATCGGCTCACCACTTTGATTAACAACTGTGGCTGCACCAATATTGGATGCACTGCGCATATAAATCTTTTTACAAGCAATAGAAATCAAAGCACCAGCTGATGCAGCATTGTGATCAATAAAAACATAAACAGGAATTTTAGAATATAAAATAACTGTACGTATTGAATCTGCAGCATCCAATGCGCCTCCATAAGTATTCATGTGAATAAGAATAATATCCGCTTTTACTCGCTGAGCTTCCTTAAACGCCATTTGAGTTTTACGTAAGACAGGACGGGCAATTTCTTCTTTTATATCAAACAAAAATATTTTTTTTGTTTTTAAAGAATCTGATTGGCAAAAAGAATTATTTATATAAGTGAATAAAAATAAAATGATACCGTATCGAAAAAAAATATTATTCTTCATAAGATCAATAATTAAAAAATTGTTTTACCGTGTCTTTCATTTCGTCAAATACTAGCGCATTCGTAGCTATAATTTCTCTGCCAAAAATATAATCACTTCCACCTTTAAAGTCACATACCTTCCCTCCTGCTTGTTGGACAATAAAAGCGCCTGCAGCCACATCCCATGCATTTAAACTATATTCATAAAACCCTTCAAACCGCCCACAAGCAACATATACGAGGTCAACAGCCGCTGAACCCAATCGACGAACACCTGATGTGTATTGCATAAAGTGTTCGAACAAACTTAGATATTCAGGCAACATATCATAATCATAATATGGAAATCCTGTTGCCAACAACGAGTCATGCAATGTTTTTCTTTTAGATACATGAATGGGCTGACCATTCAAAAACGATTGACTGCCTTGCCATGCATAAAAACATTCATTTAGGTTTATTTCGTATACAACTCCTAATATAATTTGACTTTCATCCATCAAGGCAATACTTATTGAATAACAAGGAATACCATGTATGAAATTTGTTGTACCATCTAATGGATCAATGATCCAGTTTAATTTATCAGATTGCAGGCGATCCGTTGTTTCTTCAACTATGAAACCGGCTCCTGGAATTAATTCAGAAAGTTTTGCAATCAGCATATCTTGTGATTCCTTATCAACATAAGTAACAAAATTATGTAGTCCTTTCACTTCCACATCTTCTGTCCTGAGCTTGGTTATTTCATTTTTTTGAAAAGCACCTGTCTCTCGAACAATTTCACATACTTTCTCGCAAACAATTTCTAAATCCATCATGTTATTTTTTTTCACCAATTATAAAATTATCATCACTATCTATTTTATTCAACGCTACTTCTTTCACTTGATTGACCAATAATTCATCAAATTTTGTTTTTACCCGAATATAATTTCCGGAGAATCCAAACATAAAACCATTCACATTATCCGATTCAAATAAAACATTTACTTGTCGTCCGATATTCTTTTCGTAATATTTTTTTTTCTTAATGGCTGAAAGTTTATGTAACAAACGGCTTCTTTTATTTTTTATTAAATAGGGTACCTTCTCTCCCATTAAAGAGGCTTTGGTATTGTTTCTTTCGGAATAAGTAAACACATGGGCATAAGAAATATCAATGTTTTCAACCAATCGCATAGTATCTGAAAAATCATCATCCGTTTCTCCCGGCAAACCAACAATAATATCAACAGCGATACAACAAAAAGGAATTAGAGTATTAATTTTGTTTACTCTGTCAATGAATAAACCTGTATCATAATGTCTGCCCATCAACTGAAGAATTTTATCTGAACCCGATTGTAAAGGTATATGAAAATGAGGTTGAATTTTATTAGAATGGGCAACAAAATCAATAATCTCATCTGTCAGCAAATCCGGTTCAATGGATGAAATCCTGAATCGGTCAACACCCGATATTTTTTCAAATTCCTGAAGCAGATTAAAAAAAGTCTCTTTATTCTTTCTACCAAAATCGCCGATATTTACGCCTGTTAAAACAACTTCTTTTATATCCGATCTGGCAATTTCCTTTGCTATTTCAACTGTACGTTGAATCGTATTGCTTCGGCTTCTACCTCGGGCAAAAGGTACAGTACAATAGGAACAAAAATTATCACACCCATCCTGAATCTTAAGAAAGGAACGTGTCCGATCACCTGAAGAATATGTTGGAATAAACGGAGACTGTTTATCTAAATTATCTGCATGTATTATTTTAACATTATGCTCATCCAACTCCTGAATAAACTTCATCAAATCAAATTTTGCAATATTTCCCAACACAACATCAACACCATCCATATTAGCAACTTCACCGGAATGTAATTGAGAATAACAACCTAAAACAGCAATGTGAGCATCCAAATTTCGACGATGTGCCTGTCTGATAGCTGAGATGGTTTTCTTATCTGCTTGTTTGGTAACAGTACAACTATGAATAACATAAACATCTGCTAAATCTTTAAAATCAACTATCTTATACCCATTGGTCATTAAAATCTTCGAAATAGCAGATGTTTCAGAGTAGTTTAGCTTACACCCCAACGTATGAAAAGCTATATTCATTATTTTTTTCACGCTGCAAAATTAATGTATTTTTCAGGAAGTCATTAGCATATTAATAGATAATAAAAAACTATTAATAAAAGATTTTCTCAATCTGATTTTTGTTTCAAAAAAAAATCTACTTTTGTACTTCAAAATTAATTTTTAAATTAAAAACTAAAACCTATGAAAACAATGAAATTTTTAAGCACAATTGTTTTAGCTATTATTCTGGGAACTGGATTATTCACTACTTCATGTAAAAAAGATAGTACATCCGATAAAAGCCCGACTATCAATTTTATTGGTGGAAGCTCCTTTATTTCTGCTGATGCAACATTAAAAAAAGATACTGTATTTAAAGTTGGTATCACCGCTTTATCAAACGAGAATTCAGGAACAAAAATATTTTCCTGTAAAATAACATTAACTGTTAATAATGTAGCAAATACTATTTACTTTCATGAATTTATTAATGAAACTTCATTCACACTAAATATTGACACTTTAAAAGTGTGGTGGCCTTCAGCAACTCTTCTTGCTGTTATTACTGATAAAGATGGCGAAACAAGTCAAGTTGCAATTAATTTGCAAGCTAAAGCGCCTGTTGCTTTCAACTATTGGACAGCAAAAATATTAGCTGCGCAAGCTGCTGCAGGTGGAAGTTATTTTTCTTCTTCTACCGGTGAAGTATTTAACCAGACAACTGTTTTCAACAATCAAAATATTCTTGATTTTGTATATTTTTATGGTACTACCAATTTAGCTACATTATCTGCTCCTGATGATGCAAGTGTTGGTGGAGGTACCGGTTCCGAAGCTCAATTGTGTAAGACTTTAACAACTAAAAATCCAACTAAATTTGTCATGACCCCTATGACTCCTGCTAATTTTGATGCTGCCAATGATGCTGCAAATCTCAGTTCATACGGTCCATTGATCACTGAATCAAAAATCAATAATCTTGCTGTCGGAAAGGTTATCGCCTTTAAAACTGTTGCAGGTAAAATTGGAATTATTAAAGTTACAGATATTCAACCGGGTGATGCTGGTTCTATCACAATATCTGTTAAGGTTCAGAAATAATTTTTCGCCAAACTTGAATAAAAAAGCCATTCATCAAGAATGGCTTTTTTATTTTTCATTTTTCCTATCTTTGTTCCATGCGAAAAAAAATTCCTATTGGTCCTTTGTCTATGCTAAATATCAGACTAATTCTTTTAGTTCTGATTTTTTCAATTTCAAGATTTTTATTTTATTATTTAAATAAATCCTATTTCCCTGATATCAATTCATCTCAGTTAATCAAAATCTTAATTGCCGGTTTACGTTTTGATTTAGCTGTCATTTTCGGATTGAATATCCCGTTGATTTTGGCATGTATTATTCCTCTTACTATTAGATTCAATAAATTATATCAAAAAATATGCACTTCCTTTTTTATCATTACCAATTCTATATATATATTATTTAATTGCATAGATGTTGTTTATTTTCGATTTACCCTGAAACGAACTACAGCTGATTTTTTCACAATGCTTGGAAAAGGAAATGAATATTTAAATCTTCTTCCTCAATTTATTATTGATTTCTGGTATGTACCTCTGATGTGGATCTGTTTTGTTTTGATCCTGTTTATACCTCAAACCATTTTCAAATTAAAATCCAACAATCCGCTTATAATTAATTCATCCAGGAAAAAACTCCAAACAATCTTAATTAAAACATTTTATTTTTTTATCTATGTTGCAATTACCATTATTTTCGCACGTGGCGGACTACAGTTAAGACCAATAGGAATAGTCACTGCCGGGCAATATGCAGCCGCACAAGATATTCCATTGGTATTAAATACTCCTTTCACTATTGTTATGACGTTCAATAGTAATGAGGTACAAGATGTCAACTATTTTCCTGAGAAAAAACTTCAATCCATTTATAATCCTTGCAGACAAAAATTGCACAAAGATGAATTTATTAAATCTAATATCATTATCATTATTTTAGAAAGCTTTTCCAAAAAATACATCGGCGCTTTAAATCCCAATACTAAAGCCAATAAAAGCTGTACACCTTTCCTGGATTCATTGATTCATGAAAGTTATGTTTGCAATCATGCTTATGCCAATGGACGAAAATCAATGGAAGCACTGCCATCCATTCTTTCAGGTATCCCGTCATTAACAAACAATCCGTTTATTACCAGTAAATTTTCAATCAATAAAGTAAATTCACTTGCAGGAATTTTAAAACCTCTCACATACACATCCGCTTTTTTTCATGGCGGAACAAACGGTACGCTTGGGTTTAATGATTATATTCTTTCATGCAGATTTGACAAGTATTACGGACGAAACGAATACAATAATGAAAACGATTACGATGGACACTGGGGTATTTATGACGAAGAATTTCTTAAATACACTGCTAAGGAAATCAATCAGTTTCATTCACCTTTTCTGGCTGCAATTTTTACGTTGTCATCTCATTATCCTTTTAAGGTTCCAACCAAATATGAAAATAAATTCCCAATTGAATCAGAACCAATCAGAAAAACCATAAAATATGCAGACTATTCATTGAGAAAATTTTTCGAGACTGCTTCAACAATGCCATGGTATTCTAATACCATCTTTGTTATAACAGCTGATCATACCTATGAAGCTTCATTACCCATGTTTATTACAAAATTCGGAAATTATGAAATACCGATTATTTTCTTCAAACCAAAAAGTAATTTAAAAGGAGTTAATTCTAAAATTGTACAACATATTGATATAATGCCTTCCTTACTTGATTTTCTAAATTATAATCAACCCTATTTTTCATTTGGTAACAGTGTGTTTGATTCTACTTCACAACATTTTTCAGTCAATTATTTAAATACTATTTATCAATTGATTCAGGATGATTATATCCTTCAACATGATGGTAAAAACATAAAAGCATTTTATGATTCTAAACAAGATCCTAAATTATTAAAGAACCAGAGATCAAAACCTTTACCTAAAAAAGAGGAGATGGAAATATTTCTGAAAGCTATCATTCAAACTTTCAATCACAGAATGGTACACAATGAATTGTTTTGTAAATAAAAATTCTATTCCTCTTTTATCCCTGAAATAAAACGTTGTTTGTCATGAATATCATTTCTTACATTGACAGATGAAAATCCATTTAAGAGAAGCATTTCAGATAATTGTTGTCCGAATCGTTCATTGATCTCAAAAAAAATCATTCCCCTTTTATTCAAATAAATTTTAGAAAAATTAATAATCGCCTGATAAAATTGCAATGGACTCTCATCATGAACAAATAAGGCAATTTCAGGTTCATAATCAAGAACATTTTTTCTCATCAACCTTTTTTCTGACACACAGACATAAGGTGGATTACTTACTATTAAATCAACATTAGAAATTTTTCGTGCATTATTTTCTTCAAGTATATCATCACAAAAAAAATTTATTTCCGTTTTATTTTGTTGAGCATTGAAAACAGCAACATTCAATGCCTCCTGAGATATATCCATAGCAAATACATTCCAAAAAGAAAATCTTTTTTTTAACGCAATCGCAATACATCCGCTGCCACAACATAAATCTACCAGATTCAATGTTCGTTTTGAATCTTTGAAATCATTTGCAAGTAAAACAACTAATTCTTCAGTTTCAGGACGAGGAATTAAAACATTCTTATTAACCATTATAATATTGTCATCAAACCGAACATGACCAATAATATATTGAATAGGTTCATTATGCTGCAATCGCTTCAAAGCATAACTCAAGTGGAGTAAAGCTGATTCATTAATAGTCAGAGATGGTTCAAGCAGATATTCCGTTTTCTTTAACCCTGTATAATGTTGCAAAAGAACATCTACAATACTATCAATTTCTCGTGTTTCATATAATGGAGCTAAATGAAGATGAAACGTTTTTTTAACATCAAAAATTCTATTACTTAAAAATTTCATACTTCAAAATTAATAAAAATCCTTAATTTTGGAGCGATGAACACACATGAGAAATACATGCAGCGATGCATTGAACTTGCATTGAACGGTACAGGACATGTATCTCCTAATCCACTCGTTGGGTGTGTTATTGTTTATAAAAATAAAATTATTGGTGAAGGGTATCACAGGCAATACGGTATGCCCCATGCAGAAGTAAATGCAATTAATCAAGTTAAAGAAAAAAAACTTTTAAAGGAATCTATTCTGTATGTCAATCTCGAACCTTGTTGTCATCATGGAAAAACACCTCCCTGTACTGATCTGATATTAAAATATAAAATTCCAACTTTAGTGATCGGGTGCATTGATTCATTTACAAAAGTAAACGGCAAAGGGGTTGAAATTCTTCGAAATGCAGGTTGTCATGTAAAAGTGGGGATTTGGGAAAATGATTGCATTGAAATGAATAAACGTTTTTTTACATTTCAAAGTAAGAAACGACCTTATATAATTCTCAAGTGGGCACAAACCATGGATGGATTCATGGATATTCACCGAACAAATAAAAATCTGTTTGAAACATATTGGATTTCAAACAATGAAGTGAAAATTCTTTGTCATAAATGGCGCTCTGAAGAAGACGCGATCATGGTAGGCACCAATACTGCACTGCATGATAATCCGATGTTGACCGTCAGAGATTGGACAGGAAGAAATCCAATTCGGATAGTCATTGACAGAACATGCAGAATACCTAAAGATTATCATATTTTTGATGGTTCAACTCAAACCTATATTATTACTGAAAAAAAAATAAAAGCAAAAAAGAATGTTGAATACATACAGATTAATTTCTCAAAAAATATTATACCTCAAATCCTTGAAAAACTTTATCAATTAAATATTCTATCACTTATCGTAGAAGGAGGAAAACAACTATTAGAATCATTCATCCATTTGAATATGTGGGATGAAGCAACAATACAAATAGGAAATCAATTTTTTACAAAAGGATTAAAAGCACCTATCCTTTCTATAAAACCTGCCATGCAACAAAAAATTAATGACAACACGTTGATTCATTTCAGAAATAACAAATGATTTATTTACTCCTGACCATTATTCTTACTACTGCAATTTATATTGTTTTTAAATTACTGGACAGGTTCAATGTAGATATTTTACATGCATTGGTATTCAATTATTTAATTGCTTCTGTTTCATGTGGTCTGTTTGCTTATCAAACAATTGAAACAAATACATTTCAATTTCCACAAGGGATGGGTATGGTAGCAGGGATGGGTATTTTATTTATTTCCACTTTCTTTATTTATGCGTATTCAACAAAAATTGCTGGTATAGCTGCAACGTCCGTTGTTAGTCGAATGTCGGTTATTATTCCTGTTTTATTCGGATTCTTTGCGTTTAAGGAATCGATGAATATTCTTAAAATCGGCGGAATCATATTGGCGTTATTTGCATTTTATTTATCCACAAAAAAAGAAGAGGATCACATTCGGAAATTTTTTCCGTTTCTAATTCTACTGCTTGTTTTCATCGGAGTTGGAGTTGTGGATACGATGCAAAGCGCTTACAGAAAATTTTATATTAGACATGATCATGAATTATTTCATTTTTTGTTTTATGTTTATTCGTTTTCTTTAATGATTGGAATTTCTGTTTTAGTTCTTCGTTCTATCATTCAAAAAAGAAAAATAAATCAGTGGGGTAAACATATGATTGCAGGAATCATCATTGGAGTTTTCAATGTTGGAGCCACATTCAGCTTCATTAAAGGAGTCGGATATTTTCAGATCAGTACTTTTATCCCTATATTAAATGTATCCCTGGTTCTTATAAATACGCTGATCGGATTTTCAATCTTTAAAGAAAAATTCAGATTCACAAATGTAATAGGCGTTATTATAGCTATTGTAGCAATCATCATCATATCCAAATCCTAAAAATGGAAGATGAATATAAAACCATTGCATCTCCTTCCGAAGGAATCTATAAAGAAAAAGGAAGTCGCTTTATATCGTTGGCTTATCCTATTCGTACGGATCAAGAAGCAATACAACTTATTCAACATAACAAACAAAAATTCCATGATGCTCGTCATCTTTGTTATGCATATGTATTAGGACAAGACAAAAACGTTTATCGCATAAATGATGATGGTGAACCTTCAGGAACAGCAGGGAATCCTATTTACGGACAGATATTATCAAATGATCTAACAAATATTCTGATTATTGTAATCAGATATTTTGGTGGTACAAAACTTGGGAAACCGGGATTAATCAATGCCTACAGAGAATCAGCAAGAGATGCAATTGTACATGCAAAAATAATTTTAGAAACAATCAATAAAAATTATTCGGTATCTTTTGATTATGCGTTGTTAAACTGGGTATTAAAAATTATCAGGAAACATCAGGGAAATACTACATTTAAAAGCATTCAGCAACAATGTGAAATTAATTTTTCAATCAGAAAAAATCATGCCGAAAAAATCATCTTAAATTTAAAAACGAATAAGAATCTAATAATTAAAGACTTGTAATTAATGTTCATAAACAGTCTAAATTACAATCTTCGTAAAAAAAATATTTTTCAGTTTCGTTTTTTTTTATAATTTCACCAATTCTAAAGTTCTTTATTTCTTTTGAAAAAACTTTTTACAACTTTTTTTTTAATAAACAAGTGAAAATAATTTTTTTTATTACTATTTTTATTAAATCTTTGTAAACTGAAAATTTAATAACAGACATATTGAATTTACTACATGTACATGAAAAATTCATTTGTCTTAAATTATATAAAATATTAAGGTATTAACATTTAACATCATTCATGGTAGATGGAAAAAAATTTCAAACAAGTTTGGGAAAACTGTTTATCTATTATTAAAGACAATATTAATTATCAAAGTTTCAAGACATGGTTTGAGCCCATCAAACCAATAAAACTGGAAAAAAGTGTATTAACCATTCAGGTACCAAGTCAATTCTTTTATGAATGGCTGGAAGAACATTTTATCAGTTTGCTTAAATCAACCATAAAAAAAGAATTAGGCAGTGAAGGTCGTCTTGAATATTCAATAATAATGGATAATTCAAATAATCCCTATTCAGTAAAGATTCCCGGCTCAAACAAAAAAGCATTAAAGAATCCAGTGGTATCTATGCCGATTGATCTGAATACGGATAATTCCAAAACAATTCGCAATCCCTTTGTTATTCCCGGACTAAAAAAAATCACAGTACAATCTAATCTGATAGATTCAAAATCTTTTGATAATTTTATTGAAGGAGATTGCAATCGGTTAGCACGTTCAGCCGGATTCGCCGTATCAAATAATCCCGGGAAAACAGCGTTTAATCCTTTATTCCTTTACAGCAATGTGGGTCTTGGCAAAACTCATTTAATCCATGCAATCGGTTTACAGACTAAAAATAATTTTCCTGAAAAAACTATTTTGTATGTTTCTGCTGAACAATTCACCAATCAGTTCATCGATTCAGTTAAAAATCATAATCAAAATGATTTCATGCATTTTTATCAAATGATTGATGTTTTGCTGATAGATGATATTCAATTTCTTTCAGGAAAAGAAAAAACACAAATGGTTTTTTTTCACATATTTAACCATCTGCATCAAAACGGAAAACAGATTGTTCTCACATCTGACCGTGCACCTGTTGAAATGCAAGGTATTGAAGACCGTTTATTATCCCGTTTCAAATGGGGACTTGCCGCTGACCTTCAAGCGCCTGATCTGGAAACAAGAATTGCCATTCTTGAAAATAAACTTTACAACGATGGTGTTGAAATGCCAAGAGATGTCATTGAATATCTTGCTTACAGTATCACAACCAATATTCGTGAACTTGAAGGCGCTCTAATTTCAATTCTCGCCCAGTCGTCGTTGAATAAGAAAGCGATCAATCTGGAACTTGCCAGAAAAATGATTGATAAATTTGTAAAAAACACCAAACGAGAAATATCAATAGATTACATTCAAAAAGTCGTTTGCGATTATTTTAATATTGGTTTAGACACCATTAATTCCAAAACAAGAAAAAGAGAAATTGTACAGGCAAGGCAATTATCCATGTATTTCTCAAAAAAACTGACTAAATCATCTTTGGCTACTATCGGATTACACTGCGGAAATAAAGATCATGCGACAGTTCTTCATGCTTGCCGAACCGTAAATAATTTAATTGAAACAGATAAGCAATTCAGATTATATGTTGAAGATCTTGAAAAAAAGATTAACCTGTAATGTAAATGTATGTTAAAGCCATCTTAAAATGATGGCTTTTTTCTTAACAAAATTCAATTGAAAAATCCTCATTCATCATATGGTAAAATCTATTTAATTCCATCTTCATTGGGGGAAACGGATGTTGATAAAATTATGCCTCCATACAATAAAATAATTATTGATCAAATTGATGAATTTATTGTTGAAGATGCCCGAACAGCAAGACGTTTCTTAAAATCAGCGGGTTATTCAAAATCACTTGACCAAATTATTTTTCATTTGCTAAACAAACATACAAATACTTCTGAATTATATATGTTTTTGGATTCTGTAAAGAAAGGCAAAAACATAGGTCTGCTATCCGAAGCAGGATGTCCGTGTATTGCTGATCCAGGTGCTGAAATTGTTAAAATTGCTCATCAGGAAAATTTAAAAGTAATTCCCTTGGTGGGTCCATCATCAATCATTATGGGACTAATGGCTTCCGGTTTCAATGGTCAGAATTTTGCATTTGTCGGGTATCTCCCAATAGATTCAACGCTAAGAATTAAAAAATTAAAAGAACTTGAATTTCTTGTTTTTCAAAAAAATCAAACCCAAATATTTATTGAGACACCCTATAGAAATCAAAAATTATTTGATGACATTATTAAAACATGTTCCAAAGAAATTATGCTTTGTATAGCTACAGACATTACATTGCCAACCGAATCAATTCAAACCAAATATATTTCCGAATGGAAAAATACAAATCCTGATTTTCATAAAAAAACCACTGTATTTCTGCTTTATAAATCAACATCTCATTACATTTAAAAATTATTTTTAACTGTTTATGATTGTCTATTGATTTTCGTTTGAAAAAAAATAATAAAAAACCTTTCTATTTGTCTTTAATTAAAAAAACATAGCTAATTTTGTTCTATAGTTCATAGATAAAGTATTTTTGACTTTATCGGAATAATTTATGTTTCCGTGAAAAAACTGCATCTATATTTATTAAAAACCTATCTCGGACCCTTTGTAGCTACATTCTTCATCGCATTGTTTGTCCTGCTAATGCAATTCGTCTGGAAATATATTGACGATATGGTTGGGAAAGGACTTGAATGGACAATCATCATAAAATTGCTTTTTTTTGCCTCTGCTACGTTTGTTCCTTTGGCACTCCCACTTGCCGTTTTGCTTTCTTCTCTGATGACATTCGGTAATCTGGGCGAACGCTATGAACTGGCTGCAATCAAAGCCGCAGGAATATCACTGAGTAAAGCGATGCGTTCATTGATTATTGCATCTGCGTTCATTTGCCTCACTGCATTTTATTTTTCAAACAATATATTACCTCTTGCAAATTTAAAAATGGCTGCATTGTTGAACGATGTTCGCGAACAAAAGCCAGCACTAAATATTAAAGAAGGAATTTATTACAAAGGCATCGATGACTATGTGATCAAGATTGGCAAAAAAGATAATGACGGAAAAACCATCTATAAAGTTATGATCTATGATCATAGGGATCGTCTGGGGAATATCAATCTAACAATTGCCGAACGTGGTAAAATGGAAGTTACAAAAGATAAACGATACCTTGTTTTTTCATTATTTGATGGTTTTAATTATTTTGAAGATCCGGATGATATCAGAAACAGAAGCCCTAAAAAAACTTTTCGAAAAACAGAATTCAAAGAAGAAATTGTCAGACTTGATCTTTCAGGTTTTACGATGAAAAAGACAAACGAGATGCTTTATAAAGGACATTATCAAATGTTGAATTTAAATCAATTGGGATTAATGATTGATTCTTTATCAAAAGACTGTTCCCGAAAAAAAGAAGAACATTATTTCAACATGTACAGACAATTTCATTATCTTTCCATTAACATTCCCAAAACGATTACAGTTCCTGATTCATTTCCTTCTCTTCAAAAAAGTATTTTATCTCATCTTAATAAATCTGAACAACTACGAGTTGTTGAAATGGCTTTGAACCATGCAAGAAATATTAAAAATGAATTGGACATTAATAAAGATGTGGAAAAAAGTGACGAACTGATGTTGAATAAATACAAAATAGAATGGCATAGCAAACTCAACTTATCCTTTGCCTGTTTTATTCTATTTTTTATTGGTGCTCCATTAGGATCAATTATTCGGAAAGGCGGACTTGGATGGCCATTGGTGATTGCAATTGGATTTTTTCTTTTATTTCATGTATTGAATACAATAGGAAGAAAATTTGCAAAAGAAGGTGTCATTTCTCCATTTGAAGGAATATGGCTTGCTTCAGCTATTTTACTCCCAATCGGTGTTTTTATTACATACAAAGCAACTACAGATTCTCCTTTGTTAGATAGTGAATCATGGTTTAAATTTTTCTCTAAATTTGTTAATCGGAAAACTAAATAATATGCATATTCTTCAAATATGTAACAAGTCGCCATATCCACCTTTAGAAGGCGGACCTATAGCTATGAACAATATTACACAAGGTTTGATTACTGCAGGACATACAGTTACAGTGCTTGCAGCTAATACACCCAAATACCATGTAGATGTGAATGTGATTCCTACAGACTATATTGAAAAAACATCGTTTGAATCCGTTTATATCAATACCCGTATAAAAGCTCTTCCTGCCCTGCAACATATTTTATCAGGGAAATCCTATCATATCCAACGTTTCATTTCGGGTAGATTTGAAAAAAAATTAATTGAGATTTTGCAAAAAAACACCTTTGACATAATACATATGGAATCATTGTATGTAACTCCATATATTGAGACCGTCCGTAAATATTCGAAAGCAAAAATTATTCTTCGTTCGCATAATATTGAACATCTGATCTGGAAACGGTTTGCATCCGGTTGCAAAAATCCACTCAAACGAATTTTGTTCAATAAATTTGCTGAACATCTTAAAGAATATGAATTATCAGTGATTAAATCGTGTGACGGCATTGCTGCTATTACCTTAAAGGACAGCTTGTTTTTCAAACAAATTAGTGACAACACTCCGGTTATTGATATACCCTTTGGCATTGATATCAATAATTATCCGTTATCCGAAACATCTGATGAATTTCCCTCCCTTTTTCATTTGGGTTCCATGGACTGGTTGCCAAATTTGGAAGGGATTGAATGGTTTATCGAAACCATCTGGCCGGTTATCAATCAACGTCATCCTGAATTAATATTATATTTGGCAGGCAGAAATATGCCTGACAGACTTAAAAACACTTTAATTCCAAATATCATAGTTGTTGGTGAAGTTAAGGACGCAGTTCAATTTATGAATACGAAATCTATTATGATTGTTCCCTTATTGTCGGGCAGTGGTATCAGAATTAAAATCATTGAAGGCATGGCGCTTCGAAAAACAATTATTTCTACAAAAATCGGAGCAGAAGGAATTCATTGTACCAATAGAAGAAATATTCTGATTGCCAACACCATTGATGAATTTTTAAATGCAATTACGGAATGTGTTCAGGATCAAAATTTTTGTAAAACAATTGGTGAGAACGCCCGTAATCTTATTCTTCAGGAACATAATCTATCAACCCTCATTGCACGATTGGTCGAATTCTATCAAAATATTATTGATTCTAATTAAACTTTTTCAAATTCCTAATTTGATAAAACAGTAATGAATTTATTGATACTCCTATCTCGTGTACCTTACCCTCTTAACAAAGGAGACAAATTACGCGCATACAATCATCTGAAATATTTATCTAAAAAAAATGATATTACTTTAATTGCTCTGAATGATGACACATTGCATCCAGATGCTTTAAACATACTTCAAAAATATTGCAAAAAAATTTATATTTTAAAACTCAACAAATTCAATATTTTTCTAAATTTAATAAAAGCTTTCTTTACAGGAATACCTTACAGTGTTGGATATTTTTACAGTTGGAGAGTTAAAAAAAAAATAGTAGCAATCATTCAGGAACAAAAACCAGAATATATTTTTTGTCAACTGATCCGGATGAGTGAATATGTAAAATATATAAATATAAAAAAAACACTCGATTATCAGGATGTATTTTCAAAAGGAATGGAACGACGCATTCAATCGTCAGGGTGGTATATGAAACTTCTACTGAAAGAAGAGTATAAAAGACTTTTGCGTTATGAACGATCAATATTCGATTACTTTGACAATAAAATCATTATCAGTAATTCAGATAAACAATTGATTGATCACCCCGACAAAGAACAAATCAACGTTATTCCCAACGGTGTTGATCTTGACTTTTTTAAGAAAACAGACACCCCCAAAAAATATGATCTCCTATTTACCGGAAACATGAACTATCCCCCCAATATAAACTGTGCTGAATATCTTGTTAAAAGAATTATTCCTGAACTGCTAAAAATCAAACCGAATATCAAACTCCTGATTGCAGGTGCTAATCCGAATAAAAAAGTTTTATCCCTTCAATCGCACCATGTTACTGTTTCGGGTTGGGTGGATGATATAAGAATTTGTTATTCGCAAGCACGCATATTTATTGCCCCGATGATGATCGGAACCGGTTTGCAAAATAAACTGCTTGAAGCAATGGCAATGCAATTACCATGTATTACTTCATCCCTTGCCAATAATGCTCTTCAAGCTAAAGAAAACAGGGATATCTTAATTGGAACAAACACACAAGAATTTACCGATCATATTTTATACTTGTTAAACAATCCAGAATCTGCAAATGAAATTGCTTTGAACGGGTTCAAATTTGTTCAACAAAATTATAATTGGGATACATTAAATTCATTACTTGAACAACAATTTATTAATACAAATAATTAAATAATGAAAGAACATCTTGATACCATTGAAGAAGCTCTTAACGAACTGAAACAAGGAAAGATCATCATCGTCGTTGATGATGAGAATAGAGAGAATGAAGGCGATTTTATTACAGCTGGTGATACGATCACAGCTGAAACAGTTAATTTTATTGCCACTCACGGACGTGGTCTTTTTTGCGTTGCATTGACCGAGGAACGTTGTGAAGTGCTTGAATTAGATATGATGGTTCAAAAAAACACATCATCCCATGAAACAGCTTTCACCATTTCGGTAGATTTAATTGGGCATGGATGTACAACAGGTATTTCTGCACATGACAGAGCAAAAACCATAAAAGCACTCGCCAACCCGCATACCAAACCGGCTGATCTTGCTCGACCCGGACATATTTTTCCTTTGCGTGCTAAAAGTTCAGGTGTATTACGTCGTGCAGGACACACAGAAGCCACAGTAGATCTTACTCGCCTTGCCGGACTGAATCCTGTTGGGTTATTGGTTGAGATTATGAATGAAGATGGTACAATGGCTCGATTGCCTGATCTTTTTAAGATTTCTGAAAAGTTTGGATTAAAAATAATTTCCATTCAGGATTTAATTGCTTACCGTGTAAAAAATGAAAGTCTTGTAAAAAAAGAAGTAACCGTTAATCTGCCGACTCATTGGGGTGATTTCAAAATGATTGCTTATACACAAATTACGACCAAACAATCTCATCTTGCCTTGATCAAAGGAACGTGGGCTAAAGATGAACCAATATTAGTTCGGGTACATTCATCTTGTGTGACCGGAGACATATTCGGATCATGTA
This sequence comes from uncultured Bacteroidales bacterium, assembly GCA_964452905.1. Lineage (GTDB taxonomy): Bacteria > Bacteroidota > Bacteroidia > Bacteroidales > CAYVNP01 > CAYVNP01. The sequence goes on from CAYVNP010000002.1 coordinate 52,354, forward strand.
AATGCGATTGCGGACCGCAACTGTCTTGTGCCATGCAGATGGTTGAAAAAGAAGGAAAAGGAATTATTCTTTATATGTTTCAGGAAGGACGAGGAATTGGCTTAGTCAACAAACTGAAAGCATATCATCTGCAGGAAAAAGGAATGGATACAATACAGGCAAACATTGAACTCGGCTTTAAACCCGATGAACGCGACTACGGAATCGGTGCACAAATACTGCGCGACCTGGGTGCTTCAAAAATCCGGCTAATCACCAATAACCCGACAAAGCGCGCAGGACTTGCAGGATACGGTATCGAAATAATTGAAAATGTCCCGATCATCATTGAACCCAATCAACACAACAAGTTTTATCTTGAAACCAAACAATTCAAAATGGGACATGATCTGAACATGGAACAAAAAGGATAAATTTCAAATATTAATTTAGACAGTTTAACAACTATGAAAAAAATATTCATTAGAAGTTTGATCGGGTTAGGTATTTTGATCATACTACTTGCTGCCACTGCTTTCGGATTCTTCCTTAAAATGAAATCTGAATTAAAAGGTATGAACCCAATTGAAACAAAGGAAATTGTTAACAACATATTTTCTGTGAAAGATTCATTTGTAAATTTTTTCTTAATTAAAGACAGCAACCAATATGTTGCAATTGATGCCGGCAATAATATCGATGTCATATCAAATGAATTAAAAAAACTGAACATCAATCCAGATCAAATTGTTGCAGTTATGCTTACACATACTGACAGAGATCATATTGCTGCTCTTAAATTATTTCAGCATGCAAAAACATATTTCTCAAAACCGGAAGTTCAAATGTTAAACGGAAAAAAATCCAAGTTTCTTTTTTTTAGAAATAAGATCGACACCGAAAATTATATGTTATTAGACGACAGACAAATAGTACATTTTGGAAATACAAAAATAAAATGCCTCTTGGTTCCCGGACATACCGCTGGTTCCATGTGTTATATTGTGAATGAAAAATATTTATTTACCGGAGATGTTATTACCATGAAGGATGGGGAAATTGATAAACCTATTGATTTTTTTAACATGGATTCAAAAGCAGCAAATAAATCAGTGAAGTTATTGACTAAAATTCCCGGAGTTGAATATATATTTACTGCACATACCGGTTTTACAGGCAATTATAATGATGCAGTAAAAAATTGGAGTGAAAAATAAAAAATCTTTATCTACACTGAAACTGCTTAACACATTTAATCAATTAAAATATGAAAATTATTAACGATTATATTTATTCGGTTATTACTTTCTGTTTAGGTCTGTTTATTTGGGGTAATGTATGCAGTCAAAATCCTGTGATTACGATAGATGTGAATCCACAAAAAAAGTTAGCCGAAATGAATCCTGATATGTTTGGAATATTTTTCGAAGATATTAATCTGGCTGCAGACGGCGGTCTATATGCCGAAATGATTGAGAATCGTTCATTTGATTTTCCTCAGACACCCTTCATGGGTTGGACCACTTATGGGGATGTAACACCAATGAAAAAACAACCTGCATTTGACCGCAATCCGACATATATGCGAATTAGCAATACGTTTCCTCGCAAAGGCGCAGGACTTATCAGTTCCGGTTACAGAGGTGGGCTTGCGTTCAAATCAGACGAAGCTTATATTTTAATGTTTTACGCTCGTACTATTGATATTCCTGAAGTCAAACTACATGTTGAAATTATTAATGGTACCGGTGAACGGATCAAAGAATATCCTGTCATTCTCAATTCAAATCAATGGACTAAATATACTGTGAATATTAAAACAGAAATAACAGATGCAAAATGCAAACTAAGATTAAACCTTGACAGCATAGGAGCTATTGATATTGACCACGTTTCTTTATTCCCTAAAAATACATTTAAAGGACGTGAGAATGGATTACGAAATGATCTGGCAAAAGCACTCGAAGATCTTAAACCGGGTGTCATGCGATTTCCCGGAGGTTGTATAGTTGAAGGCAATTCATTAGCTACACGTTATAATTGGAAAAATTCAGTAGGTCAGGTTGAAAACCGTCCAATCAATGAAAATCGATGGAACTACACATTTCAAAATCGTTTTACACCTGACTACTGGCAGAGCTACGGACTTGGTTTTTACGAATTCTTTTTATTGTGCGAAGATATAGGTGCTTCTCCCCTCCCTATCATAAGCTGCGGAATGGCTTGCAACTTTGAATCAAAAGAAAAATTAGCTTTAGACAGTCTTACACCATTTATTCAGGATGCTCTTGACTTGATTGAATTTGCTAACGGTTCAACAACAACAAAATGGGGAAAATTGCGTAATGACATGGGACATCCAACACCATTTAACCTTAAATATCTGGGAATCGGAAATGAACAATTTGATTATGATTATCCAAAGTATTTGGACCAATTTATTAAAGCAATTCATTCCAAATATCCCAATATTCAAATTGTCGGCTCTGCAGGTCCGTGGCCTCAAGGTAAAGAATTTGATTTTCTATGGCCGGAAATGACAAGAGTTCATGCTGATCTCGTTGATGAACATTATTACAGGGAACCGGAATGGTTTCTTAATTCAGTTACCCGTTATGATTCTTACAAACGTAAAGGACCCAAAGTATTTGCTGGTGAATATGCTTGTCATGTGCCAGATCGCAAAAACAGTTTTTATTCTGCATTATGTGAAGCAGCATTCATGACTGGTCTGGAACGTAATTCTGATATAGTTCGCCTTGCAACATATGCTCCGCTGTTCGCTCATGTAGACGGATGGCAATGGAAACCGGATATGATCTGGTATGATAACATGCGCTTAGTTAAATCTGCTAACTATTATGTACAGCAACTTTATGGTAATTATCATGGTTCTTCAGTTATTGCTTCAATGATTGACGGCAAACCAATAACCGGTCAACACAATATATTTGCAAGTGCATCCATTGATGAGAAAAAAAATGAACTGTTCATTAAGGTAGCTTTTCTAGGTGAACAGAAACAAAAAATAAACATTAACATCGCTAACATTCCTTCTACTGCTAACTTTGATGTAAAACACATTATGTTAAAAGGTCCGTTAAATGAAGAAAACACATTAGACGAACCTTTAAAAATAGCACCTATAGAAACGTTGATAAAACGAAGCAAACAAGAATTAACAATTGATCTGATACCAAAATCTTTTAATGTTTTTATTATTAAACTATAAATAAAAAGTGCAATGAACATTGAAGAATTCAGGCAGTTTTGCTTGTCCCTAAAAAGTACAAAAGAAGGATTACCCTTTGATGAAAGTACGCTGGTCTTTACAGTCTGCGGTAAAATATTTTGCCTGACAGATATTGACACATTTAAATCAATAAATCTTAAGTGTATTCCTGAAGAAGCCATAGAATTGCGGGAAAAATATTCGTCAGTTATTCCAGGATATCACATGAATAAAAAACACTGGAATACAGTTTTATTGGATGGAAGCATTCCCGATTCATTACTAAAGGAATGGATTATCACATCATACAATTTAGTCGTTAAAAGTCTTACAAAGAAGGAACAGATTGAACTCCAGAAGAAATAATAATTTCAGCAATAAAAAATTACAATATATTTTAAAATGCAGGAAACATTTTTCGAACATCAAACATTTGAAAAAATAGACCTTAATGAAAACACATTACAAAAAGGCGAATATGATAATTGTATTTTTAACAAATGTAACTTTTCAAATACGAATTTTTCAGAAATAAAATTTATTGAATGTACTTTTATTGAATGCGATTTGAGTTTAGCAAAACTTAACAAAACAGGATTCAGGGATGTAACATTCAAAGATTCTAAGATGCTTGGTTTGCGCTTTGACACATGTAACCCCATTGGTTTATCATTCCGTTTTGAACATTGCACTCTCAATCATTCAATATTTTTTCAACTTAAAATAAAGAATACTATTTTTAATGAATCACAGCTTATTGAAACGGATTTCACAGAATGTGATTTGACAGGTGCCGTATTTAATCTTTGCGATTTATCCCTTTCTACTTTTGAGAATACAATCATTGAGAAAGCAGATTTCCGTACTGCATTTAATTTCAATATTGACCCCGACCTGAACAGAATCAAAAAAGCAAAATTCTCATCACAGGGAATCATAGGTCTACTTAACAAGTATGATATCGAGATAGAATAAACAAATGAATCAACAACCAATTATCAAGTTTTTCCAAGAAAATAAATTGATCGGCAAACATATCCAAATGTCTCTAACCGACAATAAAACAGTTGAACTTTGGTAAAATTTTATGCCGAGAAGAAAAGAAATTAAAAACCGCATTGGTAGTGAATTATATTCTATCGAAATATTTGACACCTTTTATTTTACTCATTTTAAACCTGAGAATATCTTTGACAAATGGGCTGCAATAGAAGTATCTGAATTTGAATCACTCCCTAATGGCATGGAAAAAATTATTATTCCTGCAGGACTCTACGCTGTCTTTCAGTATAAAAGTTCTGCTAACCCGGGAGCAATCTTTTATGAATATATTTTTAATGCTTGGATACCTGATTCTGATTACACAATAGACAACAGACCTCACTTTGCAATTATGGGTGAGAAATACAAAAATAACGATCCTGATTCAGAAGAAGAAATCTGGATCCCCGTTATTTCAAAATAAATTCTCTGATTATAAATCCAACGAAAACCGTTATTAACTTAAATTATATATATTAAGATTCAATTCGTTGAAATGAATTTAATTCCCCATCTGATCTGATAATCTGGAAGCATCATTCTGCCGATGTTTTAATGTATTCAAATAAGTTCCATCATTTTTGATATTATAGGTATGATATGCTTTCCCTGCCCATTCTATGGCTGCTTCTAATTTTCCTTCCACTTCACAGGCAACAGCCATGTTATGACAAGCGCGACCGGCAATTTTACTATCAGCGTCATTGGTATACTTTTTCCAAATACCGGCTGCTTCTTTCCAATCATTTGTTTTCACATATCTAGCTGCCTGTTTGAAATCATCTGACCCTTTAATAAAATAATACCTGCTCACCCATCTCCAGTTAGGTGATATCCGAACACCATACCGTTGACCGGCAAAATAACCTGCATCATTGATAGCATTGCGCTTCATAGGCATTCTGTTGCGGGCTTCATGGGGTGAAGTACCAGTTGAATTCCATGTTTTCTGATCAGCAAAAGTACTCTCATCAATGATCTGTTTATTTACAAAATCATAAATTCTCCAGGTTGCATTTACATTAATGGTTAAGTCAGATAAAAATTCAGGAACAATTCTCTCAACATTGTTTATCACTTTTTTAACATTGCGTGTCCCCTCTTTTACTCCTGTATTTGAATCAAATGTTTCCAATACAATCAGTCCATCTACATTATGTTCTTTACATAAATGCTCAACTGTTTCCCATGATAAGGGAGTTGGCAGTTGGCGTGTTCCTGTTCCACCTTTTATTTCAATATTTGCCAAAGATTGGGCTTCAAAGCGTGGACCGTTGTTCAGTTTATTAACCAGTCCATTGATACAATTAATTGAACCATCGCGATCAGCAAAAATGGATTCCCCTGTAATAAAACCTTCAATAAAATTCCAAGCCAACTGCTCTTTATCAGGAAGAGAATGATTAATAACTGCAATCTTTTTAATGTGTGGAGGAACATTTATTTGCGCTGGCTCCAATACGGAAATTGAAAGTGAAGAGGTCTTACATGATGAAAACAAAAAGAGTATAGACACTACTAAAATTATTTGTTTAATTGATTTCATAAAATTGAATTTTTATTTTCAAATACAAATAATGAGCCAAAAAAAATATTATTTTACAACATTTATTTTCCTGATCGGGACAACGTACCGAGATAACCGCCATGGTGACGTTTGGCGTATTCTTCTTTAGTAAAGCCAAGTTTTTTCATCAGTTGTACGACAAGAATATCTCCAATCACGGTCATGACTGTCGTTGAAGTAGTAGGTGTCAATCCCAACGGACATACTTCTTTGGGACTACCGGTATAAATAATAATGTCAGCTGTTTTTGCTAATGACGATTGTTGATTCCCTGTAATAATAATCATAGGAATTTTTTTATCGTATAGTTTTTCGGCAAGGATTGTAAGTTCGATAATCTCCCGTGTTTCACCCGAATTAGAAATAAGCAATAAAGTATCATTTGGTTGTATAACACCAAGATCGCCATGTTGAGCTTCAGCCGGATGAAGAAAAACGGCAGGCGAACCGGTAGAACTGAAAGTTGTAGCCATGTTGATACCTATCTGTCCTGCTTTGCCAAGACCGGAAACCACAATTTTTCCAAGTTTAACATGCACTGTTTCATACAGTAATTCAACTGCTTCATACAGTCCGTTTCCAGCAAGCGGGATCTGATCCAAAGCATTGATTTCGTTTTTTAAAATCACTTTTATTTCAGATAAAAAGTCTTCGGTCATTTGTTTATGGCATTTGTTATTGACAAACATTTATAAATAATATCTTCAAGTTGATTGATCTGCAACATAGATGCCGCATCACTCATAGCGTTTTTCGGATCAGGATGCACCTCGAAAAACAAACCGTCAGCGCCCACAGCAGATGCAGCTTTGGCAATGGTTTCGATCATGGATGGATCTCCACCGGTAGTCAAACCGGTGTTTGGTTTTTGGACAGAGTGTGTACAATCAACTATTACTTTATCACATATTTTTTTCATTCTTGGTATTGAAGTAAAATCAACGATCAGATCATTGTAACCAAATATACTTCCACGTTCAGTGAGCCAAATCTCTGAATATTTCGGGGATCGTGCTTTTTCAACAGCCATTTGCATTGATTCGGGGGACATCCATTGACCTTTCTTGATATTAACTGTTTTACCTGTTTTTCCTGCCTCAAGCAATAATTCCGTTTGCCTGCAAAGAAATGCCGGTATCTGTAAATAATCTACAAAATCAACAGCTATGGCAACTTCTGATTTATCATGTACATCCGTAATAACGGGAATATTAAATTTATTTTTTACCTGTCCCAGTATTTTCAGGGCATTCAGGTCTACGATACCGGTAAAAGAATTTAAACTCGATCTGTTTGCTTTTTTATAGGATGCTTTAAAAATCAATTGAAAATTATATTTTTCTTTTAGCATGCAAAGATGTTCAGCAATCTCAAAGATCATTTTTTCATTTTCAACAACGCATGGACCGGCAATTATTATCATTGGTTTTAAATTTATTTAATACAACTTCCATTCATAGTTTTATCAGAAGGCACAGTGAATACTAACTTTCCGTCTTTATCTTCAGCCATTAGGATCATTCCGTTTGAGGTAATGCCTTTCAATTCACGTGGAGCAAGATTAACCAAGATACTCACCTGTTTTCCGATAATGTCTTTCGGCTCATAATATTCAGCAATTCCGGAAACAACAGTACGTTTATCAATGCCTGTATCTATGAGTAGTTTCATCAGTTTTTTAGTCTTTGCCACCTTTTCCGCTTCCAGTATGGTTCCTACGCGAATATCCATTTTTTCAAAATCAGCAAATTCAATCAATGACTTGGATGGTTTTACATCCAGTTGTGTTGACTCATTTGTTTTTTTTGTGTCAGCTAATTTTTGAATTTGAGATTCAATTGCCTCATCTTCTATCTTATCAAACAATAATTCAGGTTGTTTTATTTGATGACCTGCTTCCAATAAATCCAAAGGTGTTAAATCATTCCAACTTAAATTTTCAACATTTAGAAGTTTCTTTAATTTTTTGGATGTAAAAGGTAAAAACGGTTCAGATAAAATAGCAAGCGCAGCAGAAATCTGTAATGAAAGATTCAATATTGTTTTCACACGATCTTCATCCGTCTTTATTAATTTCCATGGTTCGGTTTGAGCCAGATATTCATTTCCGGTTCTTGATAAGTTTATCAATGTTTTTAATGCTTCCCTGAACTGAAATTTTTCAAGTTTGTCTTCAATATTAGACTTACACTGAAAAATATGTGATCTTATTTGTTGGTCTATTTTTTCTTCTGTTTTTATTTCAGGTACTATTCCATTAAAATAATTCTGTGTAAGCACCAATGTACGATTAATGAAATTGCCAAAGATAGCAACAAGTTCGCTGTTGTTGCGTGTTTGAAAATCTTTCCATGTAAAATCATTATCCTTTGTTTCAGGGGCATTGGCGGTTAGTACATAACGGAGTACATCCTGTTTGCCAGGGAAATCTTTTAAATATTCATGCAACCAAACAGCCCAATTACGAGAGGTGGAAATTTTATCACCTTCCAGATTTAAAAATTCATTGGCAGGCACATTATCGGGAAGTATATATGTTCCTTCTGCTTTCAGGATAGAAGGAAAAATAATGCAATGAAAAACAATATTATCTTTTCCAATAAAATGCACCAACTTTGATTCCTGATCTTTCCACCATATTTTCCAGTCTTTATTATTTTTCTTTGCCCACTCCTTTGTTGCAGAGATATAACCGATAGGTGCATCAAACCAGACGTAGAGAACTTTTTTATCTGCATCCGATAAGGGTACTTTTATTCCCCAATCAAGATCACGTGTCACCGCACGCGGTTGTAAACCGCCATCAATCCATGATTTACATTGTCCATACACATTCACTTTCCAGTCATCTTTGTGTCCATCAATCCATTCTTTTAACCATGATGAATATTTATCCAAAGGGAGAAACCAATGTTTTGTTTCTTTCAGCACAGGAGTATTACCACTCAAAGTAGAGCGTGGATTAATCAAATCAGTAGCATTTAATGATGAGCCACAACTTTCACACTGATCGCCGTATGCTTTATCAAAACTGCATTTGGGGCAAATGCCTGTAATATAACGGTCTGCAAGGAACTGCCTTGCTTCTTCATCATAATATTGTTCAGTTATTTTCTCAATAAATTCACCTTTATCGTAAAGTGTCTTAAAAATCTCCGAAGCTGTTTCATGATGCACAGGCAGGGAAGTCCGGGAATAAACATTAAATGAAATTCCAAACTCTTGGAAAGAATCTTGAATGATCTTGTGATATTTATCTACCACCTGTTGAGGTGTTACACCTTCATTCTTCGCTTTAATGGTAATAGGCACACCATGTTCATCCGAACCACCAATGAACAAAACATCTTCGCTTCCAAATTTCAATCGCAAATAACGTGCATATATGTCTGCCGGAACATAAACACCTGCCAAATGTCCAATGTGTACAGGACCATTCGCATAAGGCAATGCTGAAGTAATCGTATATCGTTTAAATGTACTTATATTTTGGGTTGGATCAGCCATATCGCTCTGTTTAAAATCAATGCAAAGATAAAAATAAATAAACGTATTTTTAACTCTTGTATAAACATAACACATGTATATTTGTTGATTAGTAAAAATTTGAGTTGACCTTTACTTTTCTTAAAAAACTTTTATTAATTTTATTCCTAATAAAATCAAAAGAACATGAAACCATTTAAACCCATCAACTTTAACATTTTAATTTCAATATTATTTTTATTTGTTGCTCAAAACCTTTCAGCACAAGGGTATTGTGTTCCAAAACTCCAATGCAATCCACCATTTAACAATGTTGATTCGGTTATATTTGCTGGCATTACTAATGCATCTTCAGGTTGTGGATATAATGATTTTACATCCAGTGTTTCTGCTGGAACTATCAATCTCGGCGATTCTTGCAAAGGGAAAATAGTCTGTTCACTTAGTTCATGGCCCGGACATCTCAGCATTTGGATAGACTGGAATAATGATTCAATTTTCGATGAAACGGGGATTGAAAAAATTATTAATAATATCACTACACCCGGTAATTGCATTAACAACTGTAGTATCCCGATTAATATTCTGCCTCCAACAGATGCATATATTGGGAATATAAGAATGAGAATCGTCTGTGCTTATACTGCAAATCCAATAGCTTGTTATACTGGTAGCGAATGGGCTGATGCTGAAGATTATCTCATCACCATTTATCCGGCTACTTCAACTAAATCTTTTTCCAAAACAAATTATGTTTTAACATTATATCCTAATCCTGTTGCAGGTAACGAATTTTCGATTGAAGTAACAGGATTTGAAAATGAAACAAATTTACGTTTGATCATTGAAGATATCAGCGGAAGAAAAATGTATGATCAGAATTATTCCCGCATCACTAAGCTAAACCTCAACACTGACGGACTTTTACAAAAGGGAATTTATTTTGTGAGTATTTGCAGGCAGCAAACAACCCTGGTAAAAAAACTTATTGTAAATTAAAATTTAATCGTTAACCATTTTAATTAACATTTAAAATAGTCGTAATTTCCTGACCATTCTTAAGCCAGTAGCCATTAATTCCAAGACGATTAGCTGCTAAGATATTTTCTTCAATATCGTCAATAAAGAGAGTTTCCGAAGGATTTAATTTTTCTGCATTTAAAATATATTCATAAATCTCCCGATCGGGTTTACGTACGTTTATTTCGTGTGAATAATACGCCTTATGTAAAAGCATTCCTAAATTATCAATACCCGAATCTCTTTTTAATAAATTATTATAATACCTGCAATGCATCTCATTGGTATTACTGAGTAAAAATAACTTATACTGGGATTTCAATACTCTCAGCATTTCTATTCTGTTTTCGGGTATGTTTATCAACATAATGTTCCAGGCAAAATCCAACTCATCATCAGAAACATTTTTTGAACAATATTTTTTTAATTCATTCCTGAAATCAACATATGAAATGATTCCTTTTTCAAGCTCGTCAAATATTTTCGACTTAACAAGATCAGCAAAAACCTGATCGAAATTTTTAAAGCCAATTTTTTTAAACTCATTAAATGAAAGCCGATAGTCAATGTTCAATAACACACCCCCTAAATCAAAAATGATATTTTTAATATTTTTCAAGTTCAACATACGTATATTTTTCTAAATAAAAAAAAACATGTTTTGTAGGCATAAAAGCCTTGATTATCGGGCAAAATTAAGAATAATTTCTACAACTATTTAATTTGTTTTGAAATTTAAAAAATTGATTATATTTGTATGAAACAACTTATTTAATAATTTAAAAACAAACAAGATGGCTGGAATTAATAAAGTAATCCTCGTAGGAAATCTAGGTAAAGACCCTGAAGTAAAACACCTTGATAGCGGCACAACAGTTGCAAGTTTTTCACTTGCCACTACCGAAACATATAAAGACAAAGAAGGAAAACGCGCTCAGCAAACCGAATGGCATAATATTGTTGTTTGGCGAAAATTAGCTGAAGTAGCTGAAAAATATCTGACCAAAGGAAGTAAAATTTATCTTGAAGGTAAAATCAGAACTCGTTCATGGGAAGACAAAGAAGGAAATAAAAGATATACGACAGAAATCATTGCCGATAACTTCACCATGCTGGATGGCAAGAAAGATGATGTTACCCTTGACACGTCTGTATCTGATATGCCTGCTTCTAACGGCAATATTCAGGATGCTCCAACAGATGATTTACCTTTTTAGTTAGTTTGATGCATTATTAATTCTTATCCCGAATATATTTAATGTTCGGGATTTTTTTATTTTTGCATTGACTTAAATTTATTTACTTGAAAAATTTTCGCTTCGCACAACGCTCCGGAATTATTGTACTTGCGTGCTTTCTTCTCATTTGCTGTGATGAGAATTATTACCCAAAACAAAAAGGGTATTTCAGAATACAACTCCCTGTTAAAAAATATATTCATTTAGACTCAATATACCCTTTTATTATTGATTATCCGGCCTATTCGAGAATCATTGCTGACACATCAAACAACAAAGAGAAATACTGGATCAATATTGAATTCCCCCAATTCAAAGGTCGGATATATATCAGTTATAAGCATATACAAAATAACCTTTCGCAATATCTTGAAGATAGCAGGAACCTCGTTAATAAACATATTCCAAAAGCCAGTCAAATCGAAAGCACTTCTTATGTCAATGATGCTGAACGGGTATATGGACTGATTTACGATATCAAAGGAATTGGCGCTGCTTCGCCATTTCAGTTCTATGTAACCGATAGTACCACTCATTTTGTAAGAGGATCTCTTTATTTTGATGTAGCCCCCAACAATGATTCTCTTCAGCCCGTGATTGATTTTATAAAAAAAGACATCATACACATGATCAATACATTTAAATGGAAAAAATAAAACATAAGGAATTATCTGCATTTGAACATTTGCTTGTAATAATGGACGAACTCCGCGCTAAGTGTCCATGGGATAAAGAACAAACCATTGACAGTCTCCGCCATTTAACTATTGAAGAGACGTATGAACTATCAGATGCAATACTTAAAAATAATATTGATGAAATAAAAAAAGAACTCGGTGATTTATTATTACATATCGTTTTTTATGCAAAAGTAGCTTCTGAATCCAATCATTTTTCAATTACAGAAGTAATAACCTCTTTGAATGAAAAACTGATCCGTCGTCATCCGCATGTATTCGGAAATGTAAAAGCAAATACCGCCGAAGAAGTTAAAGATAATTGGGAAAATATAAAATTACAGGTTGAAAAAAAAACCACGTTGGGGGGTGTTCCTGATTCTTTACCCGCATTGATTAAAGCTCACCGAATACAGGAAAAAGCCCGTGGAGTCGGATTTGATTGGGAAGAACCACATCAGGTGCTTGACAAAGTGATGGAAGAACTGAATGAATTAAAAAAAGAAGTGGATGAGAATGCTGATCATTCAAGAATTGAAGATGAGTTCGGAGATCTGTTGTTTGCCCTGATCAATTATGCTCGGTTCATTCATGTCAATCCTGAAGATGCATTATCCAAAACAAATTTAAAATTTATTCGTCGTTTTAATTATCTTGAAGAACAGGCAGCAAAATCTGGGAAAATGCTTAAAGATATGACTCTTGCTGAAATGGATGTTTTTTGGAATGAAGCAAAAAGTTTTGAATGAACTTTATAAAATTCCTGTTATCTCGAATGACTTTCATCCGCTAAATCCTCGTCGTCAATTGTTATTCGTGGAGAGATGTGATTGATTAGATTTAGTAAGGGCCCTGTCATAAATGTAGTAGCTAAAGCCATTAGAATCATAATAGCAAAAATCTCGGGAGAAAGAATCCCAAGGTCATACCCTATATTCAAAACGACGAGTTCCATCAATCCGCGCGTATTCATCAAGACTCCAAGCGATAGAGCATCTCGCCAGGATTGTCCAACAAATCGGGCACTTAAAGAACTCCCAATAAGTTTTCCGGAAACTGCAACTAAAAAAACAATTCCACACGTAATCCACAAATGTCTTTCATTCAATAACCCTATTTGTGTTCGTAATCCGGTAAAAGCAAAAAAAATTGGTAATAAAATCATCACACTTAAATCTTCAATTTTTACAGAAAGATTCTTTTTAAAATTAACATTTTGCGGCATGATAACTCCCGCAATAAATGCACCAAAAAGTGCATGAATACCTATCAATTCGGCGATATAGGCAGATAATAGAAGAACAATAAAAGAAATGGCAACTATCGATTTTTTTAATACTGAACCATTAACATGTTTAGAACTTATTTTATACATCCAGGGTCGTATAACATAAAACATAAACACCACAAAGACAATAGCTAATCCGATTGTAAACAATGCACTGGTAATATTCCCTGCTTTTACAATAGCAATAACAGCTGCAAGAATACACCATGCTGTAATATCATCAGCTGCAGCACACGTAATAGCAAGTGTCCCCAATGTGGTTCGCGTCAATCCTTTTTCCTGAATAATCCGCGCTAATACAGGAAATGCTGTGATGCTCATTGAAATACCAATAAATAAAGCAAATGACAAAAAATTAACATTTTCCGGTGCAAAAGTTGAATATAAATAGTATGCTAGCAATACACCTAAAAAATATGGAAATAATATACTGACATGACTAATAATAACCGCCTCACGTGTTTTCTTTTTAATTTTACTAATATCCAATTCCATCCCAATGCTGAACATAAAAAAAGTCAGACCAATCTGACTTAAATATTGTAAACTACGTAAAGAATCTTTAGGAAAAAGAAATTCGAAAAACGTAGGAGAAACCAATCCTAAAATAGAAGGTCCAAGCAAAATCCCTGCAACGATCTCCCCTATCACCATGGGTTGACCAATTCTAGTAAACATAACTCCGAATAAACGGGAAACCAATAAAATCATGATGACCTGTAAAAGCAATAAGCTCAAAGGATTTTTAATATTATGTAAAAACTGATCTGCTACACTTTCATTTGAATTAATTTTAAAAGGAACAGATTTATCAATGTATTTGTTATTTAATGATACACCCTGATTAGCTATACTTTTTGCGGGTTTGAGTTGCTGTCCTTTTTCAATTACATACCACATTAAACCGATAAAAAGGACAGTTAAAATCAAATAAAAGTATATATTTTTCATCTATGCAGAGTGAAATTATCGGTATACAAACTTATTAAAAATTTTAAATGTATACGTTGAAAAATATAAAAAGTTACCAAACTGACCCAAAAACATGCAAAAATACTAAATATAAAATACCTCTTTTAATGATTTATCTTAAATTTATATTATTTTTTTGACATGATACATTTGATTTATTATATTTGTGATTCAACTATTAATTTATAATTAAAAATTAAACATATACAATTATGATTACTGTAAAACAAATTTTAGATCAGAAAGGGAGTCAAACTTTTTCAGTTTCTCCACAGACAAGTGTGAAATCTGCATTAAAAATAATGTCTGATAAAAATTGCGGCGCTTTATTGGTATTGGAAAATGATAAACCTACCGGTATTTTTTCAGAAAGAGATTTTGCCCGAAAAAGTGTTACTTTTGGTGACGCTGCTTTGAGCAAATCAGTAAAAGATTTTATGTCAACAACTATTTTTGTAATAAGCTCGGAACAAACGATACATGAATGTATGGCATTAATGACTGAAAAACATATTCGTCACTTACCAGTCATGGAAAACGATGAACTTATCGGAGTTTTATCTATCGGTGATATCGTAAACGGAGTTATCAATGATCAAAACATTACCATCCAAAATCTCGAAAACTACATTTACGGTAATTCGTAATCAGTAACAACCTGTTGTATTAGATTTATCCTTCCATCCAAATTAATACAACAGGTTTTTCAATCCTTTCTAAATATTTCTATTCATTTCCTTTTTAAATCAAGTACATTCTTTTCATTTCTTAAAAATATATGTAAGTTTGTAGACTTTAATATTTTATTATCTTTTCAACATATATTAATTTTATATCTATGAATAAAGCCATAAAAAAAATTATTCAGTTATGTTTATACATAACCCCTTTTGTTGTTTTTAGCCAAAAAATTGATTTGGGTTCAAATTGGAAATTCAAAACAGGTGATAATATTCAATGGGCTATCCCCGGATTTGATGATTCAAGCTGGAAAAATATTCAGACAGGAAAAATCTGGGAATTGACGGGATACGATAATTATGACGGCTATGCATGGTATAGAACGAAATTTACTATCCCAAAATCAATCCTGAAAAATGCTTTTTTAAAAGAAAATGTAAAAATAGAATTAGGAAAAATTGATGATTGCGATCAGGTATTCTTAAATGGAGTTATGATAGGACAGAATGCCGGAATTATCAGCCCTCTATTTGAATTAGCTGACTCATGGAATGTGGAAAGAACATACATTATTCCTGTTAACCATCCTGCATTGTTATGGGATAAAGAAAATATAATTGCAATAAGAGTTTGGGACAGAGGTGGTGGCGGTGGATTATATAGCGGGAAACAAACTGTTAGTATGTGTGATATCACTGATTATATACATTTCGACAAAGAACATTTTGAATTTGGTTTTAAACAAGAAAATAAAATTGAAAATAAATTCAAAATTGACAACACATCACCTCAGTTTGTCTTTAAAGGCACACTTAATATAAAAGTGATGAATTATTATATGCCAAAATCAATTCTTACTAAAAATATTGATGTTATTATTGAACCAAATAAATCTTTTAATTCAACAATAACCTTTGATCATTTAGAAGGAACATATGTTATTTACTCATTAACTTCAACCAACAATAAGTATTTCTCTCTACAACAAACACTTGAAGTTCCTTTTATTCTTACTCCATCAGTTGGTCAAACTCCTCGTATTAATGGTGCGAAAATTTTTGGTGTTCGCCCCGGTTCTCCATTTCTATTTACAATTGCAGCGACAGGTGAACGACCTTTAATTTTTTCAACCTCAAATCTACCTGAAGGATTACACCTTGATAAAAATACCGGACTAATAACAGGGAAATTATCATCAGAAGGTGATTACATTGTTAAGATTACTGCAGAAAACAAATTTGGTAAAACGACTCGTGAATTAAAAATTGTTTGTGGAAATAAAATTGCGCTCACACCGCCTATGGGATGGAACAGCTGGAATTGCTGGGGATTAAGTGTCAGTAAAGATCGAATCATTCAATCAGCCAATGCCATGAAATCTTCAGGATTGATCAATCATGGTTGGACATATATTAATATTGATGATGGATGGGAATTAGTTCACAAAGAAAATAAAATGACCACCAATGAAAAATTTCCGGACATGAAAGGTCTTACTGATTATGTTCACTCACTGGGTCTGAAAATGGGTATTTATTCCTCTCCCGGCCCAAAGACCTGTGGTGGTTATGAAGGAAGTTTTATGTATGAATTTGCTGATGCGCAAACGTTTGATGAATGGGGAATTGATTATTTAAAATACGATTGGTGTTCGTATGGCAGATTATTCAAGAATCCTACACTGGAAGAAATGAAAGAACCTTATCGTGTGATGCAGAAAGCTCTATCATTGACCAAACGTGATATAGTTTATAGTCTTTGTCAATATGGAATGGGCGATGTTTGGAAATGGGGAAATGAAGTGAATGGTAATTTATGGCGTACTACGGGTGATATTGAAGACACATGGGAAAGCATGTCCGGTATTGGTTTCAACCAAAATAAATGTGCTCCATATTCCAAACAGGGTGGTTGGAATGATCCTGATATGCTTGTTGTCGGTAAGGTTGGCTGGGGACCCAGTCTGCATAAAACAAGATTAACAGTGAATGAACAGTATACCCATATCAGTCTGTGGGCTTTACTCTCAGCTCCTCTCTTGATTGGTTGTGATATGGAACAATTGGATGAATTCACAATTAATTTATTATCAAATGATGAAGTAATAGATATAAACCAAGACCCATTAGCAAAACCTGCAGTTCAATTAATTAAAACAGATGATTATGAAATCTGGACCAAAGAACTTGAAAATGGTGAAATAGCTGTTGGATTATTTAATAAATCTTTACTTGTTAAAAAAATTTCACTAAACTGGTCAGACTTAAAAATTAATGGAAAATATACAATCCGAAATGTATGGAAACAAATGGATATGGGATATTCCGATAAAAATTTCGAAACTCAAGTTTTACCTCATGGAGTAGTTCTTGTGAAGATTCTCAAAAATTAAAAATAAGATTTTTCCATTTAAAAATATTTTGAATGAGGTTTAGAAGCTATTTCATTTCTAAAATTGACACCTCTGATAAATTAAGATTTACCGTTCAACTGATTTGCTTATTAATCTTTTTTATCACATTCATTTCTCCACAATTACTTTATCTGTCTTATAAAAACTATCAATTTCAGGATTACTTCATACAGATTATCCTTTCCCCTTGTACTTTGTACCTCCTTTTTTTTATTTTTCTTAGCCCTCGTTTTGCCTTAATCATTATTACGATTTTAATTTCTTTCTATCCCTTTGAATTGGTTCATCTTTATATGACTCAAAACTTAATACATGAAGGAAGTTTAAATATTATGTTTTTTGAAACGGCAAACACAGAAGCAACTGAATATGTAAGATTATATATTCCGATGATCATATTCATCAGCATACTTTTCACTCTTTATGGTGCAGGTATTTTTTTAATACGACTACCATCATCTTTAACCAAAAAAACAAAAGGTGTTTTTGTTTTCATTATCCTGTTCTCCTTCTTATTACAGGAATTTGTTTACTTTCAAATTCATAAAAAAAATGAAACGCCTTACACATTTGGAAAAAATACAATCAACAGTTATTTTCATAACCCTCCAATCAATTTCTTGTTTGAACTTTATTTAACTTTAAAACATAAAAATATTTTTTTATCAAAGAATAAAAAAATAGCACCTGTATCTTTTCATGCAGTAAAAAAAGATCATCTCACAGAAAATGAAACCTATGTTCTGATTATTGGAGAATCTGCAAGGTATAAAAACTTCGGGTTCAATGGTTATTCCAGAAATACAACTCCATTACTTTCAAAAATGTCGGATTTAATCATATATAACGATTATTATTCAACTTGCAATACAACATGGAATTCCGTTCAAAGTATACTGACAGGAATACCTTTAGAAAAATTTTCATATTCAATTGAGCAACCTTCCATATACTCTCTGTTTAAAGAAACAGGTTTTAGTACCATTTGGATTTCAAACCAAGGTCCACAATTAATAAATTATAAAAATATTAAAAAAAATGTTGATCGTTTTTTTGAATTACCCTCCTCTGTGTACCTTGATAGTTCATTATTTCCACTCATCTCACAAACACTAAAATCAAAAGCCAAGAAAAAATTCATTGTCATTCAGCTCAATGGAAATCATTATCTGTATCATAAAAGGCATCCCAAAGATTATGATATCTATAAGCCCAACATGAATGATATTTCAATCCGTGTAGCCGTTAAAAACAAACCTTTTTTTATCAACAGCTACGATAATTCTGTTGTCTATGAAGATTATATTTTAACAACCATCATCCATAAAATCCAACAACAAAACGACATTTCTTTTGTAATCTTTTGTTCGGATCATGCAGAAAGTTTGTTTGACGATGACAGAAATATTTTCGGACATGGTTATGTTTTACCTGTCAAAGAACAATTGCATACTCCTTTCTTTATTTGGACTTCAGAAAAATATAAGATTAATTATCCGGAAAAAGCATTTGCACTCAAAAAGAATATTCATTCAAAAACCTCACATGAAAATTTATTTAATACGATCGCAGATATGACGAACATTCATTTTGACCAGTATGACAGTATAAAAAGTTTTGCGTGCATTCACTACACACCTCCAAAATTAAGGAGAATGATAAATACTTCAGGTAAAATATTTAATATCCCTTAAAACCTTCTTTATTCAGAATGTTATGGATTTAAAATGCAATGGAATAATTTTTGAAGGATAAATAGTCTTCTTGAATGAAATTTAGAAAAATTCTCGAACTCTCTTTAAAATCAACTGTTTTGAAATTTAATCTATTTTTACAATATTTAAACAATATAAAATTCTGTCATATTGACACGAAAATTACATTAAAGAATCAAAATGTTTTTTATTAAAATCATTTTGACAAAAAACACGAATTATGGAAAATACAAAAAATGATATACAAATACTACTTTCTAACATGATGGATGGTGAAGCCGAATTTATTCCTTTGCTTAGTCTTGATGATGAAAAAAAAATTGAGCAGGAAGAAATTCCTGAAATACTACCAATACTCCCTTTGCGAAATACAGTTTTGTTTCCTGGTGTTGTTATTCCTATTACTGTTGGACGAGATAAATCCATTAAGTTAGTGAAAGACGCTTATTCCGAAAAAAAATTCATTGGCGTTACATCCCAGAAAGACACAGAAATTGAGGATCCCAAATCTGAAGACCTGAATCCAATCGGAACAGTTGCATATATTATTAAAATATTACAGATGCCTGATGGTAGTACGACGGTTATCATTCAAGGGAGAAGACGGTTTGAGATCAAACAGATTGTTGAAATAGAACCCTATTTTAAAGCACAGGTCGTTGCCTTTTCAGAAAAAGAAATTATTCCAAAAGATAAAAAATTTGAAGCACTGATTGATTCCATCAAAGATCTGGCTTTGCATATTATCAAAGAATCTCCCAACATCCCTTCAGAAGCCGGTTTTGCAATCAAAAATATTGAAAGCCCCGGTTTTCTGATAAATTTCACTTCATCCAATTTGAATATTTCTGTTGGAGAAAAACAAAAATTATTGCAAATATCCGACCTACGTGAAAGAGCTAATGAAGTGTTAACTTATCTCACCAAAGAATTACAAATGCTGGAACTTAAAAATCAGATCCAGAGAAAAGTTAAAACGGATATTGATAAACAACAGAGAGATTATATGCTTGGTATGCAACTCAAAACTATTCAGCAAGAACTGGGTGGTAATCCAAGTGAGCAGGAAATCAATGAACTGAAAGAAAAAGCAAAAAACAAAAAATGGTCAAAAGAAATTGCGGAAATTTTTGACAAAGAAATGATCAAACTTAACCGGATGAATCCTGCTGCAGCCGAGTATTCCGTTCAAATGAATTATCTGGACACTCTGGTTGAACTCCCTTGGAATGAATATACCAAAGATAATTTTGATTTAAAAAGAGCACAAAAAATTCTTGACCGAGATCATTTCGGATTGGAAAAAATAAAAGAACGTATTATTGAATACCTTGCTGTTCTTAAGCTTAAAGGGGATATGAAATCACCAATCCTTTGTTTGGTTGGTCCTCCGGGGGTTGGAAAAACATCTTTGGGCAAATCTATTGCCGAATCTTTAAAAAGAAAATATGTTCGCATCTCATTAGGTGGACTTCGTGATGAAGCTGAGATCAGAGGACATAGAAAAACATATATTGGTGCGATGCCCGGACGAATTATTCAAAATATTAAAAAAGCAAAATCGTCAAATCCTGTTTTCATCCTTGATGAAATTGATAAAGTGAGTGGGAACACATTTCAGGGGGATCCTGCCGCAGCATTGCTTGAAGTACTAGACCCTGAACAAAACATTGCTTTTTATGATAATTTTCTTGAGATTGATTATGATCTATCTAAAATCATGTTTATTGCAACAGCAAATTCAATGAGTTCTATTCATCCGGCTTTGATTGACCGTATGGAGATTGTTGATATCAGCGGCTATCTGCTTGAGGAAAAAATTGAAATTGCAAAAAAACATCTTATCCCAAAACAATTAAATCAACACGGCGTAAACCAGAAACAAGTTACCATAGGTGTTGATATACTTAAAAATCTGATTGAGGAATACACTCGCGAATCAGGTGTTCGACAGTTAGAGAAAGGGATAGCCAAAGTGATTCGAAACAGAGCAAGATATATTGCTGCAAAAGAAAAATACAACACAACGGTTTCGGATCATGATCTTTTAAAAATAATGGGACCTCCCGTCTTTCAACGTGAAAAAAACATCAATCATCAGGTCCCCGGCGTTGTTACCGGACTGGCATGGACTTCTGTTGGTGGTGAAATACTTTTCATTGAAGTAAGTTTAAGCAAAGGAAAAGGAAATCTCACGCTAACTGGTAATCTGGGAGATGTCATGAAAGAGTCTGCTACATTGGCATTAGAATATCTTAAATCACATGCAACCGATTTTACATTAAAACAAGATATATTTGACAAATACAATGTACATCTGCATGTGCCTGAAGGAGCTACCCCAAAAGATGGACCATCAGCTGGAATTACTATGTTTTCTGCTTTAACATCTGCTTTTACTCAACGCAAATCTAAAAGCAATATAGCTATGACAGGTGAGATTACCTTGCGTGGGAAAGTGTTACCTGTTGGAGGAATCAAAGAAAAAATTCTTGCAGCAAAACGTGCAAATATTTCAGACATTATCCTTTGTCAGGAAAACAAAAAGGATGTAGATGATATCAAACCTCTTTACCTTGAAGGGTTAAAATTTCATTATGTTAAAGAAATGAAAGAAGTCATCAAACTTGCATTAAAATAATCAAAGTCTATATATTTGTTTATAAATAATGCTTTGTCAAGGTAGATTTTGATTTTTAAGAAAATAAATTTGTTAATAAAATTCAAATTTAAATTTTCCGACTATTCACGATTTAATTAATTTTGTCGCTGTTAATGGTAAATGGATTTCCATTTTGAAATCAATTGAAAGGGAATCAGGTGAAAAACCTGAACAGTACCCGCTGCTGTAAGCTCTTTTACTTGGTGAACAATCTCAAGCCACTGCCCCGACTTAATGGGATGGGAAGGCGTTCATCACAGGAGTAAGTCAGAAGACCTGCCATAAAACATAATATTTGCTGCTTTCGGGGAAAAAAGCGAAAAAATAAATTACATGAAATAATTTATTTTCAGTTAAAAATTTTCACCGTTTGTTGCAAATGATTTAAGTGTTATACTTTAAATTATTTGTAATGAATCTTTGTAAACTGTTGTTATTCTTAACAACATATATCATATGGACAACCGTAATTGCCCAAAAAAAATCTTTGGCAGATACGATTTTTCAAATGAAAGAAATTTCAATCATTGGGAATAAACCGCTTCAACTGTCTCCGGGAAACCATATACAGGAAGTTGATTCATCAAATCTGGTAAAATATTCAAACGGTAATTTGGGTGATCTTCTTAGCCAACATGCAAATTTACAAGTGAATGATCAGGGTGGTGGATTGTCCACTATCTCCATGAGGGGCACAGGACCCAGTCATACCGCATTCATCTGGAATGGTTTTAATCTTCAGGATATTTTAAACGGATTGGTCAATTTATATTTGATGCCGGTTGATCTTTTTGAAGATGTAAAAATTCAATATGGCGGCAGTGGGGCCTTATATGGCAGTGGAGCGATTGGTGGCTCAATTCATTTGAATTCCAAACAACCATTAACACATTCAATACATGCAGATGCTTCTTTTTCTGCAGGTAGTTTCTCCAATTATTTTAAAGGATGCGGTTTTAATATCAATACGAATAAATATTCAGGTAATATTAAATTTTATAATCAATCAGCCAAAAATGATTATCCTTATCGTGTTATAGGATTCCCTGACAGTTTGCCAAAACTCAAGAATGCCAATACAAATAATACCGGCTTATTGATTGATCAATTATTTAAATTAACGAATAAACAAAAAGTAAGTCTTCATTTTTGGTATCAACAGAACAATAATGAAGTCCCAGCCCCCAGAGGTAGTTTCAGTACGGCACTTAAAAATGACAAATCATATCGCATAACTGCTGATTGGAGTAGAATCACAAGAACAAATGAATTGTATTTAAGAACCGCATTATTCAACACCCTCCTTAATTATTCCGATGTCCAAAAAAACGAAAATGATTTGCATCAGTCGTTGATTTCGGTAACTGAAATAGAAAATTATTTTAAGCTCAATAAATCAAATAAAATCAATATCGGTTTGAACTATACAAATGAAACGGGTATTTCAACAAGTTTCCCTGAACATAAAAATCGTGAACGAACCAGTTTCTTTGGATCCTATAAATATTCATCAAAAAAAATTAAAACTGTACTGAGCATTCGTGATGAAATGATTAATTATAAGAACTCTACACCTACCTTTTCATTTGGCTTTGATGTATCCTTATCAAAATCTTTCACTCTTCGCGGTAATGTTTCACGTAATTATAGAATTCCTACTTTTAATGATCTTTACTGGACCTCATGGGGTAATCCAAATCTTGTACCTGAACATGGTTGGGGTGAAGAACTGGGATTAAATATACATTTGGGACAAAAAAATATTCCAACATTCAGTTTAACCTTTTTCAATAATAATATTAAAGACTGGATCATCTGGCTTCCGGATTCTACATGGCATCCGCATAATTTAAATATTGTCTGGTCAAGAGGCATTGAAAGCAATCTGGATTATTCTTTTCATCTCAATAAAATAACATTCAATTTTTCTGCATATTATACGTATACATTGACCACCAATGAAACAAAAAATAATCGAAATGTCGATGAATTACATAAACAACTGATCAATATTCCAAAACATAAATTCAATGCAAATCTTGTTTGCTTGTATAAAAATTTTTCATTGACGATGACTGAATTGTATTTAGGAATTAGATATTCAGATGCAGCCAATGAATTTCCTACTGATCCATATTCAGTGAGTAATATCATTATTGAACAAAAAATTAACTGTAAAAACTTCATTTTATGTCTGAACGCCCGAATGAATAATATGTTCAATCAGAGCTATGATATTATTAAAAATTATCCAATGCCCATGCGTAATTTTCAGGCAGGTATTAAAATCATATTTAAGAAAAACATTAACTAACCCATTAAATTACAAATCATGAAAACAAAAAAAACATGTTTCTACTTTCTTACAGTTGCAATATCTGTATCAATATTGCTTTCTTCATGCAAAAAAGATAAAAGCACAACTGAATTTTCCGGCTCAAGTAAAGGTATTTTTATCGTTGATCAGGGAGGATTTATGAAAGTCAATGCTGATATCAGTTATCTGGATTTAACAAAAAACCGTATATCAAACAATATATTTAAATCAACGAACGGACGGGATATGGGCGATGTAGCTCAGTCAATGGGTGAAGCAAACAACAACTATTATATCATAGTGAATAATTCAAATGTTATTGAAAGAGTTGATAAAACGACATTTAAATCAAACGGTACCATCCAGAATTTAAAATCACCGCGGTATTTTCTCACCATCAATCAATCCAAGGCATATGTTACTGAATGGGGCAATGGCGACGGAGGTAAAATAAATGTAATCAATCTAACGACAAACACTGTCTCAAAAACAATTCCTGCAGATAACGGTGCTGAAAAATTAATTCTGTTTAACAATAAAGTCTATGTTGCTAATTCCGGTGGATTTAGTAATTCAAAAAAAATAACGGTAATCAACTCACTTACGGACCAGGTAGACACTACGTTTGAAGTGGGTGATAACCCGAACAGTATTGTCGTTGATAAAAACAATAAACTGTGGGTGCTTTGTGGCGGCAAAATGAAATCAGACTGGAGTGGCTTTGAAACAAGTGGTTCTCTGGTAAGAATCAACCCAACAACAAATGCAATTGAAAAATATTTAATATTAAAAATGCCTAATATGTCAACCAATAACCTGATTATCTCTTTAACAGGGGATATGCTTTATTACTGTATTGATGGAAAAGTTTATTCACAAAATATTTCATCTACAACAACAGATAATACATTGAAACTTAACAAGAATATTAACTGTATTTATGCAGATAATGGCTCAAACTATATCTACGCTGCAGATGCAAAAGGTTTTACAGGGAACGGAATGGTATTCAGGTATACATCTAATTTTGCACCGGTAGATTCATTTGAAGTGGGCGTAGCACCTAGTTTCTTTTATCCGAATAAAAATTAACACACATAAAAAAATATTAAATTCATTTGACATATATATTTTTCATTTATTTTTGTTAATTCTGAAATATTTAACTGTTTTCTTGTTTCAATTATTACATTAGAGTTTCAACTATGGGTTTTGTGTACAATTACGGTATGATTACTGCAAGCACAGTTTATGTATTAGATACATCATTTGATTTCCCTCAACCAAATCAATATGCGGAAATAAGTGAAACCTTATCTTCTGTTGGCGGTGAAGCCGCAAATACAGCTATCATGCTTTCAAAACTTGGTATAAAAACTAAATTAGACGGGAACTGGTTAAATAAAAAAAACGCAAAACAAATTCTGGATTTATTAAAAACCTTTGATATTGATACGACCCAACTCACTATTGATTCAAATTTCGGCACTGAAGAAATTGTTATAGTTGATAAAAACAATAGAACAATTTTCGGGAATTTTGCTCAGATGCACAAAGGAAAAAAACTATGGAATCCACCATACGAAAATTTTGTAAAGCAATGTTCAATGGTTGCTCTTGATCCCTATTTTCATGAGGATTCGGAACAAATGGCAAAATTATGCATTCAACATCGTAAACCTTACGTAACTTTTGATTGTACTTACACCGGTTTATTGGCTCAAAAAGCCGAATCCATTATCATTTCACATGAGCTGCGTGATAGAGTTTACATAGATGATAATCCAACAACTATTTTCTATGAATACCTGAATCATTGTCAAGGTCTGGTCATTTTTACTTTTGGAAGTGAACCGCTCTGGTATGGAAGAAAAGGAGGACCTTTACGAACTTTTACCCCATATCAAATAACACCCATAGATACAACAGGTGCAGGTGATTCGTTCCGCGCCGGAATCATCTTTGGATTATTGCATAAATGGGATGATAAAAAAACGATTGAGTTTGCTTCAGCTGTTGCAGCGAATGTTTGTCTGACTCGCCCCCATACACTGAATGCTCCTGATTTAAATTCAATTCTGGAATTCATATTACAGCACAAAAAAAAATAATCAGTTCTCCCTTTTTCAATGTTATTGTTTGCATCCATTAAACATAATATTGGTATATACAAAAAATAAATATATCAATATTCTTATCATCAAAAATTAATATTCTATATTCAGATATAAAATATATCTTTTGCTGATACAACAAATAATAATTACCCCCAAAAAATATATCATATTATTAACTACATCATCAACTTTTTAATAACATAGTAAATCATGAAACCATGATAAATAAACTAATTTAATATTATTAAAATTTACACTTTTTTCAAGAAGTAAAAAACTTAAATTACAACAATTTGTATTTAAACTCTCAAATTTTATTATTAAAACTGTTTTATATCAGTTTGTATAAAAAAAAATTAAAAGTTCATTGACAACCTTATTCCATTTAATTAAATTTGTAACACATCAATTAATCTACAAAAATTTAATTTTCGTATATAAAATAGCAATTTTTAACTGAAAAATTAGATTATTAGTTCTTTGTTAGATATATTCATTTACTCCCATAATGGGAGGACTGTTCTATATAACGGAAATAGAATCAAGCTAAGAACAACATAACTAACTAATTTTTAGAATGTTATGTTTAATTAATTAAAATGGCATGTAATTGGTAATTAAATATAGAACTAATAAATATTAATGATTAAATTATACTTTTTAATTTATCCTTTTAAAAACTTACACCTGTTTTTGCTTTTCCCAATTCGATTTAAAATTTTACTTAAAAATCAATCTATATGAAAAACAAATTTTTAAATTATAAAACAATAGTATTTATTGCATTACTCTTGAATATTCATTCATTCCTGTATGCAACAAATTATTATTCTGGAGGCAATAATGCCCCAAACCTAACAGCGAGTTGGTGGACCAATACCAATGGAACAGGATCACATCCGGCTAATTTTACTACTAACGGAAATGTGTTCATTATTCAAAATGGACATACCATGACAACAACTGCAAACTGGACAGTTTCCGGTACAAATTCAACTATACAAATCAATGCGAGTGGAATACTTGTCGCATCAAATGCTGTGACTGCAACTGTTATGACTGTTAATGGCACCTATCGTCATAATCAAAATGGAGGAAGAATTCCTGATGCAACATGGGCAACTGCTTCCACTTGCGAGGTTACCGGAATAACTGACAACAGCGGTGCTTTCAATAGAGCCGGCTTGACACAGGCATTCGGAAATTTCACATGGAATTGTACTAATCAAACAGCAGTAGTTAGTTTTGCGGCTCGACTCAGTTCCTACTGGGGAGGAAGTGTTACTGGTAATTTCACCGTTACAAGTACAGGAACGGGTTCAATCAAACTGGTTGACGGCAATATAAATGGAAACAGAACTTTGACTGTCAGTGGTAATTATTCACAAGGCGGAGGTACTGTATATGTTATGGGTTCCAGTACACGAGGTGGAGTTCATTCAATGATTGTTAATGTAAATGGTGATTTCTCTTTAACCGGAGGTTTGTTAAACTTAAGTGATAATGATTGTCCGGGTGTTATCAATGCTGCAAAAAACTTTACTTGTACAGGTAGCACAATTACTGAAACAGGTACAAACTCTGGTGCAATTAATTTCAATGGAGCCGGAACAATGCAAACATTCACATCGGGTGCAACAATAAGTAATACCGTTAACTTCACCGTTAACAGTTCGGCATATTTACAAATGGCATCAGCCGGAACAACACTCTCAGGCGGTGGATCATTTACATTGTCAAGCGGTTCAACACTTGGTATCACTTCTACTTCAGGTATTACAACTTCTGGAGCCACCGGAAATATTCAGGTTACAGGAACAAGAACTTATAATGCAGGAGGTAAATATACATATAATGGTACTTCTGCCCAAGTTACCGGTAATGGACTTACCAATGCTAATACGTTAACCATCAATAACAGCGCTGGTGTAACACTATCCAATAATGTTACAACTTCAGGTACCTTAACACTTACCAGTGGTACTTTGACCACTTCAAACTCAAGTCTTTTATCAATAACTAATACCTTAACTTCTGCAATATCAGGTGGATCAACCACCTCATTTATTAATGGACCGGTGAAATGGACATTACCTGCCAGTTTAGTATCTGGTTCAACCTATAATTTTCCAGTAGGAAAAAGCACGACCTATCTCCCCTTTTCATTAGTCAACCCAACTACAGGAGCAGGAACTGTCACTGCTCAAGTTGAAGCATTCGCTTCAAATTCAGGTGGATCAGCAAATGGCACAACTCTTTATAGTATAAGTAATACCGAATATTGGGCACTTTCTTCAACAGGGAATTTTACAAACAGCTCTGTTTCGTTAACCCGTCAATCTGCTATTTCACCATTAGATGCAGTTGGTGGTTCTACAACAGCTAATGGGGCTTATGCATCTTTAGTCGGTACAGCCGGCACTTACGGAGTAACCAATTCTAATTCTATTGGGAGTTACAGATATTTTGTTTTAGCAGGAAAATTAAAAATTATGACAGGTACAATTACAGGTTCCCCTTTATGTGCTGGTTCAAGTGTGAATGTGCCTTATACCATAACAGGAACATATATATCAGGAAATACTTTTACTGCACAATTATCAAATGCAAGTGGTAGTTTTGCATCACCAGTAAATATTGGTTCGGTGACTTCAACGACTGCTGTTACCATCACTGCAACTATTCCTTTAATTACGTCTTCGGGAACTGGATATCGAATTCGTGTTATTAGCAGTAACCCATCTATTACCGGTACAGACAATGGGACAAATTTTACAATAAATGCTGCCCCAACAGTAACTGCAGGAGGTGGGACAATTTGCAGGGGTTCTTCAACAAATGTTACAGCCGGTGGAGCAAGCACTTATACATGGAGTAATGGATTAGGTAATGGAACTCCTAAATCAGTTTCGCCAACCACAACTACAACTTATACAGTTACAGGCACTGATGCCAATAGTTGTACAAATACGGCAACAGCAATAGTAACCGTGAATGCATTACCCACTGTAACTGCAGGAGGTGGTACAATATGTATCGGTGCTTCAACAAATATAACTGCTGGCGGAGCAAGCACATATACTTGGAGCAATGGATTAGGAAATGGAACACCTAAATCAGTTTCACCAACTTTAACTACGACTTATACTGTTACAGGTACGGATATTAATAACTGTACAAATACAGCAACTGCTGTTGTTAACGTCAATGCACTCCCAACAGTTACTGCTGGTGGTGGAACAATTTGCAGAGGGTCATCAACCAATATAACAGCCGGTGGAGCAAGTACGTATACTTGGAGTAATGGATTAGGTAACGGAACTCCTAAAACCGTTAATCCAACCATTACAACTACTTATACTGTTACCGGTACTGATGTCAATAGTTGTACAAATACTGCAACTGCAGTGGTTACTGTTAATGCACCAAATGTTACTGCTGGCGGAGGAACTATATGTAGAGGTTCATCCATTAATTTAACGGCAGGAGGAGCCAGTACATATACATGGAGCAATGGATTAGGAAATGGGACTCCTAAATCTGTTTCACCAACCATCACTACAACTTATACTGTTACAGGCACTGATGCCACCAGTTGTACTAACACTGCAAATGCAATTGTTATTGTTAATGCAATACCAACTGTTACAGCAACAGGTGGGACAATATATATAGGTAATTCTATTAATATTTCGGCTGGAGGTGCCAGCACATATACTTGGAGCAATGGTTTAGGTAATGGAACACCAAAAACAGTCAACCCTACAACTTCAACAACCTATACCGTTACCGGTACTGATGCCAACAGTTGTACCAACTCGGCAAATGCGGTAGTTATTGTAACTACATTACATCTTGATTGTTGGCACTACAGGAAAAGTCATGTAATCAATCCTGCAACGGATGCCGGTACAAACTACCAAGTGCAAGTGACTGTTCATTATGGATCAGGAACCGATGGAAGTGGTGATGTTTATTGCAATAGCCAAAGCAATGCGGATTTCAGTGATATTCGTTTTACAACTTCTGATGGAACCACATTACTATCTCACTGGAAACAATCATATACTTCATCATCCATTGCTGTATTTTGGGTTAAAATTCCTTCTGACTTAAGTAGTTCGTCACAAACAATTTATATTTATTATGGTAATGCAGCAGCAACTGATATAAGTAGTGGCACAAATACTTTTATCAATTATGATGATGGTTCATCCACATCTGGATGGACAACGGTTGGTACAGTTGGATCATCTGCAACAGTTGGTAATCCGGTTAATTCATTGTATGCTCAAACCAAAACAGGTTCAGGTACTGGTGGAGATGGTCAATATTATATGTACAAAAATATTTCCGGCTTTGGACCAAATACTTTTACATTTTTCAATGTACGGACTGAAACAGGAAATCTTGGTAATTTTTATTTTCAATGCAATTCATCAGGGGCAGGACAAATGTATCGTTTAGATTCCAGAGGTTCTACAAATTATACTGGGTTTGCTACAACAACTGCATGGAATACTTGGGCACCCCCTGCAGGTACTCAGACCTCATCGGCAAACACATGGTATCAGTTTGGTATTGCAATAAATTCTACAGGGACATCTACAAAATTATACTACAATTCAGGAACAAGCACAAATCCTGTTCTTGGTACACTTTTAGGAACTTATACAAGTGTAAATAATGGCTCCTATGTTGCTCTTGGAGGTGATGCAGTCGGCGGTACAATGAATACTTATTGGGATAATATCATCACACGAAAATATGTAAATCCTGAACCATCCCATTCAACATGGGGTTCAGAGGAATATCTTGGTGTTTACACATGGAATGGAACAACATCAGACTGGCAAGTTGCAACGAATTGGACCCCTTCACGAACCGACCCTGCATCTTGCGATATTCTTCAATTTAATGGTGGTGTGGGTGGTACAATTACTAACGTTCCTACTCAAACTATTGCCGAATTAAATATTTCGGGTAATACTACTGTAAATTTACAATCAGCATCTTCGTCTAACAACTTAACAATAACCGAAGCATTAACTACAACTGCAAATGATGTTCTCAATTTTGGTTCAGGAGTAATTTTAGCAGGTACACTAACAACCCTTACAAATAGTGGCACAATTCAAACCGCTGTTCCAACAGCTTCCAGCGCTACTCCTTTATCTTCAGGTAAAATATGGGGTGGAACTGTAGAATTTAATAATTCTTCAGCAAATCAAACAATTGTTGCAGGAACATATAACAATCTAACTATTTCAGGCAACAGCATAAAAACGTTAGCTACTTCAACTACTATAAATGCAGCATTATCAGTAAAAGCAGGAGCAACACTGAATTTATCTACTTTTAATTTAGGCACACCTACAAGTGTTGTTTTAGAAACCGGAACAACAGGTGCAACAATATCAGGAACAGGCACCTTAACTCTTGGAGGAAATGTGACAGTTAATGCTACAACTGGAAACAGTGGCGTTACGATTTCTACTCCTATTGCCTTGAATGGA
The DNA here is from genome assembly GCA_964452905.1 of uncultured Bacteroidales bacterium. Classification (GTDB taxonomy): domain Bacteria; phylum Bacteroidota; class Bacteroidia; order Bacteroidales; family CAYVNP01; genus CAYVNP01. The sequence goes on from CAYVNP010000002.1 coordinate 84,275, forward strand.
ACAACACGCACCTTTACTGTTGCTGATGAAGGTACCTCTGCCAATGACTTAACTATAAGTGGCATCATAAGTGGAACAGTCGGTATTACAAAAGCAGGTGCAGGAACACTTTTACTTTCAAATTCTAATACATATTCAGGATTAACAACCATTAATGCCGGAATCATCAAGCTTGGAACAGCTGGCGGAGGAACAAATACACCATTAGGAACAACTGGTGCTGGGACTACTGTTACAGCAGGGGCTCTTGACCTTAACGGTTTTACATTAGGAACTGCTGAAGCATTAACATTGAACGGAACCGGAATTTCAAATGGTGGAGCTTTGACTAACAGTTCTGCAACGAATGTAAATTACAGTGGTTTAATATCACTTGGGAGTGCAAGCCGCATAATTACTAATGCAGGTGATATTAATTTAACAAATACAGGCAATATTACAGGTAATACATTTGGATTGACATTTGGAGGAAGTGGAAATGGAAGTATTGCAAGTAATATTAATACCACTACCGGTACTATTACAAAAATTGGTACTGGAACATGGACAATTTCAGGTAACAGTAACTACACAGGTCTTACCACTATCAGTGAAGGTACTCTTAAACTGGGTGCAGCAGGTGGAGGTACAAATACACCTTTGGGAACAACCGGTTCTGGCACTTCTGTTACTTCTGGCGCTGCTCTTGATTTGAACGGATTTACTTTAGGAACAGCTGAAGCTCTTTCTTTAAATGGTACCGGGATTTCCAATAGAGGCGCTTTAACCAATAGTTCTGTTACAGCAGCAACCTACAGTGGCGTGATAACTTTTGCAACTGATGCTAGTATTGTTGGTGATGCAGGAACTATTGCCATAACAGGCACTCCCGTCTCAGGCACAACTGATATTACATTAGGAGGAACTGCCGGCGGTAGTATTTCAACAGTTGTTGCTGGAGCACGAACAATGATAAAAGAAGGTTCAGGTACATGGACATTATCAGGAAATAATACATTTAGCGGTGGCTTAATAATAAATGAAGGCACTATTCAATTAGGTAATAATAATCGTTTAGCAGGTACATTACCCTTTACAATGAATGGTGGTACTTTCAAAACAGGTGCAACAACAGGATATGATGAAACAACCGGTACGCTTACATTGACTGACAATTCAACTATTGCATTTGGAACAGGTAAACATCAACTGCATTTTGCAGCGAGTAATGGAACACCATGGACAACAGGGAAAGCACTCACAATTATAGGATGGACTGGTAATTGGAATGGGACATCAGGTACTGCAGGTGAACTCTATTTTGGTAACTCAACCAGTGGTTTAACTGCTTCACAATTGACTCAAATTAGGTTTTATAATGGAAGTGCTTATTTCCCTGCAATTATTTTATCAACAGGGGAAGTAGTTCCTACCGGAAACTATATTACGACAAGGACTATCTCCGGCTCACCTTTCTGTGCCGGGACATCAGGGATAAATGTACCTTTCACTTATGCATTGGCAAGTAATTATCCTGTTGGAACTACTACTTTTACTGCTCAACTTTCAAGTTCAACAGGATCATTTACATCTCCAACCAATTTACAAAGTATAACGTCTGATATTAGTGGAAGCCAAAGTATCAGTGTCACCATACCAATCGGAACGGCTACCGGTACCGGTTATAGAATCAGAATTGTTAGTAATAATCCGGCTATCAACGGAACAGATAATGGAACGAACCTGACAATCAATGCAGCTCCAACTGTTACTGCAGGTGGTGGTGGTGCAATCTGTAGAGGATCTTCTACAAACATAAGTGCAAGTGGTGCTAGTACCTATACATGGAGCAATGGATTAGGTAGTGGAACACCTAAAACTGTGAATCCAACTATTTCTACTACCTATACTGTAACAGGTACAAATGCCAGTAGTTGTACAAATACGGCTTCGGTTATTGTTACAGTTAACGCCCCCAATGTTACTGCAGGTGGAGCCACGATTTGTAATGGCTCATCTGCTAATCTCACTGCAGGTGGTGCCTCCACATATACATGGAGTAATGGATTAGGAAATGGCACACCTAAAACTGTAAATCCAACTATTTCTACAACTTATACTGTAACCGGTACAGATGCCAGTAGTTGTACAAACACAGCTACAGCTGTCGTTACAGTTAATTCTTTACCAACAGTCACAGCCGGAGGAGGTACAATCTGTAATGGTTCTTCAACTAATATTACAGCAGGCGGAGCAAGCACCTATGCATGGAGCAATGGATTGGGAAGTGGTACACCAAAAACAGTAAACCCAACTGTTTCTACTACTTATACAGTCACAGGTACAGATGGAAATAATTGTTCAAATACAGCAAATGCAGTGGTTACGGTCAACGCTTTACCCGCTGTCACAGCAGGAGGTGGAACAATCTGTAATGGTGCTTCACAAAACATCACTGCAGGCGGAGCAAGCACCTATACTTGGAGTAACGGGCTGGGAAGCGGTACACCTAAAACTGTTAATCCTACTGTTTCAACAACATATACTGTCACTGGTACAGATGGAAATAATTGTTCGAATACTGCTAACGCAGTGGTTATTGTCAATGCATTACCTACTGTTACTGCTGGTGGTGGAACTATCTGCAATGGTGCTTCACAAACTCTTACTGCTGGCGGTGCCAACACTTATGCATGGAGTAACGGGCTGGGAAGCGGTACACCTAAAACTGTTAATCCTACTGTTTCTTCAACATATACAGTTACAGGTACAGATGGAAATAATTGTTCCAACACTGCAAATGCAGTGGTTACGGTCAATGATGTACCTACTGCCAATGCAGGAAATAAACAAATAACATGCTCTGGTGTCAATGTCACTTTAAATGCTTCAGGAGGAGGTTCTTATTCTTGGAGTTCAGGGAGTACATCTTCATCGACAACAGTTTCCCCTGCAGTTACAACAACTTACACCGTTACAGTTAGTAATGGTTATAGTTGTACAGCATCAAGTAGTGTACTCGTAGTTGTGGCTTCAACAGTTTATAGTAATAATTCCGGAAGTTGGGCAGACAATAACAGTTGGGATCAAACGATTGTTCCTGCACCTTGCAATGATGTCATCATTAGCAATGGACATGTTATAGATATCACCAGTTTGGCCGGTAGTTGTAATAACCTGACTGTACTTGGAACATTGAACATTGATGGAGCATCATCACTAACCAGTACCGGAAAAATCACCAATGGTAGTACTGGTATAATTAATATAACAGGAAGTATCAGCGGTTCTTCTTACAATTTTTCGACATCCGGAAACACAATTGTATATAATAATACTACCGATGACCAAGCTGTAATACCTGTAAAATATTATAATCTGACTATTGATAAGCCGGGCTATACTGCAACCATGTCAAGCAATGATACAGTGAATGGAAATCTAACAATTAACGGGAGCTTACAAAGTACTACGCAAAATTTATTTATCGGAGGAGATTTTACGAATAATGGAACTTTTAACCATAATAACGGAAAAGTCATATTTAATGGTGCTTCTGTTTATAATGGCTCATCCATTACTACATTTAACAATGTTGATATTGCACCAGGAAAATTGTTTACCATTCAAGGGGGAGGTAAAACAATGCGTGTATTAAACAAATTAATATTAATGGCATCAGGTCCTTCAAATATGGCCCAGTTAGCGATTGAAGATAATGATTCACAATTAACCGGTGCAGGTGGAAATGACTCTGTATTCGTTCAAATCTATGACACTTTAGATAACTGGCACTATGTATCTGCACCAATAGACTCAGGTTACATGGGTGCAATGGTTTACAAATATTTTTATGGGAAATTATATAATGAAACCAAAAACATATACGAATGGTACAATGGAAAATTCCCATTGGTTGCGGGTAGAGGATTTACCATTAAATGGAATTCTTCTTATATAAATCCAAATACAGGGTTACCTGTACGTCCATCAGATCGTTTAGTAACTATTCCTGCAAAAATTTCAAAACTGCACACAGGTACAATTGCTTATCCAATAACTTATACAAGCGGATTTGGTGACGGATGGAATTTAGTTGGCAATCCATATCCTTGTTCAATTGACTGGGAAGCAACCGAAGGATGGGACAATACTAATATTGAACCAACCATATATGTTTATGATGCTCAACACTATCGTTATGCAACCTATAATTCAAACACCCATGTTGGTACTAACGGTGGTACACGCTACATCCCATCGCAGCAAGGATTATACATTCATTGTACAGACGATGCTGTCTGGAGCATGGATAACCGTGTACGTATTGCCTATAATCAACCTTTCTGGAAAGGTGCAAACACTAATCAAACCAATCAACTGACTGAAAACATGTTTAATATTATGATCTCAGGAAATGGTTATACAGATGAATCAATGATTGGATTTAAAACAGATGCAGGTAAGGGGTTTGACAAGAATTTTGACGCATATAAATTATTAAGTCCTGAAGAAATTATTCCTCAGATCAACACCACTACATTGGATGGGAATAATGTGAAAGTAGCTGTCAACTTCCTGCCACAGGAATTAATCAACAAATCAACGGTTCCTTTACAATTCAACGTTGGACAGGCAGGTACTTTTACCATTACAGCCAATAACGGAATGTTTGACCCAACTGTTAATGTCACGCTTGAAGATATTAGAACTGGTAAAATGACTGATTTGCGTACATCAACTTATACCTTCTCTTCTGAAGCTGTGTCAAATGATAACAGGTTCCTGATTCATTTCGGTGATGCTCCAACATCAATAAAAGAAAGCAACTTGAATGAAATGATAAAAATATATTCAAATCAGAATTATATTTTCATTCAAAACTCATTAACCAATAATGAAAAAGGCACAATTACAATCTTTGATATGGTTGGAAAAGAAATCAATTCACGAGAGCTAACACCTAATTCATTAATATCAATTGAAATGAATGATGAAGCCGGATCAATTTATTTGGTTAGGATAGTTCAGGGGAATAAAACATTTACTAAAAAACTTTGTATAACAAAGTAACTTGATTTTTAAATTTTAAAAAAAGCCCTTCGGTTAATAAGCGAAGGGCTTTTCTGATACTAGACACTTAAGGAAATAGAGTCAAAAATAATATAACGATAAAAAATAATTGCTAAAATCTCAATAGCACTTTAAAACCATAGAATTAATAAAAAAATATAAATCAATTCTATTTTATTAATAATACCGATTAGGTTGTCAATCCAATAAACTCAAAACGCTGAATCAATTTGATCAACAATTAAATCCTGTGATCTTCACGGATTATAGTCCTACATCCACCATCAATACTGGTTTCCCAGTTTTTCAAGGAATGTATTTCTTTCAACCGGTCAAGCTGTCCGATATTTTTTAAACGTGTATAAATCAACTGCCAGGCACAAGGTTGTTTTGCATCAATCTCACAACGATCTTCACGTGAGCCGCCACAAGGACCGTTCAGCATATGTTTTGCACAACGTGTCACAGGGCATATCCCTCCAAAGTCAGCAAGTACACAAGCTCCGCATTGCGCACACTTTTCTGTCCACACACCGCGTTCTTCGAGAATACCGAGGAAAGCGGTATCCAGACCTGCATATACCGGTTTATCTGGATATCGTTCAGCAATGGCTTGCACACCGGCGCCACAGCCAAGAGAGAGTACTGCATCATGATTCTTGATGGCTTCAGCTGCGCCTTCAATGAAAACATTATCACATTGTCTTTCAATTGTGAACTCATTCACGTTTATAGGATTTCCTGCTTTTTTAGAAGCGATTCTCAAAGCGGAAGAAATAATGGATACTTCGCGCTCACCACCGGCAAGGCATACAGTAACACAAGTACCGCAACCAAGAACAAGTATTCTTTTATGCGTTTTAATGATATCGTATAATTCAGGTATTTTTTTTCTTTCAGCAACTATCATTTGATGGTCTCCTCTTTTATTTTAATATTATTTTTTTTTATTGGATTAGTTCCTATTTTTTTAATGGTATCAACCATTTCACGAATTACATTCACTAAATTATTTGCCATGGCCGCTGAATTGTTGATCATGCGGAGACGATCTTTTTCCAAACCCATTTCTTCGAGCAGGTCACGGGTTGCATTCACACGTTTTTTTGCAAAAAGATTTCCGTCAATAAAATGACAGCCCCCTTCAAGACAGCCGGCAACAAGAACTCCATCAGCTCCGTTTTCAAACGCGCGTAAATAATAATCAACTTCCAACCGTCCTGTACAGGGTGTACGGATAATGCGAACATTCGGAGGATATTGCAATCGCATGGAACCGGACAGATCCGCTGCTGCATACGCACAGTAATGACAACAGAAGGCAACGATCTTCGGTTCGAAATTTTTATCAGTCATAGTTTAAATAGTTACTGTTTCTTCTATATTAAAAAGTTTATCAATCATGATCTTAAAATGATCGGAACGGAAATGACTAACCTGTATAGCTCTGGCAGGACACTCAGAAGCGCATATACCACAACCCATACATTTAGCGCTTGCCACTTCGGCTTTGTGATCGTAGTTACAAAATGGTGCACCATATGGACATGCTTTAACACAAGTCATACATGAAATACATTTATCCTGATTCACTGTAGATACCTGCACTCCTACTTCCAGATGTGTTTTGGAAAGTATGGTTGCTGCACGTGCCGCTGCTGCTCTACCTTGCGAAATATTTTCATCAATCATTTTCGGTGAATGAGCCAACCCGCATAAAAACAATCCTTCGGTAGCAAAGTCAACAGGTCGCAATTTCATATGTGCTTCAACATAATACCCATTAGCATTCAAAGGCACTTTCAACATATTCGAAATTTTCGCATTATCTTCATTCGCATCAATACCGGTGCTAAGAACAAGATGATCTGTTTCAATGATGATCGGTTCAGGAAAATCAGGACTATTCACTGTCACAGAACTTAACACGCCATCCATATCTGATACCACAGGTGGTTGATCTTTTTCATACCTGATAAAAACAACCCCTGCCTCACGTGCTTGTTTATAATATAATTCACGGAAACCGTATGTCCTGATATCTCTGTTAAGAATATAAACAGTTGCATCCGGATTCAACGCTTTAATTTTTAACGCATTATTTACGGCCATCGAACAACAAATCCTGCTGCAATAGGGCTTTTCATCATTCCTTGATCCAACGCATTGAATCATGACATAGGATTGATCTTTTTTTGCAGGTTTATTTTCTGACAATTTTCTTTCCAGTTCAACCTGTGTCATTATATTTTTAACCGTACCATATGAAAAATCTTTTGCCACTGCCGGCTTACCACCTGTAGCAATGATGATAGCTCCACAACTGAATTCCTTCTTTTTATTTTCCTTTAATGTTTTTAAAGTAAAATGACCGATATGCCCGGAAACACCTTCCAAAGTCGTATTCAGGTGTACATCAATATTCCTGTGAGTTTTTACTTTTTCAATTAATTCAGTTTTAAATACAGACAGATCTGATGTTTCAAGAGTGCTGTCAATAAGATCAAGATTTCCGCCAAGTTTATCTGATTTTTCAATCAGTTCAACATCAAACCCTTGTTCTGCGAGTGAAAGTGCAGCAGTCATCCCGCTAACACCACCACCAATCACAATCCCATTTTGTAAAATAGGGATCCGTTCTCCTTCAAGAGGTGATAAATTCCGTGCACGGGCAATAGACATCTTAACCAATTCGGTCGCTTTCTCCGTTGCCTTTTCAGGTTCAGAAGAATGCACCCATGAACACTGGTCCCTGATATTAGCAAGATCAAACAAATAGGGATTCAATCCTGCTTCACGCAATGTATCACGGAAAATAGGTTCGTGGGTTCGCGGTGTACAGGATGCAACCACTACGCGATTCAGACGATGTTGTATGATCTGATCTTTAATATTTGACAAACTCGCATCCGCACAGGTGTACATGGTATGGGATGCCAGAACAACACCTTTTTCATTTCGGATACTTTCAGTAACCTTTTCCACATCAACAGTTCCGGCAATATTAATCCCACAATGACAAACAAATACACCTACCCGTGCTTCTTCATCACTCACATCATGTTCATTCGGATATTCTTTGGAAGTGATCATTGTATTTTTAACGGAAGCTAAAAGCTCCATAGACATTGAGGCAGCTGCACTTGCCTGCATCACTGTTTCAGGAATATCCTTTGGTTCCTGAAAAGCGCCACCAACATAAATACCTTCACGGGAAGTTGCGAGTGGATTCAATCTATTGGTATCAGCAAAACCAAAACGATTTGTTTGTATGCCTAATTTTTTAATGCTATCCGTAACGGAAATTTTAGGATCCAATCCAACAGCCAATACAACCAAATCAAATTCCTGTTCCATATAACGACCGCCCGGTTTAATAAATCCCACTTTCAAATCATTGGATGAAGGCATTTGAATGATACGCGACGGAATGCTTTTAATAAATTCAATATTATCCATGGCTCTCGCCCGTTCGTAATATTGATCAAAATCTTTACCATGTGCACGAATATCCATATTAAATATTGTCCCCTGCATTCCATGTAAATGTTCGGATGCGATCATTGCCTGTTTGGTAGTAGCCATACAGCAGATCGAAGAGCAATAATCATTGCCGCATTTTGAATCACGTGAACCAACACATTGTATCCATGCTATGCGTTTAGCTTCTTTTCCATCATCTCTCCTCACCACATGCCCACTGTAAGGACCGGCAGCAGATAGCATACGTTCAAACTGAACACTGGTCATTACATTCTTATATCTGTTAAATCCATATTCCCCTTTTTCTTCTGCATCAAATTCATCAAAACCGGGTGTAAGAATAACAGACCCAACTTCCAATTCAACAAATTGTTCTTTCATGGAATGATCAATTGCTTTCTTTTCGCATGCAGTAACACATTCCATACACTCCGAACATTGAGCACAGTTCATACAACGTTCGGCTTCAGCAATGGCATCTTCTAATGAAAAAGGAAATTCTATTTCATTAAAATTATTGACACGTTCGTTTGCAGTCAATTCGTTGGCTTTAGCTCTTTTTTTCTTCTCAACATTTTTTACTGAAGGAAGTAATTCTTCCGGAACTGGATTGATGCTTGATTCAAATCGGTCTGCAAGCATATCTTCCCCTTTCAGGTATTTCTCAATGGATTCGGCTGCTCGTTTCCCTGCTGCAACCGCTTCAATTACGCTGGATGGACCGGAGGCATTATCACCACCAGCAAATATATTTTTATCTGATGTTTGCAACGTTATTTTATCCGCTTTAAAACAACCTCTTTCAATATCAATTCCTAAATGTTTTGTCAGTTCAACATCCACCATCTGACCAATTGCAACGATGATCTGATCAGCATCAATTTTTGTTAAATTGTTTGAATCATATTTTGGATTGAATCTTCCATTTTCATCAAAAACAGAAACACATTGTTTCAGTTCAATACCTTTAACAGAGCCATTTCCAAGAATTTTATTCGGACCCCATCCATTACGAATTGTTATGCCTTCTTTTTGTGTAGCTTCAATTTCATCATCGTAAGCAGGCATTTCATTGAATTTTTCGAGTGAGATCAATTCCACTTTTTTCGCACCGAGACGGAGAGCAGTTCTCGCAACATCAACAGCCACATTGCCTCCACCGATCACAATCACATTTCCATTTACCTTTGGTTTGTTTGTTTCTTCAACGGACTGTCGTAAAAACTCAACACCATAAAGTACTCCTGTCTTATCTTCGCCCTCAATACCAAGCTTTCTGCTAACATGAGCGCCTGCACTGACAAATAAAATATCATTTTCTTTTTTAAGATCATCAATCGTTTTATCCTTACCAATTGCATAATTATATAAGAAAGTAACACCTTTGCGACGTATCAGTTCAACTTCAAAATCAAGAATTTCTTTTGGCAATCTGTATTGTGGTATTCCATAAAGCAGCATCCCGCCAGCTGACGGGCGCGATTCATATACAGTAACAGCAAACCCTTTCTCTGCCAGATCACCAGCAGCAGTAAGACCTGCAGGACCGGCTCCAATAATTGCAATTTTTTTGGCATTGGAAGCAGGTATTTTTTCTTCAGGTAATTTTAATTCGCCTGATTTATAAAGTTTCATTTCTTCATCCGATGCAAAACGTTTTAGTTGACGAATCGCTACTGAAGAATCAACTTTATCACGTGTACAAACTGTTTCACAGGGAGCAGGACAAACACGTCCACAAATGGCTGACAGCGGATTCCGTTCCCTGATCAGATTCACCGCTTTAACATATTCACCTTTTTTAATTAATTGAATATATCCCTGTATATTGATGTTTGCAGGACATGTAACCTTGCAGGGTGCATGACCATTCTTGATTAGGTTAGGCATATTGGGAATCGCCTGTGCATAATATTTCTGTACAACTTTTCGTTTTCCTAGATCACGGTTAAATTTATCATCAATTTCAACAGGACAAGCTTTAGTGCAATCCCCGCAATCATTACAAATTTTTTCATTGATGTAGCGCGGAGATTTTTTAATTGTGACTTTAAAATTACCAGGATCTCCTTCAATTTTTTCAACTTCTGAAAGGGTATGAATTTCAACATTCAGATTTCGTGCACATTCAACAAGCTTTGGAGAGATAACACATATGGCACAGTCGCCTGTGGGAAAGGTTTTATCGAGGTGCGACATCATACCGCCGATAGTAGCCGAACGGTTGACCAGATGAACTTTATACCCTGAATTGGCAAGATCAATTGATGCCTGAACACCGGCAATACCACCACCCTGAACCAAAACAGCGCCTGTCATTTTTTTCTTATTCGAACTCATAACTATTTTAAGCTTAAATTAAACAGTCTTTTTAACAAAATCAATGATAGGTTTTGGAGAGATCACACATTTATCCATACCTAATTTTTCTGGAGATATGCCGAGACATAAACCTAACAACTGCGTGATATATACAATCGGTAATTGATGCGCAGTTCCTTTGACCTTATTGATATCACTCTGACGCATATCGAGATTTATCTGGCACATCGGGCAGGCAACTGCAATGCATTGCGCTCCGGACTCTTCAGCCATATCCATGATTGAATTGGAAAGTTCAACAACAATATCCGTTCTCGAAAGCGCGAATCCACCACCGCAGCATTCTGTTTTATGAGGCCAGTCGAGACTTTCACCACCCATGATGGTAACCAGACTATCCATGATGGTTGGATTTTCAGGATTATCAAAGTTCGTTACATCTGCCGGACGTACCAATAAACAACCATAGTAATTAGCTACTTTCAGCCCATCCAACGTATGCGTAAAAGATTCATGTAATTTTTTGATACCGATTTTTTTGATCAACACTTCAACAAAATGAAGTACATTCACGGAGCCGTCATAATCTTCACCCAATGCATCAGCTACTTCTTTACGGATTGCAGGATTCGTTCGTATTTCATGATTAGCCACTTTCATCCGATTATAGCAGGCAGCACAAAAAACGACCATATCCTGTCCTGTTTTTTTCACCATCAGCAAATTAGCTGCAGGTAAAGCAATAGAAAGCAACCGGTCAGTATGGTGTGCCGGTGTTGAACCACAGCAAGTCCATCCTTTCGGTTCAATCAACTCGATGCCAAGCGCTTTTGCAACCTCAACTGTGGACATGTGCTGATCCTGAGCGGTTGATTCGGCTGAACATCCCGGGAAATATGCGTATTTCATAATCAATTTACTTTGTGATTAACTTTATCAAATATTCTTTTTATATATGTTTTATCTGCTTTCATTGTGGGAATCAAAGCAATCTTTCCTTTTTTCAACATCATCGGAAATTTATCCGTATCCTGTAGATACGATGAAGTACCAACTTTATAAGCTGCAATCATTCCCAAATCATATGTTCGACCGAACATCTGTACTGTTTTCAAAAATGATTTATTGAATAATGGAACATTTCCTTTTTGTGGCTTGGCTTTTTTCAACAAAGCCATTTTACGAAGTGCATCCATCACTGCAGCCATGTCAATCTTCATCGGACAACGTGAATAACAAGTTTCGCAGGATGCACACATCCAGATCAGATCAGCATTGAAAATGGTATCATGGGTATTGAATTGTATTCTTCGAATAACTTCGGCCGGATGAATCTTTGCAAGAGCAGTTACAGGGCATCCGTTGGAGCATTTTTTACATTGTAAACAAGCGCTGACATCCACTCCCGAAATTTTCTTAACAGTGTTAAGCAATGTTTCAACTTGCCTGTTTTTTCTAACAATTATCGACATATGTTATAAATATAGAATTATAATTTTGTTTCTTCTTCAGCCAATTCCTTGATGGCATTGTCTTCATCAAATACTTCTTCTTCTGGAGTAGCATGAGCGCCTTCCACGATCGGAGCAACTTTACGGTATACCTTCAACGGATTCATTTTAACACCATCCACTGTCAACAGTTCATCAACGGTTATCCCAAAAAGTTTTTCATTCTCTTTCAGGTATGGTAGGATCAACTCCCAGTCTTTTTCTGTTAAAGGATAGAATTTACAGCCGTTCAATTGTTGTGAAACCATGGTACGATGAGGATCCCTGATAAATGCAGCACCCCCTGAAGCCAACGAAAACAGGTTACTGCCGGGATATGGCTCTGATAATGGAACGACCTGACCTTCTTCATTAATTCTAATACCATTCACTACTACGAAACCGCCTTTATTATGCGGATCACCAGCCATGAATGACTCACCGAGAAAATCAAGTGCTGTACCATTGATAATAATCTTTGGTTTACCAACGGAATTGATCATCGGACGACCGGCTGCATTTCCTTTGACAAAGATAGAACCGCCTTTCGCACCATATAAAAAGGTTTGCCCAACATCACCATGAATGACCAGCTTACCATCTTTAATAATCTGCCCTAACTGATCCTGTGCATTGCCATGAACAGTTATATTTATTCCATCAATTCCAGAACCAAGATAATCACCAGCGCTATCATATACATCAATTACAACATCTTTTGTCCCAGGACCTAAACCACAACCCACATAACGTTGACCAGCACAATTAAAAACAATAAAATTTTTCCAGCCCAGATGAAATGCTTTGACTAAATACGTTGCATCACATTCATCTCCTTCAGGAGGGAACAAACCTGCATCAATGACCAGAATTTTTTCATTTTCTTCAGGTTTGCGTAAACTCTTTCTGGTTTCAAAATCTATTAAACGATAAAATCCATCAGGTATTGAAGGAGAATTCAGTTTATAAATTTGTTTAAAAAGTTTATTTAATTCCATCCGAATAATATGCAGAATATGACTTCTTCTTTTTAATCCGGTAGGGTAATGCATATCATTCAGTAATGTAAGTGCATTAATTGCATAGGCTGTTAGCTCTGTGTTTTTTGCTAATTCAGCAATCTTTCTGCATGAAATAATTAGTTCGTCAAAAGACCATGAAGGAATATTATTTTTAACATAGTCAAAAAGAGATTTCTTTTCATCTGCCAGTGTCAAAATATTTTTTTCTATTTCATCTTTTTTTGAAGATGTACTATTTTCTTTTGAAAAATCACAACTCTCTTTTTTATCGGTAATATGAACTGCTGCACCAAATTTATCTTTACATTCCAAATGATAGTTTCCGTTTGTATCCGGTACAATATCAAACAGGAATGAACCTCCATCGGAATGGCTTCCACCGCGGGCATTCCAATATTTATCAGCTACAGGGCAAATTCGTTTGTCGTCTTTTGCCAGACTGAACAAAGTTGCATCAATAGCTTGTTTTTCCGACCCGATCAACCCTACCTGCACCTCACCATCAACAAAAGCAAAGACTTGCGGGCGTAACATGGCTGTATCTGTAATTCCCAATAATTGGAACTTACCGTTTTCAATCAAGTTACGTGCAATTATAAAAAACCAGGGACCATCAGGTGAACCATGAATATGGGTTGCCTGAATGGCGCGATATATTTTTTGTTTCTCCTCAGGCAACCTGTCAAAATCAAGTTCAGTCGTTGGTGCAAGAGCTTCAATAATATATTCAAGAGGATATTTATAATTTCTTGAAAGAAGATCGAACATCAATGCAGATACTTCGGTATCTGTAATGAATTGAGGAAATATATTCCGTTGTTTTAAATATTCAGAAACAGAATGATAATTAGCAAAGTCGCCGTTGTGCACTAAAGCCATATTCATAGACGTGAACGGATGTGCACCACCGGGATGCCACACACGTCCGCGGGTAGGATATCGTTGATGTGCAATCCACACATGTGCACAAAGATCATTTATTTTATAATATTGAGTAACTGCTTCGGCAAAGCCGACCACTTTTAAAATCATAATATTTCGTCCGTGCGACATCACGAAAGCCATTTGTTTCGGTGGGGCAACATAAAATTCATGATTTAAACGAATACTGTTCTGATTGACAAATTCATCTTCTGCATCTCTTTTATCAAGAGATTCAAAACCATGTTCAGAGACAAATTTGTCGAGTATATTTTTTTTCACCCTTACAAAATACCGGAACACATCAGGTGGTTTAACGGCAAGACCGGGGACAGAAGTCCAATCGTCAACCGTATCCAGTTTCGTGGTTTTATGAACATCAAAAAATGAAAGGATAAACTTTTCTTCAACCTTTGAACGGCTATCAGGATCAAGATAGGCAATATGCAGCATATAATGATCTTCAAGAATTTCTTTGGTAACTCCGAGTTGTTCGGGAATAAAACCGACGGCAGCAATACCACCTCCTTTACCGTTCCCACGATTATGCATCAAACGGGACGGTTCATAAATATGTTTTCCGGGAACCGGCTTGGTACAACAAAATCCGATCACACCGCAACCGCCTTCAGCTTCCATACCTTTGGAGCTAATGGTCATAGCAGTTTCATCTGCTAATTTTCTTTTTGATTTTACAATATTTTCTATTGGATTGTTCATGCAAACAATTACTTTTTTGAAATGTCTAAATGGATCAATAAATCATGACGTCCGCGTAAATCTTTAATACTTTTCAAACCCAGACGTTTAAGTATATCTTTTATACCTATAGCCCAAGCATTATACATGTTGATCAATCGCTGTGTACCCCAATCAAGATTCATTTGGGTAATCAATCCCTGATCCGTTGTTGCAATACCTCTTGGGCAGCCGCGGCCACTCGAACAACGACTGCAGCGCAAACAACTGAGAGCGATCATTTCGGCAGTGCCAATGACAACACCGTCAGCGCCTAAAGCAATTGCTTTAGCTATATCAAAATAATTACGAATGCCGCCGCTGGCAATGAGTGTAACCGTATCACGCGCTCCTTCGGTAACAAGGAAATTATGCACTTTCGGAATTGCGTAATCAATCGGCATTGCTATATTCTTCTTGGCAATGTCCGGTGCTGCACCAGTACCGCCATATCCACCGTCAATATGAATAATGTGTGTACCTGCATAATAACTTCCCACTGCAACCATATCTACATCCGTGGGTGTAGAAACCTTTGTAGAAACCAATGTTCTGGGATTAATATGTTTGATCCAGTCAATATGTTTCATATGATCTTCAATTGAATATACACTATGAAACGGGAAAGGAGAAAACAACGGAATACCTTGAACAGCTTCACGCATTTTAGAAACAGCAGACGTATTTTTGGAACCAAGCAAGTGCCCGCCCAGACCGGGTTTAGCGCCTTGTGCATATTTAAATTCAACGATCGGAACACGTTGAATAGTTTCTTCACGCACACCGAAAAGACCTGTGGCTACCTGTGTTATCATATGATCATCATAAGGTCTCAATCGTTCCATATAACCGCCTTCACCTGAACAGGAAAAAGTATTCCATGCCGTAGCTGCACGAACTTTTGAAAGCTGTGTTACATTGCTGATGGAGCCGAACGACATTCCCCCACCATACCAGGGTACATCAATTTTAATATTTGGTCTGCCGTCATTTCTTTTATTCAGATCCAAGCTGATATCAATTTCATCATCTGAAACTTTTTGTGGATTATCCGGAAATACAAAACGGATGCGGTCAAAACCACCACCTGAATTTCCGGTTTCATATTCAAAATCATAATCATCAGGAACGGTATTACCTGTTTCAGCCATGTACCATGTTGCAAGCATCATATCGGAAGGCCAGCGGTTATCACCCAGTGCTTCCATCATCGGGTTCTTAACCATACGCAATGCACCGGACGGACATTTTGTTACACAAAAACATTCTGTCTTTTCACATATAGCGCCATTGCATTTATAACTCAAGGGGGAAGCAAAAAGTTTATATCCCGGCTTCATCACATGAACTCCTTTCGGGCAGGTCTTCACACAATTACCGCAGAGTGTGCATTTTTCCTCATCACGGTAGATCATGTATTTTGCAATTTCATTGCGATACCTTGACGGAGCTTCAATAATCGTACGTTCAACAATAGTTTGCGGAACACGTGTCTTCATTGTGTTCGCAGGAAGAATACCTTCCAGATTCATTTTATTTTCCAAAGATTGGCTCATATATTTCTTTCTCAAGTTCGTCATTAAACATCGCACGTCCAACATCACCACGTAAACGCCTTGCTTCACGCATTCCCATAGCACCCATTAATTCTACCATTTGAAGATGCCATGAACTCATCAGATTAACCATGCGTCCGACAGCATATTTGAAATCAAGCGGTTTGTCAAGCATTACAGGACAATAATCACCCGGTTTACATGTACCACACAATTTACATTCAACAGCGATCATCATGGGGATGTCAACAGACACAAGGTCAGTACCACAAATAATCGCTTTGGCAACATGTTCAGATAAACCAATCCCACCGCCAGCAATCAACGTGATAAGATCTCGTTTTTCATTCCTGATCAGGTTCCCATGTATTTCACGAATTATATCTTTTATAAAACGTGGATTGTTTGTACCTATCTCATTCCCATTTTTATCAGCAACAATATGGATGACTTCAATATTATTGATACGTGAAAGTATATCAACACGATTAGGTCCTTCTGAATTCAACGAAACTCTCACAGAAATTATCAAATCAGGATGAGCTTTTTTTAAATAATTTATTTTTTGTTCAACATTGACACCGTCAGGAATTTCAACCATTCTGGTTTTTTTCAGTGTTTCTTTATCAATTTCTGGTCCATCCGGATTGAGATAAAAAATTATACTATTCAAATAATTTTCTTTATGATCAACTTTTAATTCCTTCCATTTTTTTGAATCAATGATTGCCATTAATCCAGTTTGTTTAGCGGTTTCGAGAATATATGGTTCTAAAAATGGAAGTAAGTGTTCCTGTGACTGCATATCAAAAATTACCGGAAAAGGAAGTGAAATTAAAGGAGGCAGAACAGTATCCAATGTATTATTCTTAATTGTCAGGTAAGATGGTTTACGACCGATATCCACTGAAGTACTAATATATTCACGACCATGAATACCATCCCTTGTAGGACGAACTATCTCTGACATATCCGTCCACATGGAATCAAATCCATGACCGGAAAATTTACCTCTATACCCTGCGCCTGAGACCGGCACTTTGCCTGTTTCAGCTTCAAGCCATGTTGTTCTAAAAATGGGCGGAGTCCAGTATTCATTTCCAAGATTAAGGTATTCGGAATTAACTGACATCGTTAAAAGATTTTTAGTACAATTCTGAACACAGGAAAAACAGCCCATACATTCATAATATAATGTATGAACACTGTCTAAATCTCGAATAAATGAATTCTCTTCTCTGTAACGGTCGTATATACAAGATTTTTTAACACAGTTGTGACAACGTGCACAATCCTCACGCCAATCAACAACACCGTATTTGCCTATTTGCGGCAATCTGGATTTAACCTGGGAAGATTTAATATGATATTTTTCGGGCATAAATATTTTTTTTATAAACCAGCTTCAGTAATAATTTCTTTGATCAATTCTTCTTTTCCACCGGAAATAATATGTATTCCGCTGACACCTTTCATTCCTTTTATTTTTTTTATGGTATCTGCACAGATAGCTATTCCGGCTTTCTTCTGATCTTCTAAGTTTCCTGCATCTTTAATTCGTTGAATGTGGGATTTGGGAATATAAAAATCTGTATGTTTATCCAGCAAACTAATTGCTTCTTCATAACTTTCAATCGGATAAATACCTGCTATAATTGCTGCTTTCTTGGTGATACCTTCTTTATTCGCCGCATCGAGCCATTCCTGAAAATCAGTTGTATTAAAAACAGCTTGTGTTTGAATAAACTTAGCTCCCGCATTCACTTTTTTCATCAGGCGGATAATATTCAATTCTAATGGGCGCAGATATGGATTGGCTACAGCTCCCACCAACATTGAAAAATCACCTTTGATCTCCATACCATTTAACATCTTTTTTTCCAAATTCATCTGATTAATAATTTGAATCAGCTGGATGGAATCAATATCATACACATGTGCAGACTGTGGAGAATCAGTAAGTGTCTGATGATATCCGGACAAACAGAGGATATTCTTGATTCCCAAAGAAGCAGCACCAAGCACATCCGACTGTAAAGCGATCCGGTTTCTGTCGCGTGTAACCAATTGATAAATTGGCTCAATACCTTCCTGTTTCAGTTGAACAGATGATGCCAAACTTGATTTAACAGGTCCGTATGGATTATCCGCTGTATTCACAGCTACCATCCCATTATTTTTTAATTCTGGCAATGAAGCAATCTCCATATCTGTTCCGGGTAAATATTCCGCAGTAATTATAAAATCTCCTGCCTCAATGCGTTTTGCTAATAAACTCGTATTCATTTTATTTTAATATTATTTCTAAATTTTTACATTGACCAATTGAACATCATTTTTTAACACCTCAGCAAACTGATTGATTTCATGAAGAATCATTTCAGTTTTCATATCTTTTAATTCGATGAATCGGATTCGTTGATTCCCTATACCTGTTTCATCCAGCAAATGATTCACAGCTTCAACGCGCTTTTTTGCACGTAAATTCCCTTGAAGAAATTTACATTCACCAATTTTGCATGTGATTAGAATCACGCCATCTGATCCATTTTCTACTGACTTAAGAAGATATAACAAATTAAGTTTTCCTGAACAGGGCAGACTGACCGGATGAAAATCAATGTCCTTTGATATCTTAGCACTGCACTGGGAAATTTCAAGATTATCAATCGAATTGGAACAATAAAACAAAGAAATCTTAATCGGTTGACTCATATTCAAATTATTAAAATTTAAGTAAAATTCTTAAAAAAATTAGGTGTTTTACGTAATATTAGGACATAAAAAAACTCCTTTACAGGAGAATTACTTTAAACTACTCAAAACGTATTCAATTTTAGAATTCAAAATAATTGAAACAAAAATAAATATTTTTTTTAACCCTGAATAATTTTTATGAATTTTTTATTAAACATTAAAATTAATAGATTTATAGAGAATTCTTATAAATTATTTTAATAACACCTAAAAATACATTATGCATTTTAATAATAGATAAATCTTACCACCATAAAATCCCTACAAAAAATATTAATTTTTATTACAACTTGTTATTATTTTACTGATTAAATAAAACAAAAAATTATGTTTGTTAAAAAAAATGAAATAAATAATTAAAAATGAAATAAAAATCTTTTTTAACTATTTAAATTTATCAGAATTATAAAAAATTGTTTTATTAAATTCAAACAAAAATGAATAATCAAATTCATATTATTATAAAAAATAATTTTGTTAATAAAATTTAATAAAGAATTTATTTTTTTTTTTTTTTTAAATAAATTTTATATTTTTACGTTTTATGATATATGTAAATATTCAAATATGTCATGAAGGAATTAAGTACTTGAACTTATTCTATAAAAACAAGTTGATTGATAAACAAAAAATACAAAATCAATTTTAAATATGTATCTGAATGGATATGAGTTAAAAGAGAAATATTAGAAAAATATGATTACTGATAATAAAACCACTAATATGAATATGTGATTCCGCATTATCTTTAAACTGAGCAATGTCGGTATAACTGAATAATTATTTGTGAAAAAAATCTTGAAACAACAAGTTCCTACATATTTATGATAAAAAAACACTTCATCATTTGTTCAAACATCAACATGACTATTAATGTTTCAATCCTTTTATCAGAAATTATGAATCCGTTCAAAATTATCTTTTAGAAACAGTCTAAAACATTCACCGGAACAATTGTCTGAAGTTTGATAAATAAAACCTCACCAGAATATTCATCAATAACACTAAACGGAGTGGTTAATAATAAATCACAGATCAAAATTCATTTAAAGCAAAACTTAATAATTATGCTTTTTTTTGTGGTTTTCTGGATAAATAACGACTTCTGGCTTCAATAGGGTCAGCGTTAAGAGGAATATATATTTTAGTTTTGTTGTCAATGACAACAGCTTGTAATTTACTTAAATCAGGTGATTCAAATTTTACCTGTTTTTTTTCATACATAATTTTGTTCCTTTAAATAAAATTTTTCGTATTTGTTACAATTTTTAAATCAAATTTTGGAACAATTTTGTATGCAATAATAAATTCAACAACTGATTTTATTGTTCTACTATAATCAATTAAATTAAATATAGTTAAATTTAATATAAAACATATTTCGTTAACCAAACTTCTATTTAAAAAAATAGCAAACAGAGGTTTTTTTCAAAGATACATAATAAAAATGACATTCTATTAAATTTGAGCCACATATTTAAAATCCAAACCACTTTATTAAATTTTCTATTTTAACATATATTAACATTATTAAATTGTAATTATTTACATAAATTGATATTTATCAATTATTTCATTTTATATATATTAATTTTATATTTTTATATTTTATTTCAAAATCGATTATTTTAACTAAATAACTTAAAAACTATGAAAAAATCATCAATTGACCAAAAACAGTTAATAGCATCAGCTATTAAATTACGTGCAATCGCTCATCCAATGAGAATAGCTATTGTAAATCTTCTTGAAGAACATAAAAAATTAAATGTCACACAAATTCATACTAAAATGAAAATTGAACAGGCAACTGCTTCACATCATTTAGGATTATTGAAAACCAATGGTATTCTTAATTCGAAAAAGAATGGTAAGGAAATTATTTATTCCATAAAAGAAGGTTCATTAAAAAAATTAGCAGATTGCATCGATGCATGTAGTTTTTAATTTCTAAAATTGAATATAAAAAAAAATCCTTATCAATCTTGATAAGGATTTTTTTTTATTCAAACCAATAAAACTAAAATCATTTATACTCTTTCTCACTAAAAACAATGGCTTCATAAATGAAGATTTCGGCTGTTTTCCATTCATTCCATAATAAGCCAGCTTTATCACGAGCACAATGACCAAGAAATTCATCAATTCCCCAACCGGTTTCAATTGCAACCTGAGGGAGAAAAGTTCCGGAATGAAATCCCTTTTTAATATAGATTCCATGTTTGCCTAATTCTATTTCATTAATAGAATTAATTTTACACATGGGTGAAAGAACTGAAATTTCAATCAAAATAAAAGCCAATTCTACTTTAGTAACAGGAGAAAACCTATGATCTTCAAATGAAGCTGCATGTGCCATCTGTTGAACAACTTTATACAATGGTATTTTAGGATCAAACATACCGATACATCCTCTCAACTCCCCTTTTAAATGTAAAGACACAAAAGCCCCACAGTAAGCAGATAATGCAGGAGAATATTGATGTGGATCAAATGTTGTATTAACATTTAAAACTTTTCCTTCGATCTCACTTCGGGCAATTTCAAGTAAATTTCTTTTATCGGTATCACTTAAAAAAAAATCTTTTTTTTGTTGCATGGTAAATTATTTACAAACAGCAATGGCATTGTATCCAACAACCCTTTCTTTATCTCCAAAAAGTGAATCACCTGAATTTTTATAATCAATCAACGTGTAGGTAATCGTTTTATTCTTTTCTGTAATATAAAGTAATGTTAATACGGATGTCCAGCCACAAAGACTCGTTGCCAGATCGGGAATCATTTTCAATTTAGGACTCTTCAAAGCGATTAATAAGGAGTCTGATGAATTTGTCAGGATCGTTTCAGCAGTCAATTTGTCTAATTGAACTGCATCATGATAGGAAGGATAATGCGAAAAATCTGTGCTAACAATAAAAAGGGTTTCATCATTAAAATATGGCATGAGAGCTGAAGCAATTTCCTTGCATGTGTTTTCACTATCAGTACCAATAATTATCGGAACTAATAAAATTTCATTTTTTAATACATATTGAAGAAATGGCAATTGGACTTCCAACGAATGTTCAGAGATATGTGAATTCGAATCAAATTTAAAACAATTATGAGCATGAATTAATTTATCTGCGAGTTCCAGATCAACTTTAATTTCTCCAAGTGGAGTTAAATAATTTCCTATATTATAAATGGATGCCCCATTAAAATGAAACCTATGACTGGATGCAAGAATAAATATATTTTTGTATTTTTTTTCAGGATCAATCTGATTAAAAGCAGAAGCAGCAACAGTTCCGGAAAACATATACCCTGCATGAGGAGTAATGACAGCAATTACATTTTTCATTTTACAGGGAACTGCTCTTTCAAACAATCCTTCCAGTTCAATTTTTAATTCAACCGGATTTGACTGATAGAATTGTCCTGCAACAAACGGTAGACGATTCTTAATCATAAATGCTTCATTTAAGTTAAATGACTTAAAGATTAACAAATATAATTAAACTTATTCAATATGTACTATTTTTATTAATATTAACAAGTTGATATTTAATTTCAATATTTAACTTTTCATTTTAAGAATAAGAATATTTTTGTGTATACATTTAGTAAAATGGTTCAAAAGATATCGGTCAAAGAGCTTAATGATATAGTCATCAAATTTGCAGGTGATTCAGGTGATGGGATGCAAATGACAGGATCACAATTTACTGATTTTGCTGCATCCATTGGTGTGGATTTATCAACCCTGCGCGATTTCCCTGCTGAAATCAGAGCGCCTCAAGGAACAGTCAGTGGTGTATCAGGATTTCAAATTCATGTTGGTTATGAAAATATACAAACACCGGGAGATAAAGCGGATGTGTTGATCGCAATGAATCCGGCAGCTCTCAAAACAAATTTGAAATGGGTTAAACATGGAGCTGTCATTATTGTTGACAATGATACATTTGACACAGCACATTTCATAAAAGCGGGGTATGTTAAAAATCCTTTAACGGATGAAGACCTACATTTAGAATACACCTATCAACTCATTAAAATCCCTATTACTTCACAAACCAAAGCAACGCTCATAAACACTGAATTTGACTCTAAAACGATTGATAAAATAAAAAACCAGTTCATTCTCGGAATTATTCTTTGGCTATTTAACAGAGATCTTGATTATGCTGAAAAATATTTAAAAACTAAATATAAAAACTTTACCGAAATTCTTGAAGCCAACCTGAAAGTGTTAAATGCAGGTTTTCATTATGCTGAAACCGTTGAAGTTGCTACAACAACTTTTTCAATTAAACCTTCACAAACACAAAAAGGGACTTATCGAAATATAACAGGGAACATCGCTCTTGCATGGGGACTTCTGGCAGCAGCTGAACGCAGTAAGCTTCCCCTGTATATTAGTTCTTACCCCATCACACCTGCATCAGAAATATTTCAGGAATTATTGCTTCGTAAATCGATGAATGTAAAAGCTTTTCAAGCGGAAGATGAAATAGCAGCAATCTGTTCAGCTATTGGTGCCAGTTTTGCAGGTAATCTTGCAGTTACAGCTACTTCAGGACCGGGATTATCCTTAAAATCAGAAGCCATCGGATTAGCGGTTATGACTGAACTTCCCATTGTAATTATTGATGTTCAACGAGGAGGTCCGTCAACAGGGCTACCTACCAAAACAGAGCAGTCAGATCTGATGCAAGCATTATATGGTCGTAATGGGGAAAGCCCTTGTATTGTTATGGCTGCTACTTCACCGGCACAATGTTTTGAAAGTGTATATTGGGGTGCTAAACTATCCCTTGAACATATGACACCGGTTATATTTTTAAGCGACAATTACCTAGCGAATGGGTCTGAACTGTGGATGATTCCTGATATTGATCAACTTCCTGAAATTAATCCTCCTTTTGTAAATGAAAATGATCCCAACTATCAGCCATATGCTCGAAATGAAACGAATCTTTCTCGCTTTTGGGCTGTTCCGGGACAAAAAGGATTAAGGCATCATATCGGTAGTCTTGAAAAAACAGATATAACAGGTGAAGTATCCTATGATGCTTATAATCATGAAAAAATGGTTAAGTTCAGAGAAGAAAAAGTTCAACGGATTAATCATGTAATTCCATTTTTAGAGATTTTCGGAAAAGATTCTGGTGATCTACTTGTAGTCGGATGGGGCGGTACTTACGGAGCTTTAATATCAGCAGTGACTGAATTACAAAAAGAAGGACTAAAAATTAGTTTGGCGCAATTTGAATACATTAAACCCCTTCCTCAAAATACTAAAAATATATTTGCCCAATATAAAAAAATTGTAGTCTGCGAATTAAATCTTGGCCAATTTGCAAATTATTTACGTGCTCAGTTTCCACAGTTTGATTACATTCAATTTAATAAAATACAAGGTGTTCCTTTCCTGATTTCCGAATTGACAAATCATTTTAAACATATTATTGAAGAAATGAAAAATGAATAAACCTGATCATTTATCTGGATTTACTAAAGATGATTTGAAAGTATCATCTCCTGTCAGATGGTGCGCCGGATGTGGGAACTACTCTATCCTGTCTGCTGTTAAAAATGCATTGCCGGAAACAGGAATCAACCTTGAGAATATTGTTTTTGTTTCAGGTATTGGTTGTTCATCCCGCTTTCCTTATTATATCAACACTTACGGATTCCACGGACTCCATGGGAGAGGAGCTGCAATTGCAACAGGAATAAAGCTGGCTAATCCTGAACTTAGCGTTTGGCTTACAACCGGTGATGGGGATTCACTTGCAATCGGTATTAATCATCTTATTCATTTAATCAGAAGAAATATCAATATCAATATTTTATTATTTAACAATAAAATTTATGCGTTAACCAAAGGACAATCTTCTCCTACAACTCCTACTGGATATAAAACCAAAACATCACCTGAAGGTGTTATTGAAAAACCTTTCTTGCCGGGAGAACTAACAATAGGGATTGAAGGAAGTTTTTTTGCACGTGTCATCGACACAGATCCACTCATGATGAAGAATGTATTCATTGAAGCTGCTGCACATCAAGGCACTTCTGTTATTGAAGTATTACAGAATTGTGTAATTTTTGCTGATAAAATTCATGACGACATTACAAATAAAAAAAATATTCAAAACCAAACCATAAAACTGGAACATGGTCAACCGATGCTGTTTGGAGAGAATAAAGGATTAATTCTGAATCAAGCCCAAATTGAAATTGCAACAATTGGTGAAAATGGAATTACTCTCAACGATATATTGATTCATGATAAAACCACAAAAAATAATTACACACATTATGCACTTTCCAAAATGAATTTACCTGATTATCCAATTGCATTGGGCATCATCAGATCATATCAAAAACAAACTTATGATTCACTCATAGAAGAGCAAATAAAATCGGCTAAATCAACTGATCCCATTCAATCTATCAGAACATTATTGAAAAGTGGAAATATTTTTATCAATCCCTGACCAAAAGTTGTAAGTTTTTTTACTTTTGCATTTTTTATAAAAATATTATTTTTCGCTTAAACTTTAAATCAATAAACCCAACTTAAATATATTTATTTAAAAATATTTTTTAATTCTAAAAATTTAATTATAACTTTACAATTCGTTTGAATTTTTAAAAAAATAATATAATGGCAATTAAAGCAGATGAAAAATATCTTTATGATGCACTAAAGAAAGTTTTTGGATTTGACCAGTTTAAAGGGAATCAAAAAGATGTTATTAAAAGTTTATTAGCAGGCAATGACACATTCGTCATCATGCCGACAGGTGGAGGAAAATCTTTATGTTATCAATTACCAGCACTCATTAAAGAAGGTACCGCAATTATCATTTCTCCTCTTATTTCACTCATGAAAAATCAGGTTGATGCTATACGTAATTTTGGCACGGAACAGGGTATCGCTTATTTTCTCAACTCCTCTCTTACAAAAGCAGAAATCAAACAAGTTAAAAGTCATTTGGTCAATGGAAAGACTAAATTACTTTATGTTGCGCCTGAATCACTTACAAAAGAAGAAAATATTGATTTTTTCAAAGATATTAATATTTCATTTTTCGCAATTGATGAAGCTCATTGCATCTCTGAATGGGGACATGATTTCAGACCTGAATATCGTCGTTTGCGCCCAATCATTCAACAGATTGACAAAGATATCCCTATCATCGCTTTAACCGCTACTGCCACACCGAAGGTTCAACAGGATATCTTGAAAAACCTCAAGATGCACAAAGCAAAAGTTTTTATTTCTTCCTTTAACAGACCCAATCTGTATTACGAAATACGACCCAAAACCAAAAATATCAACAAAGAAATCATAAAATTTATTAAGGAAAATTCGGGTAAGTCAGGTATCATCTATTGCATGAGCCGTAAAACAGTTGAAGAATTTGCCGAAACACTGAAAGTGAATGGAATCAAAGCAGAACCTTATCATGCCGGACTTGATTCCCAAACACGTGTCCGTAATCAGGATAAGTTTTTAATGGAAGAAATTGATGTTATTGTTGCTACAATTGCTTTTGGAATGGGCATTGACAAGCCGGATGTCCGTTTTGTGATCCATTACGACATGCCTAAAAGTCTTGAAAGTTATTATCAGGAAACCGGTCGATCAGGCAGAGATGATGGTGAGGGCAACTGTATTGCCTTTTATAATTATGAAGATATAGCCAAGCTTGAAAAATTCATGAAAGGGAAACCGGTAGCTGAACAGGAAATATTTCAACAGTTATTATTTGAAACAATTTCGTATGTTGAATCATCTCAATGCCGCCGAGTATATTTATTGCATTATTTTGGTGAAGATTATCCCAAAGGACAATGTAATAATTGTGACAACTGCCTGCATCCAAAAAATAAATTTGACGGGAAAGATTATATGAAAATTCTTCTCGAAGCAATTATTGAAGTCAAACAACAATGTAAAACCAAACATCTTATAAATCTGATCATGGGTAAACATTCAGCCACCATGAAACAGATGCGCCATGATAAAACTAAATCTTTTGGAAAAGGTGCTTATGCTGATGAAAAAATCTGGAACTCTGTAGTTCGTCAGGCACTTATCAATCATTTGATCACAAAAGATATAGAAAATTACGGCATACTTAAAATTGCTAAAAAGGGTCAGGAATTTATTTCCAAACCCTATCCGATCATGTTAACGCAGGATCATGATTATGAAAAACAACAACAAGAAGAAGCCGATGATTTCTTTGACAAAGAAGCCGGCGGTACAACGACCAGTTCTGTTGATAAAGCTCTTTTTACTTTACTGAAAGACCTTCGAAAAAAAATATCAAAAAAAGAAAATCTACCACCTTTCGTAATTTTTCAGGACCCATCCCTTGAAGATATGTGTATTCAATACCCCATTACAGTTGATGAATTGAAGAACATCACCGGAGTTGGAACAGGAAAGGCACAAAAATACGGTCAACCTTTTGTTGAACTGATAAAAAAATATGTTGAAGAAAATGAAATTGAACGTCCGATTGATATGGTCGTTAAATCAACTGTTAATAAATCAGGGTTGAAGGTGTATATTATTCAAAACATTGACCGAAAAATAGATCTTGAAGATATTGCCTATAACAAAGGAATTAACATTGAAGAACTTCTGACCGAGATTGAACGTATCGTCGCCTCAGGAACAAAAATTGATTTGAACTATTATATCAATCATTACATTGATCTGAATCACCAGGAAGAAATTATGGATTATTTTCACGCTGCACAGTCTGACTCTTTGAAAGACGCTTTGAATGAGCTTGGGGAAAACGAATTCACGGAAGAAGAAATCAGATTGGTAAGAATAAAATTCATGTCGGAAATTGGCAATTAAATATTCATCTTTTTTAAATTTATCTTTTTATGACTGACGAGAACTTAAATTCTTCAATGAACAATGCATCTGTAAAAGATTCATCCAAAACAAAATTCTTGCTATTATTTATTTCCAATGGCATTTTGATAGTTGCACTTGCTGTCATTGTTATTTTTTATTTCAAACACAAAAAACAATGTAGCAATTCAAATGATATTAGCATCATGACTCCTAAATCAAAACCGTCATCCATCGTATTTATTAATATTGACAGCGTGATTAACAATTATGATCTGACGAAAGAACTTCATCGCAAACTGGAACTTGAAAGAAACAAACTGGAAAATGATTTTAATAACAAAAAATCTTCATTTGATAAAGAAGTACAAACATTTCAAAAAAGAATTGAAACTAACACAATCAAATCAGAAGAAGCACAATTAACTGAAAAAAAATTACAAGAAAAAGAACGTCAGCTTTATGAATTGAATGAAACGTATACCGGGCAATTCTCAAAATTAGAACTGGAAACCAACATTGCGATCAAAGACAGTATTACTAATTTTTTAAACAGATATTATAAAAATAAATATGATTATATAATGGCATATACACCTGGAAGTAGTGTTCTTTTTGCCGATACCAAAAATGAAATTACTATTGAGGTATTAAACGCATTGAATGCCGAATACAAAAACAAAAAAGTTCCAAATAAAAAATGAAAAAAGGTTGGTTAATCACAGGAATATTTTTTTTCTTCCTGATTGCCTGCAAAGAAAAAATAGAAAAAAAAATTGAACTATCATATAATGATCATTCACCAAAACTGATTCGTTACTATAAAAAAAATAAAGGGTTATCCATTCTCATTAAAGAAACTTCATTCTACCCTAATAAAAATATATTATTTGAAGGAGAATATAATCAAAACAAACGAAATGGGAAATGGACTTCATGGTACGAGAATGGAAAAAAATGGAGTGAAATGAATTATAAAAATGATGTTAGAGAGGGTAAAAACACAACCTGGTATGAAAATGGACTGAAAAGATATGAAGGCAATTACGCCAATGACCGTAAAATCGGCACATGGATGTTTTGGGATGAAAAAGGCAAACTGATAAATGAAATTAATTATAATATAAATTTTTAATCAATATTATTTACTGATTAATTATTCAAACCGATGAAAAATAAATTTTATTTACTTATAGTGGTCTTGAGTCTGACCCTCTTCATCGTTTCATGTTCCTCATATCATACTGTCTCAGGGGCTGGTATAAGGAATAAGCACACTGGAAAACGATCAACCCATTTCAGACTTCCTAATCATTATGATAACCGGACAATCTGGTAAAAAATAAATTATGGCTTTACATTTTTTTGAAGAAATAAAAAAAAACACACTGCTTGCTATTGCACAACAAATGCTGATAGCAGCCAAGACTGCACCCAAAGCCAGAGGTATGGATAACCTTTCCTATGCAATTATTGACGGAAAAGAAATTGAACTCATAGCTCAAAAAATGATTGAGATAGGAAAGAAAAAGAACGGTCCTGGTTTTATCAGAGATGCCGAAAATATCATGGCAGCAAACGTCATTGTTTTAATTGGTACAAAAATTAAATCCATTGGCTTAAATGAAAGGTGCCAGTTATGCAGTTTTGATAACTGTTCTGAACGTGAAAAACATCCAGGTATTCCTTGTATCTATAATACAGGGGATTTAGGTATTGCAGTCGGTTCAGCTGTTAATGTTGCCATGGATCACAAAGTAGACAATCGTATCATGTACTCGATTGGGCAGGCAGTAAAGGAATTAAAATGGATGGATGATGATGTAAAAATTATTTTCGGCATTCCTCTTAGCGCTACTGAAAAAAATATTTTCTTTGATAGAAAATAATATACTTTCAACAAATTTTTGCGATTACTGACCTTGCTTGAAGTTCAACTTCACTCCCACCTGAAAATATCTTTTTTATCTTTCGGGCGGCGGGCTTGCTCCCACGAGAATCCTCTTAAGATCCTATCTTCAGTTGTGAGTTCTTTGATCGGGTTAATCAACGCATCGGGTTGGTCAAGCAGAACGATTTGTTCCATCTGATTTTTTTTCAGGTAAAGCATTAACTTGGAAGATGCGGATTTATTGGCGCCAATCATGGAACTATCATCTTCACACATATAATAAATCGTTTCGGCATTCCCCTGAACGAACAATTTATAAATTTCGTTATCTCGGAAATAAGCTGTCATCTCTTTCCCTTTTATCTGATTATAATGTGAAGAATCAAATTGTGATACGACAAAACAAAGGTCAGTAAAATAAATTTTATCAATTTTATTGTTACTGATTTGCATTTTTATCAATTCGGCTCTCATCTGATTTTCCTTTGACCAAAGAACAGGTTTATAATATAATGTGATCATTGAGTCTTTATAAGTATAAACAATTGAATCACTCATTCCCTGCAGATCATCCCTGAAGAATTTTGCTTTATGATAAGCAAACATCGTTCTATTTTGCTTTGCACTGTCGGAAATGGTTTTCAATGTATCAGCGTGCAAGAACAAAGTATCATTCTTCTTCTGATCTATCATCAGTAATACTGCATTTTGTGTTACTAAAGAATTTTCAGTCAACTCATCAAATTCGCCATAATCCCCTTTAACAATAACATGACGAATAGTATCTGTTAATACTATATTTCCGAAAGCTTTACCGGTTCTTTTATTCCGATCATAAATCAGACTGTCACCGGTAAGTTTTTGTTTTCGGTTGGTCATGAATGCGTTTTTACTAAACCGAGCAATATCTTTTTTTGTATGATACCAGCCATTTTCACAATAAATATAATTATCCTTTTGTTCAATGATAGATGGACCAAGGAAATAAGCAATTTCAGTAGCTGTATTGAACTTCATGGTATCAGAACGGATCACATATTTAGGATTTGTAAGTAGCACATCATTTTTAAAAATAAATTCATTCTTTACTGTATAATAATATCCTATCCGACTTGTCAGTATATTTTCAGAACGAATAATCTTAGCACCTGTATTGTATTGAGCTACATCCGTCTCAAGATTATAAATAATAAAGTCCGAAGACATTCGCATATGTTTATCATTCAGGCGTGTGTTTTTATTCAGCTCGGCAATACGTGTATCCCCATTATAGTGCAGCATATCACCATATGCATGAGTAGAATCATTCACCCGGATATGAACATGTCCATAAGCATCAACTACATTGATATTGGTATATAACAATGCACTGTCACAATACAAATAGGCATTTTTATGTTTAAACACAACATTACCTATCAGTCGTCTGGCTTCTTTATTTTCCTTTTCATCAAACTTCAATACATCCGCCTGAATCAACTCAATCTTTGAAATTTTTTGTGCAAAAGAAGTAAAAGAGTTCAGTACGATTAATAAAATGAAACAACCGGTGATTTTTATTTTAATATAATTCAAGTAAATATGTTTGATAAAAAATTATGAACGAACAAAATTAATCAATAGTTCATCATGTGAAAAAAATAATTCTAAAATAATACAATACTCATCTTTCGTTTTGAGATGGAGGTGTTTGTATTGAAAAGATTTTAAACGTATTTTCAATATTTTCACTAGGCATCCGAGCAGGATAATTTAAGATATCCCCATTTTCATCAATTAAAATAAACAATGGAAGCACCTTGGCTTCATAGTTTTCAATCAATGTTTTATCTCCGTTGTAAAAAAGCACTTTCCAAGTGAAACTATTCTTCTTTAAAAAATTTACAACCGTTTCTTTTTTCCGATCAAGTGAAATCCCAATGAACTCAAACTTTTTACCATATTTAGTTGCATACTGATTGATCAGTTTTAATTCAGCAATACACGAAAGACAATTCGTTTTCCAGAAAAAAAGATAAACAAATTTACCTTTGGCATCCGACAGCGAATAGGTTTTCCCATTCATATCCTTCAATGAAAACGCAGGAGCAGGTGAAGTAACCTTTAACTTCATTAGAGCAGCAATAATATTTTTTGCAATGATGCGATGCCGTTCAAATTTGGTTTTTTGAATCATCGTTTCTAACAGTTTAAAAATATTTTCTTTAGCAAAATCTTTTGAAGAAAGGAAATCCTGCAGATTCTTCAACAACACCAATTCACGAAAGACTTCGTTTTTCAAAATTGAATCTTTACCAAGTGTATCAAGCAACGCAGAATAATTACATTTATAATTAATCGTTGTTTCAATATCTTTATACTTGATGTTTTTTGTGCCAGAAATTAAATAATTTGAAAAAAGATTATTGAATAAATCCATATACTCCGTATTCTCATATAATATTGACTGATTGAAAAAATAATTTTTTATTAGCTCATCCTTACTCTTTAAGCGTGATACAAAATAAAGAGATGCAAGTTTATAACGAAGAACTGATCTGAAATACGAATTGGTAAAGGATGAAAACGCTTTTTCCGTGCTATGTATAAATGTTTCGACTCTTTTACGTGAAGGATTCATATAAATAGTATCCGCATATGAAACCAAAAAACGATTTATAGTTGAATTCAGTTTACCCATCAACGAATTTAAACAGGTATCATTTGTATTTAAAAGTTCTGTCTTAAGATACTGCTGCTCAAGGAAAGGATTGACTTTTTCATAAATAGAATCGTAATTCAGCCGATGAATTTTTAGTTCGTACGTTGTATTCGGTTCAATATAAAGTTCAGCGCTATGATATTCGATCGTAATAAAAGTATATAACGGTTGCTTAACAGACAAGGTTAAATTAAAACGTCCAATGCTGTCAATCGGAACAGATATTATTTTTTTTTCTTTATAGGTAATCTGATCGTCATACGTGCTCAGTTCAAGGATTTTCCCTTCAGCACCGGGCACAATGCCTTTAATAACAAGATATTGTCCGCATGTAACTTTAAACAGCAGAAGGAAAAATGGTATATAAATTAGTTTGATCATATTTCCTTCCTGAAAAAAATTATCTGTTTGGTTTTATGTCAATTCCATCCGGTATAAACCTGCTGATATCACCTCCATGTTTCCAGATATCACGGACTATAGAAGAATTAAGAGCAGAAAACTCAGGGGAAGAAAGCAGGAAAACCGTATCAATATCTGATGAGATCATTTTATTCATCTGAGCAATGCTTCGTTCAAATTCAAAATCAGCAGATGTGCGTAAACCACGGATAATATAGTGTGCTTTCTGTTTCAGACAATATTCAACAGTCAGTCCTGAATATTCTTCAACGACAATATTTTTTTCATTACAAAATGTATTCTTAATCCAGTTCAGACGCATATCCAAGGGGAACAATGTTTTTTTTTCGGTATTAATTCCAACTGCAACAATGATTTGATCAAACAGTGGTAAAGCACGTTTGATAATGGATTCATGTCCTTTGGTGATGGGATCGAACGAACCGGGAAAAACAGCTATCTTTTGCATGTTAAATCGTTTAATATAACAAATGAAAAATATTTTTAGCTATTAATTTTCTTGTTGTATTTCTGTAAAAATACTGAAATTAACATTTCCATATGCAAGATGTCTGAAAAAAAACGGATGTGTACTTAAATCTAATCGTTTCCCATGCTCAACGATCAGCAAGCCCTGTGGGGATAACAACCCTTTTTCAAATACCTGTTCTGGAATCACACGTATTTTCTCATTCATTTCATAAGGTGGATCAGCAAAAATAAAATCGTATTTTAATTTGCAATGTTTGAGAAAATAAAATACCTCACTTCTTAAAGCATGAATAGATGACAGCTTCATCTTTTCAGCTGTCTGCCCGATAAAATCTATTGATTTTCTGCTTATATCAACGGCAGTAACTGAAATACACTGCCTGGAAGCTAATTCAAATGAAATACTTCCTGTACCTGCAAATAAATCCAATGCCTGATACAGTTGACTAAAATCAATCATGTTATTCAACACATTGAACAAACCTTCTTTCGCAAAATCAGTGGTAGGTCTTACTTGTAATCCGGTTGGCGGATGGATCGGTCGTCCTTTGTGTGTTCCGCTGATTATTCGCATAAATTGAGTATAAACAGATCGTAAAAATAATGGGCAGGCAAATCCCTCAAAACACTACTGTAAGTGTACGTATCGTCACGGTTGATAAAATCAACATTACGTATATATTTTAATAACATATTATGTAAATCGCTTTCCAAAGCAATTTCACCAAGCAATTTCAAAGGATGTTCTTCGGGATTCAGGTTCAATTGCTCATAAACAAAAAGCACATAATACATAAATTCTTCAGTATTGGCAAAATAAAATGAATTGTAAAAAAATAGTTTTTTCCCCTCAAAAAAAATCATTTCAAAATGAGATCTCTTCACATTCAGAAAGACTTTTTTTTCCTGCTCCTTCCTTTTATAACGAACACTTAAATTTTCAATCAAAGGTACAGCATAATGAACAAGAGAACTTTCCGAAAAAATTTCTTCTATAAACGTTTGAATCGAAAAAGGTAAGGTAAAAATACAATATGCATCCAGATTAAATAGTTTATTAAAGCGCACTACACCTTGATCATTTAGACTATCTGCAAAATCAAGATATGAAATGACCTCGTTTTCTTTAAAAAGAGGAGATGGTACTAATGTTGATTTTGAACCTGCCCAACTGATCTTTACTCGTTTAAATTTTTTAAAAAGAAAAGCATGACCCAAAACCAATTCCCGATACTTTGCACAAAGCTGTTCTTCGTCTTTTATCAAAGGGAATGTAAAGGATTCAAGGGCAATATATTTTGTTCGGTCATTATCCAACACACAAAATTCTATACCATCATGAAATAACTGTATAGAGAGGTTATATCTGTAAGATGCTTCTTTATTGTATTCAGGATCTATTAATTGAATATGGTCATCCGATTGAAACATCTTATTTTTTTATTTATTGTTAAAAGTAGTCATCGTTTTATCAATTCCGATAGTAACAAAACTTTTTATCATTTCCAAAGAAACGTTTATTCGTTGAGGAAGTGATGCCATTTCATCAGGTGCCCATTTTCCCAAAACATACTTTACCTGCTGACCTTTGGCGAAATTATTTCCGATACCAAACCTTAAACGGGCAAACTGATCAGTTCCCAGTTGTGCGATAATATCTATCAATCCGTTATGTCCACCATCACCACCTTTTGATTTCATTCGCAGCGTCCCGAAAGGTAGAGCCACATCATCACAGATGACTAATAATTGTTCAACAGGAATATTTTCTTTTTGAAGCCAGTATCGTATTGCTTTTCCGCTCAGATTCATGAATGTGGTCGGTTTAATAAGTACCAGTATTTTACCTTTATAACGATGTTTTACCGTATCAGCATATCTGGCGGATTCAAAAACCAATTTGTTTACTTCTGTAAATGAATTCAATACATTGAAACCAATGTTGTGACGGGTATTTTCATACTCTTTACCTATATTGCCGAGTCCTACTATTAAAAATTTCAAACTATCCTGTGATTGATTTTTCAAATTATGAATACTAAAAATTTTATGTAATAAATTCTTCATAAAATTTACTCATATCAAATGAATGTTTATTAACCCAAGTAATATTATATTAAAAGAATAAAAGGTATAAAATTAAAAATAATCTTATACCTTTTAAAAAGAGAAATTTAAAAAAATTTATTTAGCATCTTTCTTGGGTTCAGCTTTTGCGTCACCAGGTTTAGCCGCAGGAGCAGCACCGGCAGCAGGAGCAGCAGCACCGGCAACAGGAGCAGCTTCAGTACCTTCAGCAGCAACAGCAGTAGTAGTTTCTTCAACTGTCCTGGCTGTTCTAACAGCAACGATCACCTTTTTGGGATTATCTACAAATGTTAAATTATCCTGTTTTAAATCACCAATTTTTATGGAATGATTCAAATCGAGATTTGAAATATCAATGGTAATCACTTCCGGAATATTATCAATCAACCCTTTTACTTTGAGTTTTCTCATTGTTTTGGCAAGTATACCACCTTTAAGGGCAACACCTGATGCTGTTCCTTCAAAATTAATCGGGATTTCAATTTCAACAGGTTGTGAAGCAGAAATTTCTACAAAATCAACATGAAGAAGATTATCTGTTACTGGATGAAATTGTGCCTCTTTAAGTACTGCAGAATATTCAGTTTGGTTGATACTAATTTTAACGAGGTATGCATCAGCTGAATAGATCAACTTTCTGAACTCGGCTTCATCAGCAGTAAAATGAACTTGTTCCTTGCCTCCATAGAGAACACATGGGACCTGACCTATATTTCTGCTTGCTTTAGCTCCTTTTTTTCCTACAGTTTCTCTAAGAGAACCTTTAATAACTAATGATTTCATTTTTTTAGTAATTGATTATACGATAGTATTTAAATTAAAATGTGTACTGATTGATTCACAATTGACCACCCTGAGTATCACATCTGCAAAGAGATCTGCCGTTGACAGCACAGTAATCTTGGATGAATGTTTATGCAATGGAATTGTATCTGATACGATCAATTCCGCTAAAGCTGAATTGTCAATTTTATTTAGTGCATCTCCTGATAATAATGCATGTGTACAGACGGCTCTTACACTTGAAGCACCGGCTTCCATCATAATATCAGCAGCTTTGGCAATTGTTCCGGCAGTATCAATAATATCATCCACTAAAATGACATCTCTGTTCTTAACATCACCGATCAAAGTCATTTTATCAACCTGATTTTCTTTAAACCTATGTTTAACACAAAGAACAAGGTCGGTTTGTAAAAATTTAGCATAAGCCAATGCACGTTTCGCGCCACCGGCATCCGGTGAAGCAATAGTGATATTTGGCAGATTCATGTCAATCAAATGTTGGATAAAAATTGCTGAACCATACAAGTGATCAACGGGAATATCAAAGAAGCCCTGTATCTGGCTGGAATGTAAATCAATGGTAATGATACGGTCAACTCCTGCTGCCGTCAATAAATTGGCTATCAGCTTTGCGGTAATAGCTACTCTTGATTTTGATTTTCTGTCCTGACGTGCATAACCGAAATAAGGCATAACAGCAATGATATTCTTGGCAGATGCGCGTTTGGCAGCATCAATCAGCATGAGCAGTTCAAAAAGATTATCGTTAGGCGGAGGAGTAGACTGAATAATAAATACTTCATTGCCTCGTACCGTTTCTTCAAATGACACTTCGGATTCACCATCGCTGAAATCAATGAACGTAATCTTTCCTAATGGCTGTTGATAACTCTTTGCAATCTTCTCTGCAAGTTCGCGAGTTTCTCTGCCTGAAAATAATTTTACCAACTTTGGCTTGCTCATGATTCAATAATAATTTTGAATGGATTTTATTTTAGAGGTGCAAAAATATAATTTATTTACCAATCAACCAATTATTCTTAAATAAAATTACTTAATAGTTTGGTATTTTTTTCTTTACTTTGGGATAAATACCGATTTCACTGAGATTCATTAACTCCGACCTTTGGTAGCTGAACGAGTCGAAGCTAAGGCAGGAGTTAATAAAAACACCCGTTAATAAAGGACTTTGGTCCTAAAATTCAAAAATTACAGAAGTTTTGAATATCTAAACCATAGATATGAAAAATAACAGCATTTAAGAATTGAATTGCCTTTAAAAAATTTTCACTTTGTATAAAAAGTTTTTACTGAATATTAATTAACTTTTCAATTCATTTTCAGCTATATCCTTATAAATCGGCCCTTCCGGAAATAGTTCGGAAAGTTTAAGTTTAAACGTTTTTACTTTGAACTCACTCCTTTCAAAACTAATTTCTTTGAGCATCTGGATTAACTCTTTTTTGTTAAAAACAGATTTAACACGCGCAAGGGTGATATGCCCCATAAACCTTTGCTCGAGAGGAAACATGTCATTCAACGCTTCATCAATATTTTTTTGAAGTTGAAGAACAGATTCATTATTTAATTTCATCCAAATGATACGAATGTCAGTTGGGCTGAAAACACCTAGTTCTCCAAGTTCACAGCAAAAAGAATCAAATCTGATTTTTTCTAATCTTTTTCTGACATCCCGAAGTTGAATAGCGGTTATTTCTCCTAAAAATTTTAATGTCAGATGAATATTCTGAGGTGCTGTCATTTTCCCGGAAAATAAATGAGCATCCTGTAAACGTTGTTGAACACGAATGATTTCTCCAACCACTTTATCAGGGATATCAAGTGCAACAAAACACCTGAACGTTTCCGTTTTATTAATCGTTAATTCTGAAAACACATTTTCTGAACATCAAGACCTGCAATGGCTTTTAACTCATCTTCGAGTTTGTTCATTTCATTAACATCTCCAATCAACTCTAACAAGATAATTCCTGAAGGGCTACAAATATTATCATTTACTTCATGCAATCCCAAACGGGTTTTAATTGAACAACCATATTTGGTAAATAAGGGCTGAATTTGAGAAACTTCTTTGGTACGCTGATTTACATGGATTCCTAATATTCGTATTTCGTTCTGTTTCATAAAATTTTAATATTTAATTTTTTAATATAACTGATTTTTGACTGTCACTTCCTTTTTTGAATATGATTCTTCTGATAAAATTGATCATCAACCCACAACCATATGCCCACAACATAATGAAAGAAGCATAAACAGAAAGTATTCCTGTAAATATATTTTGATAAAAATAAACCGCATGAAGAAGTATGCAAATAAAATACATACTTAAAAGAGAAATTGCTACCTGAAACAACCATGCATTAACAAAAAAGAATAGGAATGTTCCAATAAGCCCGATTACGAAAAAAGTTGGGATTAAATGAACAACTTTTAAAGCATCCCGATGCCTTACATACAAGTCAATCCTGCCCTTACCGTGCATAAACAATTGTTTATAGAACTTACGAAAATTCGTTTTCCGTTTATGATACACAAATGCTTCCGAAATCAAAGTTGTGGAATAGCCGGCTTTGTGAAGACGCATACTCAGATCAATGTCTTCAGCCACCTGCATTCCGCTGAAACCGCCAACATGAAAGAACACATCCCGTTTAATGCCCATATTAAAACCCCTGAGCTGATATTTACCGATATGCTTTTTCTTCCCTCTGATGCCACCTGTGGTAAGCATGGATGTCATGGCATAATTGATTGCTTTCTGAACAGGGGAAAAGGAATCATCTGCAGCATCCGGTCCGCCAAAGCCATCCGTTTTATTTTGGAGCAGAAATAAATTTATTTTTTCAAGATAATCGGCTGGCACAATACAGTCCGAATCTATAAATACGAGATATTCACCAGTAGCATTTTCACACCCCAGATTACGGGATTCACTTGCACCCAGGTTTTTTACATAAATATATTTAAATAAAAATGCTTCATTAAAGCGTTGAATAACCGGCTGAAGTAAATCTGTCGGGCTGCCATCCACCATGATCAGTTCAAACTCCCTGAATGATTGAGCAGATATGCTTTCAAGAAACTCCTTTACCTCTTCCGGACGATTAAATACCGGAACAATTATTGAAAACTTCAGCATGTTCAATTGAATACTAAGATTAAAAAATTATATTCTTTTTTCAATAATATAATAATTCCTGTCACTTGAATTTCGTGCGATCATTTCGGCAAGAAATCCTGCAAGAAATAACTGCACCCCAATGATCATCGCCACCAACGAAATATAAAAATACGGACTGTCGGTCACTAATTTTGCCTGTATATTATTAAAAACAAAATATAATTTCTGAATGCCAAGGTATGTTGCACAGCAAAATCCTAAAATAAACATCAGTACGCCAAACGTTCCGAAAAAGTGCATGGGTCGTCTGCCGAACTTCGACACAAAGGTAATTGACATTAAATCCAGAAACCCATTGATAAATCTTTCCAAGCCAAACTTGGTCACACCATATTTACGTGCCTGATGCTGAACAACCTTCTCTCCTATTTTCGTAAAACCATTCCATTTTGCAATCACAGGGATATAGCGATGCATTTCACCATATACTTCAATGGTTTTGATCACTTCATTTTTGTATGCTTTCAATCCGCAATTCATATCATGCAGATAAACACCATGCATTTTACGGGTGATCCAGTTATATAGTTTGGTCGGAATTGTCTTAGATAAAGGGTCATATCGTTTTTTCTTCCAACCCGAAACAATATCAAAACCGTCCTCTTTAATCATTTTATACATGTCGGGTAATTCTTCAGGATTATCCTGCAAGTCAGCATCCATGGTAAATACAACATCGCCCTGGGCTGCATCAAACCCCCTGTTCAATCCTGCTGACTTTCCATAATTCCGTTTGAATTTTATTCCTTTAACTGTTCCTGAAGATGTTTGAACCAGTTCTTCAATGACTTTCCATGAATGATCCGTACTGCCATCATCCACAAAAATTATTTCAAACGAAAACTGATTTTGTTGCATGACGCGTTTTATCCAATCGGTCAGTTCCCGCAACGATTCTTCTTCATTCAATAAAGGAATAACAATTGATATATCCATGAATATTATATATTTTCGTTTGAATTATTTGAATCAAATATGGGTTTATCTTTTTTTGTAAATACAGAAATTATCAATGATAATAAAGCTGAAAGAAAGGCAAGTTCAAGGAGGGATGTTAACAAGACCATTTCAGGTGTAAATCGTGACATCGTATCATATTCCTGTTGTATTCTGCTGTCGGAATATATATTCAAACTTTTCACATATTCGACAGAACGTTCAATAGATTCAGTTAATAATTCGGGTGCAATGAATTTATACAATACATACATAAACAGTGAAATCAAGATAGATGCATTCACCCCGATCATCAAGCCTGAAAGGAAACTGTCTTTGTATTTTATGTATCCTCCGCAAAACTTGTTTCAATAGTATTTGATCCCTAAGAACATTCCCAATATTAAAACAATCAGAGGAAATAATTTATTTAACAGTACAAAAAAAATATTATATTCCGCAATATGGAATATATAAAACAACAATGGATATAAAATTAAAAAAAAAGAAGTGACCAATCCTGAGATTAACGAACTGTAAAATAAAGGTGAAGATTCTTTCATATTAAATTTAGATTCAAAACAAATTTTGGGTCTGACAAAAGTATGAAATTAAATTATTCATGAAAAAAAAAAAAA
>CAYVNP010000002.1:125642-139757 GCA_964452905.1 uncultured Bacteroidales bacterium
TCCTCTTTACTCTATTTTTGTACCCGGGTAAGTCTTATACGACCAGCTCCTGTTAAAATCCCCCAGGTTCGGAAGGAAGCAAGGGTATAATGGTTGAGCGGTGCGATATAAGTAGCTTACCCTTTTTTTATTGAACAATTTTTCATCAACATACAATTTGCGTTTATTAATAAATATCTAAATTTATATCGAGTAAAATTAATGTTATGCTGCTTAAGATCCATCCTGAAACACCGGGACACAGACTGATCAAACATGTTACAGAATGTTTGAATGATGGCGGTATCATCATTTATCCCACCGACACGGTCTATGGCATCGGTTGTAGTATTCTCAAACCCAAAGCCGTTGAGAGAGTTGCCAACATTAAAGGGATTAAACTGGAAAAAGCAAATTTCTCTTTTATCTGTTATGACCTTAGTCATTTGTCTGATTATACCCGACAACAAAGCACTCCGGTATATAAACTAATGAAAAGAACTTTACCCGGTCCGTTTACTTTTATTCTAAATGCCAATAATCGAGTACCAAAATTATTTCAGAGCCGGAAAAAAACGGTGGGAATCAGAATACCGGATAACAACATTGCACGCACCATCGTTCATGAACTGGGTCATCCCATACTGTCCACTTCCATTCATGATGATGATACCATTCTTGATTACACCACTGATCCTGAATACATTTATACAAAATATAAAAATATTGTGGATATCGTGATTGACGGCGGACATGGAGGTAATCAACCTTCAACCGTGATTGACTGTACTTCCGATGATTTTAAGATTATCCGTCAGGGTAAAGGTGAAATAGAATTTTAATCTCACACGTGAAAAATAAAGAAACAATCAACGATCTGTTTTATCGCAATCTGGCTCAAACATCAGCCAATCCGATTGGTCTGGAGGTTGCACGTGCAGAAGGAATTTATATTTTTGATTCCGGCGGAAAGAAACACATTGATATGATCGCTGGTATATCGGTCAATAACATCGGGCATCATCATCCTACGGTTACCAAAGCCATTCACGAACAGCTTGATAAATATCTTCATGTGATGTGTTACGGAGAATTTATCCAGGAGCCACAAGTGATGCTTTCCAAATTGATCAGCGATTGTCTTCCTAAAAAGCTAAGTTCTGTTTACCTTGTCAATTCAGGAAGTGAGGCAGTTGAAGGCGCTCTGAAACTGGCAAAACGATTTACCGGCAGAACTGAAATGATTACCTTTAAAAATGCATACCACGGCAGTACGCACGGCTCACTGAGTGTTTGCGGCAATGAAGAACTTAAGAATTCGTTTCGTCCTCTACTGCCGGATGTTAAGATACTTGAGTTCAACTCAATTTCCGAACTGGAAAAGATCACTGACCATACGGCATGTGTGATCATTGAACCGATCCAGGGAGAGGCAGGCGTTCAAATTGCAGATCAGATTTTTCTTGAAACCTTACGAAAAAAATGTTCTGAAACAGCTGCACTGCTTATCTTTGACGAAATCCAATCCGCTTGGGGACGGACAGGAAAGATGTTTGCCTTTGAACATTTCAATGTCGTTCCTGATATCATAACGTTTGCCAAATCAATGGGCGGAGGAATGCCTGTCGGCGCTTTTGTTTCATCCCATGAAATCATGGCATCACTCACGACCAAACCGGTACTCGGGCACATCACAACTTTTGGCGGACATCCGCTGTGTTGTGCTGCAGCCATTGCCAATATTGAGTTTATACGGGATTCTAAAATCTTTCACCTTGTCAATCATAAAGAATTAATTTTTCACGAACATCTCAATCATCCTGCTATTAAACAGATACGATCCAAAGGTTTCATGATGGCTGTTGAGTTTGAAAATGAAACTATTTGTCAACGAATCATTCAACAATGTATTGCCAATGGCGTTATCACCGATTGGTTTTTGTTTTCGGCAAAATGCCTGCGCATCGCTCCCCCGCTTATTATTTCGGATGATGAAATAAAACTGGCATGTGAACTTATTATAAAAAGTATAAATGAAGTAAACTGACATTTAATGAAATTTTCTTCAAGACAATAAA
Organism: uncultured Bacteroidales bacterium; assembly: GCA_964452905.1. GTDB lineage: Bacteria > Bacteroidota > Bacteroidia > Bacteroidales > CAYVNP01 > CAYVNP01. The sequence goes on from CAYVNP010000002.1 coordinate 127,700, forward strand.
TCAATTCATTTGTCGTATATCTTTGTATCGCCGAATTTCAATATGAAAAATAAAAACATATATAAAATAGCTTCCATATCCATTTTACTCTTGTTTGCTTTTTTTATTTCATGCAGAAAAGACGAAATAATAAAGGATTCAACTGCTACACTTAGATTTTCAACCGATACAGTCATGTTTGATACTGTATTTACCACCATAGGTTCGGCGACCAAACAATTAAAAGTTTTTAATCCATACAACAAGATCATTAAAATTTCAAACATCCGTCTTGGCGGAGGAGCACAATCCAATTTCAAGATCAATGTGAATGGGATCCCTTCTTCCAATGTATCTGACATGGAGATCAACCCCAAAGACAGTATGTTCATTTTCGTCAGAGTGACCGTTGATCCTAACAATCAGAATACTCCTTTTATTATTACCGATTCCCTCACTTTTGAAACCAATGGAAATATTCAAAAAGTAAAACTGGTGGCAATGGGACAGAATGCCTATTTTATCATTGCCGATACTTATGCTAAAGGGTTACCGAACTATAAAATTGTGGCACACGAAAATGAAAAAGTTACCTGGAAGACAGATAAACCTTATGTCATTTACGGATATGCAGTCATTGATTCTACGGGCAGTCTGACCATTCCTGCCGGAGCAAGGATCTATCTTCATCCCGGAGCAGGGATATGGGTGTATAAAGGCGGCAGCATTCAGGTGAACGGCACAAAGGATTCTGTAGTGGTTTTTCAGGGCGACCGCTTGGAAGCATGGTATAAGGACAGCCCCGGACAATGGGACAGGATATGGATCAATGAAGGAAGTGAAAACAATGTTTTCAATTATGCAATTATTCGTAATGGATTTATCGGTATTCAGGCAGAGATCATTAACAGCGCAATGACCTCAACCACCTTGATCCTTAAAAATACGATCATTCAAAATATGTCTGCCTTCGGTTTGTTCACCAAAGCATTTACTGTCAATGCATCCAACACGATCATTTCAGATTGCGGTTCAGGGGATGTGTATCTTTCAACCGGAGGAAGTTACGATTTCCGTCATTGTACGCTTGCCAATAACTGGACTTTTGGCGTACGAAAAAATCCTTCCCTCATCATTTCAAATTATTTTAAGGACAATGCAAACAATATTATTTACACCGGCGAACTGAAATCATATTTCGGGAATTGTATTATCTACGGAAATAATGAAGAAGAGATCTTAGCTGATTTCATTACCGGCGTTGCTTACGATTATACGTTTGCCAATTGTCTTGTCAAATCCAAACTAAGTTTAACGGCACCCCATTTTACAAACTGCATTGCCAACAGCGATCCGCTTTTTACAGATGAAAGCAAACATGATTATCATCTTTCGGATAAGTCTCCTGCAATCAATAAAGGAGTTATCAAAATCAGTACGCCTTACCTTCGCAAGGATTATGATGACGTGAACCGCTTTGCTGACGGACTGCCCGATCTCGGCGCTTTTGAATATGTTCCGAAACCATAATCATATTTCTGAAAATTTTATTTTTACAAACAAATACGTCTGTCGGCAAACTTGCAGAAAGAATAATCACAATGTAATCGTTATAAGGATGAAAAACGAAATAAAATTTGCACATACCAACATCATTGCAAAAGACTGGAAAAAACTGACTCAATTTTACATCAATGTATTTGAATGTACACCAGTGTATCCGGAAAGAAATTTATCCGGAGAATGGATTGATAAACTCACCGGTATCCCTGAAGTAGCTATCCATGGGATACACCTCCAACTACCCGGGAACATTAATGGACCTACGCTTGAGATATTTGAATACAATAAAACATCAGAAACGACAGGCACACAAATGATCAATGATATCGGGTTCAGCCATATTGCATTTCATGTAAGTAATGTGGAAGAAACCATGAGCACGCTCATTGCCAATGGCGGTAAACACTATGGAGAAGCTATAGAAAAAAAAATTGAAGGGTTAGGTATTCTTAAAGCGATCTACGCCTGTGACCCCGAAGGAAATATTATTGAAATACAAAACTGGGTTAAAGAATAAATTCATTCGGAACGTTCACGCGTCAAAGACGCGCGCCAGTAAGATCCCTGTTATAAATTCTAAAATTATCAATATACCTAATCTTGCTTAATAATAGTTTTATAATGCTCATATCGTTCTAAAATATTTCTGACAAAAGGATATTTAGGTAACATTTGTTTTTTTGTTGAGTCCTTCAATAATTTCATATCAGGTACTTTAAAAACAAAGTATTCAACCTGTTCATCCCAAATATTTGGATTCATTTTGTATTTCTTTGCTCTGATTCTGGCTCTGTAAATATTATTTACACCAGTATTGTAGGATGCAAGAACAAATTTTATCCTTTCATCCTTTTCTTTTATTTCTTTTATAAAAAAATCATTTAGTTCTTTCAAATGTTTTATTCCTGCTCTAATATTATCAGCGGGAGATGAAAGACTATCAATATTATATTTATTGGCGATGCATGGGGCTAATTGCATTAACCCTATAGCACCTTGTGATGAAACCAAATCCGGATTAAAATGAGATTCCTCATAAATCAGCGAGGCAACCAGACGCCAGTCCCAATCAATCAGTCCTACATATTTTTTAATGATTTCATCATAACACGTTATCCGGTTACTATTTGCAGAAAAGAATCCCGTCTTACGCCGTTGTGCAATCCAGTCAGGTACTTTATAATATTTAGTATAGATAAAATTATATTCGGTTGTTTTAACAAAACGTTTCAGCCATTGATTGAGTTCATTCAGTAATTCAGTAGAATTTTTTCTGACAACCCATGAAAGTCCAAGCGGTTTGGATAATGGGGTTTCAATATCTATTAAAGGAAATGAACCGGTAATGACACTACCTACATTTTCATCACATACAGTCAGTTCAATTTTTTTTTCTGAAATCAAACTGATCAATTCTTCGGTGCTTTTATTGGTATCAATGATTTTAAAATTAATTTTTAATGAATCTCTGAGTTTCATCAATGATTCATAAAATGAAGATTTTTTTTGAACATATATTGTTTTATTTTTTAAATCTGATAGGTTTCTGATCAAACTTTTTTTAAGTTTAAATTTTGTCATTTCACCCCAATTGTCAGGTTTTCGCTGAACCAGAACCTGACGAACGTTTGCAAACGGAACAGTAAAACCATACGTAAGCTGTCTTTGAGAGGTTTTATTCAGATTCAATGCGATCAGATCTCCTTTACCATTTGAAAGACTATCAAATGTTTGAGACAGATCATTGCAAAGAATTATTTTGAGTTCAAGGTGAAGATGTTTGGCAAACTGCTGCAATAACTCATATTGAAACCCCATTGTTTCACCTTTGTAAACAAAAAAGCTGGTGGAATTAAATTCAGTTAATGCTATTATTTTTCCTCTTTTTTTGATTTGTTTTAAATCAATATGTACTGTTCTTTTTACACTTTTTTTGGTATGATTGAAAATAATTAGTGCTGATAAGAGTAAACACACACACACAATACTCAGTGTTATCCAGAAAAACTTATTTGTTTTGATTTTACCCAAAATTCTAATCAATACTAAATGTTCGTATAAAGCAAATATACAAATTTTTAAGCTGAAAATAATTTAATAAGAATATGCAATTTGTTAAATAATAAAAATAGATGTAGGTTTGTATTGTTTATCTTGCAACCACTATGAACTCTGACGAAGCACGCCAAAAAATACATAAACTATCCGAAGAACTCAATGAATATAATTTTCAATATTATGTTTTATATTCCCCCACAATCAGTGATTATGAGTTTGATCTAAAACTGAAAGAGCTCAATGATCTCGAAAAGGAATTTCCCGATTTTATTTTACCTGATTCTCCTTCTCAAAGAGTGGGTGGCTTTATAACAAAAGAATTTCAAACCGTAACACATAAGTATCCAATGCTTTCGTTGGGAAATACGTATTCAAAAGAAGATTTACTTGAATTTGATGAACGAATAAAAAAAGTTACAGGCAATAATGTTGAATATGTTTGTGAACTTAAATACGATGGTGTTGCTATCGGGTTAACATATGTAAATGGAAAATTAAAGCAAGCTGTTACCCGCGGTGATGGGGAACAGGGAGATGATGTTACTCAAAATATCAAAACCATTAAAAGCATTCCTCTTACATTAAGAGGAAATGATTTCCCTGATGAATTTGAGATTCGTGGAGAAATATTTATGCCGAAAAATGCGTATGACGAACTCAATAAACAGCGAATGGAATTAGGAGAAATTCCTTTTGCCAATCCTCGGAATGCAGCAGCCGGTAGTCTTAAATTGCAAAATTCAAAAGAAGTTTCCAAACGTAAACTTGACTGCACTTTATATTTTGTTTATTCTGAAGAAAAACTTTACGACACTCATTATAATACTATCATCAAAGCTAAAGAATGGGGATTGAAAACATCCCCCTATATTGCCAAGTGTGTTTCTATTGATGAAATCTTTCATTTTATCAATGACTGGAATGTTGACAGATATAAACTACCTTTTGACATTGATGGAGTTGTAATTAAAGTTAATTCATTGCAACAACAAAAAATTCTGGGTTTTACAGCTAAATCACCTCGATGGGCTATTGCCTATAAATTTAAAGCTGAACAGGTACAAACCAAATTACTCTCCATCAGTTATCAAGTGGGCAGAACTGGCGCTATTACTCCTGTTGCAAATCTTGAACCGGTTCAACTTGCCGGAACAGTTGTTAAAAGAGCAACTATGCATAATTCTGAATTTATGCAGAAACTTGACATACGAATTGGCGACTATGTGGTCATTGAAAAAGGCGGTGAGATCATACCCAAAATTATTGAAGTGGATTTGAACAGTCGTCCGGCTGATTCCGTACCGGAAATTTTTCCTGAAAAATGTCCTGAATGTGGAACCACTTTGAAAAGGAGTGATGGAGAAATACTATATTATTGCCCAAATGAACTAAGTTGTGCTCCGCAGATCAAAGGAAAAATAGAACATTTTATCAGCCGAAAAGCTATGAATATTGATAGTCTTGGAGAAGGAAAAGTAGAAATCTTGTTTGATAATCAATTAATACGTTCAATTGCTGATTTGTATGATCTAACTTACGAACAATTACTTGGACTCAAAAAAAGTTTTGTTGAAATTGAATCCGGAAAAACAAGAACCATTTCATTTAAACAAAAAACGGCTGAAAATATTTTAAAAGGAATTGAATCTTCTTTGAATGTTCCTTTTGATAGGACTTTGTATGCATTGGGAATACGATATGTTGGAGAAACAGTTGCTAAAAAACTTGCCCAACACTTTAAGGATATCAAATCACTTGCTAATGCCAATTTTGATCAACTAATTGAAGTAGACGAAATAGGTGAAAAAATCGCAAACAGTATTTTAGCATATTTTAAAAACCCTGAAAATATTGAATTGATAAATCGTTTAACAAACAAAAATTTAAAATTTAAAATTGAAGAAAAATCAAATAAATATAAAACTACTCTACTTGCTGATAAAACTTTTGTCGTTTCGGGCATTTTCTCCAATTACTCACGAGAAGAGATCAAACGAATGATTGAAGAAAACAGTGTAATTAACACGAATTCTATTTCCTCTAAAACAAGTTTTATTTTGGCCGGTGATAAAATGGGAGAAGCAAAATTAACAAAAGCAAAAAAACTTGGTATTCCTATTATTACAGAACAGAAGTTTATCAATATGATCAATCAAAAATAATTCCTGAATTTTAACACTTTATTTTATACTAATTATATTCAATACAGTCAAATTAATTGATAGGATTAATAAAATAATTAGAATTAAGTTTAATAATTTTACGGATTATTTTTTACTGATAAAGCAACCTATTTACTTTAGGTTTCATCTTGAATTAAATGAAAAAAATTTTAATACTAATATTTTTCTCTTTCATTTCTTTAGTACTTTCTGCTGCTAACAAAACCTCCAAAGCATCTGGAAACTGGAGCGATCCATCTATTTGGACTCCTGCAGGTGTTCCGGCTGCCGGCGATGTTGTTACAATTACAAATGGGAATACTGTTACATTGGATATTACTGCTTCCATTGGATCACTAAACGTATATAATAATGCAACATTTATTATTAATCAGCCATTGACTATTACTCAAGGGGATCTTTTATTTAATAATGGAAATTTTACAAAAACTATAACTGTAATCAATAATTCAACTTTAACGATTTTAAAAGGAGGAGTTGAAATGCATCAGGATGCACTTTTTTATTTTAAAAACAATTGTACTTTGATTGCTGATAAAGTTGTAGGAAAAGGATTGGTTTTAACGGCTACCAATGGCAATACGTTTGATAATAATGGATATATTAAAATTGATAAGATAACACTATCAGGGGCAAATGTTCAAGGCAATCATAATACGGGATACATTGTAACAAATTCTTTTCAACCATCAGGGACGAACGTAAGTTTTATTAATTCCGGCACTTCACTGATTAATAAAGATGTTATGTTTTCTGGTTCGTATACCATTCATGGTTCTTCCGGAGCAGGAACATACGGACAGTTTTTTTTTAGTCCAACAGCAACGGTTGGTAGATCGGGCGCTTCTGTTGGTGTTGCCGGTGAATACTTGGATTTTTGCAGAACAAATGGATCAACCAATGTTTGGAATACGCAAAGTGGTGGAACTGATAAAACAACCAAATGTTTTAACAAATGCGCCAGTTATCCTTTAACTGCTATGGTTGACAATGGATGTTATTCCGATACTTTTCCTGGTATTAAAGATATTTGTATAGGTTCAAAAACCACTTTAAATGCTCATCTTCCGGTGGCTGCTTCACCTATAAATAGCGGACTTACAGAAAATGATTTTTGTTGGTTTGATAAACCTACCGGAGGAACAGTATTAAAAAGCAGTTCATTTACCTTTGAAACAGGCACAATCACTAAAGATACCGCTTTTTATTTTGGCAGGTGCTGTGGAATACAAGGATTCACAAGAATTAAAATACCTGTTCTTGTCAAATCTTGTCAACTAACTGTTATTCCTTCTGCTTCACCTTCAGCAATATGTGAAAAATCAAAAGATTCAGTCACACTTTCTGCTTATTCTGTTTCAGGACGTCCACCCTATTGGAAGTACGAATGGTATGAACAAACCGGGGGTACATTTACCTTATTCAAATCAGGTCTGGATTCAGTAATTAAAGTGCTACCGACAACTACAACCACCTATCGAGTTATTTCATATGATAACGGTGTATTCCCTGAAAAAAATCACGACACTGATTCGGTTGTTATTGCTGTGTATCCCCTTCCAATTGTGACATTCAATAAACAGGATTCAATTTGTATCAACGCACCATCATTAAAATTAACCGGAGGAATAGGGTCACCTTCTTTGAAAGGTTTTGGATGGTATTCCGGTAATGGCGTTTCTTCAACTGACAGCTTAACTTTCAATCCACGCATTGCTGGTGAAAATACCAATAACAAAATTTATTATATGTTTATTGATTCGAATAAATGTAAAAACCTTGATTCCGGTAACATTATTGTAAATGCACTTCCTACCGTTCATTTACCTTTACTTCCGGCACAATGTATTTACAATCCTCCTATCATTTTAAATCAGGGGACACCAGCCAATGGAAAATATTATGGGGATGGTATATCTATCGATTCTGTTACATTTAATCCTCAGTCTCTGACTATCGGTGAACATCAAATCATATATAAATATACTGAAACCAAAACACATTGTACGAATACTGATACCAATAAAATAATTGTTAATCCAAAACCAATTCTCAATTTACCTGATACTGTTTCCATGTGTGAAAAACATCCAACATCACTTACAGCAGGTAATGAAACAAATGTAGTCTATCGGTGGAATTTAACTAAAACCGGATCAATAATTTCACTTTCTCCTACAAAAGACAGCTTAGTACAAGTACTTGCTCTCAATAGTCTTTCCAACTGTATCAATGTGGATTCAACGTTTATTAAAGTAAATCCTTTACCCAAAATTGATATTACAGCTCAACCAACTGTTTCCGGTTGTCAGCCATTAACTATTAATTTTTCCGCATCTCCTACTTTGGCTAAATCTTATTTCTGGAACTTTGGTGACCCAAAATCAAATAGTAATAATATTTCAATAAATGAAACACCTTCGCCTCATATATACCGAGATACAGGAATGTATACAATTTATCTAACTGTAACAACCAGTTTTAATTGTTCTGACAGTATTCGAAAAAATAATATGATTACTGTTTATCCAAAACCAAAAGCAGATTTTATATTTTCACCTGAATTACCATCTTCATTCAATCCTGAAGCCAGTTTTAAAGATATTTCTACCGGTGGAGTAAACCAATGGGAATGGGATTTTGGAGATCCTGATTCACCTGAAAACTCGTCTGAACTTAAAAACCCCACTCATTTTTATAGCAATTACGGTGATTATAAACCAACATTGATTGTTAGCAATCAACATTGTAAAGATACAGTGGTTTTCCCTTTACATGTTAAAGCTGATTTTACATTTTACTCACCCAATGCCTTTACTCCTAATGATGATGGGATCAATGATTTGTTTTCCCCTAAAGGATTAGGCATCAATACGGATTCATATGAATTACGTATATATACACGATGGGGAGAAGAAATTTTCAAATCAAAAGATTTGGTATTGGGATGGGATGGAACTTTTTCTGCTAAAGCTTGTCCTGAAGGCGTTTATTCTTGGATTGTTCAATTTAAGGACATTGAAGGGAAATCACATCAGTATATAGGATTGGTTACGTTATTACGATAATTTTTTTAAACTTTCGTTTAAACTTTTCACAAAATTGTTTTGCAATATTAAATTTCAAATACAAATTTATAGTATGAAAAAGGGATAGTCTTAACTACCCCATTGTAGATAAAGGCGACTATTTGATCATAAAGTCAAGCATTTTGTAACCAGAGCAAAGGAGAATTTTAGGTTCAAATGGCAGAAGTCCCGAAAACACTTTAGGAAGATGGGCATCATGTGTGACCAGTTAGTTTTGTTAGCTGGGGTTTATGCTGGCATAAATTATCCAGAAAAAATGCGCAGAATAAAATACTATGACGATGAAACCGATAAAACATTCACCTTTCTGACCAACAATTTTGAATTGTCTGCTCTTGATATTGCATTGCTCTATAAGTATCGCTGGAGGATAGAGTTATTCTTCAAATGGATTAAGCAGCATCTTAAAATCCTAACATTCTGGGGAACTTCAGATAATGCAGTAAAAACTCAAGTTTATATCGCTATAATTACCTATACCCTTGTAGCGATAATAAAAAGCAGGTTGCAAAGTCCATTGTCTACTTACGAAATCCTGCAAATTTTAAGCATCTCGTTACTTGATAAAACACCTATAAAAGAGCTCATCATTAAATACTGAAATTTTAATTGATGTTAGTCCTAATTATTATAAAACATTTGGAAATGTTAAGGAATGTTTTGCTGCATAGAGGTTGAGAAAATCTTTTTTAGAAATTGTAAAAAACTATAATAGTATTGAAATTGATGATGATGCTTTTTTCGAATCTAAAAAGAGAATTACATTGTTAAACGTATAGGTAAAAATAAGTTTAAAATTTATATTGTTAAAAATAGAGAATAGGTGACAGAACCTTTTTCATTTCTATCTTCAAATAGTTCAATTAAAATCATTCTGTTCTGATGATCTATAGGTTGTAATCCAAAATCATCAAGGATAAGTAAATCTTGACGTTCCATTCGTGCCATCTCTCTCATACTTAGAACCATATATTTTTACCATTTTCATCTTATCAAATAGTTTAGCTGTATTAGTATAAATGACTTTAAATCCTAACGTACAAGCATAATGTCCAATAGCGGATGCCAGATAACTTTCCCCTATACCTGAACTGCCAGTGATTAAGATATTTTTCGTATTTTTTAATAAATCACAATCTCCAAAACGCTGTATCTGATTTTTGTTAAGATTTCTGTCATTGTCATAATTAAGTTCTTCAATACTGGCTTTATACTTAAAACCTTCATTTTTTACTAAACGTTGTATGGTTCGGTTATGACGTTCATCCCATTCGGATTCAACTAAAAAATAGATGAACTCATCCATGGTTAATTGATTGAGTTGGTCATTAGCTAAGGACGTCTGGAACGCTCAATACATTCCAAAGAACTTAAGCTGTTTCATTTTGTCTAATGTTGTTGCGTTCCTGTTTGTAATAGTTTTAAATTATTTATAATAGGACTCTCCTTTAATATTAGGATGCAATGGAATGATTTTAGTTTCTGTATCGGGTTTGTCTGCCTGTTGTTTTATTTTATCTAATCCTCTTTCAATGATGTTTTTTACCATTCTATAAGTATTTGCTGTTAGTCCAGTGCCATTTTACAGGCATTGATAAATCGTTCTTACTCTAATTTTTCCCCCAAGTGGATAATTCCATCACAGAATTTGTAAGATTGATCTGGATGATGTCTCTTGAGGTGGATATATTAATACTTTTAAATTGACAAATTATGATATAAGTAATATATTTGCAAAAAATTTCATCACTTATTTTATTTGTATTTAATTTAAATAATATTTTTTTATGAAAAAAAAAATTCCTTTTCATATATTTTGGATTTTATTTTTTTTCTTTATTTTATCGATTGCGAATAAAAGCATTGGGCAATGTTTTCCTGACAATGAAAAACCAGTCATAATCAATTGTCCTGCATCCCCCATCATACAAAACAATGATCCAGGGCTTTGCTCTGCTGTTGTTACATGGGTTGAACCAACAGCCACTGACAACTGCACTGCTTCGGGTAGCTTGGTCTGGAATAAGTCACGTACATCCGGAACTACTTTTAATGTGGGCACAACAACTGTACAATACACAGCAACAGATGCAAGTGGGAACATCAGTAATATTTGTTCATTTAATGTAACTGTTAATGATAATGAAAAACCATCCATCATTAATTGTTCGGCACCCATCACACAAAGCAATGACCCTGGGCTTTGCTCTGCACTTGTTACATGGATTAATCCTTCAGCTACTGATAATTGTACCCCTTCAGGTGGTTTTATTTGGCATACAAGTTTAGTTATTCCTATAGGCAAGACTTCAATAGTTTATACTTCTGCTATTGATGCTGCTGGAAACATAAGTGATATATGTTCATTTGATATAACCGTTAATGACAATGAAAAACCAGTCATTAGCAATTGTCCTGCATCCCCCATTACCCAAAACAATGACCCCGGACATTGCTCAGCTGTTGTTTCATGGATTGAACCTACTGCTACAGACAACTGCACACCTTCGGGTAGCTTGGTCTGGAACAAGTCACATACACCCGGAACTACTTTTAATGTAGGCACAACAACCGTACAATATACGGTAAGAGATACAAGTGGGAATATCAGCAATGTGTGTTCATTTAATGTAACCATTAATGACAATGAAAAACCGTCCATCACCTGTCCTGCGGATAAAACCATTCCTGCTACTACAGGATGTGATCAGGCTGTTCTAGCTGACTTTACTGCTGAAGCTGTTGTCTCGGATAATTGCAGCCCTAATAATAAAATCATCGTCTCTCAAGTGCCTGCTGCGGGTACTGCTATCGCAGGCGCTACAATCATTACACTCCGTGCTACCGATGAAGCAGGGAACTTCAAGGAATGTACATTTAATGTAACTCCTACTGATCAAACTAAACCGTCCATCACCTGTCCTGCGGATAAAACCATTCCTGCTACTACAGGATGTGATCAGGCTGTTCTAGCTGACTTTACTGCTGAAGCTGTTGTCTCGGATAATTGCAGCCCTAATAATAAAATCATCGTCTCTCAAGTGCCTGCTGCGGGTACTGCTATCGCAGGCGCTACAATCATTACACTCCGTGCTACCGATGAAGCAGGGAACTTCAAGGAATGTACATTTAATGTAACACCTACGGATCAAACTACTCCGGATATTGCTTGTCCTGCGGACAAAA
>CAYVNP010000003.1:0-50722 GCA_964452905.1 uncultured Bacteroidales bacterium
GGCTATATTTTTTCAAATATTGATTGGACTAATTAATATTTATAATTGGTATTATAATAAGAATTAGTATAAAACGAATAGAATCAATTTTAATTGAAAAAGGTTTAAAATATATCTCCTTAATAAAACTATTATTGTTCTGTGTGTGTGCTAAAATTTCTCTCACAAAACCATAGTCAAATTCGCCACTATAAAGCTTCTTTCTAAAAAAGAAACTATAAATATTAATTTTATAAGTATACGATTTGTTTATCTTTAAAATTTCTGTTTTCATAGTTTAACTTTCAATTTAATCAACCGAGTATTTGTTTCATTTTCCCTGCCAACTCGTTCATTTTGTAATCCGTGTATCTGTATTAAATTTTCAAGATTCATATTTCAAATATAAATAAATGAACCTCCCCGCCGCAGAGCAGCGGGGTATCTCAAAACAGTGTAATTGATTACTTTTATGCAAAACAATATATTCCTTTTCCAGTACTTGTTCGCGAACGTACTTCGAAATACTGTTCTCATCTCCAAACTTACTTACCGTATTCACAAAAAATCCATCTGTCCAAAACTCACCACCCCACAACTGCTGCTTCACCTCTGGATGTTTCTCAAATATTTTCTTGGCCAATATACTTTTCACCATCGTAATTATTTGAGTTGCACTCATCTTTGGAACAGATTGAATCAAAAAATGAACATGATTATTGTCCGTCCCAATTTCCAAAAAATGAATCTCATATCTTTTCTCAATTTCAATACTTATTTCAATCAAAGTTTCATCTACTTCTTTACTGAAGACTAACCTTCTGTACTTTGCTGGACAAACAAAATGATACAAAAGAACAGAAACTTAGGCGACTTTCTTATATATTTGCTTTCACTCACTCATCAAAGGTAGATATTTTTTTATGCGCCGCAGAGCGGCGGGGAATTAACCCTAATCAATGATTAAAAATCAATTTATACATTATTTTTGCAAAACGGCTTTAAAACACTCCAGATATCTTTGTTTTTGTGAGTTGAAGGAAAATTTATCAAGTACAGTTTGTCTGCCTGCTTTTCCGAATTTTTGCCTCAATGTTTCGGATTCAATTAAATAAGAAAGTTTGTCAACCCATTCTTCAGGAGTAGACGCCAGAAAACCATTTTCGCTATCTTTAATGATTTCAATATTTACACCAACAGGCGACATGACTGCCGGTATTTCAAGTGCCATATACTGAAGTCCTTTAAATCCGCATTTCCCTTTTGACCACTCATCGTCGGGCAAGGGCATGATACCGATGTCGCAATATCCAAGATCAACTAATTCTGTACTTTTGTTCCAATAGATCTGTTCAATTTCAATTTCGGGTTGCTGAATCAGAACATCTGAAATAAGACGGAAACAAATCTTATCCCCGTATTTATTTTTCAATATTTTAAGAAACGGGATTGCGGTCATAAAATGTTTTAACGTAGTAGTAGAGCCGGTCCATCCGATACAGATAGTGTCAGTTGATTTAATAATTGATTTTTTTTGATAATAATCTGTGTCAATGGTAGTGGGAATTATCTCTACGTTTGTATTGTATTGCTTTGCATAGTTTGCTAAAAATTTATTCCCTACCACAACCATATCAGAAAGGTGAATGATGTCTGCTGTTTTGGTGGGTCTTTTTAACCAGCGCAACTTTCTGTTTCCCTTTGAAACATCAGGCAACCAAATAGCATCATCAAAATCAAGAATAATTTTTGCACGCGATTTTTTAAATTGTTTTTCAAAATAAACCGAGCCAATCATCAATGCTTCACGGTATATGAAAAGAATATCATAATCATTCGCTTTCCTGATATCAGCCAAGCGTTTACGAATACTTCTCAGTAATATTAAAAATTTTGAAATATATCTTCCTTGTTGATAAAAAATGGTATCGTCTTTTTCATCAATGATATAGGAAAATTCATAACTAAATCCGTTATGAACGAGGAAATCAAGATATTGTTCAAATCTGAACCGTTGTCCGGGTGAACGTCCGGGACGATGAGGAACAATGAATAATATTTTTTTTTGTTTCTCCAAAAAAATCAAAAATAAAATTTTCCGAAAACTATTGCAGCAAACATTATAAACAGAATGATATCAGAAATATAAGTTTTCTTTATGATATATAAAAAATTGGAAACAAACACCGACACAGGAATGAAAAGTATTTCCACATGATGAACTTTATCAATTCCCGTAATAAAAAATGAAAATAAAGTAACTATAAAAAGCCAGATTAAAATAGATCCAAGATTTCTCACCCTGATCACTTTATCACTGACGGTATTGAAAAAACGGATGACAGAAAATAAAACAAGAACCAAAAAAGAAATAAAAAGAATTTTTATAAAAATATCTGATGGAAACACAATTTTATTAAACCCAACGAAAAAAAACGCATACCCTTTTAGAACCAATTCTAACTGATCAAACCAGAAATAATAAACCATAAGAAATAGGTAGGGTGTCATAAGTCCAACTAATGTAATTATCCAGGCACGTAAATTGAACAACCTAAAAATAATGAATGCAATCCATATCACTATCAACAGATAAACAGATGGAAAATAAAACATAGATGCAATAGCTGTCAGAAAACCTGTACCAAAAATTCGTTCATAATCTTCCGGTGTATCATAGATTTTAAAAAGATTATTCAGAATGATCAATAAAAAAAGATTTGTGATCATCACAGGATTGATTGAATAAAAAGAAGGAGAAAAGCTCATTAATAAGAGATAAATCAAAGCAGGAATATAGTTTCTCTGAGGGAGCAATGAATAATTTGAAATAATCGTATTGAGAAAAATAACCTGCGAAAAAACAAGAAGAAAAGCCATGAATATATTCAAAAATTTATTCTGAAACCATGTTACAATGATTGAATAAAAAGGGGCAAAAACTCCTGCAGAACATATTTGTAAAGGATTAATGAAAGCATTTAACCATAACAAAAGAGCAAGGATAAATAATACCCCAATCAAAAAAGTATAGTTTGATTTGAATATTCCTGTGAACATATGTTACAAATCAAAACCTATATCCTTGCGAAAATACTTTCCTTTAAAATCAATCCGTGCAGCCGTTTGGTAGGAAGTTTCCAACGCTTCTTTCATCGTTTTGCCGAATGAGGTAACTGCTAAAACACGACCGCCGTTGGTAACAATTTCTCCATTCTGATTTTGTTTAGTTCCTGCATGAAAAATGATGCTTTCTGTTGATTGTTCAAGTCCTGTGATCACTTTCCCTTTTTCATAATCGCCCGGATACCCGCCTGAAACAATAACAACCGTAGTAGCATAGCGTTGATCAATCACACATGATTTATCAGCCAGTGTTCCTTTTCCAACTGCCTCAAACAGATCAAGCAAGTCCGACTGAATGCGTGGTAAAACTGCTTCGGTTTCAGGATCGCCCAGACGAACATTGTATTCAATCACAAAAGGATCATTGTCAACTTTGATCAATCCAAAATAAATGAACCCTTTATAAACAATATTTTCTTTTTTAAGTCCTTCAATAGTCGGAATAATTATTCGTTTTTCCACTTTTTCCATGTACACTTCATCCACAAATGGAACAGGCGAAACAGCGCCCATCCCTCCTGTGTTCAATCCGGTATCCCCCCCTCCAATCCGTTTGTAATCCTTTGCATTTGGTAAAAGTTTATACGAGTTACCATCCGTTAAAACAAATACTGAAGCTTCAATCCCTTTTAGAAATTCTTCAATAACGACTCTGCTGCTTGCCTTTCCAAACTTCGCATGGGTAATCATTTCCGTCAGTTCTTTCTTTGCTTCCTGAAGATCAGCACAAATAAGAACACCTTTACCGGCAGCCAATCCATCAGCTTTCAGTACATAAGGCGCTTTCAACGATTCAAGAAAAGTGAATCCTTCATTGATGTTCGTTTGATCAATCGTTTTTGATAGAGCTGTAGGGATATTGTTTTTTTTCATAAAGTTTTTCGCAAAATCCTTACTTCCTTCAAGCATGGCTCCTACGCGTGAAGGTCCAATAACAGGAATGTGTTTCAGGCAGAGATCCGTTACAAAAAAATCATATATTCCATTGACGAGCGGATCTTCGGGACCTACAACTACTAAATTTATTTTATTTTCTAAAACAAATTTTTTAATGGCTTCAAAATCGGTTACCGCAATAGGAATATTTTCTCCACATCCGGCAGTCCCTGCGTTTCCGGGGGCAATCCAGAGTTTTGATAATTTTTGACTTTGGGCAATCTTCCACGCGATAGTATGTTCTCTACCGCCAGAACCTATTAATAATACATTCATACCTATTTTTTTTACAAAATAACAAAAATAATTTAGTTCGTTGATCTAAGTTTTAGATAAATCTCATGATACTTTTCTACTCCTTTTTCAAGGGCAAAATAATTGATCGCTGTCTGTCTTATTTTTTCAGGAGAAATAGAAGATATTTGTTCTATCTCCTCGATAGCACTAAAATAGGATTGTTCATTCAATTCCTGCACCACCAATCCAGTTTGTGTTTCACGAACTATCTGATCCGTATCACCAATGCCGGCATTACAGATGACAGGAATACCCAAACTCATGATCTCACCGAGTTTGGTGGGTGAAGAAGCTGATTTTGAAAAAACCGGTTTTATGAAAAAAAGAGAAATATTACTCAAAGATAATAAAACAGGTACTTCATTTCTGGAGCCAGAAATAACTGAGATTCTATCTTCCGGGATATTATATTTACGGGAATAGGTTAAGATGGAATTTTTATTGTCAGGCGTAATAAATAAAAATTTTGCATTTGTGTATTTTTTTAAAAGACACGAAAAAAAATTCATCATCTCATCCGGAAGATACCATGTACCAATGGATCCGAGATAAGAAACTATAAAATCCTGTTCTTCAAATTTTAATTCCGTTCTGAAAAATATCTGTTTATTGGGATCAATATTTTGTTTGGAAAAAAGTGTAGTATCAACACAACAAGGGATAATTTGAATCGGTATGGGTTGATTTTTCAGGTCTTTTCGAGAATGAATTATTTTTTTCCCAACTTCAGTAAGACTTATCGTATAATCTGCTTTTTCAAAGTATTCTTTTTCCTTATTTTTAAAAAATCTATAAATCATTTTATAGACCGGATTATTCAAATTCCATAAATTTCCTTCAACACGTTCGTCAGCCCAAAAGCCACGCATATCAAAGATAAATTTAAGCTGAAATTTATTTTTAAGTTTCTGTCCTACCAAAGACGTAACATAGCTTCGGCAGTGTACAATTTCATATTTATTAATTTTACACTCTTTTTGTGAAATATAATATAATTTTAAAATATCATAAACAGTAGAAAGGACAGGAGGAAATGACGTGTATTTTAAAGGGAGCCATTTAATATAGCTTAGAGAAAGAATACTTTCAATTTCAAGGTAAGATTGATTTCTGTTGGGGAGTTTTTCAAAACTGACAATAGTAATCTGATGTCCTTTACCTGAAAGCCCAATTAAATAAGGAATAACCTGTGATTGCCCAAGTACGTCTGATAAACCATCATATGTTAGATATAGTATTTTCATAAAAAATTACCTTTCAAAAGTAAATAATAAAAGAATACCCGTTTACTTTGTTCGGTAAGTTTATTAATTTTGTATAACACAAAATAAAAATTGAAAAAGTTAAACTTAAATCTGTTTCATTCAATTTCATTCAATGTCAATAAATTTTAATTCCAATGGTTGATCAGTATGGGGGGTTTATTCCTAACTTTAATTTCATTGAGTATTGCCTTTTAATCATCTATTTGTTTATTATTTTTTTAATAGCCAGTTATATTAAAAATAAACATATAGATCAAAAACCTTATTATAAATATTTCATTTCCGCTTTATTTGTTAAAATAGGTGGTGGAATTATTTTTACTTTATTTTATACATATTATTATGGAAGTTCAGATACCCATTATTATTATTTAGGGGCAAGGGGCTTGACCAATCTTTTGTTTACAAATCCTTCCGCTTTATTAACTATTATTTTCAAAGGAAGGGGCTTAGAAACTTTTGATTATTTTGATAAATCATCCTATTTCTGGGCATGGGCATATATGTACAGAAACACAAATTCATTCACTGTTTTAGCATTTACCATTCCATTTGCAACATTGGGGTTCAATAAATTTTTGTTGACTGTTACGTTGTTAAATTGTTTTTGTTTTGTTGGCTTTTGGAATTTTTTTAAGATGACTCAAAACATTTATCCTAAGATGGCTAAACAACTTGCAATTTCAATATTTTTCATTCCATCTGTCATCTTTTGGGGTACAGGGATTATGAAAGATACTTATACTATTACAAGTGCATTATGGTTTACCTATAATTTTTATATGATTTTTATCAAAAAAGATAAAATAATTTCAAATCTTTTATTGCTGATTTTTAATGTCTTTTGTTTAATAACCATCAAGCCCTATATATTTATTGTATTATTACCAGGAGCATTTATCTGGATTTTTTATAATTATTCAAATACCATTGAAAATAAAATATTAAGATCACTATTTACTCCGTTTATGAGTGTGGTTGGTTTATTGATTGGATTGCTTTTATTGAATCTGATGAATCAAAATCTTGGTGATTATTCTTTTGATCAAATTGTATCTAAAGCTCAAGTAACACAACAGGATTTAATCAATGCCGAATTATATGGTAAGCATTCATATAATATTGGAACGTTTGATAATTCATTTAGTAGTTTGGTAAGTAAAATACCGTCAGCAGTCATAGCCGGTCTATATCGACCTTTCATTTGGGAAGTGCAGAATATTGTTATGTTAGTTTCAGGTATTGAAACATTTATTATTTTATTAGTTTCGCTTTTTATTATTTATAAAGTAGGCATTTTCAAAACAATCAGATATATACGTGATGAACCATTATTGCTTTTTTCATTGTTGTTTACAATATGTTTCAGTTATTCGGTAGGACTATCTACTGCTAATTTCGGTGCTTTGGTCAGGTACAGAATACCTGAATTACCTTTTTTTATTTTAGCTTTATTTGTTTTATATGAAAAAGTAAAACATGTAAAAGCAGAAGAGAACAATTAGCACAATTATGGTTGTTGAGTTAAAAATTTCTGAAGTGAGATCAATAACCACAAACGATTGTATAAAAAATGGTACTTTTTATTATAATATAAATCTTTCAACTTTCGAACTTCAGATAAATTTAACATCCCTGTTTTCATGATCATATCATCTGAGAGGTAGTCATCCGAAAGATATTTTAATTCATTACTGAGCCATTTTTGTAAGGGAATAGAAAACCCTTTTTTAGGACGATCAAAAAATCCGGAAGGAACATAGTCATATAGAATTTGTTTTAATATATATTTTGTGGTTCCGTTTTTATATTTAAGAAGTGGATCAATATTTAAGCTCATTTCAATCACTGAATAATCCAACAAAGGAACCCGTACTTCAAGTCCGAAATGCATGGAAGCCCTGTCCACCTTAACCAATAGATCATCTTTTAAGTACAATTCCAGATCAAACAATGCTTGTTGTTCTGAAGGAGTTAATTTTCTTTTTAAAGAATTAAAATTTTCATCCCTTTTTAAAACTCTTCTATATTCCGGATTTAAAAATAAATTTGTTTCTCTTTCTGAAAATAAATATTGTTCTTGTGAAAAAATATGGCTTTTCAGCATTGACATATCAGAATAATCAAATAAATGAGCAATTCGTTTACATTTATTAGACAAAAAAGAAAGTCCAAAAGAAATCGGTTTTCTGAAACTATGAATTAAAGGACTATTCAATCTTTCAGCCCATTGATAAGCGCCATACCCCATAAATAATTCATCACCGCCATCACCTGATAATACCATTTTAACTTCCTTCTTGGCCATTTTTGAAACCAACAGCGTAGGAATTGCAGATGAATCCGCAAATGGTTCATCATAAATATCGGTTAGACTTGGAATCAATAGTTGTGCATCTTTTTCGGTTAAAATATATTCATAATGTTCTGTTCCGAGAAGTTCTGAAATTTCACGTGCATATTTACTTTCATCATGTTTGCTATCATTCAGTCCGATTGAAAATGTTTTTATCCTTTCTGTTGAAAGACTTTGAGCCATGGATGTCACCAGTGATGAATCAATTCCTCCACTCAGGAATGTACCAAACGGAACATCACAAATCATATGTGATTTTACTGAATATATTAATTCCTCTTTTAATTTTCGTTTCGCTTCTTCTTCGTTTGAAATAAGTTGGTCAGAAATTTTTTCTTTTGCATTCCAATATTTATTTATTTCAAAAAAATTTTTACTCAGATGACCAAAATGACCGGAAGGAAATTTAAAGATATTTTTATAGATTGACTTGGGCTCAGGAATATAACCTCGATAAAGGTATTCATTCACTGCGCCAGTATCAATTTCCAATTGTTTTTTAATGAAGTTTATAGTAGTTAATGATTTTAATTCCGAAGCAAATGCAAATGAATTTCCATCCCAATAATAATACAATGGTTTAATACCTGTTCTGTCTCTGAATAAAAAAAATTCTTTTTTAAATGTATCATAAATTACAAAGGCAAACATTCCGAAAAGTCCTGAAACAAAATTAGTTCCCCATTTAACAAATGCTTGTAAAACTACTTCGGTATCGGATGTCGTATTCAATTTTTCTCCCAACATCAGGGATAATTCGCGAAAATTATATATCTCTCCGTTGAATACGATAATATACCTTTTACAATGGGACAGCATGGGTTGGTCAGCAGCATGAGAAAGATCAATGATACTTAATCTGCGATGAGCAAGTCCAACTGTATCATCCGAATACATGCCGTCGGCATCAGGACCTCTGTGTGACAACACTTCTGACATACGTCTTAAATCTTGTGTTAAGATTTTTCTTTCTGGAGAATAATATCCGGTTATACCACACATAGCTTCAATTCCTGTTTGTTCAAAGTTATTATAAATATTAAAACCGTCGATGGACTCAATAAAAAAATTATTACATTTATGATTTAATTTTTCATCATATGTTTCATATAAATTCTTTAAGAGAAATTTTTCGCAAGGAGCAATTCATGCCTACATGGATATCGATTTTCTTTAATTCAAATTACTTTGTCAGAAAAGGCATATACAATGGTATTCGAAATCAAGCTCATTTCATGAAAGGACGTATGCTTGATCTTGGATGCGGAACCAAACCGTATGAATCACTTTTTTCGGTTGAAGAATATATTGGTGTAGATATCAAAAATGTGGGACATTCAAACGATGTATCAAAAGTGGATTTTTTTTACGACGGAAAAAAACTCCCATTTGAAAATGATTCATTTGATTCTGTTTTTTCAACCGAAGTGTTTACACATATTTTTGAAATTGATCCTGTAATTGATGAGTTATTCAGGGTACTAAAACCATCGGGATATATATTAATTACTGTTCCATTTGTTTGGCATGAAAATGAAAAACCGAATGACGCCGTCCGTTATACTTCATTCGGTATTGCTGAACTTGTTAAACGTCATCATTTTAAAGTTGTTTCTGTTATCAAACAAGGGAACTATTTTACAACTGTTCTACAAAGTTGGAATGCTTTTTTATTTCATGTAGTTTTTCCAAAGCCCATTTTAATAAAAATTGTGTTAACCTTCATTTTTATTTTTCCCATTAATTTGTTTGGACTAATTTTCTCATCAATTTTAGGAAAGAATAAAGATCTTTTCAATAATGTTATTCTAATAGCTCAAAAGTAATCATCAATGATTAAATTCTAATTTTTTCTAACGTATTAAATAAAGCGTCCTTTTTCATTCCAAGATGGATAGGGAAACACAAAATTTTATCAAAAAGTTTCCTCCCAGTATTTGGAATATATTTCAGTTCTTCTGGTAAATCAGGCCATAGATAAACAGCAAAATGGTATTTCTGTAATAATTTATAGCAATCATCTCTTTCTGTTTTTGTTCTAAAAATTGCAGGTAATGTAAGCGGTGACAAATTATTATCAACGATATTGAAAATCGGATGAATTTTATTTTTCAAACACCAATTATACCATATTTGATAAATTTCATTCCTTTTTATCCGAACCTCGGTAAGATTAGATTTAGAGAGGATTTCATAGCTAATAATATCAATTCCAAAATCATAAATTATTTGATTTTTAATCATATCTTTCTCAACTTTTTTCAATAAAAGTTCTTTAAATGGAATTATATAATCGAGTACTTTTCCAATATACCTTTTAATAACTAACTTATAAATATTTACTGGTTCCAAAGGAAATAGAGCTAAATCTGATATTTTTTTCTTACTATATAAAACGGACCCATTTAATATTGGAAACGATTTCCTTGGAGATGAAAAACCAATATGTCCATATTCACCTAAAAAAAAATTTTTATAAATACCACCATAACCATGCGAATTGTCTTCAATCAATAAAAGACTATTTTTATTAGCAAAGGCCAAAAATTTCTCAATTTGTTGGGGCATTCCGAAATAATGCACCATCATAATTGCTGAAACATCGTGCGAAATAAGCTTATCAAGAATTGACCAATCAGGTGTTAGATCTTCATTTATTGGATAAAAAATGAGTTTAATCTTTAAGTCATAAAAAGGCTGTAGAGCAGCACCACAGATATATTCAGGAACTAAAACATTATGTTTTGCATTAATCTTATAATTAATCAAACCTACTTTTAATGCAGTTCGTCCATAAGCAAATAAAAACGGATTTGAGTTAGATTGAAATACTTGTCTATGGTAATATAAAAAATAATTTATTCTTTGATTGGAACGATTAAACATAAATGTTAAATTTGAACTTAAGGTATCTTGCAATTTTAAACAAAGGATAAGCAAAAGGTTTTAAAGGAATATACATAACCTCCGGATAAAAAATATAATCTCCGCCAAATCCTCTTTTAAAAAGATTCACATTATGAACCTGTTTTTCATTCGTAACATGATTATATCCACCTAAATCTAAAACTTTAATATCTAATAATTTTGCTTTTTGAATTGCTTTAAATATTGCAAGATGTAAAATTGGAAGTGAAGATGATGTATCTGATGCACCAATATAATATCTTGTATATTCTCTTTCGGAAACAAATATGACGCCTCCAATCATTTTATCTTTTTCAAAAACACCAAGTGCAAAACCTTGATTTTTTTGTAAAATAAATTCATTACTTTTAAAAAAGACTTTATCAAAATAATCTGTTCTAACTTTTAAATTTCTTGAATCGTAATTAAATTGATGAAGTTCAATTAATTTTTTCAAATCAGTAGCATTGATTATTTCTCTAACTTCTAACCCAGCATTAATCGCTTTTTTAATAGATTGTTTGTGACGAGAAGCAATATTTTTTTCAATTATCTGAATATCCTGAGAAAGATCAATATGGATAGTTGACCAATTAAAATGATCAAGACAAGTATAATATTTAAATGAATGCTTAATTGAATAGCGGATGAAATCAGAGAATGAAGAACTTTCAAAAGGAAGTTTAATTTGAATTAAAAAAAAATTCTTTTTTTTATATTCAGAAATAATCTTTTCTAATAAAAAAACACAATTTTCTTTATTATCAGAAACAGGTCCAAAATCAATGATAGCCAGACGATGATAATATTCTCGGATAAATGAATAAGCAATTATTTTATTTGTAGAATCTTCTATATAAGCTAAACACGAGATTTGCCCATCATTCAAACGATGCCATTCATAATTCTGATCAATATAAATTCGTTGATTCTTTAGTTCAAAATCTTTAATCTTTTTAATTAAGTCATCATCAAAATTATATGTAAATAAAGTATTCATTCTATTTTTCTACATTTAAAATGAATCCAGTCATCATTGGACTGGATTAGATTATTATTATCTATTTCTTTTCCCTTCAAATCATAAGCAACAATATCATTGAACCCTGTTTCAACTAATAACTTGTATTGAAATTCAGGTGCAATGTAACAAGTATTTACCTTAAAGTTTTCACCTCCGTCATAAATTCTGAAAAACGTTTTATTTAAATAATTTTCCTTATTCCCATTTATTTTTCGTAAATTCAAATACCTGCTTATCTCAAGTGGAATTTTGAATGGATTACGAGGGATTTGAAAACTATATAACCGATACAATGAGTAAACATTATGAGTTGAAAAAATAAATACACCTTTATTTTTTAATAATAAAAATAGTTTACTCAACAGATTTATTCTTTCTTCTATTGTCTCAAGATAGTCAATCCCATTTAAACTGAATTGAATTAGATCAAATTTATCAATTGTAAATTCAGGCATTCCATTCGCATCTGCATGAATAAACTCTGCATTGAAAAAATTTGCATATTTTACTCGGCACGAATTGATCATATTTTCAGAATAATCAACCCCAATATATTTTTTAAAAACAGGGGCATAAAAATGAGTTGTTCTTCCTGCTCCAACACCAATATCAAGAATGCTTTCACAGGATACATTTTTTTTTACCCAGTTAAACAAAACTGATTCAGGAGTAGTTAATCCGACTTTTTTTTTATACTCAGCAATTACTTCATTTGAATTATATATTTTTTGATTTTCCTTCATTCAATCTGATAGGGTTTAGTTAAGAAATAATTTGAATGAATCCCTACTTTTTTTTAATAAATAATTGATTCGATTTTTATGTAAAAATATCCAATAAAATTTAATGATGATTATAAAAAGCAGTTTAAAGTTTTTTACCTGCAAAGATTTTTTAATCAGTTGAATGGATACATCAATTGTTTGTTTATCGGCAAAGTCGAGTATTTCCAGATATTCTTTATCTGTTTTTTTTATATTTTCTTTTATTACATATTCGTTGATCAGAGAAAATATCAGAGTTTTAACTTTCTTGAAATCTTGGATGTTAGGTAATTCTTCTATTCGATTCAGTAATATTAAAAAAAGATTTTCCGGAATTTTTAGATCAAAATAATTTATAAAAAAAGAAAATGCAATTTTAGAATAATTTTTATCTTGTACAGATGTATTGCTAATAGTAATCCCTTTCTGATTTCTTCTCCAATAATACTGTGCAGGTTCAATCATTGCTGATAGATAATTTTTTGTTAATAATCGAGCCCAAAGTTCATAATCTTCACAGTATAGTGCATGTGCATCATATTTATTTTCTTTAAGAACACATGTACGAAGCATAACACTTCCATGTCCTAACGGATGATTGAAAAAATAAATAAACCGAAGCGCTTTTGATGTTTCCCAAAATAAATTATCTTTAAATAATTTTTTCCCTTTTTCATTCATTATGAAATTTCTGCATGAAACAATTGACACTTCTGGATGTTTCATAAAAAAGTCAAATTGAGCTTGTATACGCTCATTCGAAGAAATATCATCCGCATCCATACGGGCAATAAACTCCCCCAGTGCAAGTTCAATCCCTCTATTAAGACTAAAAATTAATCCTTTATTTTTAAAATTCTGAAAAATTTTTATTCGTTTATCGTTTTCTAAATATTCATTTAAAATGGTCAAAGTATTATCTGTTGACCCATCATCAATTATTATAAATTCTAAATTTGAATATGTTTGACTAAGAATAGATTGTATAGCTTCACGGAGATATTTTTCCGCATTGAAGCAAGCCATAACAACACTTACCAAAGGATATGAAGGTGCTCTAACCATTCCAGCGGATAAAATTATGAAAGTTGAATAACTTAAAAATATTTTCCTCAAAAGAATTTTTATCCAATGAGATTCTCGGGATCAATTTTTTATTAATTGAATTTAAATTAAATTTTTTATAATAATGTTCTTCGGTTGTTAAAAAAAAGTCATACCCTGCTTTATCACAAACCAAAAGAATATGATCATTATATAAACCATTTGGAAAGGTAAAAACCGAAACTTTCTGATTTGTTTTTTCTTCTAATAAAATTTTTGAATTAAAAATTTCATTCCAGAGAATATCTTCCCGTTGGATTGTGATTAATGAATCATGAGTTAACGTATGAGATGCAATCCGAATATTATTTTTATTACATAATACCAAATCATTTTCATTCATCATTTTATTTCTAGAAAAGTGTTGATTTCCCGCTGCAATTTCAAGTTGATCAATAAATTGATTTCTTAGAAATTTATCAACATTAATAAGTTCTTTAAAAATTTTTAACGAAAAATTTTCAAGACTTTGTTTCTTTTTTCCATGATAATCTATAGAAATATTAAAAAGATCAAATTTAAAATTTTCAAAATGATCATAAATAAAATTCAGAACATCATTAAGTCGTTGAGTCCAAAATGATTTTCCTGTTTCAATACAATAACCAACAACACTGATAACAGCCGGCATATTATATTTAATAAGAACAGGAAGAATATTTTCAATAAAATCTTTATATCCGTCATCAAATGTTAAAACAAGCAGAGGTTTAGCAGAAAGAGGTGGCTGATGAATTTCATTCAAAGAAATAACAGTAAACCTTTCATGAATGAATTTCATAATTTTCTTAAAATCTTTAATCTTAAGTGGCGGATAAGAATAATCAATGTCATCAGAAACCCGATGAAAACAAAGAATCGTAATTCTTTTGGTTTTTTTTAAATATTGAAGAAAAATCAAATGCAAACGTAAAAAATACAGAATTTTAAAAATAAAATTTCTACTACCATGTAGTTTATATTGAGGAATTATTAAATTTTTCATTTATTAAAATAACTTATGTTTAAGGTATTTAATCATATGGTAATCATAAATAATATAGAAAATTAAACGTGTTAAGGAAAAAAATTTAATTTTAAAATTACATTTTTTAATTCCTTGTAATAAAATATCTGAGATTTGTTCGCTGATGATGTTATTAATTTGCATAATTACAGCAGGTTCTCTAATATTTTCTTTAATAATAAATTGTTTTTTAAAAAATTTAAGTAAAGTAATACCATTCCGATAAGACACAAATGATATGCGTGTATGGAGTCTGTTAGCAATTACACAATGAATATCATCCGTTAAATTAGTATTAAAATAATTTTCAATATGTTTTTTTGAACAGATTAAAAAATTGGTAATCTGAATAGCTTCAAATTTTCTGGAAATACTATTTTTATTGATTCTAAGACGATGCAATGGTTTGTTTAAATTACCCGATTTAAACTGATGACTTAATAATCTTGTCCAGAGTTCATAATCTTCAACGTGTAATGTATAAGATGCATTAAGGTAAGGATTCATTTTAAATACCTGTGATCTTGCAATAACTGCAGGATGAAGTAAGGGGTTACTGAAAAAAGAAGTAAAATTACATGCTTCACTATAAGTTCCTTTTGCCATTTGCAGCCCAATTTTATTTCCTTCATGATTAATTAATATCTTGGCAGAAGAAACTATATCCAGATTATGTTGTATTAAATAATTTATTTCTTCTTCAATACGCGTAGGTTCTGAAATATCATCTGCATCCATTCGGGCTATATACTCACCGGAAGATAATTCAATTCCCTTGTTCAAAGATTTGATTAATCCAATATTGTTTTCATTTGTGATGACTTTAATCCGATTTTCCCAGGAAGCAAAAACATCAATGATATTAGAGGATTTATCCGTTGAACCATCATCAATAACAATAATTTCAAGATTTTGATACGTTTGATTAATAATTGATTCAATCGCTTCACCAATGAAGTCAACTGAATTATAACATGGCAATATAACTGAAACCAAAGGATGATACATAAAACGAATAGATCAAATATGTAGAAAAAATAATTTAGTTTTTAACCAGTGTTTCAATTTGTTGTTATCCGGTTTAAAAATAATAGAACGTAGTAAAAATAACAACTTACTCCAAAAATCTTTTGAATTTTCAAATCGAAAAAAATAAAATTCACTAAAGCAGTTCTTCCTTTCCTTGCCGGATAATAAAGGATACCGATAAGGATGGGTTTGAAGATAATCATGAATATACTGATTATTGTTCATATTAAAATGATTGAAATGAAACGGACATAATGTTGTTACCGGAAAAAATGATATTTTTTCATCTATTAATTTTTGTTCATCATCTATAAGCTGGTTTTGATTTGATGTTATATTTAAATCGGTTACATGCGGAGGATCATGATAAATCAGATAATTCAGACATTCTTTAATAACAACAAATGGAGCAGGAATCAATTCCTGATGATAAAAACGGTATGAGTGTTCTGTATGTCCATATCGTTTGTATTTTGAAAACAATGTATGCCATCCACCAATTTTTTTTATTCCTTCAGCAGTAAAAAAATTAAAATATCCACCTCCAAATAATGACAATAGAATAGTTGTATCATTACTTGTAATAGATTTTATAAATTGTCGGGGAGGAGAAACAATCATATGAGCAAAATTTAATTCCCTTGAAACATCAATATATTTCTGAAATATATTTGAATTAAACAATTCTACATCATCTTCAATAAAAAAATAATAATCATAATCGGAGAATTTTTTTAATACGCGATTTTTTGATAATCCAACCCCTTCCCTTTCATCTGAATAAAGCAATGGTATTTGAAATTGATTACAAAAATTTAAGTATTCCTGATCATATCCATCCAATGAAAGTAAAAAATCATATTCGTGATTTTTATTACAAAAATCAATGTAAGGTAAAATATATTTTTTTATTTCCTGAAGACGATTACAGGAAGTAATACAAACTAAAGCTTTCAATGTGTCTTTTTAAATTTAAAATAAAAATAAAGATAAAATGATGGAAAAAGAATACCTATTACACCTTGTAAAAAATCTTTACCATTTAAGATAGCTTTCCAATCGTTCCGGATGGAGGAAAAAAAATATGCACGAGCATCTGAAATATTTTTATTTCGTATAGCAAATATGCAGGAAGAAAGATAATAATCGGCAATTCTTTTTTTAAATAACTTATCATATTTAAAATTAAAATAGCTATTTAAATTTCTGCAAAATTCAATATGTTTTAAATTATGTTGTAATCCTTTATATACATTTGTAACACCTGTAGAATGACGTCTGTAGACGCTCATCGCTTCATCAAGATATTTTATTTTACCATATTCTGCATGCATCAAGAATAAGGCGAGATCACCGTGTGTCCCCTGTTCAAGGAAAGATGGAAAACTCTTTATTAAACCATTTCTAAATACAACACTAGCCGAAGGAATTAACCATTCTTTTAAAATATCTGCACCAAAAAAAGTACTACGTTTTAGATGTGAATGAATAAATAATTTTGAATCTGAATTGTTTTCATTTTGAATTAGGGCATTATGAAAACATAAAACATAGTCTGAATTTGTTTCAAGAAAATCAACTTGTTTCTGTAACTTGAGAGGGTCTATCCAATAATCATCTCCTTCACAAAAGGCGATATATTTTCCATGACAAGACAAAATCGTTTGAATCATATTCCTCATCATCCCTTGATTTTCATTCTGTAAAATCAGTTGAATCTTATCAGGAAATTTTTCTTTGTATTGTAAACAGATTGCACGAGTCCTGTCAGTTGAACAGTCTTCACCAATGACCAGTTCGTAATCAAATTTCGTTTGTTGATTTAGAATACTTTCAATGGTCTCAACAATAAACTTTTCATGATTATATGTAATGACACATACACTAACTTTCATTCTTGTCCTTACTCTTCAAAAATTCATCTTTTTTTATCAATAACTTTTTCGATCGATCTTTAATATATTTTGCAGGAATGCCAGCATATATTTTCCATTTATCTGTATTTCTGTTAACTAACGATAAAGCGCCAACAGCTGAACCTTCAGCTAAAGTAACTGCAGGTAAAATCACCGAACCTGAGCCAACTTGCACATACTTTTCAATTTTAACACATCCTCCTATAACATTTCGAAAATCATTGCTAACCATAGGACCAATCAGAAAATCTCCATTAAAATCATCAGTAGTAGAGAATACCGTGACTCTGGTAGAAAGACCCGAGAAATCATCCATGCTTATTTTTTGTGAACCATATAATGCACAATATGCAGATAGATGAATATATGAACCTAAATGAATATGTCCTGATAAAATACAAAAATCATCAATTCGGATATAATCACTTATATAAATATTCCCAATATCATAAAAACTGGCTTTTCGGCTAATTAAAATGTGTTTCCCAATATGTTTAAAACCCATTGCACGAAGCTCGTCATAAGAATAAAATGAATCCATTTATAAAATTTTACTTTTAAATTTTGTTTTTAATAAATTGCAAATTAAATCAATGGTTTCGTCCTTTAGATCTGGATAAAGAGGCAAACATAATATTTGTGACGAAACTTTTTCAGCGATTGAGAGATTCTTTGCAGATGGTAATTCATGATAACTTGAAAATTGACTGATTAATGGATAAAAATATCTACGACTAAGAATATTATTTTCTTTAAAAAGTTCATAAACATTTTCACGTGTCAATCCATATTCATCGGTAATCAATATTGGAAAATATGCATAATTTGAAGAAACATTTTCTTCTTTTTTAAGATATGTTATTCCTTTTATTGTCGAAAGATTTGCATGATAGCGTTCAACTATTTTTTTTCTTTTCTGTATGTTCTGTTCTAAATATTTTAATTGAAGAATGCCAAGTGCAGATTGAAATTCATTCATTTTTGCATTGATGCCTGGTGTAACAACTGTTACTTCGTCTCTGAAACCAAAATTTTTAAGATCATCTATTCGACGCTTTGTTTTTTCATCATGACAAACAATAGCGCCACCTTCAAACGTATTAAATATTTTTGTTGCATGAAAACTCAATACCGAAAGATCTCCATGATTCAGTATTGAAGTATCTTTCTTTTTAACACCAAAAGCGTGACAAGCATCATATATAACTTTTAATCCATGTGTATCAGCAATTTTTTGAATTTTTTCCATCTGACAAGGATTTCCATAAACATGAACGGGAAGTATAGCAGTTGTATTTGAAGTGATCGCTGATTCTATTTTTTTTGGATCTATATTTAAATATTCAGGCTCAATATCAACAAATACCGGCTTGATACCATTCCACCATAATGCATGGGTGGTAGCCACAAAACTGTAGGGTGTAGTTATAACTTCTCCGGTAATCTTTAAAGTTTGTAATGCGGTAATCAATGCAAGTGTCCCATTTGAAAACAAAGATATATACTTCACTCCTAAATAGTCTGCTAATGCTTTTTCAAACTGCTGATGAAAAGGTCCATTGTTGGTAAGCCATTTATTTTCCCAAATGATTTTTAAACTATCAATAAATTCCTCCAATGGAGGTAAAAACGGTTGAGTAACATAAATGGGAAATTCATTTTTCATATTTATAAAATTTTAATATATTAGATTACCTTAACCATTCTTCTAATTTTTCTTTAGGAAATTTTTCTGAAAAAATTGATTTATTATTTTTTATTTTCTGATGATCCCAATTCCACCATTGTATTTCCTGTAAAAGAAGAATAGTTTCTTCATCAAATCTGTATTTAATAATTTGAGCGGGAGATCCACCAACAATAGCATATGGAGGAATATTTCGTGTAACAACACTATTAGCTGCCACAACAACACCATTACCGATTGTAACACCGGATAAAACAGTGGCGCCTGTCCCAATCCAAACGTCATGTCCAATTGTGATTGGTCCTTTTGAAACAGCATCATTCCTCATATCTTCCCCGAATATATTTTTATGAATAAAATAAGTTGTTATTCTCGAATGATCATGATTGTATTCCTGAATCGTAACATCATGTGCTATAGAACAGAAATTTCCAATAGAAACAGGATGAAACAAAGATTGAATATGAATATTTGGACCCCATAAACTTGTATTTTTTCCTATTGAAATATTACCGGAGACATTTACTTTATATAATAATGAATGATCTGCAATAGAAATTTTACCATGTATTTCAGATTGATAAATTCTTACGTGGGGAGCAATTATTGCATGAGGATCAATTCTGTTAGGAGAAGTAAAAATATGATTTTTCAGCCAGTCAATCAGTTTTATTTTGATTTGAAGTAACATATTCAATTTATAAAAATTTTATTTGGTGTATAAAAGAAATATAATTTTTTTCAGCATTAAAATGATCATTATAGAAATCTAAAATCTTCAAAGGATTCAGTTTATTATTTAACAAAGATTCAATTTTTTGCGCAATAATCAAAGGGGATTCATTGGGTGTTACTAAAAGACCGGTTTGTTCTTGAACAATCTCAGATACCCCATTCACATCAGTAGCAAGCACAGGAATACCAAAACTTATTGCTTCCATGATTGAAACAGGTAACCCTTCTGTTCGGCTAAGAGAAATAAACAAATCAACTGTATTATTTATATAAAAATCTATGATTTCTGCATTAGAAACATGTCCTTTAAAATCTACAACAATATTAGATGGTAAAACCAATGACTGGTTTCTTAATTTTTCTTCTAAAGGACCACTCCCGAAATGAATCCATTTTAAAGGCATAGTAATATATTTCAATGCTTCAATAATCAAATCAACTTGTTTGAAAGGTTGTAAACTTGAACATGAAATAATTAAAGGTTGTTTATTGTTTTTTTCTACTACGGATTTCTCAAATTGATTAACCCCCAAATAGCATAATTTTATTTTAGAATGATATTTTTTTTGAATATGATTCATTAAATATTTTTTCCCATGTTCACTTATAGCAAATACTGAATCTAAGTATTGAATTTTAAATTCCCGAAAGGGAACCTTTCCTGTAGCCCATCTGTCATCATAAAGATCAAAACCATGAATCCGACAAAAAAAAGAATTTATTTTTTTCCGTTTTTTTAACAAGCTGAGTGCAAGTGTACTATTCTCAAACCAATAATCATAAAAGAGTTCGTTTTCAATTCGTTTTTCCCGAATAAATGAAAGTATACATTTTGACTTCCATATTTCTTGAATCAGTATATCTAGATATATTTTAAAATTTTTTACGTAATATTTTAAGTTTCCTTTTTTAAATATAGTATAAAAATAAACATGGATAACTGTTAATAGATTCTTAATGAAATATTTATTTTTATTCTTTAATACGGATTGAATTAATATATCAACACATTCAATATTATAAGGTGTTTTTCTTATCTGATTTGATTCTTTTCCGGAAGGAATTATATAAATCTTTTTAAACTGTGAAGACAAATACTTTATTTCTGTTTCCAAAAAAGTTTCCGCTTTATTTCCATAAGGATACGTTGAAGTAAATATTACCAATATATTTTTATTCATTCAATATTATCTTTAATAAAAGATCGCTTTAACTTTATTCATAAATTTTGTTAATATATTGAAATCAAAATCCGGTTCAATAAAATTATTTTTTTCACGATCCGGTTTGTTTTTAATAATGATCACTTTATAATCTTCGGGATCACACCAAATTTTATAATAATTTAAGTGATATATATATAAATCATTTTGAATAAGATATCCGATAATATTTTCAGTATACACAGGTTGATCAATGATTTGAAGTTGTTCAGGATAATTCAATTTTAACCAATCAATATAAAATGGAGATGGAATATGAATAAATATTAGTCCAGTTTCTTTCAATAAAGATTTAAGTTTTTTAAAAAGAATTTCATAATGGTCAATCGGAATATGTTCTAACACATCAGGTAAGACAATAAAATCAAATTTCCGAGAACTATTAAAAGTTAAAACATTTAAACAAATCCATTCAATATTTGTTGACGTTAGATATTTATCTTTAGCAACTCGAATGTTTTCATCAGATATATCAAGTGCAGTAATATGTCCGGTTTTATTTAAATATTTGGAAATTAAATCCGTGAGCGTTCCAATACCACATCCTATTTCAAGTACCTGATGATGTTTCTGTAATCCGGATTTAATTAAATAATTAATAATGGAATGATGACGCTCATTTTGTCCAACCTGAATTTGTTGATTGGCAAAATGATTATAAAATGTAACTATTTCTTGATCATTTTGAATTGACATACCAAAAAAACTTTTTTATATCAGTAAAGGTAAGAATAAAAATATTTTCAAATTTCCATCCGGTATGTTTATTAAGCGCAAGATAAATTATAATAAAAACTCCGGCATATGAAATAATAGAGGCATAACAAGCGCCTATTATTCCCAGAACAGGGATAAGCAATAAATCAAAAATAAAAGTAAAAAGAAATCCAATGATGGTGGAAAGTAAATTATATTTTACAGCATTGATAGAGAAAGTATAGGTCCCACACATTTTTGATAAACCGGTTAACAAACTTCCAAACAGCAATAATCTAAAAGGTAATGCAGCTGGAGCAAATTCCTGACCATATAAAAATGGGATTATAAAATCAGAAAAAATATACAGGAAAATATTCGTAAGTAAAATTATAGTAAAATTAATTTTTGAATATAATTTAAACATCATAAAACGATTTTCATTATTCGCACTTGTCAAATGCGGTACCAAAATGGAAGTAATTGGAATAGTAACAAACAGGGCAAGTTGTGCCATATTTACAGCCAATGAGTAAATACCCACATCTTTTATTTTCAGATAATAATTAATAAACCAGATATCCATACGATAATTCAAAAAGTTTAAAACTATTGACAAATGAATAATTCCTATATATTTAATAAATGGTTTTAAATATTCCTTTACTTCAAAATCAGGTCTTTTTAAAATATCTGCTTTTTGTTTTAAAAAATAAATCCAAAGTAAAGCATTGATTAATAAAATAAATAATGTTAAAGAAAAAACTAAAATGATATGATCTTGCGTAATAATTTTTTTATGTGTTAAAAAAAAGGTTAATGAAAAGAAACCGATATTTAAAATACTATTAATTAAAGATATTTTATTAATAATATTAAAATGCTTATATCCCTGTATCAACCCATTGATAATCGTCACTGATAATCCTGTAATTACAGAGATTAAAAAATAAAGTATATAAAAAATCGAATTTGTTTTTTCAGGGAAAAAAAGATTTGAAACAGGTGAAAACAAGATTATACCTGTTGAAAGCAATGTCAACAAAACACCACCAATAAGAAATATCAATGAAATACCCAGTAGTTTTTGAATTTGAATTTTATTCCCTGCAACATAAAAAGTAATGGCTGAATTAATACTAAAACTGAAAATCATAGTAAATAAGCCAATATCAGACAAATAAATCGAATAAATCCCCCTGCCTTCTGCACCTAATAAACGGGTAATAAATATTCCCGCAATGATACCGAGAATTTGTGTAATCCCCTGTGTTACCAATGTATAAACTATACTGATATTTATCTTGTTCAAAACTCTAATGAATTTATGAAATTAATACAAATATATTTTTTTTTGTTAAGATTTTCTCTGTTTATTTTATTATTCGAAAATCCATAAATAATTTTCATTATGAAATCAACTTAGGTTGAAAAATATAAAATATCATAAATTAAACTTACTAATTTTATGAATCTATAAAATTAACTAAACAACCTAAATAAATCTGTTTGTTTCTAATTTTTTTCATATTCCTCACTCCATAAAGTAAGGTTTTATAATATATTTTAATAAAAATGATTAAATATAACATATAATTTTATTCTATCTTTGATTAAAAATAATGTCTTTTATGAAAAAATATCTTGTATTTATTCTAATCTTTTTTTTAATCTGTTTGCATCTCCCTTTCTTAAACTCTGATCCTGATACATTATCAGATCAATGGACTCGTGGTGCATGGATTGATGAAGGATGTTATTCATTGCAAATAAGAAATTATATCCATAGCGGAATCTTAAACATGAATGAAAGTGATGGTTTGATACGTTGCCCGATGTTTGGGTTGATGCAACTTGTCTTTTTTAAATTATTTGGGACTCATCTTCTTACAGCTCGCTTATTAGTATTATTCATTGTAATAATCCTTTTATCTGCCATAGCATCAGTAAAAAAATATTTCTATTTTTTCATTTTTACTATTTGTATTATTATGCTTGAACCGCATGTTTTTCAGTTCTCACATTATGCTTTATCAGAAATGATGAGTAATTCCATGATTTTGTTCAGCATGTTTTTTCTACATCAAGCTTATCTTTCTCCTGTTCAAAAGAAAAAAATCATTTTTG
This sequence comes from uncultured Bacteroidales bacterium, assembly GCA_964452905.1. Taxonomy (GTDB): domain Bacteria; phylum Bacteroidota; class Bacteroidia; order Bacteroidales; family CAYVNP01; genus CAYVNP01. The sequence goes on from CAYVNP010000003.1 coordinate 24,178, forward strand.
TTTTTTTATCAATCATGTTTATTTCTTTCAGTTGGTATATGAAAATACAATATTTATATTCAATTATTATAGTTCCTCTGACCACCCTGTCATTTGCCATAATTGAATGGATCAAAGAAAAAAAAATTGTTTGGAGTAGATTACTTCTTTTTTATTTATCTTTTATTTTTATTTTTATTTTTATTTTTATTTATTATTTATTTTGGTACCTTCCTCATCATGATTTTTATTTATCCGTATTTCGTAGTTCAACCTCATGGAGATATCCTGATACTAGCTGGCATTTTATTCACTCTGTTTATTATAATATTTCTAATTCCATTCTGGGTAAGGAATTAGGAATTTATTTTTCCGTTTTGGGAATACTTTTGATTTTAATCTTATTATTTTTTATCTATAAAAAAAGAACCCCTTTATTTTTTTTAATTCCCATATTATTTTCTTTTTTCTGGATTCTTTCGGAGTTACAAAAACTTCCGATGCGTTACCTTCCTAATCGCTATCTCCTTGGATTGATTATTGCCAGCGGATCTCTGATTATTTCATTAGTATCTGAAATTATTTTGTTTAAGAAAACATATATACATTATATAATTTATTTAATCCTCTTTTTTCTTTTCTCCTTTAATATATACAGCAATTACCAGATTTTTCAACGCAGAACATTTCATCTGAAACAAGCAAATCATTATATTTCCAAATTTAAATTTGATAATAACCCTGTCATAGGAGCTTGGGCACCTTCTATCTGCTGGGAAAATAATGTACGAATGATTCCTGTTTGGTATCACTATTTTAATTGGAAAAATCCAATTAAAAAATTTCATCCACGTTTAGTTGTATCTGAAATAAATGAAGTTGACAGTGACAGTGTTTATTATTTTCAGAATATCCGGTTAGATTCAATTTCTGATTCAACTAAAATATTTAATTTGTGGCGAGCCAAAGTTGTTTTATATTGGATCAAACAAAAATAAACTTGTTTAATTAACTGCCATGTAAATACTCATTCCATTTTATTTTTATTATTACTATGTTATCATTTTAAAATTTGTAGAAATAAATAACGTCGCCGCAGAGCAACGAGATATTGAAATCGCCAATACATTCGAGGAAATTGGTTGCGCCCTAAAAGGGCGGGGAATTGACCCAACACAAATATTAAATTAAATTTATTAATTGTTTCAAATATAGCAATGCACTATTTTCAATTTTTTATTTGTATCTTTGTATAAAGCATAGATATTAATAAATGAAATATTGTCTTTTATTGATTCTTATTTCCATTGCGGGCTTTTCTTCTGCTCAAAAATTTCTACCCACTGATATTTCTTCACTCCGGCTATGGTGTTCGGCTGATTCCATTCAATTAACTGACGGGAAAGTTTCTATTTGGTATGATAAAAGTGGTAACAATTATCATTTAACCCAAATTGTTTCTGGTAATAGTCCTATTGTTAAACAAAACGCCATAAATACAAAACCCTCCCTGATTTTTGACGGAAACGACTTATTAAACTCACCTAATTTTAACACCTTAAATTGTGAAATATTAATAGTTGCTAAAGGCAATGAAACAAACAATGAATTTTTAGGTTTAGGAAATGGGTATTATGTAAATTTTTTATCCAATAATTCGATCTTATATCTGGAAGGAGCTAATTATCGTTATTTTACACCAGCTCAACCTACCGGAGTATTTCAAATACATAATTTTGGATTTATCAATGGTGATGCTTCTTCCGCCTTTTTAAATATTAATACTAAACCTTTAATAGCAGGAATTACAAATAATAGTCCTGGGTTCAAATTAAATAATATACAGGTTGGGGCTACTTCATTAAAAGGAGAAATTGCTGAAATTATGGTATTTGATGAAGTTTTGTCTAGTATAAATCGAAAACAAGTTGAACAATATCTTCATTATAAATATTCTCCTCCCGTTAATCTGGGTATGGATATTAAAAAGGATTACGGATTTTGTGATACAACCATTCATGCAGGATCACAATTTATTTCATATTTATGGAATACGGGTGCTACTACTGAAAGTATATCTATTAATCATTCCGGAACATTTTCAGTATCTGTTACCGATATTTTTGGTTTCACATCATCAGATACAATTCAAATTACCTTTCCAAATTTAAATTTAAATATTAAAGATTCGACAATATGTTTAGGAAATAAAATTTTCATCAATTCTTCAGTATCTTCCCAAGGTGGTTATGAATATAAATGGTCAAACCAATCAATAGAAAAGGAAGTTTGGATTTCTTCACCATTAAAAATTAATGTAACAGTCACTGATTCGAAAGGATGTAATAACATTTCAAATACTATCACTATCTCCATTGATAGCTTAAAGAATCACATCTCTTTAGGAAAGGATAAAAATCTTTGTGCAGGCAATAATATCTCCCTTGCATTTTATCCTGAAAATCGAAATACTTTATCTTTTTTATGGTCTGATCAATCAAAGGATTCACTTTTTCCTATTTTTAAAACAGGAGATTATTCAGTAATCGTTACAAATAGAAGACTTTGTCAAGGAACTGACACTATCCATATTACAATAACTGGAACTGCTCCTTTAGTCGATTTTACTTCAAATCCTGTATGTTTAGGAGATAGTACTTTCATGATAAATAATTCCTCATTGATTTACGATTCACTTTTATGGGATTTTGGTGATGGTAATTATTCCAAGATATTTAGCCCATATCACACCTACCATTCATCAGGGAGTCAGACAGTAAAATTAACAATGTTTTATCAAGGTTGTTCCAATACTTTTTTAAAAAAAATTGTAGTAAAACCAATACCATCAGCCAATTTTTCATATACACAATCATGTGTATCATTTCCTGTTCAATTTAAAAATCAGAGTCGTTCAAATGAAAGTGGTACATTAACGAATTATCAATGGGTTTTTTCAAATTTAGTTAAAAGCAATCTGGAAAATCCTGAATATACTTTTTCGGGTTCAGGAAATCATTCTGTTAAACTATCAATTGCTTCAGCCAATGGTTGCTCTGATTCAGTAATAAAGATTATTAAAACTGTAAATTCAACAACATTGCCTAAAATATTTTTAACTCAACCTTTAAATAAATCAACCATCATTGATAAAACCATCCACTTTTCATGGAATTCATCGTATTCCATAAAAAATATTTTAGAACTATCTTTGGATAGTACTTTTTCAACTATATATTTTTCAGATACTACTCTAGAAAATGGTTATATCTCATCAATTACTTTATCAAATAATCAAACCGTATTCTGGAGAATTCGTGCATTCAATTTTTGCTATGATGAAATCAAATCTGAAATATTTAAATTTACTTTTTTTAATCCTACTCAATTACAAAGAAATATCTTATGGTGTACTGCTGATTCGGTTGAATTGACTGCCGGAAAAGTGACAACTTGTTTTGATCAAAGCAAAAAAAAGTCTCATCTGTTTCAATCAGTTGCAACCAACTGCCCCGTAGTGATTAATCAATCAATTCTCAATTATCCTTCAATTCGTTTTGATGGAAATGATTTATTAAATTCACCTGACTTCAATATTTCTAACTGTGAAATTTTTATGATTGCAAAAGGGAATGAAACAAACAATGAATTTTTTGGTTTTGGAAACGGATATTTTGTAAATTTTTTAACAACCAATTCCATCCTCTATCTGGAAGAAACAAATTATCGTTATTTTACTCCTGCTCAGCCAACAAATATTTTTCAGATCCATAATTTCGGTTTTACAAATGGAGATGCTTCCACATCTTTTTTAAATATAAATACCAAGACTTTAGCAGTCGGAAACACTAATAATACAACCGGATTTAAACTGAATAATATTAAATTAGGTGCATCTTCATTAAATGGTGAAATTGCTGAATTATTAATTTTTGATACCGTTTTATCAAATATTGAAAGAAAAAATATTGAACAATATCTTCGCTATAAATATGCTCCACCTATTCATCTTGGTCCAGATATCGATATACCCTATGGTTTTTGTGATACTATCATCCATGCAGGTAAACGATTTACTAAATTTTTATGGAGTACCGGCGATACAACAGAATCTATCGAAACAAATCATTCTGGAAAATATTCAGTGACTGTAACTGATATTTTCGGGTTTTCTAGTTCAGATGAAATTAATATTTCTTTCCCCGAAATCAAATCAAAAGACACGTTGATCTGCATGAATTCAAAAGCAATTTTAAATCCGGGATTGTGGGGGAAATATTTATATCAATGGTTTGACAGTAAGAATAATCTTTTATCAAATGATTCCATTTTTAATACCGACATTGAGGATACGTATCGACTCATCATTAAAGATTCTAATAATTGTTCAATAACAAAAGCCATTCATGTTGATGTTGATTCATTTGAAGTAAAAACATCATTTGGTGCAGACACTATGGCTTTTTGTGAGGGTAGTCAGTTGAAACTTTACGTTGGCGCGGATCTGGTGAAATCATATCATTGGTCAAATCATTCATCTGATGCTGAAATAACAATTATTATCCCCGGACTATATACTGTTACTACTTTTGATCAATATCATTGCAAAAGTGTTGATTCAATAAAAATCAATATTAAAGGAAAAAAACCTTTCCCTCATTTTTCATCAGAGCTAACCTGTTACGGTGATTCCACTGCATTTATTGATAGTTCCAGCGGTTTGTCGTCAAAGATCATTGAACGAAAATGGAATTTTGAAAACAATCAGTCAAAGATCATAACAGATTCATTAAAAAGAAATATATCCCATTTTTTCACTCAACCGGGTTATCATCCAGTGAAACTCACTGTAACAAATGCCAGCGGATGCACGGATTCTATTCAAAAAAATATATATATTACTTCTTTACCACAGGTATACTTCATTCCTACCAATGGATGTACAGGCGCTCCTGTACAGTTTACTGATAAATCAAAGGATTCATTAGGGGACATCGTTCAAAGAATATGGTATTTCGGCAAAAAACCCGATGGGATATCAGACACGACATTGATGCCTAATCCTAATCATACATTTGATACAGCAGGAGTTTATGAGGTTAAATTAAAGATAAAATCGTCAACAGGTTGCATAAATGAATTAATCCGAAATATTCAGGTCAATCTTTCTCCAACCATTGATTTTACGTTTACCAACACCTGTCTGGGGCAACAAACGTTTTTCAGTGATATTTCAACTACGGATGTTTATAATCAGATCATGGAATGGAACTGGACCTATAACAACATTATTTTTTCAAAAGTAAAAAATCCATATTTAAAATTTGATGAAACCGGAAAACATGATGTTACGATGAAAGTCAAGGCATTAAACGGCTGTATAAATACGATTCAAAAATCCGTCATGGTTCATTCCAATCCTGTTGCAGCTTTCAATGCACAAACTATTTGTGTTACACAGCCAGTTGAATTTTTGGATAACAGTCACGTGGACAATGATTCGATTATCCAATGGAAATGGTTGGTTAGTCAAATCGAAAAGCACAATACAAAAAATCCGGTCTTCTTATTTAAAGATACAGGCATTTATCATATTTCACTGCAGGTATTATCATCAAATGATTGCTGGGATTCTATCGGAAAAAATATTCATATAAATAGTAAACCAACAGCTTCATTTACGTATTCCCCTGAGTTTGGCTCCCCTCCTCTTGAAGTAAGTTTTTCCAATCATTCAATCAATGCTGATACGTGGGAATGGCGTGCAGATAATGAAAAATTCAGTATCAGTAAAAATCCCATTCATGTTTTTACTGAAAATAAAAAGTATGATGTATCACTGATTGCCAAAAACAGCGTCGGATGCAGCGATACGATCATCTATCCGATTTTCATGAAGTCTGTTTTAGCGGATATTGTAGTTAAAAATGCCGTGATAAAAAAAGTAAATACAACATGGAAAATATCAATCACGTTGGTCAATCAAGGCAGCTCACAAATTAAAACATTAGACCTGATCGTTTCAGTGAACGGTGGCTTTACTTTTCATGAAATGTGGGATGGAATACTTGAACCGGGTAAATCAGAAAATTATGATTTCAATGCCATGATTGATGTTGCTTCTCAAAACACCGGTTATATATGCGTCTCAGCTGTTATTCCAGGTTACCAACCCGATGCTGATCCGGATAATAATCTTGAATGTATTGCGTTGGTCAATTCGTTTTATGTTTTCAATCCCTTTCCAAATCCTGCGAATGATAATATTATATTTAGCTACATATTACCCTATGAAGATGTTGTAGAAATTATCCTTTATAATTCAATAGGAGAAAAAATCAATGTGTTTGAAGGGAAAGGTGTTAAAGGGTATAACTCACAAACTATTGGCATTTCAAATTTTTCTCCCGGACCTTATTTTATCAGAATACAGTTTAACGATGAAAATGATGTAAAGAAATTTATCAAACAATAATAATTCATTTCAAGTTACATCGTCGGATGTTGTTCAATTAGTGTCCAGTACTGTAAATCATTTTCTTCTAAAGGTTTTAGAACAATATTAGATTTTTCAGGTTGGGCAGTTAAATAAAATGGAGTCCCTTTTAATCGAATTCTGTAGATATTTTTTCGAACCTGAATAAATTCCCAAAATTGAATAGCACTTTTTTCAGTTAGCAGCTGTTGATATAATGATGTATTATTTTTGACAGGAAGATGAACCGGCTGAAATGTTTTGCCGGTAAATAGATTTTTCAGTTGATACGTTTTTTCATCAACCAGCTTAAAATCCCATGTCATGCATTTCCAATTCTGCTGGTCATATAGAATGATCGGTGTACCATCTGCATGATTGGCGTCCTGCGGGCGGAGTAATAATCCCGTTTGAAGATTTTTAATGGCATACGTTCCTTTAATCTCTTGGGCTGCCAGACAAAACAGATTAAATAATAAAAAAGAAAAAAGAATATTTTTTTTCATGTAATTACTTTAATAGTTATTAAATTAGTTATGTAAATTTACTAAAATTTATTATCCAACAGAAAGGTATATTCAAAAAAGCAGAATAAATGAACGTATTATTTATAGGTGGAACCGGAAACATCAGTTCGGCTGTAAGCCAAATGGCTGTTGATGAAGGAATAGATTTATTTCATCTTAACAGGGGAGAGAAAAAAGTTCATATTCCCAATGTAAAAACATTTCATGGAAATATTCATGAACCAAAATCGCTTCCTCATGAATTAGTAGACATGCAGTGGGATGCAGTGGTGAACTGGATTGCATTCCATGAAAAAGATATTGAACGCGATTACCAATTATTCAAAGGAAAAACAAAACAATACATTTTTATCAGTTCAGCATCCGTTTATCAGAAACCCTTACTGAATCCGGTTATTACAGAGTCAACCCCATTAAAAAATCCTTTTTGGGAATATTCAAGAAACAAAATCAAATGTGAAGAATATTTAAATCTGCTCTACAGGGATTTTGATTTTCCGATAACGATCGTTCGTCCGTCATTGACATATGATACGGTTATACCTGTTGCTATTGGCGGGTTTAATGAATATACTACATGTCAACGGATTTTGAATGATCAACAAATTATTGTGCATGATGATGGTCAATCATTATGGACTATCACACATTCAAGAGATTTTGCCAAAGGATTTATCGGACTGCTGTGTAATCCAAAAACCATTGGTCATGCCTTCCATATCACTTCTGATGAAGTATTAACTTGGAATTCGATTTATGAAACACTTGCCTCTGCACTCGGTCGCAAACCAAATATGATTCACATACCTGCTGAATTTATTTGCAAGACATTTGATTCTTATACCGGTACACTCCTTGGAGATAAAGCTGTCAGTACAATGTTTGATAATTCAAAAATAAAATCATTTGTTCCCGGATTTCAGGCAACCATTCCTTTCAGAGAAGGGATTCGTGAGACACTCACATGGTTTGATGAACATCCTGAAAAAAAGATTGTTCCAAAAGAAACCAATGACAAAATCGAAAAAATCATTCAGTCATTTAAAATACAATAATGAATAGTGAGTTTTTTTTATTTTGATAAAACAGTCATATATTTGATTGATGAAAATCAAAAAATATGAAAATTATTTTTTTACTCTTTTTTTTATTTTTTCTATCCTTAACAAGTTTTTCCCAGATTTTAAACATTGAACAAAATCGTATTCATGAGGATTCAAGCGATCTGGCAGGTTGGCATGCGGAAGCAAAATTTTCTTTTGAATCTACGGAGGATAATGAAGACAATATCATTGATGCAAATGCCAGTCTGAATTTAAAATATGTTCAGAATATATATATATGTTTCTGGGTAATTACAATCTCATGAAACTCGATGGTAAAGAACTTTTGAATAACACTTATCTGCATTTACGGTATAACAGAAAACTAACCAAACGGATTATATGGGAGGCATTTACACAAGTACAATCCAACAAACACAGAGGATATGAACTGAGGTGGTTGCTGGGAACAGGTCCGAGATTCAGAATTCATTCCACAGAAAAGCTTGCATTAAATTCAGGTGTTTTATATATGTATGAATATGAAGTTGAAAATAACAGGGAAGCATTTCTCCATGAACACCGCATCAGCAGCTATCTGTCGTTCGAATTGGAACTTGCCGAAAAACTCAGTTTGATTCATACATCATACTATCAGCCAAAAATAAATTTTTTTAAGGATTATCGTATACAAACACAAACGAATCTTAAATTTAAATTCACAAAAAAAATATCATTTCTGTTAACCTACAACCTGCTTTATGATGAGTATCCACCCAAAAATGTGAAACATTCAAATCATTATTATCTGACGGAATTATTGATTGACTTATAGTCAATTAATCATCCTTTTCGTCCCAGATCACCTGGATGCTGCTTTTATTGTTATTCGGATCTTTTTTCAGCGTAGAATCTTTTTTGAATAAACCCCATTCATCTTTTAAAATTTGCCTGAGATTCTGCTTTTCTTTTTTAATATCTTTTTTGAGTTTTTCTTTCACGCCTTTTCTGTCGTATTTAAAAACAGGATCACTCATGGTTCCTGTTACCAAGAGATATAATGTGGTTCTGCCCAATCCGTCATCCATTTCTTCACCGAAAATTTCATTTTCTTTTTTGGCTTTCTTTGCTTTCTTTGAAAGAATCTCCGAGAGGAGCAAACGAATATTGTAATTTATTTCATTATTAAAAGTATGTTTCCCTGTAAGCGTAATATTCAATGCAGTAGAATTTATTTCCATGGATGGAATATGAATCGTCTGGTCTTTTATTTCGATCTGATTCTTCAAAGTGGAAAATTTAACATTCATCAGATCATCCAGTTTGATGAAGCGTGATAATGCTTTCAGGGATTCATAATTTATGAGTTCACCCTGTTCAATGGTCACATCTGATGTGGCAATGATGGATGCCGGTTTGATCTTCAGTTCAGGGGTGCAGGTGGCAGAGAACGTAATATCAGCCGAAGCAAGCCCACGGATATTTTTGTCGGTCAGATTTTTTTGCCCGAAATTTTCCATCTGGTAAAACAATTTGGTGATGTTTGCACGATTAACGGCTACCCCGCATTTCAATGTTATTTCTTTTAAATCCGTAGCATCAATAATACCTGAAACAGCCACCTCCCCTCCCATCGCATTCCCTTTTAAAGAATTTAAAAACAATTTTTTATCCTTGTATTGCAGTTCACCGGTCAGATGTTCACCTGTAAATTTTCTGAATATGATTTTATCAATCTTTGATGTAAGATTCAGTTCAAGATTAGGCGAAAAGATCAGCTTGTATGTACCGGCATCATCCGTTTTTTTATCTGACAGCAATTCATTCAGATCTATCATTTTTGAATTCAACTGACCGTCAACAGTCAGTTTCTGATTGGGAAGAAACACAAACGAAAGTATATTTTTCAAATCCCCTTGAATAGTCAGATTTGTTTTGGATATATTTCCTGAGAATGAATTGATAAAAATATCATTGTTGTTGAATGATAGATCCGAGTTAAAATCCGTAAACTTCAACAGATTTTTCTTAATCGTAAAATGTACATTGCTGAATTTTAATTTCCCATCCGTCTGGCTATTGATAAAATCAGATGACGTAAAATTTTTCAGATTATCCAGGGTGCTTTTAAAAGCCACGTCAATTGTAAGTTTTCCGTTGACGGATTGAATGGTGTCCATTGGAATAAATTCTTTGAGTTCATGCAGATCAAGGTCAGCACTCGCTTTCAAATCGATCTGGGGATGAACAAAATTTTTCATACTGTATTTCCCTTTGATATTTCCTGATTCAAGATTAGCTGAAAAATTCTCCAGAATTAATTTATTTGATTCAAGTTTGCTGGATGCTCCAGTGGTGTAAAACCCTTTCAAATCTATATTTTTAAGTACGACTGCTGTGGGCAAATATTTTATATCAGCATCTTTAAGATTGAATGCAACACTCATTTCAGGAAGATTTTCTTTTTCAAAATGTCCTTTCACTCTCATGTTGAACGCTAACTCTCCGTTGCAATTGTAATCCTTCAGGGAATGTTTATAATATTCAGGGAACTCTTCTACAAAAGTCTGCAATTGAATTTTTTTACCGATGAAACGAAAATCAAGATATCTGGTTTTATCATGATAAATGACATATCCGCCGGTAGTAAAATGAAGGTTGCCAACCTGCATATTGCCATCCGTAATTTTATAATTTCCTTTTGCATTATCGGTATTCATTGAAAATTCTATTTCCGATTGTTTGTCCTTGATGTAATTGATCCCATTGGATCTTAAGCAATAGATAAATGAAGAAACATCTGAATGAATGGTACTTTGTTTGTCTGTAAATTTTCCTTTCAATGAACCGTTGTTAACCAAAAATGAATAATATTGATCATTTGAAATACTTCGGAAAGTAATATGCATATTTTTTAAAACGATCTTTTTCAGGTTAATCTCAAATGCCTTATCTGTAGAGTCAGTCGATTTTTTCAGACAGTGATAATTATCGGAACCGTCCTTATAGATCACAACTCGTGAAAATCCGTTTTTCACTTCAATATCTTTAATGATATATTTTTTATCTATCAAATCGAATATATTGAATTGGAGATATACTGTACCTGCTTTGAGCAATGTATCTTTTTTCAATAGTGTAGCATCTTTAATGATAACATTCTTAAACTGAAAGGATGCATTTGGAAATTTTTCGAGCAGGGATAAATCAAAATCTGTAAAAGAAACGTCCGTTGACATATATTTATTTATGCCATTGATAAAAATTTCTTTCACTTTATCTTTATTATATCTTGCGATGATGATTGCCAGAAAAACCAACAAAACAATCAAACAAGCCAGAATCCCAAGAATAATTTTTGTATATTTTTTTTTCATTTTTTCCTTTTGCTTTAAAGCAATATAACCTTGTTGAGAGGATTAACGATAACCCATACAAACTTATTGAATAAAACTGCCGAAAAGAGAATTTTATTTTTATTTTTTCAAATACTATTTGTTAAAAAATAAAATGCTTAATAATGATTTTTTAATTTTTTGATGAAATCATACATAGATTTTCATTAAATACTTTGTATATTTGTAATTAACCAAAGGATAAACACTATAAAACCAACTATATTTTCTTTCTAAATAAATATAGTTATTTGAATAAAAATATAATCTATGAAAACAATCTTACTATTCATTTTCAGTATGTTTTTACTGTGTGTTAGTATTAATGCACAAAATATTGGTATTAATACAGATGGGTCTGCACCTGATCAAAATGCCATGCTTGATATTAAAGCAACGGATAAAGGCATACTAATACCCCGTATTGATTACGATAACCGACCAACATCCGGTCTTACAGAAGGGTTGATGATCTATGTCACGGCTAATGGTCCAACCGGAAATGGTTTTTATTATTACAATGGATCATCTTGGACAAAATTCCTTTCAGGGTCAGGCATTGGTTGGAACTTAACAGGTAATTCAGGTACAACAAATGGAACTCATTTTTTAGGTACCACTGATAATCAGTCTTTGGATATCCGCACATTTAATATAATTAGAACACGAATAACAACCAAAGGTCAAATTGAAATTTTAAATTCAGGTAATTCTGTTTTTATTGGCGAAAATGCAGGGAAAAATGATGATTTAAGTAATAATAATAGTGTTTTTATTGGTTATACTTCCGGTTATTCCAATACAACCGGAACATCCAATATTGCCATCGGCGAAGCTGCGCTCTATACAAACACCAGCGGTGGAACCAATATTGGTATTGGCTCAGGCGCATTATATTCCAATTCAACTGGCAATTCAAATGTTTCTATTGGGCATCAATCTTTGAATCTGAATTCAACGGGTGCGAATAACACGGCCTTAGGTTATCAGGCATTAAAATCTAATACTACTGGAACCTCAAATATTGGAATTGGGGAAGCTGCGCTGTATACTAATTCCACTGGCGGTTCAAATATAGGGATTGGTTCCGGTGCATTATATTCCAATACAACAGGATATTCTAATGTTTCTGTTGGTCACCAGTCCTTAAATTCAAATACAACTGGGGCTGATAATACAGCTTTGGGTTATCGGACATTACTATTAAATACAACCGGTAATTCAAATACATCTGTTGGATCATTATCATTACTTTCAAATACAACAGGATGGCAAAACACAGCATTAGGTCAATCAGCCCTCAATCAAAATACAACAGGTACCGATAATACTGCTATTGGTTTTAGTGCCCTTCAGAATAATACTTCTGGCAGCCAAAATACTGCGATCGGAGATGCATCTATTCGTTTTAATACAACCGGTCACAGAAATACTGCTATAGGATTTACTTCATTATATTCAAATACTGACGGCGGTTATAATACGGCAACCGGATGGCAATCACTTCATGACAATACATTAGGAAATTATAATACTGCTAACGGAGCCAATGCGCTTAAATCAAATACCACAGGGAATGCCAATACTGCTTTTGGATATATGACTTTATTTTCTAATACTACAGGAACTTCAAATATAGGTATCGGTGATGCAGCCCTTTATACTAACACCAGTGGTGGAGCCAATATCGGAATTGGCTCAGGCGCTTTGACTTCAAATACATCAGGCAATAACTCAATTGCTATTGGAGACAATGCATTATCCTCACAAAACAATGGCTCGGGAGATGATAACATCAACAATACAGCTATTGGTTTTATGTCAATGAACAAAACAAATCCCACAAATATGCTTAATGGAAGAAATAATGTAGCCATAGGTCATCTAACATTATTTAATAACACTATAGGTTATAAAAATACGAGTATAGGCAGTTTGGCATTGTATAATAATATTTATGGATTGGGAAATACTTCTATAGGGTTCATGTCTCTTTATCATAATCAAACAGGGTCCAATAATATTGCCATTGGTCATACAGCTCTTTTTTCAAATGAAAGTGCAACAGGTAATATTGCTATCGGAGAAGAAGCAATGTATAATAATACAACCGGAGAAACTAATACAGCAATTGGGAACTATTCATTGGCTTTTAATAAAGCAAATAGCCGTTCAACAGCTATAGGATTTCAAGCAATGTTTTACGCAGATGATCGTTCATCCGGAAGATCAACCTATAATACAGCAGTGGGTTATGAAGCATTAAAAGGAAGTGGAACACCCGGTGATAATACAGGACGTTATAATACTGCAATTGGTGATCAGGCAATGTTTTCAAATACATGGGGGTATAATAATTCAGCAAATGGATACCATTCTCTTTATAATAATACTACCGGTTTTAATAATACTGCAACTGGTTATAATTCTCTTTCTGGTAATCAGAGTGGCGCAAGCAATACAGCTTATGGTAGCCAGTCCATGTTGACAAACACAACGGGAATTAGTAATACAGCAACAGGTTTTAATTCATTAATGTATAATGTAGGAGGAAGTAATAATACTGCAAATGGGTCTCAAGCATTATGGTCTAATTCTTCGGGAAACAGTAATACTGCTATAGGTAGTAACGCGTTGTCTTCCAATACGACCGGTAGCTATAATACTACTTCAGGTGACGGCTCTTTAGCAAGTAATCAGACAGGTAGTTACAATACGGCAAATGGCTTTGGTACTCTTAATTTAAATACAACAGGTAGTTCAAATGTGGCTTATGGGTACTATTCATTGTATTCCAATATTACTAACAATCGTTCAACAGCAATAGGTTATTATGCAATGTATAATGCCGACAACCGCACTTCTTCCCCAAGGGAAACCTATAATACTGCATTAGGATACGAAGCATTAAAAGGAAGCGGAACACCCGGTAATAATACAGGACGTTATAATTCAGCCATTGGGGATCAAACACTTTTTTCCAATACGACCGGCAGCAATAATAATACACTCGGTTATCAAACCTTGTATACTAACACAACCGGTTATAGTAATGTTGCTGTTGGCAATCAAGCACTTTATTATAACACGATTGGTGCAGAAAACACTGCCATCGGCAATGGAGTTATGTATAATAATACTGAAGGGAATATGAATACTGCCATCGGTTCTGCTTCTTTTCAGATGAACTCAACAGGTGGAGCTAATACTGCTGTCGGTTATGCTTCTCTTCTTGAAAATACAACCGGTAATTATAGTATTGCTATAGGTAATTCAGCTTTACGATGGAACAAAGCCAATCACCGTTCCACAGTTGTTGGTTATAATGCTATGTATTATGCTGATAACAGAACAACTGGACGTAATACCTTTAATACCGCTTTGGGATTTGAAGCACTTAAAGGAAGCGGAACTCCGGCAAATAATACAGGACGTAATAATACAGCCATTGGTGATCAGGCAATGTATTCTAACTCATCCGGTGATGCAAATACAGCAATTGGCGTAACATCACTTTATTATAATTCTTCGGGTATTCAAAATACTGCCAACGGTTTACAAAGTATGTATAAAAATCAAGATGGGAGCTATAATACAGCCATCGGTGTCAATGCTCTTGTAAATAATGTATCCGGTAATTATAATACCGCCCAAGGCGTTTCCGCCCTTAATTCAAATACGGGGAGCTACAATACGGCTGTTGGTTATAATGCTTTACAAGCTAACACATCCGGAACACACAATGATGCCAATGGATTTTATTCATTATATCTTTCAACAGGGGATAATAATTCTGGATTTGGTAATTACTCAGGATATGCAAACACATCCGGTTCTAATAATACGTTTATTGGATACGAAGCTGGTTGCACCTCTGGGACACTTACAAATGCCACTGCTATCGGGTATTATGCCAGGGTTGATGCCGATAATAAAGTCCGAATAGGTAACAATTCTGTTTCTGTAATTGGTGGAGCCGTTGCTTGGTCCAATTTATCAGATGTCCGTTATAAAAAAAATATTAAACCTATCACAAGTGGGCTTGATTTTATTTTAAAACTCAAACCTGTACAATATCTGATGAATACCGGTAATGATAAAATCAATTTCGGTTTTATAGCTCAGGATATTAAATCTTTGATTGGCACTGAAAATAATATTCTAAATATAGGTGAGGATAAAGATCATATCCTCAGTCTAAGGTATACTGACTTCATTGCGCCAATGGTAAAGGCAATTCAGGATCAACAACAAATAATTGCTTTGCAACAAAGACAAATAGACGTTCTTTTAAAAAGAATTGAAAATCTCGAAAATAAATAATACGTTTATATTTTTTTGAATTCAATACCATTTATTTTATTGAAACACTTCAACTTCCGATAAAACGATCAATCCGTTTTTATAAATTTTGTCAAACATGTCAGCATGTTTTGAAAGAAATGATTCTATCTTTTGGGCATCGTCAATAATTTCAATAATTACTGGAAGACTGTCCGTCAGGTCAGCTATTTTCAACGTATGTATTCTGCTGGAAGGTCCAAACGACATGATGCCGCGTGTAACAGTTGCGCCCGATAAATGTTCATGTTTGGCTGCAAATACGATTGCCTCATGCAATGGCGTGTGTTCGAGTTTATCTGTTTCATTGATGTATATTTTCAGACTCTTTGCTTTTTTCATTTTCATATTTTACTTATTTAAATATAAAACGTATTGCAATAAACCCGATATACGTTGCTGCAAAGCCAATGATAAGACTTAAAAAAACATTCATGTTAAAAAAGAAAAATTCGCGGTCACGAAGTAAAGCCATGCTTTCATAAGAGAATGAGGAGAAAGTAGTGAATCCGCCACAGAATCCGGTGGTGAGAAACATCCTCCATTCAGGTAACAGGATATCCCCTTTTTCTGATAATCCCCAGAAAATACCTATCAGTAAACACCCGACAATATTAACAATTAAGGTTCCGGCAGGAAATGACGTGAGAAAATATTTCTGTGCATAAATGTTCACAATATAACGTGATGAACCGCCAATAAAACTTCCCAACCCAACAATCAAAATTGTTTTTAACATCTTTTAAAAATGATTACTCCGTAAAGTTACTATTTTATCATAAATTAATTACACCAAAAACCAATTTTTACTATTTGCATAAATGTTATAAAAAGTGCTTTTAATCCATTATACAATAATGTATCCGGAGTAAAATATTCCTACCCTTTTTTTTAATTTAGCTACCAATACACCTTTCATTTTAGTTTGATCATCCATCTTTTTATTCAGTCTCAGATTCCAATATATTTTATTTCTATAAATACGTTCCAAACGTCTTTCTTCCAGTATTTCAAAATCCGAAAAATGATGCATAACAAATTTCCAGTTCATTGTTTGCGGTTCAGTCAATGTTGAGTATTGATGAATATCAACGATCAATAAAAAAAGTCCACCGACTTTTAAAGTCCTTTTTATTTCATGACAAGCTGCTTCAATATTATCAACATGGTCAAGTGAATTGAATGAACTGATGATATCAAAAGAATTATCCGGAAACGGAAGATTTTCAACATACCCATTAACGTATGCCATGCGATGTTCCTTTGCTCCCAAGTCCATATATTTTTCCGCCAATGGATCAACACCTATTCGTTGTTTTGCATTATCAGCCCATTCTAAGGATCCTCTCGGACCGCAGCCTATATCTAAAATATTTTTATGATCATAAAATTCTTCAGGTAAAGAGAAATAGGTCGTATAAAAAAATTTGTAATGATCATTATTTAATTTTTTTCTGAACAACTTGATGGCTCTCCAATACATCAATTCGCAAAATTCTTTTACGGAAAAAAAATTGTGTTTTCGATTGAGCTTTGAATTCATGTTTTGCTTCTGATCCAGATCAATTTTATTCAAAGATTATTTTTGAATCATTGTAAGATTTATTGGCCTTTAGGAGATAAATAAATGATAATTATTATTGTCTCGGACGAATGCCTTTTGATAAAATTCGTAAACTTCTGCAATATTATTTCTTATTTTTGAATCACTATTTTTTTACAATTTCAACCCGTCTATTTTGCGCTCTGCCTGCTTCAGAGCGATTATCCGCAACAGGTTTATCTTGCCCCCAACCGACAAACGACAATCTTGCAATAGAAATGCCTTTAGCCACAAGAGCATCCATTACAGCTTTTGCACGATCATTTGAAAGTTTTTTATTACTCGCTGCATCACCTACATTATCGGTATGACCTTCAATACTGATCTTAAGGGTTAAATTACTTTTTAACAATTCATATATTTTGTCAATGATAGGTAGTGATTCTTTTTGAATGGTTGATTTACCGGTTTCAAAAAGAATATTCAAAGCAATATAACCGTCTTTATTTAAAGCTTCCAGCATTTCATTGGCTGTAATTTCCTGTTTCATGGATTCCATTTCGAGGACATACAGCAAAATGTCACTACTATTGGTACACGAAACTTTTATTTTATATTCTTTCCCGTTTTTTTTCAATTCATAACAACCAATATTATTATCTTCATAAATTTTCTTACCGCCAATTTTAATGATTGCATTTGCATAGTTTTTAATTATTTGAAAATAACTTGGTTCTGTATGACCTGATTCTGTATTGAAAATATACCAGCTATAACTAAGTTGTCCTTCATATTTTTCATCCCCCCCTGTGGAATTATAAAAATCCAATTGACTATAATTTTGAGTACATTCAGAAATAACATAATCGGGCATACGAGAAAGCAATGGATGATCTTTACATCCTTCGGCATCCTGAGCAAATCCGGATGTAATGCTGATAAACAGTGCTGCGAGAGAAAGAATTAATGTTTTCATGTTTCGTTTTTTTAAATTTATACTTATAAAAAGTGGAGTGTCTTAATAATACAATATTATTTATATTTAACTGCAATCAATGTACAACAACTGTCCAAATATACAATATTCTGATTTGCTTATCACATCAATCTGCAGTGAATACCTTGGATTTTTAATTCAAGAATTAAAATCCTCTACTGATACAATGATAATTATATCCTTGTAAATGATAAATGAAATCAAATATTTCTAAATTATTTTTTTTCTTGACATATATCAAAAAATCAAATGATAAAAAACGTAATGTATAGGTAATTGAAATTTAAATTATATATTTGTTTTATAAATACTTTTTAAAATTCATCATATGAAAACAATTACATTCTATTTTTCAATCGTAGTGATAATATTATTTGTATTCTCTGCATCTACAAATGGAATCGCTCAAACCGGAGGTAATTTAACTTTTAAATTTACAACCTCATCCTCCACCGGATATACACCTAAACATGTTCTTAGTGTTTGGGTGGAATCAAGTGCAGGTACATTTATTAAAACGCTTCGAGCAACTTCCAAAAGTAGTGATCTGGATCATCTTGCAACATGGACTTCAAAATCATCATCAAATGTTGTTGATGCAGTTACTTCTGCTACAAATACTACTGAAGGATTGAATACCACAACATGGCTTGGATCAGATATTGTTGGTGTAGGAGTTTTAGGTAATTTGGTTCCTGATGGACCTTATAAAGTTTGGGTTGAGTTTGCATGGGGAAAAAGCTTGACAACAGGTAAATTTGTCACTTCTTTTAGTTTTGTTAAAGGTCCGAACATTGATCATCAAACACCTGCTAATTATACTGCAGGTACTACCGGTAATTTAACCGGCATAGATATTAACTGGTTGCCATCAACTGCTCCGACCATTTCTACTTCTGCACTGCAAACAACATCATTCAATCCGGGAGCAACAGTTAATGTCCCATTCACAAAAGGGACAGGATCATTTTATAAAAACAATACATTCACAGCACAATTATCAGATGCAAGTGGTAATTTTGCGAATCCGGTAAATATTGGCAATTTAGCTGGTGCAACTGCAGGTACGATTGCAGCAACTATACCACAGAATACAGCAAATGGAACAGGTTATAGAATCAGGGTGGTTGCCAATCAAGCTGTTTCAACCGGTACGGACAATGGTACAGATTTAACAATTGATAACTCTGTGGGTATTCAGGAACAAAATGCTATTCAAAATATTATTGTTTATCCTAATCCTACCAAAGGGGCTGTTAACATTACGCTGGATAATCAACTCAAAAATGCAAATGTAAAAATCATAAATGTGTTAGGCGAAACTGTAATTGAACAAAAGAACATGAATGGAAATACAATTAACTTAAATATTTCCGAACAACCCGATGGTGTTTACTTCTTGGAAATATCAGAAAACGGAACTGCTTCAAAAGTTAAAATTATAAAAAAATAAATATTTTGCTCATCAATAAAGAAGCGTCAGTAATGACGCTTTTTTTATTCCATAGAAGTGATCATACCCTTTAATTTTTCTGATTGATAAATCTGATAATTCCCCTTTTCATCAGAATAAATCAGGTAAGCCATCAATTCAGCATGTTTTTCTAAAAACAATTTTGTTTTCTCTAAACCCATCACCATGAAAGCAGTAGCATAGGCATCTGCCGTAATACAGTCCTTAGCAAAAACTGTTGCGCTCAACAATGTGTTACGAGCAGGATATCCGGTTTTAGGATTGATTTCATGCGAATACCGGATCCCGTTTTCAATAAAAAATTTATGATTATTCCCTGATGTATTGATGGCAATATTTTTAATTAAAGCAATCGCTTTAAGTTCATTTTCACTCCCTTCTTCCACTACCGGCTTTTCAATGCCTACTTTCCACAAATCCCCATTGGGTTTTGGATCGTTCGCATAAACCTCACCGCCAATCTCAACCAAAAAACGTTTGATCTTTTTTGATTTTAAAAAATCAGCGATTAAATCAACCGAATAACCTTGCGCCAGTGCGTTCAGATCAATTTGAATACGAGGATCCTTTTTTATTACTTTTTTATTTTTTAATGAAACCAATTGATATCCGACAAAATGTTTCAAGCTGTCAATCATAGCGCTATCCACTTTCCCTTTTTTCTTTAAACCGAATCCCCATGCATTGACCAGTGGTCCCACGGTAATATCAAAAGCCCCGTCAGTTGACGATGATACCTCAATTGCTTTTTCAAAACAAAATTTAAAATACGCATCCACTAAACAATTTTCTTCCCCGCGGTTTATCCGAGAGATGATTGACGTTGAATCCCAGAGCGACACAGAATGATCAAAATCCTTCAGTATTTTTTCAATCTCGGGTTTAAAATCTCTTGCGTATTTATCAAAGTAGGTTATGGAATAGGTTGTTCCCTGTGTATATCCGGAGAACTTGACAGGATTGTCCTGAGAGTATCCTTTGCAAAATAAAACAAGTATGAAAATTAATAATAATATTGTTCGTGTCATTTTGTTTTTTTTATAAAGGTCTGAAAAAATAAATTATTATTCAAATATATTCTTTGCCAAAAATTTATATCCTATACCTTTGTAATAAAATCTTATACCATGAAAACAATCCATTATATTTTTTGGGTTATGCTGTTTTTATACAGCAGGGCTTTACTAGCTCAACCGGCTATAAAATATGGGTTTGAGAATATTCCGAATGGAACAGAATATACTCAAGTAAGCTGGCAGGCAGAGGGATTCACTGTTCCGTGGGTGGATGGGTTTGACCAGCAACGTGCCTACATTGATAATATGTATGCTCACAATGGTTCAAATTCATTACGTATCTTTTATCCTGCTGCCGGTTGGGGCACCGCCAATTCAGGCGCTCAGGCACCACTCATCGTTGCTCCTGCTGATCAATATTACATGTCATACTGGTTGCGCTTCAGTGATAATTTCAGCTGGGGTGGAACCAGTCAGGGTGGCAAACTGCCCGGTTTAAGCGGTGGCGACAGGTGTAGCGGGTGTGAGGTATGTACAGGCAGCAACGGGTTCACGGCACGTCTCATGTGGCGCCCTGCCGGCAAAGCCGTGCTGTATCTTTATCATATGGATAAAATAAATTTGTGCGGTGACGATCATGACTTGCTGAATCCGGACGGAACCAATGTGATGTTTGAAAAAGGGAAATGGTATAATGTAGTTGAACGTGTGAAGATCAACTCTGATACCAGCCATAACGGGGAAGTGGAAATTTGGATCAACGGTAATCATGCGATCTTAAAAACAGGAATTAAATTTGTTACCGATGGCAGTAAGGTGGACAACCTATACTTTTCAACCTTTCATGGAGGATCAGGTGCTGAATGGGCCCCCGGTGTTGACTGCTATATTTGGTTTGATGATTTTATTGTCAGCGCCAACCCCATCGATGTGCTCAATCAGCATTGTTCATCGCCACAACTGGAAGAAAATAAAAACCTTTGTGGCAAGTCAACCATCACTCTGAATGCAGGATTAAATGCAATCAACCGTAAGTTTTATTGGTATAAAGACGGTGTACCAACCGGTACCGACAGCCCGACACTTACGGTTGATAAGCCCGGAAAATATAAAGTGACGGTTGATTCTGCAGGTTGTATATTGTCAGATGAAACTACTGTTTCCAATACTATTCATGCTGATATGGGTCTTGATAAAAATATTTGTAAGACAGCTATAATCACTCTACCTTCCGGTGAAACAGACAACAGCTTCACCTACGCTTGGGTAAAAGACAATAATATTATTTTGAATGAAACATCACCCTCTTTAAAAACAAGTCAGGCAGGAATATACAGGGTAACCATAAGCGGGGGGAGTTGTGCAAGTCAGTCGGATGAAGTTGTGATCACCTCATCTTTGCTAAACGTTAAACACGATACGATCTGTGAAGCAGGAACAGCTAACCTTGCAGTAAATGGAAATTATCAGTATGATTGGTTTACAGTGCCCCAAAACGGTTCTTCCATTTATTCCGGCAAAACATATTCTACTAATATATATATAAATACTGTCTTCTACGTTGAAGATATATCGAGTAAAATTTATTATGTGGGGAAGAAAACCAAAGGCCCCAATGTATGGAATGACAATAGATATCCCTCGCGAGGACTTGTATTCGATGTACTTCAACAGGTGAAGATTGATTCCGTTACTGTATTCACAGCTGATGCAGGTGGACCGCTGACCATAAAAATCTATGATGCATCCGGCAAACTGTTGGGCAGTTCACCAGTAAGCATGATCATTACCGGGCAAAACAGAATACCTGTCAATGTTTCGTTGAATAAAGGGACCGGTTACAGAATGAAAGCCGATGGCACATTCAATCTACAGCATGACAATGAAAATTCAGATGCCATTGTTTACCCATATACCGTGAATGGTGTCATCTCCATTACAACCACTGACCCGACTTGGATGAAGGACAAACCCTGGTACCCGTTTTTTTACAATTGGCGAGTATCAACAGGAACGGGTGTTCAATGTACCCGGACGCCAGTCTATGCTGTCATTGACCCGTCCGCATGCCCAACTTCAGTTCAGGATAAAAATTCAAAACAGACTAATTCTGTTTACTTCAGTTCCTCCGAAAAGACCATTCATGTTTCTATTCCTGAAAATACAGGCAGTTTGACAGAATTATATGATATCAACGGAAGATTATTATTTAACAAACTTTCATCCGAAAAAGAAATTATCATCACAAAGCAACTGAATCAAGGTGTTTATTTCATTCTCATTTCAGATGAAAACATGAATCAACAGCGGTATAAAATCATTACCTATTAATTAAAAACAGATAATAAAATAAATTTTCCTGTATAATCAGGTGTTTATATGGGGTAACTTAAACTAATGCGCTGGAAATTTTTTCTTTGATCTCCGTAAATTCTTCTTGTGATAATTTCAGTTTAGGGCGACTGAATTCCGTATCATAAATATGATTGATAGGAATTAAATGTATATGTGCATGGGGTACTTCAAGTCCTATGACAACAATACCAACTTTTTTGCAGGGGATCACTTTTTCTATTCCATGTGCTATTTTTTTTGCAAACGAAAAAAGATTTTTATAGGTTTCATCATCCAGTTCAAAAATAGAATCCACTTCTTTCTTTGGAATTACAAGCGTATGTCCTTTTGCCAGTGGATTAATATCTAAGAAAGCAAAAAAATCTTTGTCTTCTGCTACTTTGTGACAAGGAATTTCCCCATTGATAATTTTTGTGAAAATACTCGACATATATTCAAGTAATATAAATATTATTATTTGGAAATTTCAATGATTTCAAAATTCAGTTTACCTGCAGGGACTGCAATTTCAACTTTTTCACCCACTTTTTTCCCAAGCAAACCTTTCGCTATTGGTGAGTTTACAGAAATCTTTCCGGTTTTCAAATCAGCAGCATCTTCAGAAACAATCATGTAATTCATGATGGATTTATTTGCAATATTTTTTATCCGTACTGTTGTCATGATCGAAACCTTTGAAATATCAATTTTACTTTCATCCAGTACACGTGCTTCACTGATTACTTCCTGCATCTTGTTGATCTTGAGTTCAAGCATTCCTTGCGCTTGTTTAGCAGCATCATATTCGGCATTTTCTGACAGATCACCTTTATCCCGTGCTTCAGCAATCATTTTTGATATTGCCGGACGTTCAACATTGATCATTTGTTCAAGTTCGTCTTTGAGTTTTTTCAAACCCTCTTCGGTAAAATATCGTACATTTGCCATAATTGTTTGGTATTGATATAAAAGAATAAAAAGACTCTTTGGCAGAAGAGTCTTTTGAAAAAAAAGTTATTATTTATTACAAATATAATACATATTTTTAAAAATCAAACATATTTTTGTAAATAAATTATCAATTTAAAAACTTCGTATTTTTACCCTAAAATTATAATGATGGCACAGCGGATATTAATTTTATTTTCCTCTTTTTTAATTATATTCCTATTCATTTCATGTAACTCACAACGACGAATGGAAAAAGCTGCAATGAAAAATCAAGAGCTGGTTGATAAAATAAAAGAGAAACGACAGGCGGAACGGATGGGTGATTATGAAAAAGCACTTGAAAAACATTATGATCAGCAGACTGCAAAAACAAAAAGAGAAATGAAGAGAAAAATGCGCGAAGCTGAACGATATAATTATAATAAAAAAGAATTTTTTATTGTCAGATGGTACAAAGCAATCTTTATTCACCAAGCTAATAAAGTGAAACGCAAAGCAAATAAATAATTATTGTCAGTTCAAAACAATTTAAAAACACACATATGGAAAAAAAGGTTATTTATATAATTCTCATTTTATTATGGGTTGTATATAAAATTTATAAAAACTCAAATGCGAAAAAAACGGTTCAAACACCTCCAAAACCGGAACTACATCCACAAGCTGAAGAACAAATATCAAATGAGCAACCAACCGTAAAGTCACTTTTTGACGAACTTCTAAAGGACTATCAAATCCAACCTGTTTCATCAACTATTATCGAAAAAAAAGCAGAAGCTGTTAAATCGAAACATTCTTTATCCTCCAAAAAAATAAAAGAAAATACTTTTACAAATTCTTCAATGCCGGGTGATTCATCAATCCCTTCTATCAAACAACAAGCATTGGTTTATTCTTCTGAAACAGAAATGAATCCTGATTACATTTCAGGTTTTGACCTGAAAAAAGCATTTATTTATTCGGAAATACTAAATAATCCTTATTTACATAATTAGTATTCTCAAACAAATAGAGACATATATTTGACAAATTAATTAATAAATCAGCGAATCAACGTAATAGATCCTTGTTCAATAATTTTTTTATCAGAAAAATTATATGCATTAATAATATATGTGTAATTACCTTCAGGTTGTTCTTTGCCTTTAAAAGTTCCATCCCAACCCATAGATTGATTATCTGATGTAAAAACATGAATTCCCCACTGATTGTAAATATCAAGGTGCATGGATTTGAACTCACCTAAAATAAAAAGCACATCATTGCTTCCATCCCCGTTCGGACTAAATGCTGTCGGAACCCAGATTTTGGTTGGTTCTATTACAGTAATATAGTTGGGTTTTGAATATACCTTTTCGCAATCTTTAGAACTCGTAACGGTTAAAGTTACATTATATATTCCTGCATCCTTATAAATATGAGATGTAGAAGTAATATCATTGCTTGATTCTTTATCACCGAACTCCCATTTCCATGATGAAACATTCGTTGTATTGGAAGAAGTAAAATTAACTGCATTACCAGTATTCACTTCTAACGGGGTGGCGCTGAAATCCGCTGATGGCAAAGGATTTACAGTAACAACAGACTCATCGGTATCTGTACATCCTTTCAGACTGGTAACTGTCAATGTATAAGTTGTTGTTGTTGCTGGCGAAACCTTAATGGTTGATGTGTTTTCATTTGTATTCCATTTATAAATTCCCTGACCTGATAATGCTGCAAGTGTAGCAGACTTATTTAAACATATTTCTTGGTCTGAACCGGCATTAGCTGTTGGCAAAGGATCTTCCGTAAGTACAATACTTCCTGTCATGTTATTCGAACAATTGGTTGTGGCGTTTGTAGCAACAACTGTATACGTTCCGACTAATTTACCTTGCCAAGTTAAAGGTGAACCGTTACCTTGTAGTATTGAACCATCATTTAAGCCATCTTTAACCAACTGATAATTAACGCCTGTTTCTGAATTTAATAACGTAATACTAGCACCTCCTGAACCCTGACAATAACTTGATGCACCTGAATTAAAAGTAAATGGAGAAGGAAGACTATTCTCAATTAGGGTCACATTGCCTGTCATGTTATTCACACAATTGGTAGTGGCATTGGTGGCAATAACGGTATAGGTTCCGGCAAGTTTACCAGTCCATGTTAATTGAGTGCCTGTTCCTGCTAATGCTGATCCATCATTCATACCACCCTTTTGCAACTGATAATTGACGCCGGGTTCTGAACTTAATAAATAAACATCCGAACCGGTTGAACTCTGACAATAAGTTGATGCAGTTGAACCTACTCCGAAAGCTGTTGGCAACGCATTTTCTGCAATGGTCACACTGCCGGTCATGTTGTTCACGCAATTGGTAGTGGCATTGGTGGCAATAACCGTATATGTTCCGGCAAGTTTGCCAGTCCATGTTAATTGTGTGCCTGTGCCGGCTAACGCTGATCCATCATTCACACCACC
>CAYVNP010000003.1:50822-138957 GCA_964452905.1 uncultured Bacteroidales bacterium
ACTCCGAAAGCTGTTGGCAACGCATTTTCTGCAATGGTCACACTGCCGGTCATGTTGTTCACGCAATTGGTCGTAGCATTGGTGGCAATAACCGTATACGTTCCGGCAAGTTTACCGGTCCATGTTAATTGAGTGCCTGTTCCTGCTAATGCTGATCCATCATTCACACCACCCTTTTGCAACTGATAATTGACGCCGGATTCTGAACTTAATAAATAAACATCCGAACCGGTTGAACTCTGACAATAAGTTGATGCAGTTGAACCTACTCCGAAAGCTGTTGGCAACGCATTTTCTGCAATGGTCACACTGCCGGTCATGTTGTTCACGCAATTGGTAGTGGCATTGGTGGCAATAACCGTATATGTTCCGGCAAGTTTGCCAGTCCATGTTAATTGTGTGCCTGTGCCGGCTAACGCTGATCCATCATTCACACCACCTTTTTGTAACTGGTAATTTACGCCGGCTTCTGAACTTAACAAATATACATCAGCACCTGAAGAGCTTTGACAATAAGTGGTTGCGGTTGAACCCATCCCAAAAGCAGTAGGTAATGAATTCTCTGCAATGGTCACACTGCCGGTCATGTTGTTCACACAATTGGTAGTGGCATTGGTCGCAATTACCGTATAGGTTCCGGCAAGTTTACCAGTCCATGTTAGTTGAGTGCCTGTGCCGGCTAACGGTGATCCATCATTCACACCGCCCTTTTGCAACTGGTAATTTACGCCGGCTTCTGAACTTAACAAATATACATCAGCACCTGAAGAGCTTTGACAATAAGTGGTTGCGGTTGAACCCATCCCAAAAGCAGTAGGTAATGAATTCTCTGCAATGGTCACACTGCCGGTCATGTTGTTCACACAATTGGTAGTGGCATTGGTAGCAATAACCGTATACGTTCCGGCAAGTTTGCCTGTCCATGTCAATGGCGAACCAGTACCTGAAACAGGAGAACCATCATTTAATCCGTCTTTTTTTAATTGATAATTTATTCCTACTTCGGAACCTGACAAAGTA
Organism: uncultured Bacteroidales bacterium; assembly: GCA_964452905.1. Classification (GTDB taxonomy): domain Bacteria; phylum Bacteroidota; class Bacteroidia; order Bacteroidales; family CAYVNP01; genus CAYVNP01. The sequence goes on from CAYVNP010000003.1 coordinate 51,843, forward strand.
ATTTCAACACCTCCTGAATTTTGGCAGTAGCTTGATACTAATGCCCCGACGGAAAAGATTTTTGGTAATGAATTAATAAATATATTTTTTATGGTTGGATTTGCCGTTTTACATCCATTACCATTAATATAACTCACACTGACAGTTTGGACCCCTTCATCATTCCAGGTAATGGCAACTGAATTATCTGAATTTCCTCCTCCATTTGTAATTGTTCCTCCTGACGAAATATTCCAAATATAATTTGTCATATTTAATTGCGTGGAATATATATTGTTAACAGACCCTTTACATGCCTGAGCAGGTCCTCCAATAGTTGGAACAGGTAATTGATTTACTGTAACAATAACACTTTTTGTATTTGAACAGAAGGGTGATACATTAGAAGTAGTGAATACTGTTGAAGGAATATCTTGTCTGCTAAGTCCGGTTGTTTCCCATTGAAGCTGAACATCTGCTCCACCCACATAGTCACCATATTCAAATTTAAAGGGATATTTTATTCCAGCAGTTAAATCAATTGTTCCGGAGAACCAGGAACCCCAATCATTATTGATCCATTTATCAATTACCATTTGATTATTCACCAATAATTTTTTTGCATCGTCTGCTTTCACCCAGAAAGTATAAGTACCTGAAGCGGGGGGCGTAATAAACCCATTATATCTGATCCCCCATGTATCATCTGCAGTTAAAGATGAATTTGCAGGTCTTCCAGTTCCCCAATTGAAAGCAGTGCCTAAATTATTCAACCAACCCACTCCGGTTTGAGAAGATAGAGCATTAGCTGGATTTGGTCCACCATCCGTTCCTGCATCATAATATTCAACATATAATCCGGGAGCATACCCTTGATTATAAGGATACAAAAATGTTTTAGGAACAATTTGTTTTGCCTGACCTTTATATTGCCAAGAAAAGGTACATTGAGCACCGGCATCATTATCTTGTGTCATTTGAATATGTATGGGATAAAACTGACCTTTGGTAAGTGTAATGGTCGCTGACGATTCAAGAGCAGCAGGAGTTCCAGTGCCTGTATTTCCATTTGTATTCCCATTAATGAGAAGTGCACCATTCATATACAGATAGGCATAATTATTATAGTTTAAATAAAAAGTATATGTTCCTGTAACCGGTGCAACAACAAAACCACTCCACCGGACGACCCACCCGTTATCAGAAGTCATTCCGGCAACACCATTGCCTTGAGGAGGAATTTCATTGTTTGCCGTTGTGATAAGATTTACAATTGTATCTATTCTACTTCCCATAGGTGTTGATCCCTGAGCACCAGCACCGCTCCCGTTTCGACTATTATAATACCATGCGGTTAAACCTGAACCATCAATCTTTGTAGAGGTAACAGTATATGTTGTTGTTTGAGTAGGTTTAACCAAAATATTCGTAGAATCAGCACCTGTACTCCATAAATATATTTGTCCGGAGCCGGAGGCAATTAAAGTAGTACTATCACCGATACAAATAGATTCTGCAGGATCTGCACTTAGAATTACATTTTTTACATTTATATTTACACTGCCTGTAGCAGTCAACCCACCGTTTTCAGTAACGGTTACAGAATAAATTGTATTGACCGAAGGTGTAGCAATAGGATTGGCTGTATTGGAAGTAAATCCTCCCTGATTTGAAGACCAACTATATGTCAAAGGGCTTCTTCCTCCTATGCCGGTTGGACTACCACCAAGAGTTATAATTGTTCCGTCACATATTGTTATCGGAGTTCCTGCATTAGCAGAAGGTGTACAATCTAAAGTAATCACTACGCTGCTAATAGCTGTACCTTTAATAGGAGTTGATGCATCGGTGACGGTCACTGTATAGGTTGTCGTTGCGGTTGGAGTTACTGATGGCTTTTCAAGAGTAGAAGAAAATCCGACAACATTCGAAGCCCATTTATAAGTATAGGGCGGCGTACCACCACCAGCTACAGTACTTGCGCCCAGTGTTACAGCATTTGTACAGGTAGTTTGTGCATTGCCGGCATTGGCTGATAAGACCATACAACTGGCAGAAGATTTATTTGTCCAATAACAGGGCGTTGATGAACAATATGTACATCCTCCGCTGTTATTTTTAAATTGAGTAGTATTATTTCCCTGAGTTCCGTTACAATCTAATTTTCCATTATTAACAAAATTAGTTGATGTACCACTAATATTAATAATACCGGCAACATTCATCGTTCCGTTATTTGTAAGTGTATTCGGTTCACCTGAACTATAAAAATTACCTTGTGTTAAAGTTAATGAACCGTCAATAACAAACGTGGTATTGGCGCCACTGATATTAACAGCATTCAAAGCTCCTGTCAAGGTAACATTTCCTGTTGACAGAATATTAACTTTAGCCCACTCTCCACTTGTTCCAATAGAAGTTGCTGTTAACGTTCCATCAATACATAGTGTAGCGCCACCCTGCACCATAATAGTTCCGGCAGTAACTGTACCCGAAATACAAACTTTACCAGTTGTAACATTTAAATTCCCTATATTTCCGGTAGAATAAGAAGTACCGCATCCTGTACATTGCGAATAAACCTGATTGTATGCAATTAACATTACAAAAATGAAAGCAAGGAGAATGGAATTTTTCATGATTTTATAAATTTTAATTATTCAAATTATTATAATATATATAAACGTATTTTGTACGTAAAGGTAAAAATTTTTTAATTTTAAAAAAATTTATTAAAAAAATACAATTGAGTATCAAAAACACATATTAATAATAGATTTGTAATTACTGCATTTAAATAAATTTAGGTATACCTGTTTTAAATTATTTAATTAACGTCACAACACCTTCTTTTTTATAGGATTCTCCATTGGAATCTTCAAACAAAACCAGCCAGGTATAAATACCGTCCGGACATAATTGCATACTGCCCGGTGCTTTTCCATCCCATGAATTATTGATATCCGTTGCTTCAAATATTTTCTCTCCCCACCGTGAATAAATATAAAGATGAAAATTTTTATCACTGATTCCGGTTCCTTTGCAATAAAACAAATCGTTTAAACCATCATTATTGGGAGTAAATGCATTCGGTGCAAAAAAAGTATAATTTGTTTTAACAAACACATACTGCATAACAGTATCAGCGCACGGATCATTTTTCACAATCAATCGTACGGGATATTTTCCGTAACCTGTAAATGTATGTGTAACACTCTGCTGATTGGTAACAATGTTATCGGGTGATTGATCGTCTCCGAAATTCCACTCACTGAATAATGTATTATCTTTGGTTTGATTAGTAAAAGTTACATCAGGATTATAAATGGATGGATCCCTCGGAGTATAGATAAATGCGGCATGAGGTATTGGGTATACCGTAATCATTTGATTGATTGTTTTCCGTGCTTTGCAATGGGGTAATGTAGTAACTGTAAGAGAAACATCAAATTTACCTACTTCATAATACACATAAGAAGGATTGGGTTCACTGGACGTACTGTCTTTTGAAGAAACACCAAAATTCCAATGATATATACCACCCTGCGGACTTGTTTGATTGCCGGAGAATTGAATAGTTAACGGCTCACAGCCAGCAATCTTATCCGAATCAAACTGGACAACAGGAATAGGGTTGACAATTACTGTTGCAACATCACTTTCAGTGCAACCACCTAAATTGGTAACTGTAACTGAATACAAATACGTTCCAACTTGAGGAGGTTTTTGGGTCACACTTTGCTGTGATGTTTGATCATCCCAGTGATAATTCTTCATTCCAGCAGTGGCTTGCAAGGTAACAGATTCTTTTTCGCAAATATTTATTGAGTCCGGATTAATAAGCGGTTTGTCAGGTTTCACCAGTACGTTGATTGGACTGGTAACTTTTTGTGTACAGTTACTGTTAATATCCATATATGTGTAGGTGATGATATGAGTTCCTTGACCGGCTGTAGCAGGATCAAAATTGTTCCCATTGATTCCATCGCCTGTATAAATACCTGTACCTCCGGAAGGGCTACCAATGCAGGTATTCAGAGAGATGGAGGATGAATTAATACATAATGAAAGTGGTGTGCAGGTAATCACGGGCAAAGCGTTGACTTTCACTGAAAAAGTGGTATCATCTGTACAACCAAAAGCATTGGTAACGGTTACAGAATATAAAGTTGTACCTGCTGAAGGACTTACAGTAATAGATACCGAACTAAGATTGTTTTCGCTCCATTTGTAATTACCGCCAACCCCACCTCCCGAAGCATTTAGCGTTGTGCTTTCGTTTTCACAAATAGGTGTAATGCCTGAAATGACGGCAACAGGCAAAGAATCAATTTGTATACTTATGCTTGCATTCCCTGTACAACTATTAGCATCAGTCCCTGTAACGGAATATGTTGAACGTGTTGGTTTAAATAATACGCCATCCTGAACTCCATTGCTCCAAACATAAGACTTGGCACCACTCCCCGATAATGTGATCATTTCATTTTTGCAAATTTCTGTTTTGGATGCATGGGGAGTTATGCTTGGATTGGAATAATACGAAACATTTAATGTGTCAATATAAGTACATCCCTGAGCATCTTTTATTTTAAGAATATAAATTCCGTTTTCTTTAGCTGTATAAGTTGGTGATGCAATACTATCCGTTTTATGTTTCCACAAATAGGATGCAAATCCGTTTGGAGAATTTAAGATTACTGTATTATTAGCACACATGAAAGTATCTTTTAGATTCAGAAATACTTGATTGGTTGTTTTATAAATACTGTCAATTTGAAAAGCGCTTAATGCTTTATTATAGATTCGTACTTCATCTATCGCGCCTGAAAACGACTCATCCCCCAGAGGAAAACTTTCGCCTAAAACAAGGGGTTCAGCCGGATTTGTTACCAAGGGTTTATTATAATTATGAGTTGCTATTCTTTTTCCATTAAAATAAAGATATATTTTTCCCGCAGTCATATCATACGTTGCAGCCAAATGATAATATTTATTATCTGTCATTCTTGGTTTAATTGTTCCGGAGAACAAATGAACATTCGATCCATCAGAAAAAACAAGATATAAGCTATCATAATCACAGGCCATGGTATAAATATCAAAAATATTTGCACTTTTCCCTTTGGTAAAAATAGGATTGAAACTAAACCCCGCTGGTTTGGCAGGATCTTTCCGTGGATCGCTGGTTAAATGTGAATAAATGAGTTTATTAGGCATGATCCATGTTGCAAGCGTTATAGCGCTTGATATTTCAGGTATATTATCTGCATATAAATAAATGTCATCATCGTTATTGGAAAAATCCATTCCCTGATCCAATATCGTATTCACGCACTTTGGAGTTTTGGGAGAGGTTTTAAAAGTATACTTTCCACTAACATCTTTTAATGAACATCCGCAAAAACGAAAGTAAGCAGCAAGACTTGACTGTGAAAATGATTGGGTTGAAATCAAAAAACATATTACTGCCAAAAATATATTAAGCAGCATACTCTTTTTTTTAATCATAAAAATTGAAAAAATATTCTAGAGAATTAAATAAAAATATTATTGTTGCTTCTTTTCAAATTAAGAAAACATTAATATTTAAAATAATTAACGTAATTTATACGTAAAGGTAAAAAAAAATCAAATATTAAATATTTTTTAAAAAATTTCAATAGAGTGTAAGAATGGTAAAATGAAAAAATGTGATTACAAGAAATAAAACAATAAACCTCGTGAAGGGCTGATATTATTGTTTAAAACAACTAAAAGAGTGTTGAATCACAACCCACCGATTATTTCATTTTATTGATAATTTCCCAAACAACAATTCCTGCGCTGACTGCAATATTCAACGAGTGTTTTGTGCCGAACTGAGGAATTTCAATACATCCGTCAACACAAGGAATGATCTGTTCATCAATACCGTCAATCTCATTCCCGAAGACCAAAGCTAAAGGTGTTTCAGGCAATGGAATAAATTCATTCAGCGGAATGCTATTATCAACCTGCTCCACAGCATAAACAAATCCGTTGGTATAATTTGCTTTAAAATAACGAATTGCTTCCTGTGTTGTTTCATTATATGTCCAGTCAACCGATTCAGTCGCACCGAGTGCAGTTTTCTGAATTTCACGATGAGGGGGCGTCCCTGTTATTCCGCATAAATAAATACTCTCAATCCTAAAGGCATCTGCCGTCCGGAATATGGAGCCAATATTATTTAAACTGCGGACATTATCCAGTATGATCACAAGTGGCATTTTCCTTTCACGCTTGAATTGTTCAATGCTGATCCTGTTCAGTTCGTCGTTACTTAGTTTTCGCATGGATGTTTTGTATCGAGAATAAAAATAATTAATTTTACATTATGGTTAATGATTTTTAAAACATATTCACGTATGTGATAAAATTTCATGTAAGTTTGTACGTTGTAAATCATTTTTAAAAATATTTAATCTTTTGAACATGAAAAAAAATAATTTATTCATCGTGATTTTTCTTATGGTGTTGGCTTCATGCAGCAGAGTCAGTGAAAAAACGATCATTACATCACAAATAGAATATGATGTTTCATTGAACAACCGTGATAAAAATATGAGTTGGTGGATACAGAACATTGAAGGTCCGAGCAGAGACTTGCTGATCAACACATTGTTGAAAACAAGTTTATCCGAAAAATACAAACTGACCGCATTTACGTTTGATTCCATTTCTAAAAACTGGAGACATGAAATGGCTTTAACAACGGCACAACTCACTCCTTATCTTACACAGGAGTTTATTCAGAATATCAATAAACTTCGTTTTCGCGAAATTTGGACCATTGACAAAAAAACATTGAAAATTTTCAAAAAGGTTACAGGGATTGCTCCAGTTGTGGCACTTTTCAATGACAGTGGTGCATTCATGGGAAACAAACTCCTTTACTGGATGACCCTCGACAGTATCAGCAAAAATCAATCATCCAAGAAAGTCCTTATCACCAAAAGAATTCAATATGATGTGTTTATTAAAAATACTGATTCCCTGAAGGATTGGTGGATGGATAATATCGAACAGACCGACAGAGAAAAATTTGCCCGTATGATCATCGATAAAATATCATCCAGTAAAATTAAATTATATGATTTCCCTTTCAATACATTACTCAAAGATGAAGACAGGAAGAATATCCTGCACCCTCTGAAAACAGTCACCCTGAAAAGGAATAAACCCCCTTACGATTCCTACGATACAACAATAATACAACCTCTGACGCCGGATAAAATCATTAAGATACGTTTTCTCGAAGAATGGACGCTTGATCCCGATGCTTTTGAATTGAATAAAAATGTTCTCGGTATTGCTCCGATTACCGAAACCTACGGACCTGACGGTGCTTTCAGAGGGTACACCCCTTTATTCTGGATCTATTTCGACGAGCATTACCCTGCTGATGATATGAAATTATAATAGTAAAAAAATGATTGACCCTGACATAATGAAATATGCAGAGATGCATACCCAAGTAGAATCCGCTGTATTAAAAGAACTGAACCGCGAAACCCATCTGAAGATTCTTAAACCACGTATGTTATCCGGACATACACAAGGACAATTGTTGCAACTGATCAGTTGTATGATCAAACCCAAACAAATTCTTGAAATAGGGACATTTACCGGCTATTCAGCCATCTGTCTGGCTGAAGGGCTGGCTGAAAAAGGAATGATTCATACCATCGAATACAATCCCGAACTGGAAGATATCATCCTGAAATATTTTGGTAAAGCAAATATGAACAGGAAAGCCAAACTCTATATCGGGCAAGCACTTGAAATTATTCCAACCATAAACGAAGTTTTTGACCTCGTATTTATTGATGCCGATAAAGAAAATTATCTGAATTATTACCGGATGGTTTTTGACAAAGTTAAGAATGGAGGATTTATTTTGGCGGATAATGTACTGTGGGATGGAAAAGTAGTGACCGAATCAAAAGATAGGGAAACCATTGGAATTATTGAGTTCAATGACTTTGTTCAAAATGATAACAGGGTTGAAAATCTTTTATTGCCTTTCCGCGATGGGTTGATGGTAGTCAGAAAAAAATAAACTTACCCTTTTAAACCGCCTATTAATTCTTTAACTGAGGACAGGTTATGTCTTTGAAGGTAGTCTTCAATTCCATTAACAATTTTAACGGTAACCTGCGGGTCAATGAAATTCGCAGTACCCACCTGAACTGCTGCTGCCCCAGCCAGCATGAATTCAATGGCATCAGCTGCATTCATGATACCGCCCATGCCAATGATCGGAATATTTATTTTTTTTGCCACCTGCCAAACCATCCTCAAAGCAATCGGTTTCACACAGGGTCCGGATAAACCGCCTGTAATGGTAGATAACACCGGCTTACGGGTTTCTGCATCAATAGCAATACCTAAAAGCGTATTGATCAATGAAACGGAATCCGCACCTGCCTGTTCAACGGCAACAGCTATTTCAGAGATATCCGTCACATTTGGTGAAAGTTTGACGATCATTGTTTTTTTGTAAACGGATCGCACTGCCTTTGTCACTTCCGCAGCAGCAACAGGATTCGTACCGAATACCATGCCGCCCTGCTTCACATTCGGACAAGAAATATTTATTTCAATGCCCGGAATCTTTTCCAATTCATTCAGTTTTTCGGCTGTTTGAATATAATCATCAATCTTTGAGCCGGAGACATTCACAATTATATTCGTGTCGTAATGTTTTATTTGCGGATAAATAGATTGAATGAAATAATCCACACCTTTATTTTGCAGACCAACCGAATTAAGCATTCCTGAAGGAGTTTCAGCCATGCGTGGATAAGGATTGCCTTCACGGTGTTCGAGCGTTGTTCCTTTAACGACAATGCCGCCCAATGTATTTATATCTATAAAATCTTCATATTCTTTTCCATAGCCGAACGTTCCGGAAGCAGTCATCACGGGATTCTTCAGAACAATGTCTTTTATGTTAACTTTCAGGTTTACCATGCTAATTCATTTGTATTGAAGACAGGACCTTCGGTACAGACACATTTATTTCCCTGAACCGTTTCGGTCACACAGCACAGACATGCCCCAATGCCGCATGCCATTGTATTTTCAAGTGATACTTCACAATCTATATTTTTTTCTTTTGCCAATTTGGAAACAGCTTTCATCATTGGCAATGGACCGCAGGAATAAATTTTTGAAAATTTATTTTTTAAAACAGAATGATCAATGACCAAACCGGATTCGCCTAAAGTACCGTCATCCGTAGATATATACACTGTCCCGTATTTTTTATATTCATCCAGTTCATGAATATCATCCTTGCTTCTGCCCCCGATCAAGATGGATGGTTTGATCTGAGTTTTATTTAAATATTTTGCCAGATAAAGTAAAGGCGCCACCCCGCAACCTCCCCCAATCAGAAGTACATCCTCTTCAGCAGAGATCGTAAACCCTTTACCCAAAGGGAAAATAAGATTCAATGTTTCACCTTCCTTGCTGTTTGCAAGTTCAAGCGTACCAACACCAACTTTTTTGATAAATAAACTGATCGTTTGCTCATTTACATTTACATCATGAATAGAAAAAGGGCGACGTAAAAAAGTGGTTTGAGAATTTTTTACAGACACTTCAACAAATTGTCCAGGAAGAATTTCAGGAAGTTTCTCTGATGAATGAAGCACCAGGATAAAATGATGTGCATTAAGATGCTTTATCTTAATAACTTTTAAATCCCGGATATATTTCTTCATGTATGAATATTATTCTGTTTTTTTCTTTGTTTTTTTCTGAGTGGTCTTTTTTTCTAGGTCATCTGCCGGTTCAGTGGTTTCAGCTTCTTCACCCGATGATACTTGTTCTTCAGGGGTCTCCGTTTTTTCTTCTTCCTTATCGATCAGTTGATTGCGGACCAGGACATTATACCATGTAAGTATTTTTTTAATATCCGACACATATACTCGTTCTTTATCGTAATCCGGAAGAATCCCTTCAAAATAAGACAATAAAAATGCTGAATCATTTTTTAATTCGGAGATTGACTGACCATTTTCTTTATCAAAAATAGTCAATAGAATTTCTTTTAATGGTTTGTCTTCACCGGTAGTAAATACACTGATCTCTTCCAGTGTTATCACCTTTACAGATGAATAGACGGGAAATCTTTTTTTATCCAGCAGTGATTCAACAATCACTGCATTTTTACCCTGTGCGATCACTTTAAATAATCCGCTTTTTCCTGAAATAGTTATTATCTTACTGAGGTCCATAGTTGATTTGTTTTTGGCAAAAATAAAATTTTTTTATATAAGGTTTTCAATCTGCTTTTATTTATTTTTCAGCATATCAACTTATTTTATTTTTAATAACTTAGATAATCGTTGAAAAACACTTGAATATATGCTCTGCCTTCACGAAGTATTTTATTTTCAACGGACGAATCAGGAATTTGTTTTCCAAAAAAATTATTTTTTTCCTGAATGGCAAAATACCCTTCGGGTGTAACCCACCCAATTCCCTGATGAAAAGCGTAATATGCATATTCGTTCCGGTAAGGATTGAACAGGTTATTGCTCCATTGAAATTCATGTGTGTCAAAATTCAATTGTTTTAATAAAGTAGTCGTGAGGTCAACCTGTGAACAAATCTTATCATATGTCTTACCTTTGTATTCGTTCTTTATGACATCCCCATAGAATAGCAAAGGTATTTTTTTATAATTGGGTTCAAAGAAATTCCATTGTTTAGGTGAGTCGTGGCTATGGTCAGCCACCAGAATGAACAATGTATTTTCAAACCATTTTTGTTTACGGGCTTGCTTGAAGAAATTTCCAAGACAACTGTCTGTATAATAAACAGAATTGATGTAGTTATTATGATCTCCTCCCCAATGCAACACTTTCTGCATAGGTTCATCAAAAGGAGAATGACTGCTGATAGTAAATAATGAAGTAAAGAAAGGCGCTTTGAATTGATTGATCTCCCGGAGCCAGTAATCCAATGCGTATCCATCGTGAATGCCTAACTTTCCTTTAATAAATTCTCCTTTAAAATCAACTCCTTCAACAATTTGATCAAAATGATTGGAGATCATATATCCTTTGATATTCCCATAGTTCAGTTCGCCTCCAAAATAGAATGAAGTGTAATACCCGCTTTGTTTCAACTTCTGGATCATGCATGGAAGTTTCTGAAACTTATCCGGTTGGGTACTGATATACACCCAGGGTAATGAAGGATATCCGCTAAAAACACCCATAATGCCTTGATCAGATAAATTACCTGTAGCATAACATCTGGTAAACAACAATCCTTCTCCCGATAATTTTTCAAACTGAGGAGTGATTCCTTTCAGATCGCTCAATGCGCTGATGTTATCCCCTGACCAGCTTTCAAGAATAATCAGTACAATGTTTGGTCTTTTATTTTTTAAAATAAAAATGGTCGTATCTTTTTTAACTCTTCTTAATGAATCCACAACAGATACAGCATCTTTCAATGAATAATAATCATACGGGTTATCCGTCAGGTATTTCTTATTTCCCAGGATACTTTGGAAAAGATTCCATTCCGTGTTCACTGCAGACTGATTTAAAATATCATATTTTGAAAAATATGCATCGCTTTGTGTAATTGGTATTTGCTGCCATCCACCCCTGATGCCAATCAATAATAACAAAGGAACTATGATCATGAACAAAACCGAAAAAAGAAAATTCCGTTTTCCTTTTAGTTGTTTTATATATATGTATTTTTTATAAATATAAATTCCCAATCCTGTTTGTAAAATGATCAGGATAGTCCCAAAGACAAGGATAAATGTGCGGGCTGACCGGATCACTTCCGAAGGTTGCGACAAATAGGTAATGGCTTTATAATTCAGTTTCACGCGCCATTCCTCATAGATCCCAAGTTCAGCAGACGTAATGACGGCTACAATGAATATAAAAAGAAAAGAATAGATGAGATTCAGAATAATTAAAAACCGGAATTGAAAAACAGAATGAAAAAGAATTATTAAAAAAGGGAAAAGCATTAGATAACATGCCGTTGACATATCAAGTTTCAGGGCATATCCATAAACCCGAATGATTTCTAAGAATGGGATCCCTGACAGATTGGATATATTGTAGATCAAAAAAATGGTTCTGCCAAGAGCGAAGAACAGGAGCCAGAATAAAAATTGTTTTACAAATGATTGCAGATATTTTATATACATCTTGTTAGAATAAAGAAAATGATCTATTAGTCAAATGCCTGCATGGTATAGAGTTTATTATACAGCCCGTTGATCTCAAGCAATTGGGCGTGGGTGCCGCGTTCCACCATCTGTCCATCATTCATCACAATGATCTCATCGGCATATTGAATGGTGGACAATCTGTGAGCAATAACAAAAGACGTTCTGTTTTTCATCAGTTCAATGATGGCTTCCTGCACCAGTTTTTCCGATTCGGTATCAAGCGCCGAAGTAGCTTCGTCGAGGATCAGTATCTGGGGATTTTTCAATACAGCTCTGGCAATGCTGATGCGTTGTTTTTGTCCGCCTGACAGTTTACCGCCGCGGTCGCCCACATACGACAGATACCCATTCCCCATATTCATAATAAATTCATGTGCATTGGCGATCTTTGCTGCCTGAATGATCTGTTCTTCCGTCACATTCTCCATTCCAAATGCAATATTGTTTGAAATGGTATCATTGAACAGGATCGTCTCCTGTGTAACGATGCCCATCAGGTTGCGCAGGTCGGTGATGCTGCAGTCACTGATAGAAACACCATCAATCAAGATATCACCGGAGGTGCAATCGTAAAAACGGGGAAGAAGATTCACAAGACTTGTTTTGCCGCTGCCCGACGGACCAACCAGTGCAATGGTTTTCCCTTTGGTCACTTCCAGATTAATATTTTTCAAAACATTGTCCGAATTATTATATGAAAAACAAACATTCTTGAATTCAATTTTATGATTGAATTCATTTATCCTGACCGGATTCGGTTTTTCAAAGATAAGTTCATCTGCATCTAAAATTTCCTTCACCCGCTCTGTGGAAGCAATCCCTTTCTGTACATTGTAGTATGCCGTAGTGAATGACTTGGCAGGTGTGATCAACTGAGAGAAGATGGCGATATAGGCGATAAATACTTCAGGGTCTAACGCATGACTTGAACTAAGCACCAACCGTCCACCGAACCACATGATGATTACCATCACCAACACACCTAAAAATTCACTCATGGGCGAAGATAAATCTCCTTTGCGGTAAATGCTTGTCATCAGACGGTTGTAGGACTGGTTAAACTTGCTGAATTTATCGTACGCCACATTGGATGCATTGAATGCCTTGATAATCCGAAGACTTGAGATAGTCTCTTCAAAAATGGAAAGTATATTCCCCATCTTTTTTTGTACCAATCCGGATTGTTTTCGCAACTGGCTGGCAATTCGCCCGATCAATAATCCTGAAAGAGGAAGCAATATTAATACAACAATGGTGAGTTGCGGACTAATGACCAGCAGCGTAATCAGAAAAATAATAATATTTAACGGGTCTCGGAATAATAATTCCAGCGAGTTCATGATTGAAATTTCAATGACATGAATATCATTGGTAGCACGTGATAGCAGGTCGCCTTTCTTTTTTTCGGTAAAATAAGAAAGCGGTAAATTCAATACCTTCAGGTAAATATCATTCCAGAGATCTTTGATAGCGCCGTTGCGTATAGGCGCCATATTATACATGGCAAGGTAACGGAACAGGTTGCGAAAAAAAATAAACACGATTACGATCACACAAATAAATACCAGCGCCTGCTCTTTTCCATGATTAATAATCAACTGGCTGATGAAATAATAAAAATTCTGGATGATCGAATGGGTGCTGAATGTTAATGGAACAGGTTGAAGCACCAACTGTGTCTTGCCGAACAGCAAACCCAGAAAAGGAATGATCATGGTGAAAGAAACCAACGAAAAGACAATGGAAAGCAAATTGAAAATAATATTTGATACTGCATAATTCCAGTAAGGGATAATATATTTCAGGATCCTGATAAAATTTTTCATTCAATATATATTTATTTGATAATTCTGTAATTCTTGTATTCGCCAATCCTTAAGCCGGTATGGTGTTCAATAAAAGATAAAAGTTTTAATTTAAATGATTGTTTTTTCCTGTGGCTGTCAAAATGAAACTCCCAGTTTTTTTCTTTGATCCGGTTAAGCATCACGTCAGGATGTGTATCTGTAAAGCGCGTTAACGAGTCGATCCGGTTGTAATCATACTCATTGGTGTTTGTAATATTTTTTTTCATCCATTGATCATCATGCCAGAAGCGGTTAAACTGTTTTTGTTTTTCCTGTTGTTTTTCAGGATGCTTCACCCATCCGTAATGATAAACATAGGCATCAACAGCTTTAACACGGATGTGCCTGTCGTACCGTCTGAATCCCTGCGCATCGCCGTAGGAATGGAATCCATCTCCTTTGCGGATGATCCTGATCTCGCGCCTGTACCATTTGCGCGAATCACCCACGTAATCAAACGAACCATAGAAATGAAGATAATTAAACAGCAACCCTTCCACGCGTTCATCCTCTTTGTATCGGATCATGGCTTCCTTTATCACATTCAAATATTTTTCATGTATCACTTCATCCGCCTGAATGTAAAAAGCCCAGTCAGCATCGGGAGAAATGTGTTCATACGCTTTATCTGTTTCAATGGCAAGCACTTTCCCTTTTTCTCTGATTTGGTCATCCCACACCGTATGGATGATCTTTATCTTGGGAGATTGAATGGATTCTATCAATTGACGGGTGTTATCCTCCGAATGACCCAACGCCACAATAAACTCATCGCACAATGGTAAAATGGACGTGATTGCTTCGATAACAGGATAATCAAACTTGACAGCATTTCGGACAAACGTAAAACCACTTACTTTCATTGTGCTTTGAGATCAAAAAGAAGGCGCTATGCCTGTATAATTCTTTGGTGTAATTTTTTTCAGTTCGGATTTTATTTTTTCGGGAACATCTAACTTTTCAATAAAATCATGCATGGTTTGTTTATCTACTTTTGTATGGGAGCGTGTCAGCTCTTTCAGCATTTCATAAGGGTTTGCAACACCTTCCCTGCGGAGTATGGTTTGTATGGCTTCAGCGATTACCATCCAGTTTTCATCCAGATCTTTTGATATCTGTTCTTCGTTCAGCACCAGTTTGTTCAGCCCTTTTAGCAATGATTTCAAGGCAATGACCGTGTGTGCCAGCGGAACGCCTATGTTTCGCAACACGGTGGAATCCGTCAGGTCACGCTGAAGACGGGATATGGGTAGCTTTTGCGAAAGATGTTCGAACAAGGCATTGGCAACGCCAAGGTTCCCTTCGGAGTTCTCAAAATCAATCGGGTTCACTTTATGCGGCATGGCAGACGAACCAACTTCTTCCTTTTTTATTTTTTGTTTGAAATAATCCATGGAAATATAGGTCCACAGGTCTCTGTCGAGGTCGATCAGAATGGTGTTGATCCTTTTCAGGTTATCGCAGAATGCAGCCAAATGATCATAATGTTCAATCTGCGTGGTGGGATATGACCTGCACAGCCCTAAAGTTTTATTCACAAATGCATCGGCAAATCCAATCCAGTCAATTTCAGGATAGGCAACATGGTGGGCATTGAAATTACCTGTAGCGCCGCCGAACTTGGCTGAGAACGGGATCGATTTTAATGATTCAATCTGCTTGCGGAGACGTTCGGCAAAAACAAAGATCTCTTTGCCAAGGCAGGTGGGCGATGCCGGCTGACCATGCGTACGTGCCAGCATGGATACATCTTTCCATGTTTTGGCATAAGCGGTCAGTTTTTCGTGTACCTCATTCATCATAGGTTCCAGCACATCGATGTAAGCGTGTTTCAATGATAACGGGACAGCCGTATTATTTATATCCTGTGAGGTCAGTCCGAAATGAATGAACTCTTTAAACGGTTCAAGACCCAACAGATCAAATTCTTTTTTCAAGAAATACTCTACTGCCTTCACATCATGGTTGGTGATGCTTTCAATGTCTTTCACGGATTGTGCTTGTTCGATAGAAAAATGCTCGTAAATATTTCTCAATGCAGCATAGTGTTTTTTATCAAATGCTTTTAGTTGCGGCAGCGGCAGTTCGCACAGGGAGATGAAATACTCCACTTCCACCCACACGCGGTAACGGATGAGGGCAGCTTCCGAAAAGTAGTCTGCCAGCTTCAGCGTTGCCTTTCGGTAACGCCCGTCAATAGGCGAAATGGCATTCAATGAAAAATGGGCTGATGAATTTGTTGTTTCCATGCAGAATCGTATAATTTTTTCTGACACAAAATTAATCTTTTTTTATGCAATCATCAAATAAGCGTTAAACGGATATTGTGAACGAAGGGAGGTTGATAACTAGTTCATTTTTTGAATGTGCTTAAACCTACCGGCGAAAATTTTTATAGGAACATAAAATAAATATGAATAAATTATTTATATTTGAAATATGAATTGTAAAAATTTAATACAGATACTATGATGACAAATCCGAGTGAGCGATGGTTATGAAATCACATAAATAAATTTCATTAAATAAAAATTAAACATTTTCTGATATGAATAATTTTAAAAAAATTTTATTCACAATAATTTTTCTTGTAAATTTAAAAACAATTATTATTCAAGCCCAAAATATTCAAAATAGATTTAATTATAACATTGAATATAAATCTATTATTGATACACTTTGGTTTAAAAAGAAAATATGGGAAATAACAAAATATAATAAAATATCTACAAATCCTATT
Organism: uncultured Bacteroidales bacterium; assembly: GCA_964452905.1. Lineage (GTDB taxonomy): Bacteria > Bacteroidota > Bacteroidia > Bacteroidales > CAYVNP01 > CAYVNP01. Next base: position 68,650 of record CAYVNP010000003.1, read on the forward strand.
TCAAAAATAGGTTATAATCAAAATGCTGATCAATTTAATTTTATAATTGTTCCATATTTTAAGATATCTAAAAATGGTAAGGATTATCATTATAATCAAAAAATAGATTCTATTATTGAGATTGATGCTACAATTTTTGAAGTTTATATTAAATTTAATGATTCTATTGTAGGAAATGTAGTAGTTATCTTTAGAAACAATAACTGGCTTGGATTACTTGAAGTATTTGAAAATAATAGTCCTAAAAAAGTAGCATTTAATATAATTATGAAAACCACTCCGAAAAATATTTTTTGCATTAGATATCTTGAAGGTTTATGGTTTAGTAATGACTCAACTGTTAAAGTTTATTCATTTTATAGTAATAAAATTACTATGCCAGAAGATTATATAAAACAAGTATCTTCCGATGAAAGTATAAGAAATTATGCAAGAGGAATAATGGGAGGGTTGAAACCTTAAATTCTAGGTTGGTGCGCGAGTTCTTCTCGCGTACCCTTTGCTGACGCGCGTCTTTGACGCGTGACCATTAAGAAACCCCGGTTCGCGCGACTTCTTGTCGCGAGTGAATATTTAATAAATAAATGTACGCGAGAGGAACTCGCGCACCAACCTAGGAGGGGCTATATGAAATAAAACTGATATTAACGGCTGTTAATTTATGTTTTCAAACTTTCAATAAGAGTTCTAATACCATCCTTGGGTGAGGTTGCAGCGAAGTTAAATCGTTTCTCAAATTTGGTGCTGTCAAATATATAATCTTGTTCATATTGGTACATCATCTCCGGAAACTCTTTCATTATTGGGATAAACAATCCAAGTAGTTTAATCATCCAAACAGGCACGGTTTGAATTTTAGCATCTACATTGAGTTCATCTGCAATTAACCGAATCCATTGTAGATTTGTTAATTTTTCTATTAACGGCTGTTAATTTATGTTTTCAAACTTTCAATAAGAGTTCTAATACCATCCTTGGGTGAGGTTGCAGCGAAGTTAAATCGTTTCTCAAATTTGGTGCTGTCAAATATATAATCTTGTTCATATTGGTACATCATCTCCGGAAACTCTTTCATTATTGGGATAAACAATCCAAGTAGTTTAATCATCCAAACAGGCACGGTTTGAATTTTAGCATCTACATTGAGTTCATCTGCAATTAACCGAATCCATTGCAGATTTGTTAATTTTTCTTTTGTTGTGGGAACATGCCATACTTGGTTATACGCATCAATGGTGTTTCCAAGCAAAGCTGTTGCCTTTGCTGCATCAGGTGTATATGTATATGTATGAATTTTATTGATGTTGCCAAATGCCTGTGCTTTTTTCCCTTTCAAAAGATTGTCGACAACCATCATATTCAACGCGCTATTTTTATTATCAGGCCCGTAGAAATCAGCTGATCTTGCTATAAGTGCTGTCAGGGAGTTCTTCTCCACTTCATTCATGATCATCTCATGCAATTGTTGCCTTATCTCTCCTTTTTTACTCGGAGCATGAATAGGAGATGTTTCAGTCATAAAGGGTATTGCAGATTTGTCATACATATATACATTATCAAAGAAGACAAGTTTAGCATTATATTTTTTACATGCGTTAATTACTTCCTTCAAAAATCGTGGCCAAATATTTTGCCATACACTTAGCTTATATTCAAAGCCAATAACAACATAAACCACTTCACTGCCAGCTATTGCTTTGTCAAGTTGAGAAAAATCATTTACATCAATTGGATAGAGTTCATCTGTTTCATTAACCTTTTTGGGGGTTCTGCTTATCAAACGAATTTTATTGGTATACATTTTTAATTCCTTGGCTAATGGTAATCCAATAGCTCCTCCTGATCCGAGTATTGTTTGCATGTTTTTATCTTTATTAATGTTTAATGCCTGTTTATTATTACCGAAAAATTTTTCTTACGTCACCTTTGTGGTGACCTACCTGCCTGCAGGCAGGTTTAATGTTTTTGGGGAGAAAGTTTCACCTTTAATAATCCAAAAGTCCAAATCATCCTATGATTTTTTATTCCCCTCATCCAAATATAAAAAAAATAATAATACTCTTTTTGAGTATTAATAATTTCTTCTGTTTCCAATTCCCTCGGATTGCAAATCACGATTATACGAAATCTGGTTCGCGCGCAACTTCTTGTCGTGAGTGAATATTAAATAAATCAATGTACACGAGATGAACTCGCGCACCAACCCTATTCCCCTGTTCTCCGTAGTTTATAATTAAATAAGAATATATATTATTGAGTTCGGCGAAGCCCCAGTTCGCGCGCGAACTAGCGTCAATATTGACGATGGGTTGACTGAACTGAAAAAATTTTTCTACACCGATCTTGGTTATGCCAAGATTGACAATATGCGGGAAGCACGGGTAGGTTATCCTGAAATCATTTACGGGCAAGGAAAAACGACTGAACAGATTTGCGGTATCATCAAACATATGTATGAACACGAAACAAATATATTGATTACCCGTGTCAATCAGGAGGTGTATGATGTGGTGTCAGATATTTACAAAGAAGCTGCATACAATAAAGCAGGTCGGGTGATTACTATCCGCCGGAAACCGATAGAGACCACCGAAACCTATATTGCCATTGTGGCTGCCGGCACCTCTGACTTGCCCGTGATTGAGGAAGCATACGAAACGGCCGTATTCTTTGGCAACCGTGTGGAAAAGGTTATGGACGTTGGCGTTGCTGGAATACACCGCTTGCTTGACAAAATTGCCATCCTGCGTGGAGCACGTGTTCTCATTGTGGTAGCCGGCATGGAAGGCGCTTTACCCAGTGTGATCGGCGGACTGGTGAACAAACCTATCATTGCCGTGCCTACCAGCATTGGCTATGGCGCTAACTTCGGCGGACTATCGGCACTGCTTGCCATGCTCAACAGTTGCGCCGGCGGTATCAGCGTGGTGAACATTGACAATGGCTTCGGCGCTGCCTATCAGGCAAGCATGATCAATAAATTGTAAAAAATAATAAATTGTTTGTAAAGTTGATTAAATCCAAATAGTAAATTGGGTCTATCTATCAATTTTGATTTGTGAGGCAGCTTGCAAATGGTGACTGTGCTTCTATCTTTTCTTGTCTATCCAATATGGACGATTTCTTATAAAACGAACGCTATCAAGTTGAGTTGTTTTTATTTTTCCATCAAGTTGTATTTTGCTTAAATAGACAATAGAGTCAACAATTGCTTTGTCAATAGTATTAATATCTTTAGTTGAATATTTTATTTTAATTGTTTTAATTTCAGATTTATCAATGAAAGAATATTTTATTGGACAAAAATATGTAATAGTATCAATACTTGATGGGCCAGCGCAAAATCCATTGTTCAATTCAAATGTCGATGTGATTTTATTGTTTTTATTTAAATTAATCAATACTAACGCATCATAATCATCAGTAGAAATCGAAATTATAACTGGTTGAATATCTCCAATTTTATTTTGAATTGAAACGAAGTAAGCACTATATAATTTATTTGGAGAAATACTATCTGTCAGAATGTGTCTTTGAAAAGTTGTTAATGATAAAAAATTTCCTTTTTTAAAATCAATTTTATCAAGATTCAAAGTATTTTTTATATTTTTCAATTTGAAAAATTGATCACATAAAAGAGAGTCTTTTTTATTCAAAGTATCAGCATTTAATGCATTGTCATCTTTTGATGTGTCATTAAAAAATGAACATCCATAAAAGAAAAAACTACACATTAACAATATTTGCAAAAATATTTTCATTGCTTTTTAAGCATTGCTACCAACTTGTTTTTACACGCTATTATTAAGTTTAATATTTTTCAGGAAATATTTCCCGTTCCTTTATACAAATAAAATTAAATATGTAATCATTTTGTTTTATAGGAAAATATATTTATTTTTGATTTTTCAACTATGAATACTTATTTCATGAATAAAAAAAAGAATAGTATTAATTTTAAATCTAAAATGTAAATATATGAAAAAAATAATTTTATCTTCATTCATCATGATGGTTCTTTTTGCAGGATGTAAAAAGAGCAGTAATACCGACACGAACAATTCAAATTCATCAATTGTTGGCACAATGACTTGCAAAGTAAATGGAAATACATGGAATGCTGTTTCCAATATAAATATCGGGCAATTAGCATCAACATTAGGTTTGTATTTTACAGGTTTAGATAGTGGATTCGTTATAAAGGGCTATCATTATAATAGTTCTGTATTAAAGGATTATACCCTTGTAAATATTTATTTAGGTCATTTTAAAGCAATGCCGGGGACTTATAATCTAACAGCAGCTGGCTCTTTTGGTCAATATGCAGTTTCGATTGATTCTATTTACTCAACTCAACAGGCACCTAATATTGGTACTGCTACGATTACAAAATTTGATAAAGTGGGGAAACGAATATCAGGCACTTTCAGTTTTAAATCCATCCAAACGTATCCCAATGCTTCGAGTAAAACAGTAAATATTACAGAAGGTAGTTTTACTGATGTGAAATGGGATTATAGCAATTAATCTATCCACATTAAAATTTTTGAAACCCAATTTTTGATTAAAAAAATCAATCGTAAAATTCTGTTTGTTCCAGCTTATAAAGTTTATCTGACCTACGTATAACTTCAGGAACAGGTATTGAACATACATCTCCTTTGTTCACTGCATCAACATTAACAAGATTCATTCTTATTTCACGAATGGTAAACTCAAGCACACCGGTTGTAGGTCCAATGATTACGGCTTCATCCCCGACATGGATCATTCCTGTCTCAACTTTAAATTCAGCTACATTCAGGTTTGAAAAAAAATTGATGCATTTGGCAATATAACTCTTTTTCTTTGTTGCACGAGAGCCATACTGTTCAGTCCATTCACCCAACTTACGACCGAGGTAATATCCATCCCAGAAACCACGATTGTATACCGTTGCAAGTCGCTTTGTCCATTCATCAATGCGTTGAGCGGTAAACTCATTATTTAAAAAAGCATCTTTCGCTTCATGGTAACACTGTGTAACTATTTTTACATATTCTGGTGAACGACCTCGTCCTTCTATTTTTAACACTTTCACCCCTGCCATTAGTATTTTATCAAGGAATGAAATCGTGCAAAGGTCTTTGGGGGACATGATGTATTCATTGTCAACAGTTAATTCCAACCCGCTATCTAAGTCTTTCACCAAATAAGGCCGCCGGCATAATTGAAGACATTCCCCACGATTAGCGGAATAGTTCATATTATCCAGACTTAAATAACATTTACCTGAAACAGACATGCATAAAGCCCCATGAACAAAAATTTCAATTTTCACCAATTCCCCTGATGGTCCATTGATCTGTTCATCATCAATTTTTTTTGTGATGTCTGCAACCTGTTTAAGATTAAGTTCGCGAGCAAGTACCATCACATCAGCAAATTGTGAAAAAAACCGTACTGCCTCAATGTTGCTGATATTGCATTGTGTAGAAGCATGCACAGGCATACCAATGGAATGGGCATGGTTGATCACGGCAAAATCAGATGCAATCACTGCATACACACCTTGACTTTTTGCAGCATTCACAATCGTTTTCATCTCATCTGCTTCTTCATTAAATACAACCGTATTAAGCGTGAGATATGATTTGATATTATTTTTTTTGCAAATGGAAGTGATTTCAGACAGATCATCTAAAGAGAAATTATTCGATGATTTAGACCGCATGTTTAAATGTCCGATACCAAAATAAACGGATCTGGCGCCACCATGGATAGCAGCCATTAATGATTCATAGGAACCAACGGGTGACGTTATTTCGATTTCTTGTTGCATGAATTTTTGAATAAACAAGAATCAGTTTCCGAATTATTATCCGGATCAGAAAAAAATAAATCAACTATTACATAGTAGAAAATCTAATTTAATCCTTTTATTTCTTTAACCGCTTTTGTAATTTCAGGAAGAACTTTATTTACATCACCAACAATGCCGTAATCTGCAGCTTCAAAGATGGGTGCATCCTTATCTTTATTGATGGCAACTATAATTTTCGAAGAACTGATTCCGCCAACATGCTGTATAGCACCCGAAATACCGCAAGCAAAATAAAGATTAGGTGCTATGATTTTTCCGGTTTGTCCAACATGTTCACCGTGAGGTCTCCAGCCCTCATCCGAAACCGGACGTGAGCAAGCAGTGGCTGCTCCCAATACGTTTGCCAGTTCCTCAATGATATTCCAGTTTTCGGGACCTTTCATTCCTCTACCGCCAGATACAACAATCTCCGCATCTGTCAGTAATATTTTACCTGTTACTTTATTCACGTCTTTAATCGTAGTGCGGAAATCATTCTCATTCAATTGTGGGTTATATGCTTCAATAGCTGGACTTACCGGACTTTGAACCATACCAAATGAATTCTGTGATAATGTCAGAATTTTAACAGCTGTTTTTATGACAACCTGTGAAATGGCTTTCCCTGTAAAAACTTTTTTTGAAACAGTGAATGGATCAAAACTGACAGGAAGCCCTGAAACACCAGTAACCAAACCGGCTTTCAAACGAACAGATAGTCTTGGAGCTAATGCTTTCCCTGTATTGTTGTGAGAAAAAACAAGTACCTGAGCATTTACTTTCTCAGCAACTTGAGCAATGACAGAGGTGTATGCCTGACCGGATAAGCCATTCAGTTTGTCCTCTTCAACAGCAATAATTTTTGCGATCCCATATTCACCCAATGTGTTCAGTTCATCAGCATTTACTTTGCCGATTGATAAAGCAACCGCATTGATGTTCAGTTTTGCTGCTATTGCTTGAGCATACGAAATTAATTCAAAGGAAGATTTTTTAAATTTCCCATCCCAATTTTCAATATATACTAATACGGACATTTTTTTATGATTTAATGTTTAATGATCAAAAGAATAAATTAATTTATTTAGATATTAAATAACCTTAGCTTCGTTGTGAAGCAGTGATACCAGTTCTTTCACATTATTTTCGTCAATGAGTTTACAACTTGCTTTTGACTGCGGTAAATCGAATTTAACATCTTCAGTCAGATGGTCAACCTGAACAGGTTCAATGACTTTGATAGCTTTGGTACGGGCTTGCATGATTCCTCGCATTGCAGCAATACGTGGGTTGATGGCTATACCTTTCTGAACAACAGCAACGAAAGGCAATACAACAGAAAGAATTTCTTTTCCTCCATCAATCTCTCTGTTCACCATTAAATCCGCTCCCTCCAAAGAAAGACCAGATACAGAAGAAACAGAAGGAATGTTTAAAAATTCTGCGAGCATATTTCCCACAGCAGAACCGTTGAAATCGCTTGATTCAATACCACAAAGGATCACATCATACGGATCATGTTTGATCACTTCAGCCAGTTGAGCAGCAATATAATACGCATCTCCATTTACAGCATTGACACGGATGGCATCATCAGCACCAATGGCTAATGCTTTTCGTATGGTAGGTTCGGAAGTTGCTCCACCCACATGAATCACCGTAATCTTCTGAATAGCTCCGCCCGATGCCTCTTTCAGTTCAAGCACTCTGGTCAATGCCAGTTCATCCCACGGATTTATGATCCACTGTATACCCGTCTGATCTAATGTTTTTGTGTCCCCTGCAAATTTAATTTTGGTTGTGGTATCAGGGACATTACTTATACATACTAAAATTTTCATTTATTGATATTTAATTTATATTAAAACCGATTTGCCAGACCGATGTTGTTAATACACGATTATTATTTTAATCTTTAAGGCTGTAAAGTATTTTTTGAAAGTCAGCTTTAAATTTAGCTTTATTTTCTAATGATGACCAGGAAATAACTTTATAAAAAGATGTCTTCGTTTCAACCACACCGACTAAATAAAAGATTTCAACTTTTAAATCTTTATCATAATAGGAAGCATCGCATTCAACAAAATTGATATCCCCTTTTTTCTGATATTGTGGTTTAGATATTGTTCTTTTTTCTTCATCTTTTAGGAAATCTTTAATAAAATCCTCATAAAATTCAGTAATCGAATTATATTTCATCTCGATTAAATCCAGATCTACTTTATTATCTTCAATGATAAAACCATAAACATCTTTTACTACACTTTTATATTGAATGATTGCGGATGTATTTAACCCTCCCGTTCTATTCATATAATCAGGTAAACTTACACTAACTACATGTCCTACTTTAATTTCATTAAAGGTAGTTTGTGCTGATACTATACTTAAAGTAAAAATGAAACAAAAAAATAATGTTATTGCAGATGTTATTTTCATTTTTTTATTTTAATTGATTATACAGCTGGAAAAAGTAAAAAAACGATCAATAATTATTTCTTTTTTTCCAATTTGTGTAAATACTGATCTATCGCCATGGTCATTGAAGGAGCAGTAGTTGTAGGCGCTGAAATATCTAATCGCAATCCTGATTCTTTGATGGCTCGATGGGTCGTAGGACCAAAAGCAGCAATAAGAGTATTTCCTTGTTTGAATTTAGGGAAATTATTAAATAAAGATGCTATTCCGGAAGGACTGAAAAATACAAGCATATCATACTTTTTAATATCCAGATGGGTCAAGTCATTATCAACATTCCGGTAAATAGTTGCTTTGGTATATCGGATTTCATTGTCATCAAGTTGTTTCAGAATATCCTGTTTATGTTGTTCTTCGGCACAGGGTAAGAGGAACTTCTCATCTTTGTGTTTTTTGATTAACACCATCAGATTACTGAAATCCTGATTGCCATGAAAAATCTTACGTTTACGAAACTGGATATAATTCTGTAAATAAAATGCTGCTGATTCAGAAATACAAAAATATTTCATTGTTTCAGGAACAGTGATTCGCATCTCTTTGCAAAGACGGAAAAAATGATCCACCGCATTTTTACTGGAAAAAATAATTGCCGTATAATCCAGCATATTAATTCTTGATTTCCTGAATTCTTTAGCTGTTACGCCTTCAATTTTAAAAAATTTATTAAATTCAATATTCCATTTGAATTTATCAGCTAATTCTTTGTAAGGATTTTTTTCCGTTTCCGGCTTCGGCTGTGATACCAATACATTCTTTATTTTCAAGGGTGTAAAATTTATTTATAGTGATAAGAATTAATTTTTAATAAATTTTATGTATATCCATTTTATATTACAAAAAAAGCTAAAACCCAACAATTCGATTTTATTACGAGTATAAAAAAATCAATGTTTAATAATCAGAATTTTAGCTAAAATTGATAATGGTAAAATTTCAACGGTGCAAAGATATAAAAATAAATAGAATTTGGAAAACCTTGAATTAGATAATCCAAAAAAAGCAATCCTGAAAATTCTGAAAATATATACAAACAAAACAAATACAATGGATGCATAAAACAACCATGGATTAAAATCGGAATAAATAATGAAAACCAACAAAGGCAATAATATCAAGCCGATGATCTGATTAAAAATAAAAATGATTAACAAGTGTTCTGTTGCTTCTTTTCCGGTATTGAAAATAAATCCTGTGAATCGGATAAAAATAATTTTACTGATATACATCAAGAAAATAAATAATATAATTTCGATATATAATTTTATTCCGGCATTGATAATGAAAGGATATAAATTTTTATTGATCATATAAAAAAACAAAGGGAAGACCAAAAGATAGTTAATAAATAATGGTATGGAAATCCGTTCGGAAAAAAGATTTCCTTCACGGTTGAGCTGATTGACAAACCGTTCCGATAAAAAGGATTTGAATATTTGATTCAATCTCTTCCGGAAAATAAAACGGATGTAAGTTGCCAGAATGACGCTTGATAAAAGAACTACGACAATCCAGTCTTCACTGACAATATGGGACTGTATTCTGTTAATCGACTCCGGTTTTAATAAATGACCTGTAAATAAAGACTGACTGATTTTTTTTTCAGGAATCGGTTGAATGGAGTGCTGCAAAGAATCATTTGAAAAAATATTTTCGGCATTTACAACAGAATCTTTTTGCTGAATGAATTTTTCAATGAAACTTATATTCTTTTCTTTTGCATGTATGAAGCAATATGATGATTGATTTTTATTCATCCCAAAACTGATTCCTTTGTAAATTTTCAAAGTTCAAAATTAACAAAGAAACAAACATGTTCAGAAGCATTACGAAAATTCAGATAAATGAGTAGGTTTTGGGGTGATTTTTGAGAATGACTAATTTTTTGTAATTTTGCGGGCTATGGAAACAGTCGTAAGCGGAATCAGACCAACGGGCAATCTTCATCTTGGAAATTATTTCGGAGCCATCAAAAATTTCATCCGGATGCAGCATGAACACACATGTTTTTTCTTTATTGCCGATTATCATTCATTAACCACACACCCCACCCCGCAAGACCTGCATGGCAATGTAAAGCAGGTTCTGGCAGAATACCTTGCTTGTGGCATTGATCCGGAAATAGCTACACTTTACGTGCAGAGCGATGTCAGGGAAGTAACAGAATTATACCTTTTATTAAATATGAATGCTTACATCGGTGAACTGGAACGATGTACTTCATTCAAAGAAAAGATCCGCAAACAACCCGAAAATATTAACTCCGGTTTGTTAACCTATCCCACCTTGATGGCTGCCGACATCATTATTCATAAAGCGACTAAAGTGCCGGTTGGCAAGGACCAGGAGCAGCATCTTGAAATGACGCGCACATTTGCCAATCGTTTCAACAGGATGTATCATGTTGAATTTTTCCCCGAACCACAAGCATTTAATTTTGGCGAAGCGCTGATTAAAATTCCCGGTCTCGATGGAACCACTAAGATGGGCAAAAGCGACAACAATGCGATTTACCTGATTGATGATGCTAAAACCATTCATAAAAAAGTAATGCGTGCAGTTACGGATGCAGGTCCTGAAAAAGAAAATCAGGAAAAACCTCAACCCATTCAAAACTTATTCGACCTGATGAAAGTCGTATCCACTCCTGAGGTCATTGAACATTTTGATCAATTATATGCCACCTGCAAAATACGTTACGGTGATCTGAAAAAACAAATTGCCGAAGACATCATCAAATTTACCGCTCCCCTTCGTGAAAAAATAATTGATATTTCAAAAAACGAAGAGCTCATCGCAAAAGTTGCCAGGCAGGGAAAAGAAAAAGCTCATGCCAGCGCTTCACGCACCATGAAAGAAGTCAGGGAAATTATCGGATTTAAAGAATGGTAAAATTATAGTATAGAGAATCCAGGAGTCAGAATCCGGAAAAAATTTTATACTAAAATACAATTGAACGCTGATAACGCAGATGAATAAGATAAACTCAGATATGTTCAAAAAATGTATAATAAATTAAATAAATTGTTTTTTATTTTACACTAAAAACTGGAATTATAAACACAATGTTTTTCAAATTTGAAAATCATATTTAATCATAATAATCAGTGTCATCAGCGTTCTATTTATGGTTGCTGAATAGTTGCAATTTTCTTAATCATAAAAAAATATTTGAAATCAGCTTTAATAGGATATAAGTAAAACTAATATAACAACTGAACCATTTGCCAATCATTTGTAATTATTCATTTGTAATTCGTAATTAAAATTAAATGCCTAAACACATTGATACTGCTAAACAGCAGGAAACAGCCGTTCTGGTCGGTATCATTTCACAGAAACAGGATGAGAACACAGTCAAGGAATACCTGGATGAATTGTCCTTTCTGGTTGAAACAGCCGGTGGTAAGGTAGTTAAACGATTTACGCAAAAACTGGAAGTACCCAATCCAGGTACATTTGTCGGACTGGGAAAAATAAATGAGATCAGTCATTATATAAAAGAAAACAATATTGATTTTATTGTTTTTGATGATGAACTGAGTCCGTCACAACTCCGTAATATTGAAAAAATATTGGGATGTAAAATTTTAGACCGCAATAATCTCATCCTCGATATTTTTGCCCGACGCGCTCAAACAGCACAGGCAAAAACACAGGTGGAACTTGCTCAATACCAATACTTGCTGCCGCGCCTGACCAGAATGTGGACTCACCTTGAACGCCAGAAAGGTGGTATCGGATTGAGAGGTCCGGGAGAAACAGAAATTGAAACAGACCGTCGAATTATTCGAAATAAAATTTCGTTGCTGAAAGATAAACTGAGAAGCATTGACAAACAGAATATGACTCAACGTAAAGGCAGAAAGAGTCTTGTACGTGTGGCATTGGTGGGTTATACCAATGTAGGTAAATCAACCATCATGAACCTGTTGAGCAAATCGGATATTTTTGCAGAGAACAAACTCTTTGCTACGCTTGATACTACAGTACGTAAGGTAGTGATTGAAAATCTTCCCTTCCTCCTTTCGGATACGGTTGGCTTTATACGTAAGTTACCGCACAGTCTGGTTGAATCATTCAAATCAACACTGGACGAAGTGAGAGAAGCGGATATTTTATTGCATGTGGTGGATATTTCGCATCCTAATTTTGAAGATCATATTCAGGTGGTTAAACAAACGCTGGATGAAATACATGCTTCGGATAAGCCGACTTTCGTGGTGTTCAATAAAATTGACAACTATACGTTTATTGAAAAAGAAACTGATGATCTTACCCCTTCAACAAAACAGAATCTTACGTTGGAAGAATTGAAAAATTCATGGATGGCCGGAGAAAATATGCCGTGTATATTTATTTCAGCCAAGAAGAAAGAGAATATCCAAGGATTTAAAAAAATGATCTATGACAAAGCGAAGGAAATACACTGTCTGCGATATCCTTACGATCATCTGTTGTATTAAAATTCGATAATCTCTTTAGGTTTTAAATTGGTTTCCATTGTCCAGAAATGTGCCTGCCCATGTGTAATCCGGAAGATGATCAATCCCGGACTATCTGCTGATAACCCAAAACTTTTCAGAAACGGTCGATCTTCCAGCGCTTTTTCTTTTAATGCTTTGTCATCAATAAATTCTACTTCACCGGCTATCCGCATCGTGGTTCCTGTCGGATTCCCATTCTTAAAAAAACAAACTTCTGTCTTTGGATTCTTTTTCAGTTGATGATAAAATTCCTTCACGGCTCCGGTTTGAAAATAAAATCCGGTTTCATCGGCAAACCAGAATCCAAGCCCTCTTACACGAGGTTGGTTATTTTCGGAGGTGGCTAAAAAACATAAATGATTTTCGTTGGTGAAGTTGATACAATCTTGTTTCGTCATTATTTTATATTTATGTTCATTATTTAATAAAATTTTATAGGTTCAAATATACTTTATTTTATAATACAAAAAGACAATTTCATCATAACAAATGATGTATTATAGAATATAAGATATTGTTTATTCCTCAATATCTTAGAGGAAAATTTCATTTTTTCAAAAAAAATCGGATACTGAATTTAGTGTTTTATATTCTCAAAATAGTTAGATTTGTAAGAATTAAAGTATCTTATGATAAAGAAAAAAAATTCATTTATTCTGTTGGTTATTTTTTCATTTACTATATATATATATATGACTGAATGCTCTGGACAGTCGGATCGTGAAATTCTCCGGAAGAGAGATTCATTGCTGACCAAATACAGTTTTGTTCGTACTGGTTATACTATTTTAGATGCTGAACTTCTTTTGGGCAATGGCACCATGGGTGGTCTTGTACTCCGCTCTGGACTTGGCTTTGACTCTATATGGGTTTCCGATTTGTGGGAGGATAAACACAACCGCATCCCACTTCAGGGACTAAAACTGATCAGTGATGAAATGAATTTAACAAAAGAGCATATTGTTGAATACAGCCAGTGTGTTGCCTTACAGGATGGAGTTGCCCATACGTTCATTAAATTAACGAATGGATTATACTACGAAACTTCAATATTTTTTTCTGCTTACAATAAACATCTGCTGGTGATGAAACTGAAAGATAAAAGTTCATCAGGTACTCATAAATGGACTTTGCGAGTACCTTATGATGATTATGATTACATGAACGCTTGGCCTGAATATCGACTGGCAAAAACGAATAAAAAATTATTTTCTATAGTTAAACCATTTGAAAATGCTGTAAAAGGACAATCATCCGATACCGTATTCACGCCCTGTTTGTGGTGGGTACACTGCAGCAAAAAACTTTCACCCGGTATTTCTCCTAATACTTTTTTGTTTGATACAGCACCCGGTGAAGATGTGACCATCACCTTTTCATTTGCTACACGTTGGGAAAGTCAGGATTATCAGTTGATAGCGAAGGAATCTAAAGACCGATCTGATGATTTTATGCAACTCCTGAAATCGCATCAGCTACAATGGAAAAAAGATTGGGAACGCACACCAATGCTTTTTATTCCTGACTTTAGACATGAACAACTTTTTTACCGCTCGGTTTATTGGCTGTTTGTTCAGGCGGGCTGTGAACGTTTCCTGCCCGGTGAGTCACAATTCGCACAGTCGTGCTGGAATATGAGACCCTTTACGTATGGAGCTGCTGGCTGGTCAGTGCTTGCTTTTGAAGCACTCGGGCATCCCGAAAAAGCGTTGAATATGTTAAAAATTTTTTACAAACCAGAGGCATTGAAAAAAAATGCCACCCTGTACATCAGGGATACGGCAAAACAAAAGGATGCATTTAGTTTTGCCCATGAGATCAGCACAGATGGGACCACAGCCATCACCTTTGATGAACAACGCCACCTCAATGCATTTGCATTGTATTTGTTTCATCATTATTATCAATTGTATCCCGATGATACATTTTTAAAAAACTATCTATATCCTGTCGCCAAAGGTGTTGCTGAATTCTGGCAAGGCATAGCTGTATGGGATGATTCGTTGAACGCATTCAAATTCCCACGTTTGCGTTCTGTGTCTGAAGACCTCTTTCAAGAATCATTAATGGATATTGTATTGCCTGCTGTGTGGTCACTTGATTTGGCAACCATGTATGCACAAAAATGCAATGTTGATTCGAACCTACAAAAACAATGGCAGTATCTGAAAAATAAAATCTATGTCCCACAAAACAAGGATATATACTTAGAATATCTTGGTGATGACGGCAACCGGCTGGGAGGAGGATATAACGGTATCAGGGCACCGTTCTATCTGGGTTATCCAACGGTTGAACTTATTCAACAATTGGATAGAAATAAAGCCCTGCGTACGCTTGATAAAACATGGGACCGCAACCGAAAGGGTGAAGATATGCTTGGTTTTATTGCAAGCTGGTTTGCTCTGACTGAAGCTCACTATGAACGAGGCGACCGTGTGCTCGAGATTACCGAACGGGTATTTAACTGTTTAGATGAGTCATCAACAGCTTTAACAGAAGGACCGAAAAACAAAGACCGTTTTTATTTTCTGACTACAAGTTCTTCTTACTTGCAGATTCCTTTATGTATGATGTTCCAAATGCAAAATGATGAAGCAAAACTTTTTTCATCCATGCCAACAGCATGGAAGGATGCGGCATTTTTTAATCTGACTGTAAATGGCTACAAGAAAAAAAGTGCTTTTTTAAAAAATGGACAGATAATAGAAATTAAGAAATAATTTTTTTTATTTCAACTGCTACATCACGAAGTTATTGTTCCTAACAATCATTATTTTTAAATTCAAATTGTGTTCATTCTCTCTTTATGTATTTAATAAATATTAATATGATATTTAAAAAATAAACTTATTTTGTAAAATTGATATAACAAACAAATTCTAAAATAAAAAGTTTATTTTTACTGTTCTGAAATATATCAAATGGGCGCAAAGATTATCATCAGTAGAACAGACAGTATTGGCGATGTTATTTTAACCTTGCCGGTAGCGGGAGTTTTAAAGCAACTTTTTCCCGAATGTACTATCTCTTTTCTATGTAATTCGTACACCAAAGCAATTGTCAATACCTGCGAATATGTTGATTCTGTTCTTGACTGGACAGAAATACAGAAAATGAATCAGCCGGAACAAATTGAATTTTTCAACCAACTGAAAGCTGATATTTTCATTCATGTTTTTCCTGTTAAAGAAATTGCCCGAGTCATACGAAAGACACAAATAACCATGAGAATCGGAACTACCAACAGGGTTTATCATTGGCTTACCTGCAACAAACGGATACGTTTATCCCGAAAAAATTCCACCTATCATGAATCGCAACTGAATCTCAAATTGCTTATTACACTTGGTGCTAAAACACTTTACCGGCTTGACGAAATTTCATCATTGTATGGGTTTATAAAAGTTTTTCCTTTAAAAGAAAAATATCAAAAATTCATTTTAAAAGAAAAATTTAATCTGGTCTTACATCCTAAATCCAAAGGTAGTTCAAAGGAATGGGGTTTGGAAAATTTTTCAAAACTGATAAAAAGTTTACCAGCCGTACAGTTTAATATATTTATTACAGGTACTGAAAAAGATGGAGAGGAAATTAATAGAAGCGAGATCAGCCATTTTCAGAATGTCACTAACCTGACAGGCAGTATGTCGCTGGACGAACTGATCAGTTTCATTTCGCAAGCAGATGGATTGATTGCTGCCAGCACAGGTCCGTTGCATATAGCAGCAGCACTTGGAAAAATAGCCATCGGATTATATCCTTCGCTTCGCCCTATTCATGCCGGACGATGGGCACCGGTGGGAAAACATGCTTCATTTCTGGAAGAAGACAAATCCAATTATGACAGAGAGGGCATTCTGCAAATACCGGTTGAACAGGTTAAAAAACATTTGTTATCTGAAATAAAAAAGTTTAATAAATGAAAAAACATACTATACATTTTCTTCAACATACACCGGTTGAAGGACTTGGCAGCATTGAAAACTGGATACATGCCGGCGGGCATAATCTGACTTCTACACAACTTTACAACAACCCTGTTTTTCCAGATGTAAATCAAATTGACTGGCTCATCATCATGGGCGGTCCAATGAGTGTATATGAAGAAACCATTTATCCATGGCTGAAGGAAGAAAAAAAATTTATTAAAATATGCATTGAAAAAAATAAAGTGGTGCTTGGAATTTGCCTTGGTGCACAGCTGATTGCCGATGTGCTGAGTGCAAACGTTTATCCCAACATGTATAAAGAAATTGGTTGGTTTCCTATTCGGATGACCGCCGATGCTAAACAGAATCTTATCTTTAATATGTTCCCGAATGAAATGTATGTTTTCCAGTGGCATGGTGATACATTTGATATTCCACAAGATGCAACACATATAGCTGTTTCAGAAGCATGCAAAAACCAGGCATTTGTTTTCAATGATAAAGTTGTCGCATTGCAATTCCATTTTGAAGTAAATGAAAATGACATTGATGATATGGTCACAAATTTCAGTAACGAACTGAAAAAATCAAATTATGTGCAAACTGTGGAAGAAATTGCAAGAGGTAAAAATTATATTCCTACAAACACAAAGTTTATAAATATGATTTTAGACAGATTAAATATGTTTTAAACTTATAATCATTCAGAAAATTTAATTTTGACTATTGCACTTCTGATCCAATAATTAGAAAAAAAGTTAATTTTACCTTTTTAAAAAAATCATGATAACACTCAGTTTTCAATTAACGACCGATTATCCTTTCTGGTTCATTATTATTTGTATCCTTACGGGCATCATCTACGCAGCTGCTTTATATGTGAAAGAAACACGCAATGAGTTTTCGTCCATGCTTAAAAAAGTTTTGGCAATAGTCCGATTCATAGCGGTATCTTTGATCGCTTTTTTATTGTTATCCCCCCTCATTAAAACTGCAACGCGTTTTGTTGAAAAGCCCATCATCATCATTGCGCAGGATCATTCACAATCTATTGTAAAAAATAAGGATTCCCTGTTTTACAAAACTGACTATGTGCAACGAATGGATGATCTGATTGAAACATTGAAAAAGAATTTTGATGTCAAACCAATCTTGTTTGGTGATAGGATCACAGATTATACTTCACCTAA
This sequence comes from uncultured Bacteroidales bacterium, assembly GCA_964452905.1. GTDB lineage: Bacteria > Bacteroidota > Bacteroidia > Bacteroidales > CAYVNP01 > CAYVNP01. Next base: position 86,579 of record CAYVNP010000003.1, read on the forward strand.
ATTAAAAAACTATACCGATAAAGAGACCGATATTGCTGCTGTATTTGAAGAAATTGAAACAAATTATTCGGGACGAAATGTAGGTGCGGTGATCATTGCATCGGACGGATTATATAATAACGGTCCTAATCCGCTTTATTCTTCACGCAACATGAAAATACCCGTGTATGCGATTGCGCTTGGTGATACAACCATGCGCCGAGATTGTAAAATCATAAAAGTAAATCATAACCGGTTTGCTTACCTCGGAAATACTTTTCCCCTTGAAATAGTTTTGAATGCTGCAAAATGCAAAGGGCTAACAACTGAATTGAAAGTGATGCACGGGAATGAAACTGTATTTACAAAAATAATTTCATTCTCTTCCGATGTTTACAATCAAACCATCCCAGTTCAACTTGAAGCAAAACAAACCGGGATTCAACATTATAAAATATCAATTGTACCTGTCAAAGATGAAGTCAGCATTGTTAATAATGAAAGCGATGTTTTTATTGAAGTACTCAACAATAAGCAAAAGATACTAATTGTCGGTGCTGTTCCACATCCCGATCTTTCTGCAATAAAACAATCTATTGAAAAAAATACCGATTCTGAAGTAACCGTTTCACTGGAAAATGATTTTAATAATCAATTGGCAGGTTATAATCTCATCATTCTTCATCAGATTCCTTCTCTCAGAAATCCATCCACCCAATTGATTTCATCGATCATTAAAAATAAAATTCCTGTCCTGTATATAATCGGAACCCAGACCAATCTTATTTCTTTCAATGCACTGAACACGGGATTAACAATTATTAATACGAAAAATATTTTCAACGAATCTCAAGCAAGCAATAATAAAAACTTTTCACAATTTACATTAAGTCCCGAAATATGGCGGATGGTGCAGGAGATGCCCCCCCTGACTGCTCCTTTCGGGCAATACAAAACACTCAATTCGGCAAATGTGTTATTTTATCAGAAAATAGGCAGTGTAATTTCAGGACAGCCGTTAGTCCTGTTCAATCAGACCAACGAAACCCGCAATGGGATTATTGCAGGAGAAGGTTTATGGCGGTGGAGATTGAATGATTTTTTACAGAAAACTAATCATGCTGTTTTTGATGAACTGATAAGTAAAATAGTACAGTATCTCTCGGTGAAAGAAGACAAAGGATTTTTCAAGATTTTCTGTGAACATCAGTTTCAGGAAAATCAACAGGTTGAAATGAATGCAGAGGTATATAATGATTCGTACGAACTGATCAATGAGCCGGATGTTGAATTAACCATTATCAACCGTGAAGGAAAAAACTTCCCTTTCACCTTTACCCAAACAGCCGGCTCATATCATTTGAATGCGGATATTTTTCCTGTTGGTGTTTACAGTTATGTTGCCAAAACCAAAGTAGGTACAAAACTGTATGAGAAAAAAGGAGAATTCATCATTCTTCCTCTTCAGAAAGAAAGTATCAATACGACAGCAGATCATAAATTACTATTTGATATCTGTAAAAAACATGACGGTGAACTGTTTTATCCGATGCAAACAGATGCATTGATCAAAAAAATCAATGAACGCCAGGATATACGATCAGTTTCTTACTCTCAAAAGAGATACAGGGATATGATCAACCTGCCTTGGATCATGTTCCTCATAGTAGCACTCCTCACAACGGAATGGTTTTTAAGAAAAAATAAAGGCGGGTATTGATAAGCTATTAACGTTTTAATATTCAATTAAGTGCATAAATTGAATAATATAGTTTTATAGCTTATTCTCTAAATGTATTACATTTATCACCATCAATTTTCATCGAGTGTATTATACGAGTTATATAATATTGCTTGATATTTTGACTGTTTTTTTGTATCTTTACTTGTATTATATAAGAAATTAATGTATTTATATAATTATCATATTAAAAAAAGTTGTTTCACCTATTTAAGATGGATAATTATTTTTATTTTATTCTTTTCTCAACAATTTTCTTTTTCACAATCGTGTGGTACAGGACTTACAGGATGGTATTATGATGACTTTAATGCAAGTACATTCGGGTTATACACGCCTAAAGGGAATCAGATAGATGCTACCATAAATTTTACATGGGCATCCGGTTCAGTTCCCTATACAGGGATGACCGCTGATGGTCTCTGGAGTATCCGATGGAATGGTTTTGTTGTTCCCAAGTATAGTCAGGTATATACATTTTTCAGTAATCATGATGACGGTGTTAAGGTTTGGGTCAATAATTCACTAATAATAAATCAGGAAGGAACCTGTTGCACTGAACATAGCGGAACAACAGCTGCATTAACTGCAGGTAACTTTTATCCAATCATGATTGAATATAATAATACCTCAGGTGGAGGAAACGTTAATTTATCATGGCAAAGTACCAGTCAGGTAAAAGAAATTGTCCCGCAATCTCAGCTTTATCCATACAATAAAGGATGTACCAATGGACTTAATGTTCAATTTTTTGATGATGCAATGGTAGGAGGTACAGGCCCTCTGGGTAACCAAAGTGGTGTTGGTTATTTATCTACACTTATAAATAATTGTTATTCGGATTATTGGGCAAATGGCAGTAATGTTCCGGGCGTTGGTTTTCCGGCTAATTCATCTTTCACCAGCGGTGATTATTGGGGTGTAAGTTATCAAGGTTTTATTACAGTTCCTGTGACCGGGGCATATACATTTTACAGATGTGCAGATAATGGATTTAGATTATACATTAATGATATGACTACCCAGATTAATTTTGGAGGTGATTACTGGGATGCAACAAAATGGAACAATGCAGGAACTGCCACTTCAGTACCTGTTCAATTTACGGCAGGAATTAAGTATCCGATTAGAATTGATTTTGCAGATGCAACTGGAGGCGCCAGTTATTATCTTCATTGGTCCTATTCGGGTCAGAGTGAACAATCAATCCCTTCAACATATTTATATACAAACAATATTTGTACTTGTGTCTTAACTGCTGATGCAGGCAATGATCAGATCGTATGTAAGAATGCATCATTTACATTAGGTGGTTCTCCAACAGCTATTAGCGGAACTGGTGTATATACATATGCATGGGCTTCCAATCCTGCTGGATTTTCTTCAGCAATAGCAAATCCTACTGTTACTCCCACTGTTACAACGACCTATACTGTTACTGTGAATGATGGTTCTACAACTGCTACCGATAATATCGTTCTGACCGTTCCTTCAGCAGGTACTGACCAAACTATTTGCGGTGGTGGGTCAGCCACGTTAACGGGTTCCGGTGGAACCATCTACAACTGGAGTACTGGAGGCGCAACGACAAGTATAACTGTCAGTCCTACTGTTAATAGTACTTACACGGTAACTGTTTCAAATGTTTGGGCATATACCTGTAGTGATGATGTAGCTGTAAACGTGAAATCTGTCAGCCCCAATGCAACTATTTGTTCAGGATCAACAACCACCCTCTCTGCTTCGGGTGGCAGCGCTTATATATGGAGTACCGGTTCCGTTGCTTCATCATTTACAGTTAATCCGACCACTTCCACTACCTATTCAGTAACTATTGATAATGGCACAGCCGGTTCCTGCACGAACACTGTAGCCATTACTGTTTATGCACCCTCCACTGCACCAACAACAATTTCCGGTAACACGCTGGTTTGTTCGGCTGGTAGTTCAACCACCTTGACTGCCAGCGGTGGTAGTGACGGAACAGGAGCAACGATGAACTGGTACACTGGTTCATGCGGTCCTGTATTTATTCAGGAATGGTTTAGCCAACCTTATACTACTGATCAAACAACTGTCAATTCAGTCAGTGGTGGAATACTCGATGTAACGTCAACGGGAGGGGATCCAAAAATTCTAATGTATCCGAATCTTGGTTCATGGGACCCAACAGTTTATAAGTATATCCAGATCAGGTATAAAGTTGTAACAGGCACAGCCAACCAGGTTGAAATATATTATTGTAATCCCGGTAATTCAAACAGTCCAAGCCAGGCGTATATGACCAATGCCACCCTGATTAGTGACAATGCCTGGCATATTGTCAATATTGATATGACTACCGCAGGTACCAATACAGGTTCTAACACTACTCCTGTTGCAAACTGGCAGAGCCATGGCAATCTTACCGGCTGGAGATTTGATTATTGTACAACAAATAGTGGTGTCAGGGTTCAAATTGATTATATTGCTTTAGCATCCTCACAGGCAGTGGGACAAGGTTCTTCAATCACCGTTTCACCCACAACAGCAACAACCTATTATGTTCTCAGGAGCGATTTCTGTAATATCACTTCATGTGCGCAAACAACCGTAACTATTTCCACACTGGCTGCCAGTGCAGGCATTACAAATAATTTCTGCAACGGTTCAACCATCACACTTGGCGGTAGTCCAACTGCTTCAGGTGGCTCAACACCTTATACTTATGCGTGGGCTTCTAATCCTGCAGGATATTCAGCAACCACCTCCAATCCAACAGCAGCGCCCACAGTTAATACCACTTATACTGTTACTGTAACAGATGCATCCGGATGCACAGCCACCAGTAGTGTTGCAGAAACTATTAGTGCATATCCTTCTGCGAATGCAGGTTCTTCACAGACCGTCTGCAGTGGTAATTCATTTACATTAACCGGTACAATTGCTTCAGGTGGTAAAAGTCCATATGTTTATTCATGGGTGTCAAATCCTCCAGGTTTTACTTCAAGTTCTCAAAATCCATCAACAACAACCAATGTTGTTACCACCTATACTGTTTCAATTACTGATGCTTGTTCAAACACAGCAAGCAGTAATGTTGTCATTAGTGTTTATCCTACATTATCAACCACAGCACAGGTTTCGGTTTCCTCAATTTGTAATGGTGGTTCTGTTACATTAAGTGCCAATACAACCAATGGTAAAACACCTTATACTTTTTCATGGGTTTCAAATCCATCTGGATTTACATCTAACCAACAATATCCTTCAGCTTCTCCTACCGTCAATACAACCTATACAGTTTCTGTTACCGATGCGTGCTCAAATAACACTGTCACCAGCAGTGTGGCAGTGGGTGTTTATTCAATGATTATCAGTGCTGGAAATCCTCAAACCGTTTGTTCCGGTACCGTTTCTTTAGGGGGAAGTCCAACAGCTACCGGTGGAAAAACGCCTTATACATATTTGTGGAGTACAGGTGCTACTCCGAATAATATTGCAAATCCTACAGCTAATATAGCAGCGCCTACCACGTATACTGTTACTGTCACAGACGCTTGTTCAACAAGCTTGACCAGCAGTGTATTTATTAATATTGGCGCTTCTCCCACTGCACCTACCATTACAGCCGGCTCAACAACTATTTGTGCCGGAGGGACAGGAACGACACTTTCCGTTTCAAGCGGGTCTGCATATGCATGGGCAGCCAGTACAGGTACAGTCCCATTAGCTGTCCAAACGCCAACCGTAAACCCAACAGCATCCACCACTTATACTGTAACAGTTACTAATGGATGTACAGCTTCAAATTCTATATCTATTACTTATGATAAACCTATATTAACATTATCATCTTCAGCTACCGGTGTCTGTGAAGGTGTTTCACTTACTTTGAGTGCCAGTCTGAGTGGTTCATCATCCGGTACTACTCCACCCTATACTTACAGTTGGAGCTCAAATCCATCGGGTTTTTCATCTAATCAAGCTAATCCGACTGTATCACCAACAGTTACTACAATCTATTATGCAACATTAACCGATGCAAATGGTTGTACAAATACTAATGCTGTGACAAGAACAATCACGGTTAGATCTTTATCAAATCCAAATACTACAATATGCAGTGGGAACTCATTAACATTAACTGCTAATGGGGGTAGTATTACTTCGAATTATTCATGGAGTATAAGTTCGTGTAATCCCGGTTCTGGTTCTCGTACACAATGCTTAGTTAGTCCTACAGTTACCACTACATATACAGTTACAGTTAATTACAGTTCAACGAATACATCATCTATTTGTATAGATAACGTAGTAATATCTGTCCCACCAATAATAGCACAAGCGAATCCCTCTACAATCTGTAATGGGAATACTTCGCAGTTAAGTGTATCAACAGGTGGGTGTAGTTATACTTATTCCTGGAGTAATAGCTTAGGTACAAATGTCACAGCAAATGTAACCCCAACAAGCATTACAACTTATACAGTTTATGTTACAGATCTTGCCACTCCGGCTAATACAGTTGCAGCACCTGTAACAGTTGCAGTAAACGCTAATCCTACAATTACGGTTGGAGGAGGGACTATCTTATGCAGAGGAAGCACAAAGAATCTTTCTGCAAGTGGAGCAGATTCATATTTGTGGAGTAATGGTTTAGGAAACACAGATGTTGTAACTGTTTCACCTACTATTAATGCTACATATACGGTAACCGGCACAAATACAAGTAGTGGGTGTTTTAATACTTCTAACGCAATTATTGATGTTGATTCCGTATATACTACCAGTACTTCGTGCAATGGAAATTCTGCTTCTTTTACGTTAATTCCTGTTGGATTAGGTACTGATTATAATTATGTTTGGAGCGATGGGTTAGGAAATGGAACGTCGGTTATAGTAAATTGTACATCTCCCAAAACATACTATGTCACCGGTACTGATGGTTTATGTACAAGAAAAACGTCTTTTGCATTTACACCAGGGACACCTTGCTCCTTGTTGTTGCCAGTTACATTTCTTTATTTTAGATATGAGTGCAGTAATAGTAATATAAATAATCTGATTTGGGCTACTGCCACAGAGACCAACAACGATCATTTCACCATTGAAGTTTCAACCAATGGAACTGAATTTACTGAACTCAAACAAATCAAAGGGGCAGGCAACAGCAAGGAAATAAAATATTATTACGAAGAAATTCACAGTGAAGTTCATCAAACCATGTATTACAGGTTGAAACAAACCGATTACAATGGTGAATTTACGTATTCACATGTTGTGAGTACTGACAAGGATTGTATGAAAAACCAATCCGGCTTATATTACACCCTGGCGCCTAACCCATCCACATCCGATAATATAAGGTTAACCATCATCAGCCCGGTAGAACAAAAAATATCCGTTTCCTGCTTTGATATGACAGGACAAAATGTGTATGAAAAAATTATTCCTGTTGATGAAAATCAACCCTTCAGCCAACTGTTACCACTAAACCAGTTATCACCCGGGGTTTATATGGTAGTGCTTGCTAATTCTTACAGAAAATATGTCGAAAAAATAATTATAAAATAACCTAAACCTCATCCCTTCTTCAAAGGTGAATGGAGAAAATATAGTTGTAATAAAACGATCAGAACACTTGTTGATAATATTTACCTGCCTTATTCAAATCTGTTTTCAGTCTTATTTCAATTCAAAATAGGATTCACCTATAACCACACCATCTGCATAAACCGAAACCGTATATTTACCGGGCATCAGTTCACCGGTTTTATCAAAGTTAATGCATACATCCATTGATTTGTTATCATAATTGACGGTCTTTTTGGCGGAGAACTGAAGTGTATCCCCCTCTTTGGTAACAAATGCAAATTCAGTGCTTTTATTCCGTGTTAGAATTTCATTATCCGGTTTTGCAATACGAACATAAATATTTTTAGCACCCGCTTCAACAATCATGTTCCTGCTGAGAGTGAAACAAACTTTTATACGATCTGCTTTTCGGGCTTTTTCCGTAACTGCTTCTTTTTCCTTACTACTCCTGAGTCGGATGGGTGTTGCCGTTATTTTATACGCTTGTAAAGCAGATGCAATATTAACTTTCTCGGTCAATTTTTCTTTTTCTTTCGTCAGGGTATGTGCTTTTTTCTTTTCTTTATTTAAATCATCTTTGATCACCGTATTCTCTTCTTTCAACTGTTTTGTCAATGTGAACAATGAATCGAGTTGCGAAACATAGCTTTGAGTGATTCCCTGTAAATACTTTAGTTTTCTTTGCACGCGGCGATAGTCGGCATGGGTAGCTATGAGTTTCTGTATCTCCAGAGCATTGGCTTTGATAATACTGTCTTTTTCGGTTAATTTATTATTCAGGTTGCCATATGAAACCTTGATGCTGTCGTATTTAACCAGCATTGAATCCAATGAATGCTGCAAACTTTTTTTCTTGGTATCTGTATCTGTTTTTTCCTGTATTGTTTGATGCAGGTTTGAACGCAACGAAAAAATATAACCAAGCAATAAAACAATGATCAACAGTAAAAGTAAAATGATCGTTTTATATTTTTTATCATTACCGCCTGATTTTGTTTCATTGGTATTTTCAGTAGTCATAATTTTTTTTGATTTGAACTGCAAAATTAATTTTTTATTAAATGTAAGTTTACGGTTGATGATTTTTTTTTATTTTTACATAAAATAATATTTATATTTTATTCATTTAACACAATTAGAAAATGAAAGTATGTACAATCAGTTTCAGCTTAATGATCTGTGTAGCATTATTTGTAGGTGGATGTAAACAAAAAACAACAAAAGGAGAAAAATGGTCAACCGCCAAAGCCAATGAATGGTATGCCAAACAAGGCTGGATCAATGGGGCGAACTTTGGACCGTCAACTGCCATCAACCAATTGGAAATGTGGCAAGCAGAAACATTTGATATCAAAACCATTGATAAAGAACTTGGTTTTGCCGAGAATATCGGCTTCAATACCATGCGTGTTTTTCTCCACAATACAGCATGGGAACAAGACTCAACCGGCTTTTTCCAACGCGTGGATCAATATCTTAAAATTGCAACAGATCATAAAATCAAAACCATGTTCGTTTTATTTGATGCTGTATGGAATCCTGAAAGCAAACCGGGCAAACAACCCGAACCTGTTCCACACAAACACAATTCCGGTTGGATACAATGCCCCTCATCAGACGTGTTAAATGATACGGCAAACTATCAGAAACTCGAAAAATTTGTAAAAAGTGTGATTAGCCATTATGCAAACGATGAACGTGTGTTGATGTGGGATCTGTTCAATGAACCCGATAATGATAATTTCGGTAAATTTAAAGCGACCGAACTACCTGATAAACGTGTCTATACCCTTTATCTGCTTAAAAAATCATTTGCATGGGCAAGAGAAGTTAATCCTTCACAACCACTATCCTCCGGAGTTTGGTGGAAAGACTGGTCTGATACATCCAAGCTCACCCCATTCAATCATTTTCAGTTGAACAACTCAGATGTGATCACATTTCATAATTACGACAGCCTGTATAAATTCAAATCCCGTGTTGAAAACCTGAAGTGCTTCGGCAGACCGATGATATGTACCGAATATATGGCACGACCGAACGGGAGTAACTTCAAAGACATCATGCCATTCATGAAAGAAAATAATATCGGCGCTATCAACTGGGGATTCGTTGCAGGTAAAACCAATACAATCTATCCGTGGAACTCATGGGATTCTACTTATACTGCTGAACCGAAAGTATGGTTCCATGATATCTTCAGACCGGACGGAACACCTTACGATTCATCAGAAGTGAAACTCATTAAAAAACTGAACGGAAAAAAATAATCTCAACTTACAAGGACGGAAATTTTCGTCCTTGTTTATTTTTATATCATGCCTATCTATCAACTCCTTGGGAATAAAGGGAATTATCTGTTCGATCCGGATAACTCAAAAACTGTTTTAAAAAAACATGGAAAATTTTGTCATACGTATCTCGGCATCAACAGGGAGGATAAAACAAAAGTGGTGATTAAAAAACTAAATGAAACACTTGTTGATAGTCCATCGACTGTTGAACGTTTCATGCAGGAATATGTATTGGATATCAAACACCCCGATCTTATTCGAGCCGATGATTATGTGCAAGCCGACAAAGATCATTACCTCATCCGTCCGTATATTGAAGGGTTGGATCTGTCGTCAATCCTTAAAGATCAGAAATTGCGAAAAAAAACTCCCACTGAATTTTTTATCCAATGCATAGTTAAAATTCTGACTATACTGGAAGAATTACATAAAAAACATATATATCATTGCGACATACGTCCTACCAATTTAATCGTTGCATTCAATGAAAAAAAGGAACTGAATTTTTCCGCACCGGATGTAAAACTGATTGACCTTGGTTCAGCCATTAAATATGAAAAAACTTTTTTTACATCAGCGGAACGAATACCTTTTGCATTGATCTACTCTCCGCCCGAACAAATACTCAACAGGATTGACCTCATCAATCCGGCGACTGATATTTATTACACAGGGATCAGCTTATACGAAATGCTAACGGGTGATGTCCCTTTTAAATCCAATCATCCTGAAAAGATGATGAATCTGCAGATCAATCAACATATTGAACATCCTGAAAATATTACCGAATCTGTTTTTTCTGTGATCCAAAAAGCAACGTTTAAAAAAAGCTTCCCTGTACCGCCCAACAGATTATCACCAGAGGAGATCAAACAAATACTTACCGAAGGGCAGGCAGGCAGATATCAAAATGTAAACGAATTTAAAAATGCCCTCTTAATTGCTTTAGATAATGATAAAAAGCGAAAGCAAAATAAATTTTTTAATCTGTTCAGATAAAAATATTTTTTATTATCTATCAATTTAAGTCCATAAGGGAAAGTTAAATCACAGCACATTATATATAAGTATATTTCTATTGTGTGTAGTTTAAACCTTGAAACTCTTATTAAATTTCAATTATTAATATATGTTTAAATCTCCAAATCAAAATCCCAATGTCTTCACATCAAACAATAAGGTGAAAAACAAAAAAAGATTCAGGAGTGAAACCACACTAAAAATAGTGTAAAGAATGATCTTGAAGAATAATGAATTCCGGTATTTCCCCATAACTTTTTTTGATGATGTAAGATACAGTTGCAGGAAAATGGTGATGGGCAGTTGAATGCTTAAGACCATTTGTGAAAAAATCAAAGTTTTAAACGGATCTTTGATAAGAAAAATGATGATCAATGCACCGACCAATGAAATGAGAACACCGATGCGTGAATGTTTATCCTGAATATCAAAGGGTTTGTTCTTCATTCCTGAAAAAATACTTCCTGCTGCAAACCCTGAAGTAATAATAGATGCAAGACCTGAAAATAAAAGTGCCACCGCAAAAATGACTGCTGCATTATTTCCCAGCAATGGTTCAAGCAGATGTTTTGCTTCGGATAAGTCCGTTATGCTCGGATGTTTTTTATAGAATGTAGCTGCAGCCAATAAGATGATGGAAATATTGATCGCCCAACCGATTAACATGGAAATGATAGTATCGAAAAATTCATAATCCAGTTGACGGCGGATCACATGCTCGTCTTCATGATTCCATTGTCTGCTCTGAATTATTTCGGAGTGAAGAAAAAGATTGTGGGGCATGACTACAGCCCCCATCACACTCATGATGAGGATCATGGCACCCTGTGGAATGGAAGGCACGAACATGGCTTTGCCTGCTTCGCCCCAGTCGATATTCACTAATGTAATTTCATATACAAACGACAAACCGATGATAGTTACAAACCCGATGATCCATTTTTCGATCATACGATACGAATTGGTAAAGAGCATCACCAACACAAATATAAATCCAATGATAGCGCCTGCCATCAGGGGGATGTGGAATAACAGGTTCAACGCAATGGCTGATCCCAGTAATTCGGCAAGCGATGTGGAGACTGATGCGCCCATTGCCGAAAATAAGATCATTCGTGAATATGGTTTTTTTAAATATGTGGTGGCTGCCTCCGACAGGCATAAGCCGGTAGCAATACCAAGATGAGCTGCATTGTGTTGTAAAATAATAAGGATAACTGTTGATAATGTAACGATCCATAACAAGGCATAACCGTACTCAGCGCCAGCAGCCAGATTCGAAGACCAGTTGCCCGGATCAATGAACCCGATAGTAACCAATAACCCCGGACCAATGTAACGAAGAAGATCTAATGCGCTAAAACGTTTTTTGCTTTTTTTATTTGAATTATATGAGAATAATTCATGTTTTTTTGACCCCAACGATTGATTATTTTAAAATTTTAAATACACCTTTATTGCCTGTCCCATTATTAAAAGATTCCACAAAAGTCCCTGTTGAATCTCCCGTCCAGATCATTTCATATTTGTCGGAACCACCAACATTAAAAATAAGTGTGGATGAGTTTTTCCCGTTTTTTGTATAGGTGTAAGTAAAAAGGTCAACACCCATCAAAAAAGCAGAACCTGAGGCGCCTTTATTAGAGAACTGCCATTTATTAGTGGGTCCGCTGTTTTCTGCAAGTTGTAGGGTAAACCCACCGAAATCAGCCGCAGCAAGAGCATAATCTTTGGTATTATCAGTCGTGTCTTTTTTACTGTCTTTTTTACATCCATTTGATAAAATAAATAGAACTGATAAAAACATCAGCGAAAAAATTATTTTTTTCATTTGAATTAAGATTTAATGGTTATTACTTTTTTAATGAGACTAAATTACAAAATGTTTAAGCAAAAAAAAAGTATTTCAAAATTATTCTTACTTCCGGATTCTGACTTCTATATTCTTTTGTCATCAATTATACTCAACGTTACTTTTAAAATAATATTTATTTATTCTTCACCGGTGGCTCTGGTATTGGTGGTAATCCTTTATAATTCTTTAATTCCTCTTTTATTAATTTAATTGCTTTGTTGAGTTGTTCGTCAATACCTGTGTATTCATCCGCAGGTTCATTATCTATCATTACATCAGGGTCAACTCCATATCCTTCAATGATCCATTCACTTTTTTCACTTGAATAGGCAGCATATTCAGGTTTACGAAGGTCAGTACCATCAATGAATGGCAATGAACCGCGAATACCTATCACACCGCCCCAGGTGCGTGTTCCAACCACTTTGCCAAGCTGATGTTTCTTAAACGAATAAGCAAATAAATCCCCGTCTGAAGCAGAATACTGATTTACCAGTAAAACTTTAGGTCCAATAACCATCTGGCGTGGTACGGAGTTTACTTTTTCGGAATTGCGCTGCATTGCCGATCGGGTCAGTTCCCGTCTGAGTCGTTCAGTCAATATGGGTGATACATTACCACCTCCATTGAACCGGTCATCAATGATCAATGCTTTTTTATCAAGCTGTGGAAAGAAATGTTTCATAAATTCATTGAGTCCATCATCCATCATGTTTGGAACATGAATATACCCGACGTCCCCATTGGTTGCATCATTCACTTTTTTAATATTAGTTTCCACCCATTGAAAATAATACAGGTTTGTTTCATCTGCAATTGGAACAACAATAACCTTTCTACCACCTTTATCTGAAGGTGAAGAATTAACAGTCAGTTCTATTTTTTTACCCGAAGTATTGATCATTAATTCATTTATATTTTTTACATCTTTGGTTGAAATACCATTGACCGCAAGAATATATTCCCCTTCTTTGATATCTGTTTCAGATAATGGTGAACGCAGATTCTCAAGCCAGTTGGCGCCTTTAATAATTTTTTTAACCGTAAAATATCCTGAAGGATGTTTTGCTATTTGAGCACCTAATAAACCGATTGATATTTTTTCTTTTCTTGGAACATCACCGCCGCCGATATAGGTATGTCCGCAATTCAATTCACCGATCATTTCACCGATGATGTAATTCAGGTCACTCCGGTGGTTGACATAAGGTAGCAGAATAGCGTATTTATCATGGATTGCTTTCCAGTCCACACCATGCATGTTTGGCACATAAAAAAAATCGCGCATCTGACGCCAGCATTCATCATAGATCTGTTTCCACTCTTCGTGAAGATTAACATTAACAGATAATCCGGAGAGGTCAACAAATTCTTCGGGCTTGATTTTTACAGATGGTAAATCAACTACAGCATATTTTTTATCAGCTGTTATCAGCAACATTTTTTTAGTATTTGCAGAAATTTTAAACGTAGTGTTCTCTGCAATATCAATTTCTTTTTTTGTTGATAGATCAAACATTTTTAATGTCCAGTTTTTTTCATTGAATCCTTTTACATTATAATATATTTTATCATTTATGCCATAAATATTGGCATAGTTGGACGCTTTAACCGGCAGTGCAATAATTCGGTTCTGTATATTTTCAAGGTCAATGACAATATCTTTGTTTTTTGTTGTATCTTGTTTTTTAACATCCGTAGTTTTCGATTTACTAATATCATTCACTTCATCATTTTCAGGTGTAAATGGTGAAGGTGTTGATTTTGCTAAGGGTAAAAGAAAAACTTTGCTCATATCTTTATAAGCAACATTAAATTCCACATCACTATAAATAGGATCAAAATTCCGTTTGGAAGTGAAAAGCAAAAATTTTCCGTCATTGCTGAAAACCGGATTTGATGCATCATACCAGGTTTCTGTTACTTCATATTTTTTTCCTGATTCGACATGATATAAAAATATTTTTTGATATTGATTTTTTTCAGGTCTGGAAAAAACAATCCATTTACTATCGGGTGACCAGTTATGTTCAGAGTATTCTTCTACCTCGGATTTTTCAATGAGTGTAACTTTTCCATTAAAAATATCAATATATTGAAGACGCTGCATTTTATCATCCCACAGAATTTTTTTACTGTCGGGCGACCACTTGAAATCGTATTTATAGGTGTCAGCATTTTTAGTCAGTTGGACAGGTTCGCCCGAACCATCCTGATTTTCAAGATATAATTCAAATTCACCGGTCTTATCCGAAACATAGGCAATGTATTTTCCATCCGGTGACCAAAGTGCATCACGCTCATGTATACCGGAACTGTGAGTTAGATTCCGTGTAACACCTTCTTTGGCAGGTACTGAAAAAATATCTCCCCGTGCACCAATGACAAGGCGTTTACCATCCGGTGAAAGGTTGACAGCTGAAATATTTTTAGCTGCATCCTTCTGTACACTTCGCCCATAAGGCATATCATCCGCAATAGATATATTTATTTTTTCAACATGTTTTGATAGTATATCATAAATATAAATGTATCCTGCATTTTCAAAAATAATTTCATTTTTCCCGATGGACGGAAATTTGATATCAAAGTCTTTAAAGTCTGTAATCTTCCTCGTTTCTTTCGTGTTGAGGTCATAAACAAAAAGATTCATGGTACGGTCGCGATCTGACAGAAAATAAATTTCATTGTCGTACCACATCGGAAAAATATCCTGTGCAGGATTATTCGTAATATTAATGGTCTTTTTTGTTTCAAAATCATAGATGCGAATATCATCAGCCATACCGCCTTTATAATATTTCCATGTTCTGAATTCACGAAACACGCGATTATATGCTAATTTTTTTCCGTCGGGGGAAAAGGAACAGAATCCTGCTGATGGCAATGGCAATTGTTCAGCAATACCTCCATTTTTTGAAATTTTATATAATTGCCCGACAAAATCACAGAAAGAATGCTCGCGGGAACGATAAACAATTTGCTCACCATCCGGAGTCCATGTCATCACAATATTATTAGGTCCCATGCGATCACCCACATCATCCCTTGAATTAGTTGCCGAATAGGTCAAACGTATAGGTGTTCCACCTTCGGATGGAAGAAGATATACTTCTGTGTTTCCATCGTATTGAGCTGTAATAGCAATGCTTTTACCATCGGGTGAGAAACGAGCAAACATCTCATATCCGATATCCGAGGTAAGTTTACGCGCTGTTCCTCCAAGTCTGTTGACTAAATATAAATCACCCGCATAGGTAAAAACAATCTTGTCTTCGTGAATGGCTGGAAATCGAAGCAACCGCGCTTCATTCTGTGCTTGAAGCTGACATAAAAATAAAATAAATAAAAAGGGGGAAAATATTTTTTTCATAGATCAAATGATGATTGAATACTAATTTTAATAAATTTTTTGTTAAAGATATTTATAATGAAAGAAATATGCAAATAAGAAACCTGAATGTAAAAATAATGTACTTCACGAAATTAAAAAATACTTCAAAAAAGTTACAATAGTAAATGTGTCTTAACGAATTATTTTAAAAACATTCTGTTAACTTTAAATTCCTTGATTCAAAAAGCAAATTTCTTAATTCTAAAAAAAGAGATAAAAAAATTTTATTATTTTTCTTTTGATATTATTATTTTGTGTATTTTTGACACTAATTATTTTTTAAATTAATTTCTTTAAACTTAAAAACGTAATGATTATGAAAAAAATTTTTACATCTGTAGCTTTAGTAGCTATGTATTTCTTTAGTCATGCGCAACCTATTGTTACCGACAAAGGGATGCAAGATGACTTTTCAACCGACACTGAATACACTGATCCTGTTTCAGGAAAATCACTTTTTTGGTGGCCTAAAGCCGGTGATGGTACTCCCAGTTCTTTTGTTTATGCATTAACCAGAAATTCAATTACCAAATCATTAGACATTGTCGTTAATCAAGCGTTAGGTAAATATGAGCCATTTGGAGTTGGTTTCGGTGATGGTTATTCAATTGATATTACGTCTAATTCAAAATATATTCTTACTGTAAAAAGTGATGCATCAAATACACAAACCGTTAAATTCCGTTTATGTGTTCAGGATGAAAACGGCAACCTGATTGATTCTGATATCAGCGCTGCAGGTGGAACTCAACCTGTTTTCGCTGATGCTTGGAAATACAGTATAGATATGTTAGTTGCTCCGGGCGCTACTAAAACATTACAAATAAATGTTACAAATGCTTCCGGTAATAATACAAAATTAAATGGTCAGTTTGGCGGTGGTTTATGGGCAAATTATGTAGGTGGCGGTGCATGGAGTAACGCTTGTAATCTGGCTAAAGTAAAAGGTTTTAATTTAACCGTTGTAAACAGTAAAGCAGATGCAAGTTACAATCCGCTTGCATTAGTTAACCATAAAATGTCTGTAACATTGCTTAAAGTAGGCGATCTCTCTGTTTGTAATGCAGCAGCTCCTTCTTGTCCTGGCAAAACAATCAACAGCGGACAAACAGCGTCACTAACGGCTTCAGGTGGTACAACTTACAAATGGTACACAACCTCTTCAGGTGGTACTGCAGTTTATACAGGCGCAACTTATACCACTCCTGCTCTTTCTCAAACAACGACTTATTATGTAGCTAACAATAACGGAACATGCGAAAGTCCAAGAACAGCTGTAACTGTTACTGTTTCTTCCACACCTCCAACTTCAGGTCCAGGTCTGTGTAATACAGTAAAACCAATGGGTTTCGTTGATGATTTTTCAACTGACACTGATTATACTGATCCGAATGGAAACGGTGGAATCTATTGGTGGCCTCCATCAGGAACTTCTACAATTTATGAATTAACAAGAAATTCAGCTAATAAATCTTTGGATGTTACCGTGAATCAGGCAGCCGGTGCTTATGAACCTTTTGGAATGAGTTTTGGAGACACTTATGCTTTTGATTTTTCACAGGATCTTACTTATGAAGTTACTATAAAAAATGATTGTAATAAACCAATCTTTGCCAGATTAGCAGCAAAAGATGCAAACGGTAAATTTGTTTCATTAAATGGTGTACCTGCTGCTGCTGACGCATGGAAATACTCTATTGATATTAAAATTGATGCTGGTGGAACAGGCACAATCATTAAGAATGCAATGAACGATAATAACATTGCTTTATCAGGTACATTTGACGGTGGTTCTGATGTTGCTTGGGTTGGTGGTGTTGCTACTATTCTTACTGATTTTGACAAAACAAAAGTTGCCGGATTTCAATTAACTATCATTGACGCATCTGCCAATCCTCCCGGAGCATTAAGCGGAGTGATTCATATAACTAAAGCCCGAGTGGGTAATGTTAATTGTGTTGTTGGAGTGAACGAAACTTCAGCTAAAAATAATTATTTTACTATTTATCCTAATCCGGTTACCAACGGAGTTCTTAATTTCAATGGAACTGTTTCTGATATTTATATTTATAATGCTGCCGGACAAATGGTTAAATCAGTTTACAAAGCAGATAAAGTAAATGTAAATGATCTTTCAAAAGGTCTTTATATGATTAAAACTTCAAAAGGTTTTTCAAAATTTACAATTTCAAAATAATCTCTTTTTAAAAAATCTACTGAAAAAAGCCGGCTTTTTAAAGCCGGCTTTTTTCTTTTTATTGATATGATTATCCTTTGGACAATAGTCCTATTTTGATTATCCGAAATATTTAGTATTTTTGATGCTGATTTCTAAATATATAACAGAAATGTTATTAAAAGATTAATGATTAATTTGAAGATTTGAATGATGGAACCGAATGACGATCTGAATCCCGAAAGCTCCAACTTGCCCCCTATGATTCAGGATAAAGGAATTGACCCTATTGAGCTTATTGATGCTTCGCAGATAACTTCTGACGAACAAACTGTTTCTTCAACACCTGATGAATCGGCTGAAAAACAAAAAACTGTTAGAACCAGAAAAAAAATAAAATCAACGAATACGGTTAAAGACAAAAAATCCGAAACCGAAGACGAAATGGATGAACATGAATTAACCGACACATCGGAAATTATTGAACCCATTGAACATCTTTCAACCACTGAACTGGTGGATATGCTCGAAACCCTAAATAAAGAATCTGATTTTAATCTGATCAAAGCAAAAGTTGCACTTCTGAAAATTGAATTCAGAAAAAAAATTCAAAAGGAAAAAGAAGAGCATCTGGAAAAATTCATTGCTGAAGGTGGCGAGAAAAATGATTTTCATTTAATAAATCCAATAGAAGATAGATTTAACAAGGCGTTCGAGATCTATCGAAAAAATCGAACCAGATATTTAGAACAACAGGAACTACAAAAGCAACGAAATCTTGAAGCAAAAAAGAAAGTGCTCGAAAATATCAAAGCGCTCATTGAGTCTGAAGAAGCCTTAAAAAAAACATATGATGATTTTAAAGATCTTCAGAATAAATGGAAAGAAATTGGAACAGTTCCTAAAAATGAGATCAATAATCTGTGGCAATCCTATCATTTCCTTGTTGAAAAATTCCTGGATAAAGTCAAGATAAATAAAGAGCTCAAAGATTTAGACCTGAAAAAAAATCTTGAATCCAAAATAGAATTGTGTGAAAAAGCTGAAGAACTTCTGCTTGAACCTTCTGTTCTTAAGGCATTCAAACAACTACAAAAGCTACATGATACATGGAAAGAAATTGGACCGATTGCTGAAGATAAAAAAGATGAAGTTTGGGAACGATTTAAATCTGTTACAGACAAAATTCATGAACGCAGACGTAGCTTTTACGATGATCAGAAAAAAGAACGTGAAAATAATTTACTGGCCAAAATTGCCATTTGTGAAAAAGCCGAAAGCATCAATGATCTGTTGAATAAAACCCAGAAGGATTGGCGCAAAGCAACTGAAGAAATACAGGAATTACAAAAAGTCTGGCGTACCATCGGATTTGCCCCGGAAGACCAAAATAATGATGTATGGCATCGTTTTCGTTCTGCTGTCAATCTGTTTTTTGAAAATAAAAAAGAATATTTTGATAAACTGCAGGATGATCTGACCAATAATTATAATCTGAAACTCGACATATGTAATCAGGCAGAAGCCTTGAAAGATAGCCGTGACTGGAACCGAACAACACGTGAATTGATCAACCTACAGAAAGACTGGAAGGAAATTGGGCCTGTGCCTTTAAAACACTCCGATGCACTTTGGAAAAGATTTCGTGCTGCCTGTGATGTTTTCTTTGAAAATAAAGAACATTTCTTTAAAAATGTTGATTCTATTGAGATAGAGAACATGACCAAGAAACAAGAGCTGATTAAAAAAGTTGAAGAATATCCGTTTGGTGAAAATAATAAAGAGAATATTGAAATACTTAAAAATTTTCAAAGAGAATGGGTCGAAATAGGTCATGTGCCCATTAAAGAAAAAGATAAATTGCAGAATGATTTTAAAACAGTACTGAATAAACATTTTGAAAAATTAAAAATAAGTGCATTCAATAAAACTGCATTTGAATATCAAACCAGATTTGATGCAGTAAAAGATACTCCTGATGCAGCAAGGTTTTTATTTAAAGAAAAATCGTTTATTCAAAATGTAATTCAAAAAATAAAAGGAGATATTAATCTTTGGGAAAATAATCTCGGATTTCTTGCTAAATCGAAAAGTGCAGATGTTGTAAAGGAAGAGTTTCAGAAAAAAATTGAAAGAGCAAAAGCAGATCTTCAAGCACAAGAACAAAAATTGAAATTCATTATCCAGCAGGAAAAAGAATTGAAAACAGGAAAATAATATCCGACGAATTTAATTTATTCCAAAAATCTTTACTTTCAAATTTTTTATTTTGACGCATACAGAATTATAACCGTCATAAAAAGCTGTTTCAAAAAACAAATCCTTTATTTTTTTATAATCAGATAATTTGAAATTATCATGAACCGATATGGTATTCCATTTCCCATGCATAAATGCTTCTCCTGTTAATGTAGTTATATCCTTATCACTTTCATATAAATGAGCGATTTTAGCATTGCTTTTATCTATTAGAGCTAACTGAAGCCGAGGATATTGTTCAGGATTATTATTCTTCAGAAAAATATCAAAGGAAAGTTCAATTTCAACAGAATTAAATTCTTTAGGAATCTTCAACTCAGAAATGATATTAACGGATTGCTGAAATTTTGTATTAATATTTTTATCATATATATCCATCACATCCAATAATAGTTTTTTATTATTCTGAGCAGCAACCGGAAATATCTTATTATGAGTGCACACATAGGTATTGATGAACTTATAGTTTTCACGCAGACGGGTGATGTAATTCTTCATAGAATCATTTTCACAATATTCGTCATCAAGACCGGGTAAAATTCTATATAATCCATCACGTGTGGTATAATAATTTTTATAGAGATAATGAATGATTTCACGGTCAGTCAGCATGAACGGTTGTTGGTGAATATTTCGGAATTGAACAGCTGTGTCAAGCACATCATCAAACCAATGAACCTCCTGGGGGATATTTTTAAAATGAAACTGATGATTTAGCATAGCTATAATGGTTGGAGTCAAATTATTATGTGTGTTAACAGAGTTAAATTTTCTGGGTGCTTTCAGCATAGGAGAATAGATAATCAGGGGTACATGAAAATCGTCAATATCATTGCGCGAAGGGTATAATCCATGATGATGGTCACCGGTGATAAAAAAAATTGTATTTGAAAAATCTTTCCTTTTTTTATATTTATTAAAAAACGAACGAAGGCAATCATCCACAAACATCACAGACCGCATAAGTTTATTGCAATTGATCAATGCCTTCTTTGTTTTTGAAGGTAAAGTCAACGTTTTCATTTTCAAACGGAATTTTTTTTCATATTGTTCGGCTTGATGAAACACATAGGGAGCATGGGTAGTTACAGTTAAATAAATATTGATATATGGACTCTTTGGTATAGAATCAAGTATATCAAGACTTCTGTTAAATAGTGCATCATCCGGATAACCCATGGACCAACCCTCCGGATCGTATTTGGTACTTTTATATTTTGACCCAAATGAAGAGAGAATAAAATCTGTTTCTTGCATCCGAAGAAATGTACTGAGATTATCAAAGTCAAGATCACAACCTGCCATGAAATAGGAATAATATCCATTGTGCCGTAAAATTTTTATCAATGATTGATGTTCCGGTAAAACATTCTGTAACGAAAATCCGCTTTTAGCGTATGGAAGAGAACCTAATACCGCAGGAAATACACCGAAGGTTCCCTGAGCACAACTTAAAAAATTATTCCAGCATAACCCATGGAAAGAAAGGGAATCAATGAAAGGAGTAAAACTCACGGGATAAGCCGGATAACCACTGAAATCCCTTGATAATCCTTCTATAACAAGAATAACAATATTGGGGGGCGTTTTCCCAAAATTAAAAAAATCACCTATTACATCAGGGGAATGATTTTTATGCAGCAAAGGATATTCCTTATCCGTAAAATCAAATGGATGATTTGACTGATAGTATTCAATTTCTTTATCTATACGGGTCTGGTCATTTGAATCCTTCCCTGATTCATTGATATTGCGGAAATAAGTAAAAATATCCGCAGCAAAATATGCCCATTTATTACATACGAGATAATAGGAGGTATTACTTTTAAATTTCGTTTTTTGAGGTAAGGCCTGTTTATAAAAAATAAGTGACCCCAACATTAAAAAAAACAAAAAGTAAATCCACCTGAATGAAAAGGTTTTTTTAAAAAAATAAAAAGAATACAATAAAAAATAAACGACAATATAAATTATAAATGGAAAATAAATTGCAACCCCTGAAACCGCAAATGTTTTAATGATAGAAAGTGTTTCAAAATGACTTCGGGTAAAAAGTTCATGATCAAAGGGCATTGATCTCTCGGTAAAAACAAGAAGAAGAGAAAGATATATTAAAATAATTATTATATTTATCACATGAAGAAAAATAATTCCGGTACGTTGATGTATCCGACTTAAAATCCAAAAAGGGACAAAAAGCAGTACACCGCAAATCAAACAAAACCAAACGTCATAGATTAAACCCATTAATTCGAGAACCCACGTACTTTTAATAAAAAAAAATTTAAGAGCTACCGCAAAATATTCATAAAGACGGATTGATCCCATGGTTACTATAAAAGTGAGGAATATTCTGAAAAAATTTTGAATGATATTTTTATACATCCGTCAGTTAAGTTATAATACAAACATACATGCTTTTTGAACAAAACACAAATTCATACATTCGTAAAATTACTATACGTTGCGATTGATATTTTACTTTAAAAATCTTCATTTACATGAATTTATAACTTTCAACTTGTTTTTTCTTGTTATTTGCCATATTTTTTTAATTTTGTGTTCCTTTTAAAAAATATATAATATAATAATCATTGACACATGAAGGTATATCAATCAAATGAAATTAAGAACATTGCATTGATTGGCAGTGCAAAATCCGGAAAAACTACATTGGCAGAAAGTATGTTGCTCGAAGGAGGAGTGATCAGCCGAAGAGGTTCTGTTGAAGATAAGAATACAGTTTCTGATTACAGGGATATCGAATTAGATCGTGGTAATTCAATCACTTCTACGGTTTTATATGCAGAATATAATAATAAAAAAATTAATTTCATTGATACTCCCGGTTTCCCTGATTTTATTGGTGAAGTGGTTGCTTCTTTGAATGTAGTTGATGCAGCCGTCATGATTGTCAATGCCCAAAACGGAATCGAAGTCGGAACAGAAATCAACTGGAGAACAACTGTCAAGTTGAATACACCCTTGATTTTTGTAATCAACCAGATTGAACATGAAAAAGCAAATTTTGATGAAACCGTGCGTAGAATGAAAGATGAATTTGGTGACAAAATCACTCCTGTTCAATATCCGGTGAATGCCGGCACAGGATTTAATTCCGTGATTGACCTTGTTTTGATGAAAATGTTAAAATTCCCTGCCGCCGGCGGAAAAGCTGAAATTTTAGACATTCCTGCAAATGAAAAAGACAAAGCAGACGAAATGCATAAAGCTTTGATTGAAGCTGCTGCTGCCGGAGATGATTCACTGATGGAAATCTTTTTTGAAAAGGAAACATTGACTACTGATGAAATACAACAAGGAATTAAAGCCGGAATTAAAAAGAGAGATATATTCCCTGTTCTTTGCACTTCTGCCAAACTTAACATGGGTGTTGCCCGCATGATGGAATTCATTACCAACGCGGCTCCTGAACCTACAGATACAGTCAGGAAAAATAAAGAAGGGAAAGAATTAAAATCATCTAATACAGATCCTTTATCCCTTTTAGTGTTTAAAACATCTATCGAACCTCACCTTGGTGAAGTATCTTATTTTAGAGTATTTGCAGGTGAAGTGACTGAGAGTATGGATATGCTAAATGCTCGCACCCGTAACAAAGAACGTATTTCACAATTATTTGTTACTGCAGGGAAAAACCGTCAGAAGATTGAAAAACTTGTTGCAGGGGATATTGGCTCTACCATTAAACTAAAAGAAACTCGAACCAATGATACATTGAATTCAGTTAAAAATCCAAATGATATTATTGAGCCGATTGTATTTCCTGATCCTATTTTCCGCACTGCAGTAAAAGCTGTTAACTCATCTGATGATGAAAAATTAGGAACGATCCTGAATGAAATGCATAAAACAGATCCAACCCTTTTAGTTGGATTTTCAAAAGAATTACGACAATTATTGATTGAAGGTCAAGGTGAATTTCACATCAATACGGTTAAGTGGGTTTTTGATAATGTATATAAAATTCAATTGGAATTTATTGCACCTCGTATACCATACCGTGAAACTATTACCAAAAGGGCAAAAGCCGATTATCGCCATAAAAAACAGTCGGGTGGTTCAGGTCAGTTTGGCGAAGTGCATTTACTGATTCAACCTTTTTCTGATAATATGGTTGAACCTACAGAGTTTCCTATTCGTGGGAAAGAAGAACATCCATTACCCTGGGGTGGTAAGTTGGTTTATTACAATTGTATTGTAGGTGGCGCTATAGATGCCCGTTTTCAGCCGGCTATCCTCAAAGGGATCATGGAAAAAATTGAACAAGGTCCGTTAACAGGTTCTTATGCTCGCGATATTGCCGTATACATTTACGATGGAAAGATGCACCCGGTTGACTCCAATGAAATATCTTTCAAACTCGCCGGACGTAATGCATTCAGTCAGGCATTTAAAAATGCAGGACCAAGAATCCTTGAACCTATTTATGATGTGGAAGTACTTGTCCCTGATGACAGAATGGGTGATGTAATCACCGACTTGCAAGGCAGAAGAGGTATCATGATGGGAATGGACAGCGAAGGCACATTGAAAAAAATCCTTGCCCGTGTCCCTCTTGCTGAAATGAACAGGTATTCAACAGCGTTGAGTTCAATCACCAGCGGAAGAGCTACCTATTCCATGAAATTTTCGGAATATGCTCAAGTTCCTGCTGATGTTCAATCTAAACTCTTGAAGGAATACGAAGCACAGCAAGAAGAAGAATAATTAAACTATTTTGTTTTTCTTCCCATTAATCAACGGAATTAATAGTTATATTAATTATATATGATTAATTCCAATCTATTTCATGTAATTACTTATTATAGAATTTTATTAGAATTAATCTATTCTATGGTTTAAAACCAATGGTATAAATTTTATAACAAATTCTTTATAAAAGATTGAATCAGTTGAATGATTTTAATTGGGATTAAAGATATCCAAATCAATTATTTTAATGTATCTCCACTAGTTCTAATTTGTTAAATATAAATTAGAAATACATCATAATTCATTTATTCAAATTAATCTTCATAAAAAATTATCAGAAATTTTACATAATCGTTCGTTTATAAATTTCGACCGTTCGTCAAATAAAATATACCGTTTGTGTTAATTATTTGTTTTCTCCTATATATCACCATAAAATTGTGGGACATTCATGGCATAATAATTGGATTTAAAAATTAAATTCAAATTAAAAAGATTAATTATGAAAAAAATAATTTTATTAATAATTGCAATCCTGATGTTTGGAAAGTTTGTTTCAGCTCAGGCAAAAAATTATTCATTTTTCCGAATGGAAATATCACCTTATGGATCATATATCTTAAATAATTTTAATTCTGGTTGGGGAGGCGGATTATCACTCGAACCAAAACTAAATTTTACGGATAATATTTCAGCAGGAATTAAATTATCTGAATCATTTTTTTATTCCAAATATGATTATAAATCAAATAACGATCAGACATCCCTATTATATGGATTTGCAGTAATGAATTCGTATGGTATTGTAGGAGAATATTATTTCACTAAAAATAAAGTAAGACCATTTGTAGGTCTTGCCTTTAAAAGATATAGATATACATATATCTCCGATAGAATTACAATAAATGATAGTATTGGGACATTGAGCGTTAAAGGAGCCACTGCAAAAAAATGGGGACTTGAACCTGAAATTGGAATTTCTTTTCCGGGAGTAAGACTATCCATAAGTTATAATTATCTTTTTGGCGGAAGAGATATCATAATAAATGAAATGCGTCTATCAAATAGTAATCAGTTTATTTATGTGAATGGTGGGGATAGAATCATTAACTATAATCATCTTAACTTCAAACTAGGTTTTACCATAGCTGGAAGAAAAAAAAGATAACAATTATCTAAAATATAAAGTATTCAAATTAATAATTTATAAATATGAAAACAAGAAGAATAACAATGTTAGTTTCATTATTAATTATCATTCTAATTACGGGAAGTTGTCGAAAAGAACAATTATTGAGAAATGAAGGTAAATGGACAATAGAATCTGTTGATTACACAATGGTCAGCCAAGTCTTACCCGCCCTTAATCAGGTAGTAAAAGAAGGGACAACCAACAATGCGGGAACTTTTACATTCAATAATGATGGAACGGGTGAATATGATTTTACAATTGAAAACATTCGCCACAAAGATTCATTTGATTGGAATGTTAAATATGGTAAGGTTTATATTAAAAGAACAGTCTATATAATGAATGTTGATACAAATGCCTACAATAATGTTCAAAATATAGATTTAAAAGGAACCAGAGAAGGAAAAAATAAATTTGATTTTTCAGGTACATTTGTTTCTCAAATAGTAAACACTTCATCCAATGGAATGATAAAGCAATATGTATTTGACGGTACATTCCATTTGAAACAGTAAACACAACTAAAATATTATTATCCCTTGTTTATCAGATACCTCTAATAAAAGACGAAATAATATTTTATAAAACGTCTTTTTAACAAATAAATAAATTCTACAATATTTATTCTTTTTTCTATTTGGTTGAAAAAATATAAGAACTTTTTTTATCATTTTTTTTTCAACTTAATACCTTTGCGAAAAAATCAAAATATGCAGGATACCCCATTTATTAATTTTCATCGAGCTGCCGGTGCTAAAATTTTACCTTTCGCCGGATTTAACATGCCCATCCAATTTAAAGGCATCAATATTGAACATGAAACTGTTCGAAACGGGGTAGGAATATTTGATATCTCACACATGGGGGAATTCTGGGTGAAAGGACCCAATGCATTTAAATTTATTCAGAAACTCACCTCAAACGATGTATCCTTGCTTCAGGATGGAAGAATTCAATACACATGTTTTCCTAACGAAACAAATGGAATTATAGATGATCTGCTTCTATATAAATTTGATTCGGAAACATATTTAATGGTTGTAAATGCATCAAATATTAAAAAAGACTGGAACTGGTGTTCAAAGCAAGCGTTGTCAATGGGAATGCAGGTTGGTAAAGAATTATACAATGCCTCGGACGAAATTGCTGCTCTTGCCATTCAGGGTCCAGATGCGTTGAAATCTATGCAAAAACTAACTTCATTTCCAATTACCGAAATGAAACCGCATTACTTTAATAAAATTGATTTTGCCGGAATCCATAATCTGATTTTTGCAACCAGTGGTTACACCGGGGAAAAAGGGTGTGAAATTTACATTGCCAAAAAAGATGCAAATACATTGATGAATGCAGTTCTGGAAGCAGGAAAAGAATTTAATATACAACCAATCGGTTTAGGTGCACGGGATACGCTTCGGTTGGAAATGGGATATTGTCTTTATGGAAATGATATTAATGAAACTACATCCCCCCTTGAAGCAGGACTGAACTGGATTACAAAATTTGTTGATGGAAATGAATTTATTAATCGAGTACAATTAGAAAAACAAAAAAAAGCCGGAATACATAAATTACTACGAGGTTTTGAAATGACAGGAATAGGAATACCCCGTCAACACTACGAAATTTGTGACATGAACGGTAATACTATTGGAGAGGTTACTTCCGGAACCATGTCGCCTTCAATGAAAAAAGGAATTGGTATGGGATATATAAAATATGAACATGCCGACATAGGAAAAACAATTTTTATAAAAATTAGAGAAAAACTTTTTGAAGCGGTTATTGTAAAATTTCCTATCTTTAAAAAAAAATTTTATTAAACTGACTCAAAATTTTTATTTATATGGAACAACAAATAGAAAATAAAAAAACAATTGAAGTATGTTTCACCCCGATACTTTATCCATATAAGTTGATTGACAAAGATTATATTGTGATCATAGTTGATGTATTGAGGGCAACAACTACTATCTGCACTGCATTTGAAAATGGAGCTAAAGCTATTATTCCATTGGCTAATGTTGACGATATTCAAAAATACAAAAAAAATGGATATGTTATTGCCGGTGAAAGAGATGGAATTAAATTGGAAGAAGCTGATTTAGGTAATTCTCCTTTTAACTTTACCAAAGATAAAGTGAATGGGAAAACAATTGTGATTACTACGACCAATGGAACTCAGGCAATTGAAATGGCTAAAGGGGCTGACTCTATTGTGATCGGTTCATTTCTTAATTTAAATGCTATTGGAAACTGGATTACCGAACAAAACAAGAGCGTAATTATTCTTTGTGCCGGATGGAAAAATAAATTTAATCTCGAAGATACTTTATTTGCCGGTGCTTTGGTTGAATATCTTTCCGATAGTTTGAATTTTAATTTTAATCTATCCTGCGATTCGGCTGTGGCTGCCCTCGACCTATGGACCATTGCCAAAGAAGACTTGCTGGATTATGTTGAAAAAACTTCTCACCGTCACCGCCTGAAGAAAATGGTACTTGATGATGTCATTGAATATTGTTTTACACCAAATTCAACGAAAGTCATTCCTGCTTTTATTGATGGGAAACTTATCAATATTGCTGAAGAAGAATAAATCTTAAATTTGATTTTTATATTATTTCCCCCTTCCTTGAAAGATGATCAGAATAGTATTGATCATAATTTTAAAATCCATGGCAATGGACATATTCTCTAAGTAAAGAATATCATATTTCAAGCGCTGTAACATCTGTTCAACATTCTCTGCATACCCAAATTTTACTTGCCCCCAAGAAGTCAGACCTGGTTTAATTTTCAATAAAAGTCTATAATAAGGGGCTTTCTGAACTATCTGATCAATAAAAAATTGTCGTTCGGGACGATAACCTACTAATGACATATCCCCTTTGATCACATTATAAAATTGTGGAATTTCATCAAGGCGAACACGACGTAAAAACTTTCCTATTGAAGTAATCCGGGAGTCATTTTCATTGGACAATAAAGGAAGTCCTTGTTCGGCATCAACATACATTGAACGAAATTTATGCATGATAAATGGTTTCCCTTTAAGTCCGATACGTTCATGAGAATAAAAAATCGGTCCTTTGCTGGTTCTTTTGATAATGATGCCGATAAATAAAAATACCGGTGACAAAATTATTAAACCGATGAGAGAAAAGATAATATCCATCATGCGTTTGATAAACTGTTGCCAGACAGGCATCAGGTCAGGCGAGATTTCTACAAGAGGAGGTCCAAACAATGAATTCGTTTTGATCGTACCGAGTAAAAAATCCTGAATGCTTGGAATAGCTTTAATAATAACATTTGCCTCTTCCAGTTGAGTAATTATTTTTTCTATTTTTTCTATTTCTGTTTTTTCAATGGCAATAATGACTTCTTCCACTTTAAATTCATCAACTACTTTTTTCAGTTCATCATAGGTGCCAAGATTAGGGAGAAATCGGGATAACATCGTTTTATTATTATTAGCCCCATTGACAAAACCGATAAATTTATTTCCGGCAGATTTTTGCAAACTTTCAATTTCACGGTATACAGAAACAGCATTTTCATCCGATCCTATGATAATCGTATTGAATCCAATAATCCGATTATGTATTTTATATGCTGTATTGCTTGTAATAATAAAACGAAAGGTGAACGTAATCAAAAAATGCAATGTGAATAAAATTAAAAAGTATTGGTAGTAAATTTTATAGGTACTCACCTTATCATCCAGAATGAAAAAAAAGAATATAGGAATAATTCCGATAAATGAAATCATGAATGTTTGTCCTAACTCTTTTAATCTGGATTTCCGATATATCCTACGATACGAGCCATTCAGTGTATAAAGAAAAATCCAGAATGGTATCATGAAAGCAAGACCAAAATATAAATTTATATCTGAGAAAATGTTATTTAAAGAAATTGGTATACCCGAATTCTCTGAATATTTTCGAAAAATAAAAAACAAACTCCATGCGATAGCTGCCGTTAAAGCATCTGAAATTAAGTATTTCAGCATATGGAGATTTTTATTCATGGTTAAAAACGCAATAATTTTATATTATCCAATAAAAGAGTCGTTTTATTTTTTCCGGTTTGATGGGCGAAAATATAAAAAGAAAAAACATTTGTATTAAAATCATTATTTACAAAAGGCGTAAGATTGATATATAACTTTGTCCATGAAGAAGATGGAGAAATAAATAATACTTGTTGATGAGGATCTTGAATAGTCGTTTTATAAAAATATCCGAAAGCAAAACCAATTTCTGATTTATAATTTAACTCCATAAAAATCGGTTGATTATTTTTAATAAAGTTAAATGTTCGTGTAGTCTGTATTTCAAATACTGAAGAAGAATCAGGAAGAACAACCATACCTGAATTTCGTCCTTCAAAAACAAAATTTTGATCAACAGTTTTCTGAATAGAGGTATTGCTTAAGACAGTTGTAATAAAACTTATACCATTACTCTCAAAATCTTCATTCAGAGATAAAGAGGCGGTTTCGGATTTATAATAAATCGTTGTAGAATCAGTAATATCAATAGTTTTCCCTTTTTCAAAATAAAAAGAATGAAATATCTTAGGTGCATAAAACGGATAAATTGCACGAGTTGCTGAAATGCCATTCAGTTTAATACCTCCATAAACCGTGAGTGTATGTTTCCCTTCCTGAAGAACCGGAAATGTTACAGGCATTTCATATGTTCCTATATATTGATTATCAACATATATCCATGCATCCGTAATATGATTTGATAAACTCCCTTCATTGATCAAAGGATTATCAGCAAGCCGGATGCTCTTAATTCTGACGAAACAAGGTGATTGCTCTTTTGGATTGTAGATTTCGCAGGAGTAAAACATCAAACTATAAATAACAAGTATTAAAAGTTTATAATAAAATGACATTTGTAACTTCGTAAAGTTGTAACGTTAACTTTTAAAAAATATTGCCTGAAGAAAAAAAATAAAAAAATCAGACATTCAGTTTGTCAATAATTCTATTGGCAACACTCAATGCTTTGAAACCATCGATGATTGAAACAATGGGGATCGTATTATTTACAATAGCGGAATAAAAACTCTCAAGTTCTTTTTGTATCGCATTGATCGGTTCAATGACGGGATTCTCAAAAAAGATTTGTTTTTTACCTTTATTTTGTCCCAGGTCAATAATCATGGCTAATGGACTATCCGCATCATCAACATTTTTTAGCTTAATGACCTCTGTTTTTTTAGTTAAAAAATCAATTGAAATATAGGCATTGGGCTGAAATAGTCTTGTTTTTCTCATGTTTTTCAGTGAAAACCTGCTGGCAGTTAAATTTGCCACACACCCATTGTCAAATTCAATGCGGGCATTAGCAATATCCGGAGTATCACTGACAACATTAACACCACTAGCGCTGATCTTTTTAATATTTGAGGTAATTACACTCAATACAATATCTATGTCATGGATCATTAAATCAAGAACAACAGAAACATCCGTACCTCTGGGATTGAATTGTGCCAGCCGGTGGGTTTCAATAAACATAGGATTTGAAATATATGGTTGAGCAGCTGTAAATGCGGGATTAAATCGTTCCACATGACCAACCTGTACTTTCACATTTGCCTCAATACTCAAATCGATCATTTTCTGTGCTTCATCAATTGAATAAGCAAGAGGTTTTTCAATAAAAACATGTTTTGATTTTTTCATTGCCTCTGAAGCACATTCGAAATGAGAAACAGTTGGTGTAATAATATCAATGACATCAACCTGATCAATTAATTCGGTGATGGAATGAAATCTTTTTATTTGAAATTCCTTTTCCGCTTTTTTTGCATTCTGTTCATCAGGGTCATAAAAACCGATTAACTCATAGTGAGATATTTCTTTGATACATTTTATATGAATTTTTCCTAAATGTCCGGCGCCGAGTACTCCAATTTTCAACATGATTTATTTTATTTTTTCAAAAGTAATTTAATTTAAACTCACTGTTTTTTTCTATTTTCGCAAAATATAAACAACTTTATTAACTTGTTATATTTTATCTGACAGGGAACAAATGCAGGATACATTCAAACATAAAGGATTACGAAAACAATTGGTTAATATAATCCGGAAAAAAGGCATAACAGATGAAGCTGTATTGAATGCCATTGAGAGTATTCCGCGACATCTCTTTCTGGATTCTTCATTCTTGTCATTCGCTTATGATGATAAACCTTTTCCGATCGGAGCCGGACAAACCATCTCACAACCATTTACAGTTGCGTTTCAAACCCAACTGATGAAAATTAAAAAAGGAGATAGAATACTTGAGATAGGAACCGGTTCAGGTTATCAGGCATGTGTACTGGCCGAAATGGGCGCAAAAGTTTTTTCCATTGAACGTCAAAAGATACTTTTCGATAAAACCAGTAAATTCCTTCAAACCATCGGATATCCTCAGATAAAACTATTTTATGGCGATGGATACAAAGGTCTTCCTGCTTTTGCTCCTTTTGATAAGATCATTGTTACAGCGGGCGCACCATATATTCCGGAAGGTCTAAAAGAACAATTAAAAATCGGTGGAATTCTTGTAATCCCTGTTGGGGAAAGAGATACACAAATCATGACAACCATTACGAAAATTTCCGACACCCAATATAAAAAAGACGAATATGGAAATTTTGTATTTGTTCCTCTGCTTGAGAACAAAGCACTCGAATAATTTAGTCTTCTCGCTGATGCCCTTGTTTCAATTCTTTTAACAAATGTTTTCTGAATTTTTTTTCCGCTTCATATAGTTTTAGAAGTTTTTTAGGTGGAAGAATTTCTTTGAATTTTGAGTGATACACTTTTTTTAGGTCAAGCATTTTTTGCATGTGAACAATTTGCTTATCAGCAAGCTCAAGCGCTTCCTTATCGGTGATCTTATCATAATCAATATTCTGTAATCGAGCCCCACATCTATCTGCCATGATAACTTCATCCTGTTTTTTTTCAAATTCATCATAAACAGGCCAAAATACTTTAGCTTCTTCAGGGGTTAGATTCAGTTCGTGCGTAATAAATGCAATTTTTTCAGATTTAAATTGTTCTTTTTTTCTGGGTCCTTTGCCTGGTTGAGCAAATAATTGTAATGAAAAAACCAGCAACATGATGCATGCAACTAATTTCCAGGATTGAATGAACTGTTTTGTTTTCATAGGGTTTAATGTTATTTTAATTTATACTATCAGTAGATAAAAGATCATCATTTGATAAATATTCTTCGGTTATATCATTTGAAGAATCGTTGGTATTATCTGTTAAAAATTCGGCAATCGTTTCCTCATCAATATTTTCATAAGTTAACAGATAATCAGATAAAGAAGTTACTGGCTGTATGGAAGGTTGAATAAAATATTTTTTTGTTAAAGGATTAAAAAGCAACACCAAAAATAAAATACAAATTGCAGAAGAGAAATAGATATAGTTGAATTTAAAATTTATAAAGGTGAAGTACTTTTTCTTTTTTCCGATCTCATTACAACTCTCCTGAATACTGGCAGGAAGATTTTCAAAATAATCATCGGGAATATGAAAAGGATTTTCTTTGCCCGCCTTTGAAATCAGAGGGAATTGACTTTCAAATTCCTGAATATCATTTGTTTTTAAAGATTTCATTTTTTATTGTTTCTATTTGTTAGAGTTTGAGATTTCTAAAAGGTTTAATGATTTTTTAAATATTCTTCAATTTTATTTGACGCAATGAAAAAAGTTGATTTCAATGTGCCAACTGTAACATTTAAAATTTCTGCTATTTCTTCATATTTCAATTCATCAAAATATTTCATATTAAAAACCAAACGTTGTCTTTCAGGCAACGTCAATATTGCTTTCTGTAGTTTCTTTTGGATTTCATCTCCGGAAAAAAAAGCATCTGCTTCAAGTTGATTACTTAATTCGTTTTCAACATCATGCAATGGAATGAAAAACAGTTTTCTTTTTTTATTCAAGAACGTAATTGATTCATTGATTGCAATGCGATAGATCCAGGTATATAATCCGGATTTGTTTTCAAACCGATCCAGATTTTTCCAGATTTTAATAAAAATATTTTGCACCGCATCATTGGTGTCATCATGATTGATGAGCATCCTACGCACAACCCAGTAAACCTTGCTCTGATATTTTCGTATCAAGAGATTAAAGGCATAATGCTTCGTGGTTTCATCATGAAATAATTCCAACAATCTTACATCCGTGTAATGCTCCATAATCAACAAAAAAGAAAAACCAGAATATCAATTTTATGTAAGACAATTAAAACTTTAAAAGGTTTAATTTAAATTCTAAATAGTTGAAATTTAATAATATTTTCTTTTCATAAACGTAATTCTCACAATTTGCATTTAATTTTATTACTTTTGTAAAAAAAACTAAATCCGATTAAGTTACATAGACCTTTTTTTATCAATCCAACTTAATTACATTTAAAAATGAAAAATAAATATATAGATCTGATTCAACAAACACTGGACTTTCCGCAACAAGATTTTACAGTGGCAGACAATGAATTGTATTTTCATGATATCCCTTTGATGGACATCATAAAACAATATCATACCCCATTGAAAATCACTTATTTACCCAAGATCAGTTCACAGATACAGAAAGCAAAGATTTTGTTCAATGTGGCCATGTCAAAGGTTGATTATAAAGGAGATTATTTTTATAGTTATTGTACGAAAAGTTCACATTTTTCATTTGTACTGGAGGAAGCTCTAAAAAATGATATTCATCTGGAAACTTCTTCAGCTTTTGATATGCCTATTATTGAAAGTTTATACAAAACAGGTAAGATCGATAAAGATATTTTTATTATATGTAATGGATTTAAAAGACCATTGTATACAAAATACATCAGCGATCTGATCAATAAAGGATTTGATAATCTGATTCCTGTACTGGATAACAAAGAAGAACTGGAAGCTTACCAGAAGTCGGTAAAGAAAAAATGTAAACTGGGTATCCGTATTGCTTCTGAAGAAGAACCGCGTTTTACTTTTTATACGTCCCGCTTAGGTATTCGCTACAATGATATTTATGATTATTATCTTGAAAAGATCAAGAACAATAAAAAATTTGAACTGAAGATGCTTCATTTTTTCATAAATACCGGTATTAAAGATACTGCTTATTACTGGAATGAACTATCCAAGTCAGTTGAGTTGTACTGTAAACTCAAAAAGATCTGTCCTGAACTGGAATATTTGAACTTAGGTGGCGGCTTCCCTGTCAGAAATTCATTGGAATTTGATTTTGATTATGAATACATGACTGATGAAATCGTATCGCAGATAAAAAATATATGTGTTCAAAATGACGTTGAAGAGCCGCATATTTTCACTGAGTTCGGAACATTCACTGTGGGTGAAAGTGGTGCTGTCCTTTATTCAATCATCAATCAAAAACAACAAAATGATCGTGAACTCTGGAATATGATTGACAGTTCTTTCATGACTACATTACCCGATACTTGGGCAATCAATCAGCGGTATATTTTACTTCCCATCAATAACTGGGAATATGAGTATGAACGCGTGTTTCTTGGCGGACTGACCTGCGACAGTGAAGATTTTTATAATTCGGAAGAACATGCCAATGCGATATTCCTTCCGAAATACAACCGAAAGAATACACAATACATTGGATTCTTTCATACGGGTGCATATCAGGAGTCAATCAGTGGATTTGGCGGAATTCAACATTGTTTGATTCCCGCACCCAAACATGTAATTATCAGCAAAGATAAAGACGGTGAGGTAACCACACGATTATTCACCAAGGAACAAAGTTTTAAATCCATGCTTTACACGCTGGGATATTGATTTTACCTTTGTACGTTATTTACATTTACCTGTTGATAAGCTTTTATCTTCTGAACATGTTGATGTTTCGTTTTTTCTATTTTTGTATGAATTAAATATTGGTAAACGAAAATGCCTTCGTTAAAAAACAGCTTAAAAGAACCGGTACAGGAAGAAAAATCGGAAAAGAAAACAGAGAAAAAAACTGAAAAGAATCCCGAAAAGAGCAACACGAAGAAGCCGAAAGGGAATGCGTTCAAATCATTTTTTCCTTTTTTCATGAACGAAAGACTCCATCAAATCATTGGAGTGTTTTTGATTCTCTTATCCGTTTATATGCTTACTGCATTCATATCTCATTTTTTTACATGGAAAGACAATTTTATTTTATCAGAAGTTTCATTCCAACGATTGTTATTTGACAATACCCTTGAAATATCAAATTATACAGGGAAGCTTGGTGCAAGATTATCTTACCTTTTCATCAATGAGAGTTTCGGTGTTTCTTCATTTATTTTTTTAGTGGCATTTTTTGTTGTCGGATTTCTTCTTGCTTTTCGTGTTAAGGTTTTACCTGTCGGGAAAACATTAAGTCATAGTTTTTTTTATCTGATCTGGGTTTCTGTTTGTCTTGGTTTTATTTTTTCTGACAATGAATTGTTATACGGGAATTTTGGCCATTTCTCATCAATTTGGCTAATCAGTATATTAGGTATATCGGGTACGGGCTTGCTCCTATTCTTTGCATTGATCGTATTTTTGATCATTGCTTATAATATGCCTTTGATCTTGCGAAAAAAAGAAATTCCGGTTGAAGAAAATGTATTACCTGTCATTGAAGAAAATGAAACAATCATTGAAACAGCCCATAACAATGTAGCCACGACACTATCTGAAGATGAGAATATTGGGAATACATATAATTTTTCTACTGGCAATGAAAAAACAGCAAACCTGTCCGATAAACAAACACAACCCAAAAAGAAAATTGAAAAGATTGCTGTAGATGAAATTGAGATTACCATTGAAAACAATCAACCCATTAAACTCCCTGCTGATGATACCGATGATAATTTGACCTCCGGATTAGATCGTAAAACCATTGATACTCCTTATGATCCGACACTTGAATTATCGGGATTCAAATTAC
This sequence comes from uncultured Bacteroidales bacterium, assembly GCA_964452905.1. GTDB lineage: Bacteria > Bacteroidota > Bacteroidia > Bacteroidales > CAYVNP01 > CAYVNP01. The sequence goes on from CAYVNP010000003.1 coordinate 123,769, forward strand.
CTCCACTGGATTTGTTAAAAGATTATGACGAAGGTAAAAAAGTAATTAATGAAGAAGAATTAAAAGCTAACAGCAACAGGATTGTTAATACATTAAAAAATTATCAAATAGAAATTGCACATATCAAAGCAACAGTTGGTCCAACCGTTACACTGTATGAATTGATACCTGCCCCCGGAGTGCGTATTTCTAAAATTAAAAATCTTGAAGATGATATAGCATTGAGTTTATCTGCGCTTGGGATTCGTATCATTGCTCCTATTCCCGGTAAAGGGACCATTGGTATTGAGGTACCGAATCAAAAGCCGGAGATTGTTTCCATGAGGTCAATGCTGGCATCCGATAAATTTCAAAATTCAGCATATGAATTGCCGATTGCCCTTGGCAAAACCATATCCAACGATGAGTATATTGCAAACTTAGCCAGTATGCCCCATCTGCTGGTTGCAGGTGCTACCGGACAAGGAAAATCCGTTGGAATCAATGCCATCCTTGCTTCTTTGCTTTACAAAAAACATCCTTCACAAATAAAGTTTGTTCTGGTAGATCCAAAGAAAGTTGAATTGACATTGTTTTCTAAGATTGAGCGACATTATCTTGCCAAACTACCTGATTCGGATGAAGCCATCATCACGGATACCAAAAAGGTTGTCCGGACATTGAATTCCCTTTGCATGGAAATGGATGATCGATATAACCTGTTGAAGGATGCAGGAGTAAGGAATATCAAAGAATATAATGTTAAATTCATCAGTCGGAAATTGAATCCTGAAAAAGGACATAAATTCTTACCATATATTATTCTTGTGGTGGATGAATTTGCCGATTTCATTATGACGGCTGGAAAAGAAGTTGAATTACCCATTGCACGTCTGGCTCAACTTGCACGAGCCATTGGGATTCACCTGATCATTGCCACACAAAGACCATCCGTAAATATCATCACAGGAACCATCAAAGCTAATTTCCCTGCCCGTATAGCTTTCCGCGTTACGTCCAAGATTGATTCACGAACCATTCTTGATACAGGTGGCGCCGACCAGCTGATTGGTCGCGGCGATATGCTCCTGTCGGTAGGTAGTGATATCATTCGCCTTCAATGTCCTTTTATTGATACTCCTGAAGTGGAAAAAATTACCGAATACATTGGTGAACAACGCGCTTTTGCCACAGCATTCCATCTGCCCGAATGTCTGGATGATGAAACCAATGGCACTGCTACCTTTGATGCAAATGAGCGAGATGAGTTTTTTGAAGATGCCGCACGGCTTATTGTTCAACATCAACAAGGTTCGACATCGCTGATTCAACGTAAAATGAAATTGGGATATAACCGTGCAGGACGAATCATTGACCAGCTTGAAGCTGTCGGTATTGTTGGTCCGTTTGAAGGAAGCAAAGCACGAGAGGTCAGGATCAAAGATGAATTGAGTCTGGAACAATTATTGAGAGATATAAATAATAATACCGGAAAATAAACCACAATTAATCATTTTAATTATTTTATATATGAAATTTTATTTAATATTACTATGTCTGTTGACTGGATTGTCTTTTCATACTACTGCTCAAACACCTGCAGAAAAGAAAGCAAAAACTATTCTGGATGAAGTCAGCGCTAAAATGAAATCCTACAAATCAATAAAAATTGAATTTAACTATCGCATTGAAAGCGTGGACACCAAGAATAAAAATGCTCCAACAAAAGTTGAAAATAAACCGGGTATCATGTTGATTAAAGGAGAAAAATATAATTTAAATATTGCCGGGCAAACCATTATTTGTGACGGGAAAACCATGTGGACTTATATTAAAGATTCAAAAGAAGTTCAGATAAAAACAGTGGATGCAAACAATGATGAAGAAAATCCGCAGAAAATCCTAACAGGTTACAATGCAAACTATAAACCAAAACTGATTAAAGAGGAAGTTAACGGCGGAAAAGAAGTTTACGTTATTGATCTTGTACCCTTAAAAGGAAAAAGCTTTTTCCGCATTCGCCTGATCATTGATAAAAACAAAAAACAGATCATCAGTTCTACCGTTGATCAAAAAGATGGAAGCAAAATCATTTATTCCATTAAATCGTTTGTTAATGATGCACCGATTCCCGATACAAATTTTTCTTTCAACAAAGCAGATTATCCGGGTGTTGAAATTATTGATATGCGGTAATTAACTTCTATATTCTTTTTGATAAAAAAATGAAATCAAAATAAATAAATCTTTATACATGCACCCCTTGACATGCTTACACATCATGAAACCAAAGGATTTATGATGTTTGATTACTCTATGTAAAAAGACAATAGTTCTTGTTAAAAAGCGTTGGCATTACAAAACAGAAAGTATACGACTGCTTCAATGATAGCAAATTTATTTTGTTTTGAAAATTCTTTGTTTCTAATCTTTTTATTTGATTTGAACTTTTGATAATCCGTTTTATTTCATGATATTTTTCCGTAGATGCATATTATTGAAATATTATCAGTTTAAATTATACCTTTGTAACACACAAATTAATATCTATGAATAAGAAACACACTCAAGAACATTATCCTGTCATGACAGTACTTGGAAAGGATAAAAAAGGTATTGTTTCACAAGTCAGTTCATTCCTCTGGAACAATAAAGTTAATATTGAAGAAATTCAGCAAGGAATCATGAAAGGAAATTTTTTCATGGTTATGTCACTCGATATTTCCGAGTGTTCATTTACTATGCCTGAATTAGCTGATGAACTTAAGAAACTAGGCAATAAGATAGGTGTTAAAATTTCAATATACGACCAGACTATTTTTCAGGTCATGCATAAAATATAAATATATATGTTAAAAGCTTCATTAAAAGAAATCTACGACACCATTGTGATGTCGCAGGAAGAAAAGTTTGACATTCGTGCAGTAACGTTGGGTATAAACTTGCTATCATGTGTGCATAGTGATTTCAATATATTTTGCACCAATGTCAGTACACTTATTGAAAACAAAGCCAAGCATCTGAATACAATTGCACAGAATGTATCCAAAGAATTTGGAATTCCAATTATAAATAAACGAATTACAATAACACCCGTATCATTGATTATTGGGAATCATTTTACAGGCGACTTAACAAAGGATATAAAAATATGTGTTGATTTTGCGAAGGTACTGGATGCAACAGCTAAAAAATTACGCATTGATTTTATTGGTGGCTTTGGTGGTTTTGTTGAGCTGGGAGAAACACGTACTGACCAAATTATTTTGGAATCACTGCCTGAAGTGCTTGCCAATACAAGTTCGGTATGTGCCTTTCTGAATATTGCAACGACCCGTCAGGGTATAAACATGAATGTAGTTTCAAAACTTGGTTTGATTTTGCATGAGATTGCACGTAGATCAGAAAATGCGATGGGATGTGCTAAATTTGTTGTTTTCTCCAATGCTGTTCCTGATAGTCCATTCATGGCTGGTGGCTTCTATGGTATACAAAATGGCGATTCATCCCTCAATATTGGTCTAAGTGGTCCGGGTGTTGTTCGAAATGTAATCAAAGAGCTTAGCCCTGAATTACCTCTTGATGATCTCGCCAATGAAATAAAGAAGATCTCCTTTAAGTTAGTGCGTGCAGGGGAACTCATTGGTAAAACAATTGCCAAAAGATTATCTGTCGACTTTGGTAGTGTTGACTTGAGTCTTGCTCCAACTACGGCTGTTGGCGATAGTATTGGCGAAGTGCTTGAACTGATTGGGGTTGAGAAAGTAGGAACACATGGAACCACAGCTGCTCTCGCACTTTTGACCGATGCAGTTAAAAAAGGAGGCATTGCGGCTTCAGCTAATATTGGTGGATTTTCAGGTGCTTTTATTCCTGTTAGCGAGGATTTGTTTTTAAATCATCGGGTAAAAGAAAACATACTTACATTAGATAAATTAGAAGCCATGACGACGGTTTGTTCGGTCGGGATTGATATGGTTGCCATTCCTGGTTCAACCCCGCCTGAAACTATTTCGGGGATCATCGCAGATGAAATGGCAATAGGAGTCATGAACAATAAAACAACCGCAGTCCGGATTATCCCTGTTCCCGGTAAAGAAGCCGGCGATTATATCAATTTCGGTGGATTGCTGGGCGGAGCATATATTATTCCTGTTCATAGTCCGGCTCCTACAACATTTATAAAACGCGGAGGCCGTATACCTGCTTCAATTACAAGTTTCAGAAATTAAGAATAGGTTAAAATTTATCCGGTGAAAAGTATTACCTTTGATAAATAAAACATCATTTATGTTTGAAGATGTAAAAGCCATATACCGAAATGACCCAGCTGCCAAAGGCATACAACCAATCCTGTATCCCGGACTGCATGCGATTGTTATGCATAGGTATATTTGTCATCCCCTTTATAAAATTAAACTTTTCTTCTTAGCACGTTTTTTCTCTCAGATTTCACGCTTTTTCACAGGCATTGAAATCCATCCGGGTGCTAAGATCGGAAAAGGACTTTTTATTGATCACGGCAATGGCATTGTGATTGGCGAAACTGCTGAAATTGGAGAGAACTGTGTACTTTTTCATCATGTAACTCTTGGCGGAACAGGCAAACATACCGGGAAACGTCATCCTACCATAGGTCATGACGTATTAATAGGAACAGCAGCTACATTGCTTGGTCCTATCAAAGTAGGTGATCATGTTAAAATTGGCGCTGAAACCGTTATCATCATGCACGATATACCTTCCAATTGTACTGTTGTAGGCGCTCCGGGAAAGATTGTCAGATTGAACGGCGAGAAAACAGATCTGAAACCTAAACGGACGAAAGAATAATTCTGTAGTATATTATATAAATCTTTTTCCTGTTTACTTTTCTGCTATACAGAAAAAATCAAAACAATTTTCATTTATTTCAGCAAGAAAATAGTCAGACGTAACCACATCGGCAATAAGCTTGTTGTCTTGTTTCATCAGTTTATTGCGGTTCATTCGATTCATGATATCATAGGGAATTTTCAGACACCAGCGTGGCAAATTATATTGCAGATTTAATAGATCAAAACGTGTGAATTTTTCAACCGATAATTTATTTTTTTCATAATACTCCATTATATTTTTATTTCCATAAACACCCATTATATTTAATTTTTTAAAATATTTATTCATCAATCTGTTGAACTGATCGGGATTGTATTCTCTGATGTGCCAAGGGTTTCGTGTCAGGGACGTTTTAATGTTAGGTGTGGTTAGAATTAATTTTCCTCCCGGTTTTAAAACTCTGTAGATTTCACGGATGAAATAATCATCCTTTGTAATATGTTCTATGACCTGAAAAGAAACAACAAAATCAAATGTGTTTTCATTAAATATGTTCAATGGAGGTACATTCATTTGATGAAATTCAACTGAAAGATCAGTAGGAATCGTTGTGTTGTATTTATCAATGGCAACATATTTTTCAGCATGCAGAGCCAGCATACGCATCCCGTACCCTTCCCCACAACCAATCTCCAGTACATTTCCATGTATGCGTTTAGCTGCTTCGGAATAAGCGATCAGATGCCGGTGAAGAATAATATTATCTGATGGGAGTTGATCGGAATGCCTTTCAGCCGTTTGTATGATTTTCATATTCGGATAAATTCAATGTTTATTTTAACTGACAGACTTCATTCGTTAAAGCGCGGAAGGAATATCTTTTTTTGCTGAGATGTTCCAAGAATCGAGGCAATGTATACATCAGATTTTCTTTTGCTTTAACATTATCGTGAAAAACAATGATGGAGCCACGTTTAGAATGATTGACCACATTGTCTAAACATTTATCAACGGATATTTTTTGATCATAATCATAACTCATGACTGACCACAGGACAATCGAAAACCGATTTTTTAATCCTTCAATCTGTAGCGGTTTGATTTTAGCGTATGGCGGACGAAATAAAAAAGTATCAACATAATCAGAGCATTTGATCACATTTCTTAAATATTCTTTTGTACGCACTTTCCATCCGTTCAGATGATCAAATGTATGATTGCCTATAGAATGTCCGTTTTGAATGATATCCTGATAAATTTCAGGATACGTGCGTACATTATTTCCTACGCAAAAAAAAGTTGCTTTAGCATTAAACTGATTGAGTGTGTTTAAAATCCAACCTGTAAGTTCTTTTGTTGGTCCATCATCAAAAGTTAAATAAACCTCTTTTTTTTTGGTTGGTATTTCCCAAATCAAATTTTCATTCAATACCCGTTTGACCAGATTAGGCGGATTTACAACATACATCGAATAAAAATATTTTATTGTATAATGAATTATTCCATTTGTTCTGTTTGTTGCTCATCATCACCTCCCATGGGCGGTGCTGACTGCATTCTTGACATATTTTTATTCTTTGAATATACAGGCAGATATTTATTAAATACATCAGATGACTTTTTAGAAAGATCATCCTGATTAAATTTTTTAAGTATTTGAGCCATTCTCTGCATCATGGATAATGATTGTTCAAGCAAGGATGTAGAATAATTCCCTGAAAGTGATGAATAATAAGGCAAATCACGTTCATATCCTTTTAACAGATCCTTGATTAATTTATTTGCTTTATCAATCTGCCCTTTGCTGTAGTATGATTCTGCGATATCAACAGATACCTGTGCAATACGCTGGACTACTGTTGAATTACGTTGTCTTTCATATTCAACATTAGCAATAAGGTCAATGGGGAATGAATTGTAGTAAGCCAGATCGTGTTCATAGATTTTATATAATTTGGATGTCAGTTTTTCAGCTTTGTCAATAACACCTGCGCGCAGATAGACATCAGCTATACCCAGCATAAAATAATCAAGCGGAACATTATATTCGGGCAGTACTTCCATGGCCCGATCACACACTTTAACAGCAGAATCTTTCTTCCCTTCATTCAGTAAAGCAGCTGCAAGACGAGAGAAGATCAATTTAAAATTCCAGGTCATACGCAGAACATCTTCATTCAAATACACATTTTTATTTTGAATATTTCCCCATCGGAATTTATTCATGACATTATTATACATGGTGTCAATATTGATACCACCGGGTTGCCCATCAGGACTTTTAGCTTTAACAGGCACCAGATGATAAGCCAAACCTTCCTGGAAAAAATAATCATCCAGTCCTATATAACTGTCACTACCGGTTGTGTTGGCAAAATAAATCGGTCGTTTCCAATGATTATTGGCAATCAGGTCAAGCACCATTAACTGTGCTTTATATACGCCGTATTTATTCAGTTTCCAGTTTAAGGCCGGAACCACTGAATCAGCCAAGGATCGGGGTACTGTTCCATTTGAAATAACGGTTTGTTTATCAACAGGAACTTTGAATTTTTTGGTTGGAATATATTCAATCAATCCCCTGCTGCCACCTTCAAACTTGGTAGTGGGAGAATCACTGCCAACAAAATCTATTATATCTTTCAGGTCATGATATTCATTGATATCAAGTATTTTACCGTTTTCAATAATATAAACATATTCCCTTGTTCCCTGATGGTATTGTTTTCGTGTAAGCGAAAAGGGCAAAGGATCTGATTTATATGCCTTTCGTTTCATTTGATCAATATACCAGTCGGTGTTGAGCAGACTCAGATTACACACTCTGACATCTGTTCGAATACCTTCTACTTCCTGAGCATACCAAAGAGGAAAAGTATCATTATCGCCATTTGTAAATAAAACAGCATTTTCAGCACATGAATTCAGGTAGTTCGCTGCAAAATCACGACAGGTATATCTTCCTGAACGGTCATGATCATCCCATCCGTCTTTGCCCATCAGATAAGGTGCTCCAAACAAAGCAATAACAGTTGCAATGATTGCTGCCGTTTTTGCATTTATTTTCTTTTTGAACAACTCATAAAACCAAACTACACTCATCCCTATCCAGATACAGAAAGGATAGAACGAACCTACATAGGCATAATCCCTTTCACGTGGCTGATAACAAACAGGATTTAGATAAATATTAATTGCTACACCTGTCAGTAGGAAAAGGGAAAAAACAATTAAAGCATCTTTTTGTTGTGCCTTTGCATGATAGAATAATCCTATGATTCCTAGGATAAGCGGAAGGAAGAAAAATTTATTCCGTCCTTTGTTATTTTCAAGTGCTTCGGGCAATCCATCCTGAGGACCCAAATTAAGAATATGTTCGTCAAACCATTTTATACCGCTGATCCAGTTTCCTTCGGTAGGACCACCGTGACCTTGAATATCATTTTGTTTACCTGCAAAATTCCACATGAAATACCTGAAATACATATATCCAAGCTGATACGTGAAGAAGTAACGGAGGTTTTCACCAAAAGTAGGTTTCATGATCGGCTTTGGATCTTTGTCATTTCCATCAAGAATCGGGTCTCCATTTTCATCCAGAACGGGCTCCCCTTGTACTTTACCCCACGTTTTATATCCGTTCAGATAATCCCCTGATGGACTCCACATACGTGGGAAAAGGGTACAAAAGCGACTATCGTAATTAGGGACGGCATTTTTACGCTCATCAATGACTACATATTTTTTTGCAACCTCATCTTTTTCATAAACCGGTGAACCATCTTTATAATCATCCGATTTGCCATCACCGTTCAAATCGCGGGTTTCAAGGGGTGAGTTATAATAGGGTCCATAAAGAATTGGCCAGTCACCGTATTGTTCACGCATAAGATAAGCAAGCAATGCAGGTGCATCCACAGGTTTGTTTTCGTTGATAGGTGTTGCTGAATTAGAACGAATAACCAATAAGAAAAATGAAGAATAACCTATGATTATAAATGTAATACATAAGATGATCGTATTGGTAATTATTTTTTGATATTTATGGGTATAATATAATCCTGCTAAAATAGCACCAATCAATAAAATAAAATAGATAATAGTGCCTGTATTAAAAGGTAATCCCACGCTGTTAATGAAAAATATTTCAAATTTTCCTGCAAGGAGAACTACCCAGGGAATAATCCCCGCTTGAACAAAGGCCAATATTATCAATGAAATAAGACCTGTGATGACGAATCCTTTAACACTTGGATTATATTTTTTAAAATAATAAACGAAAGTCATGGCAGGGATCGTCAACAGGTTGAGCAGATGCACACCAATAGATAAGCCCATCAGGTAGGCAATCAGAATGATCCATTTTAAATTGTAAGGATCACGGTCAACAGCTAATTCCCATTTCAACATAGCCCAGAATACGATTGCGGTAAAAAAAGAAGAGGTTGCATATACTTCGCCTTCAACTGCCGAAAACCAGAATGAATCACTGAAAGTGTATGCCAAAGAGCCAACAATAGCACTCCCGAAAATTACAATCATTTTTTCTATTGAAAACGGTTTGTTCTTTTCTTCGGAAGAAATTACAAATTTTTTGACCAGCATGGTGATTGACCAAAACAAAAACAAGATAGTGAATCCGCTTGCCAATGCCGACATGGTGTTCACCATACGTGCCACCATAGCTGTATTACCAAAAGCAAACAAGGAAAAAAATCTTCCTACTATTTGAAACAAGGGTGCTCCGGGAGGATGCCCTACCTGAAGTTTATAGGCGGTTGAAATATATTCGCCGCAATCCCAAAAACTGGCAGTTGGTTCGGATGTGATGATATACACAGCGGATGCAATTGCAAATACAATCCAGCCGATGATGTTGTTCCAATTTTTATATTGATTCATAGGACGAGTTATTATTTATGAAAATAAAATTGTGCGAATATATAAAAAATTCAAGTTTAATAAAGGGAAACAGATACTTAAATATTCTTTGTGTTAAACAAAATTTAATCATAAACGAAAAAATTTCATTTGTATTTTAGAAAATAAAAAAGAAGAGCTTAGAACTCTTCTTCGTATGAATCATCTAAAAAAATTTCAGAGATGTTATATGTTGAAGCGTGAAGCTTCAGACGAAAGAACGGCTGAAATTAATTTGCTCCTCTGTCCTTTGGCTCTTTTGCTACGCTGGCGATGATTTTTCTGTTGAAAACTTCGGTATTGTTCAACCCTTCAATTGCCCGTTGTGCTTCATCGTCGTTTTTCATTTCAACAAAACCGAAACCTTTGCTTCTTCCGGTATGTTTGTCTTTAATGACTTTAACAGATGTGACACTTCCATACTGTTCAAATACCTGTTGTAATTCTTCTTCCCGAACTTTGTAATTCAGATTACCTACGTAAATGTTCATAGTAAAAAAATTTAATTAAGAAATAAAAAATTGTCCGTTACCTGAAATAAACAAACTTGAAATCAACTAAAATTTACTTGAAATTCATTTTGTTTTTTATTCATTTATTCCATTTAACTTTGACAAAGATAAAAGTTTTTTTGAAAAAAAAAAATTTTTCAATATTCGATAATCAACAAGAACAAGTTATTATAAACAATAGAATATAAAAAACTACGTGTTTCAATGAAAAATATGTATTTCATTTTATATACTTTTGCAAACGAACTTTAATTTTAAGCATGAATAAAATAATTGAAAAAGAATTTTTTTCCACTCACGTTTTTAAGTTGGTGGTAGAAGCTCCTGAGATTGCTAAAGCAAGGCAGGCAGGACATTTTGTAATTGTTCGTATCGGCGATAAAGGAGAACGTATTCCGCTTACAATCACGGATGCTGATCCTATTAAAGGCACTATCACTCTGGTCATTCAGCGCGTAGGTGTTACTTCCTACAAGTTGTCGCATTTAAATGTAGGTGATTATGTGACCGATCTGGTGGGACCTTTGGGGGGTGCTACGCATATTGAAAATGTTGGCACTGTGCTTGCTGCCGGCGGTGGTGTTGGTGTTGCTCCTATGCTGCCCATTGTGGAAGCAATGAAAAAAGCAGGGAACAGAGTAATTACCATTCTTGCTGCCCGCACCAAAGACCTGATTATCCTTGAACCCCAGATGAAAAAATTTTCTGACGAACTTCATGTATGGACAGATGATGGCTCTTATGGAAACAAAGGTCTTGTTACACAGGGGATGGAAGAAATTATTTTAAAAGAAAAAATTGATCAGGCAATCATCATCGGACCTGCCATCATGATGAAATATGCCTCTCTGACCACTAAAAAATATAATATCCCTTCCATTGCCAGTTTGAATACAATCATGGTGGATGGCACCGGAATGTGCGGCGCCTGCAGGGTGTCAGTTGATGGTAAAACAAAATTCGTTTGCATTGATGGTCCTGAATTTGATGCTCACAAAGTGGATTTTGATGAAATGCTTAACCGTTTGAATGCTTATACAGAAGAAGAAAAAATATCATATGAACAATTTCATAATACTTTAACAAAGGCGTAAATATGGAAGAAATGGCAAAATATCTGGAAGAAGAACGCAACAAGGATTGGCGCGCTGAACTTAGAAAAAAAATAAAGAACAAAGACAGAACAGCAATTGAACGGGTACACATGCCCGAAGAAAAACCGGATCTGCGAAATAAAAGCAGCATTGAAGTCAATTGCGGATTGGATGAAAACATGGCTTTCAATGAGGCACAGCGTTGTCTCGACTGTGTTGATCCTACCTGCATCTCCGGCTGTCCGGTAGGGATCAATATTCCAAAATTTATCAAAAAAATTGAGTCAAAGGATTATTTGGGCGCTGCGATCGTTTTAAAAGAAACAAATGTTCTGCCTGCTGTTTGCGGACGAGTATGCCCTCAGGAAGTGCAATGTGAGAAACAATGTTTTTATACCCGTAAACTGAATAAACCACCGGTTGCAATCGGTTATCTGGAGCGTTTTGCAGCCGATTTTGAACGAAATTCAGGTAAAGCATCCATCCCTGAAATTGAAGAAAGTAAACATATTAAAGTAGCCATTGTGGGTTCAGGTCCTGCCGGTTTAACCTGTGCCAGCGACCTTGCCAAAGCAGGGTATGATGTTACTGTTTTTGAAGCCCTCCACGAGATCGGTGGAGTACTGAAGTACGGGATTCCGGAGTTCCGGCTACCCAATGTGATCATTGATTTTGAGATCAATAATCTTAAAAAAATGGGCGTTAAGTTTATAACGAATTATATCGTTGGAAAAACGGCATCCTTTGACGACCTTAAAACACAAGGGTTCTCAGCATTTTTTGTCGGTAGTGGCGCCGGACTGCCCAATTTTATGAATATACCCGGAGAAAATCTGGTGGGGATTTTTTCTTCTAACGAATACCTCACGCGGGTCAATCTGATGGGCGCTTCAAGACCCGGATATGACACGCCTGTGCTGAGCGGTAAACAGGTAGCCGTGATCGGTGGCGGGAATACGGCAATGGATTCGGTTCGTACGGCCAAACGCCTTGGCGCTGACAGAGCGATGATCATTTATCGCCGTTCAAAAGAAGAAATGCCGGCACGCGTGGAAGAAGTCAAACACGCCGAAGAAGAAGGTATTGAGTTTCTCATGCTGACCAACCCGATTGAATATTACGGTGATGAGAAAGGCAGAGTAAAAAAAATGAAGGTGCAAAAAATGGGGCTGGGTGAGCCGGATGCGTCAGGGCGCAGACGCCCCGTTCCTATTGAAGGGTCTGAATATATAATTGATGTAGATACCGTGGTGGTCAGTGTGGGTGTATCTCCCAATCCATTGATACCGGCTGCACGCAGGGATCTGAAGGTGAGTAAATGGGGAACGATCGTGGTCAATGAAAACACCATGCAAAGTTCGGTGGAAGAAATTTTTGCCGGCGGCGACATTGTACGTGGCGGCGCTACGGTCATCCTTGCAATGGGTGACGGTCGTAAGGCGGCAACAGCGATGCATGACTATCTTCAACGTAAACATAAAAAAAACATTCCCATGAAACCAACCGAATTTAAAACCATTGACCATATACTTGACTTTGCCATTGCCGAAGAACAGGCAGCGGTTGACCTCTACACGACTCTGGCTCAACAGGCAAAAAGTCCGGCTGTCCGCAGCGCTTTTGAAGATTTTATTCAGGAAGAGATTCAGCACAGAGACCGCTTGATGAAGATGAAAGAAAAAAAACAGTTTGATTTGCATCCCTCACAGGTTCAGGAAATGAAGATCAGCGATTACACCATGAAAGTCAAAGCAACCCCTGATATGACTTATGCAGAAGCGCTTCTGTTTGCTATGGAAAAAGAAAAGAAAGCATTTAAACTCTATTCCAATCTCGCCGAACGTGCACCAACAAATGAAATGAAGGGTGCCTTCACAGCGCTTGCACAGGAAGAATCAAATCATAAACTTCATTTTGAAATTGAATATGATGATCATATACTGAATGAAGATTGATCAGTTTATTTACAATTTTAATTACCCCCTTTGCTGGCGCCCGTCTTAGACGCGTGACCGTTCTCCATCTCGGTTGGCTTTGCAATCTTAGGTTGGTGCGCGAGTTCTTCTCGCGTACATTTTTTTATTTAATATTCACTCGCGACAAAAAGTTGCACGCGAACCAGAGAGTATTTTTTTTGTCAAGAACATATAATAAATATAAATAATTTATTTATATTTGAAATATGAATTTTGAAAACATACACTCGTGAAGACAAATCCGAGCGAGCTTGCAAAGGATTAATAATAATATTTAATCAATCTATAAAATGAAAACAAAATACATATTAATATTATTTGCAATATTTTTGTTTTCATGTGATAAGGATTCCTATACTTATATTGATAAAGAGATTAAAAATTTTGCAGATTTTCATGAAGGAAGTTATTGGGTTTATCATAATGACTCAATGAATGTATATGACACAATAAAAGTATATAAACGTGATCAATATTTGTTAAGGGGTAGACTTCATGATAATCGTGAATCCTTTGATTATGACGAAAATATAATTATTTATTATAAAAGCAGTTATGATACAACTATAGAAATTCGTGATTATTTATATTCTGGGTTTGTATCTAGAAGTGTCTATAAATATCAAAAAAATGATACTCTTAACTGGCATGATTATGAACTAACTTATCAAAATAATAAATATTATGATATTGGTGCTCCTTTCTATTCGGGAGCTCCTATTAATACTGACACAAGTTTTTATCTTTATAATTTTATTAATCAGGGAATAAAATACAATACCGTTTTATATTATAAAGCAAATAGTAATATATCAAAAATTATTAATTCAAATAAAGTCGAAAATATTAGCAAGATAACAATAGAATTGTTTTTTAGTTTAGATAAAGGGATTATACAAAAAATTTATACTGATTCATTGAAACAGGTGAAATGGTACTTGATAGATTCTAAAATAGTCAAATAAAAAATTCAGTTTAAATAGAAATGAAAAATACTATTTTAAGTTTTAAACCAGAGACAATAGTTATTTTTCTATTAATCCTCATGAGTTTTTATTCCTGCCGACCCTATGTATTTATCCAATCTGCTCCTGTTGTCCCGTTGATTGATAATAAAAAACAATATCAAATAAACAACCTTTTATTAGGAAATAAAAACGAAATTCAAACTTCGGGTTCCCCAATTAATCACTGGGGATATATTTTTAATTATACAGATGCATCTGGCAATTTTAATAATGATAATACATCAATTGAACTTGGAGCTGGATATTATAAAAAATTAAAAAATCAACATTTGTTTGATTGTTATTTAGGTATTGGCAAAGCTTCTATCATTGATACATTTCAGTATAATTTAATTGCTCATTTTATGTATAGTATTTTTTACAAATGGAAAATTTCAGCCAATTACACAAAATACTTTATTCAACCGACCTATTGTTTTTATAATAAAAAAAATATAAAAATTGCTGCAACTTTGAAAATGAGTTATCTTAATTATAAAAATTATGAAATAAAATTAATACCAAACAATTCCGAATATCTTAGTAATGATACAATAATAATACATTCTTTTAATCATAAAGGATTTCTTTTGTTTGAACCTGTCATTACTTTGAGAGCTGGAAGTATAGTTCAATTTGTCAGTCAAATCGGATATTCAATTTCAAATAAAAATTATTATACCGGATTTTCTTTTGATGCCAATAAAGTATTAATGAATAATCATTCATATAATCCACTAGACCACCTAATTTTCAAAATGGGATTATCTGTTAATTTAGATTTTAATAAAAGGAATAAATGAATTCCTTTGCCGGCGCACGTCTTTAACGCGTGACCGTTCTCCATCTCGGTTGGCTTTGCAATCTTAGGTTGGTGCGCGAG
>CAYVNP010000003.1:139057-139134 GCA_964452905.1 uncultured Bacteroidales bacterium
TTCTTCTCACGTACATTTATTGATTTAATATTCACTCGCGACAATAGCAACGTAACAAAAGCAAAACGGGGGGTTGT
>CAYVNP010000004.1:0-28069 GCA_964452905.1 uncultured Bacteroidales bacterium
AAAGAAAAATGCATTATAATATCTTTTATTAAATATCATAATGCAAATCTAAAGGGCAAGCTCAGTAACCCCACTCGTTCCATCCGCCAACCAGAAAAGTATTGAAAAAACTATAAATACCTAAAATTTCTAATTCTCAATAATCTTAAATTCTGTTCGTCTGTTCAACTGCCGATTGACATCTGAATCATTAGGTGCTAATGATTTGGATGAACCATATCCTTTAAATACGAGCCGTGCGGAAGGAATACCATTTTTTATCAGATAATTTACTACTGATTTTGCTCTGTCTTCTGAGAGTTTAAGGTTACTTGTTTCACTACCGATATTATCCGTATGGCCTGATATTTCAACTTTAATTTGTGGTATGTCTTTCATCAACTGCACCAACCGGTTCAGCTCCATCGTTGATTCAGGACGAATATCCGATTTGCCAAAGTCAAAGAATATATTTCTCAACACGATCACACAACCGATACACACATTCTTCAGGTAAATCTCTTTATCCACCAGTTGATAATCGGACAATTTAGGCAGATCAAAATTCTCGGAATAAAACAAATATTTATCCGCTTTGATAGCAATACCATAATTGATACCGGCAGGCAGAGATACCAGAAACTTCCCTGTTTTACTGTTCGACTTTGCCGTATAAACGAGTTGATTCTTTACATTATCAACTATCTCGATATCCGCTTCAACCGGTTGTTTAGTGTAGCTGTCGAGTGTGCGTCCGCGTAAAATGGTGAGGTGCATGGTTTCCACATTCACGGCACCGGCAGGCACGGCATCTTTCACAGTTTCTGTAGCGCTTGACAGCAGTTGGTCTTCACCGTCAATCACAACGGGCTTTTCGGGACCCAGAAATTGTATTCTGAAAATATCCATATTCCCTTTATTGTCTTTTTCCCTGTTCGATGAAATATAAGCATGCTTCCCATTGGCAGACAAGACAAAATAAATATCATCGTACGGTGAATTGATGGGATAGCCCATGTTAACCGGCGTTGACCACTGCCCCACATCCATCCAAACAGATTTAAAAATATCATATCCGCCCATTGAGTTAAATCCTTTGGAAGCAAAATACAAGGTATTCCCATCGGGATGCATCCACACAGAACCTTCATCGTATGTGGTATTCAGACCGAATCCGATCTTTTGTCCTGTTCCCCAATCATTGATCTTAGCATCTTTCACGCCGCTGAAAAAAATATCTTTATTCCCTTGCTGATCCGAAATATAATATCGTTTAATCCCATCGTATGAGAAGCAGGCATTGGTCTCATTGAATTCAGTATTGATTCTTCGTTCAGGTAATTTTTCGGGAGCCGTCCATTTGTCGCCCTGAAGGTGGCTGATATAAATATCATAATTCCCGTTTTCATTTTTGCATAAAAATAATTTTTGTCCGTCGGGTGAGAGCGCTTCCACTTCATCAACTTTTTCTGTATTCAGCGGAACACCTGCATTTACGGGCGTTGACCAAACACCATTCTGCCTGTTCGAAACATATATATCCGAGATAAATTCATCTTGCTCGTCTTTGTTACCTCCTGTATTTCCGGGTCTCTTTGAATTGAACATCATCAGAGATTCATCGGCAGAAATAGCTGCACCATAGTCCGCAAATTCAGTGTTCAGTTTTTCAACATCCGTAACCCAAACACGTTTTGGCTCACTCATCAGTTTGATACCACTCTCACACTCAAGAATTTTTTTATCAATTTCTTTTTTCTGATCATCCAATTGTCCGCTGCTCAGTTTTTCCTTATATAACTTATATTGTTTTTTTGCATCATCAAATTTATAATCAAACTGATATGCCTGACCTAATAAATAAAAAGCATCTTTATCAATACCCTGATCATATTTGATCGCTTTTTCCAGATGCGAAATGGCTTTTGTTTTGGTAAATAAATTCAGATAACACTTACCAATCTTATAATTCAACTCTGCATTTTCAACATTGAATTGTTGGGCTTTCATGAAGAATTCAAGCGCTTTTTGATATTCAAGTACTGGATTCTTTTTCTCTTTAACCAAAGATGCTGCGAGTTTCATATGTTCATCCCCCTGGTCAATATTACTGACCGCTGCCTTCAATTCATCTTTCTTATCCTTGAAGTTTGAATTTTTAAAATCTATATTTTGTGCCAGAGAAAAATTTGCCAGAAACAACAAAGCATATATTATATTATTTTTCATATATAAAATCCTGTTAAATAAAAAAATTAATTATCACATTCAATGTTTGAATATCTGCCGGCACTTTCCACACCCAATTCTTTTGCTTTCTTCCAGTCGGCACAAGCTTTCTCTGGTTTTCCGAGCATTTCAAATGCAATTCCTCTATTCAGATAAGCCACACCATATGCAGGATTGATGCTGATTGCTTTGTCCAGTTCAGGGATCGCTTTATCGGCTTGTTTTTGTTTGATCATAACAATTCCTTTGTTGTTATAAGCAACAGCATAATTCGTATTCAACTTGAGCGCTTGATCAAAATCAGCAATCGCTTCTTTGTATTTTTCCATTTTCAAATAAATGCTGCCACGATTATTCAAGGCAATATAATAATTGGGATCCACCTGCATTGCTTTGCTGTAAGCCATAATTGCACCGTTCAGGTCATTCGCTTTCTTTTTAGCGCTGCCCAGATTGTTAAAAACAAAAGCTAATTTGGGGTCAAGGGTGGAAGCGGTTTCATAGTCTTTTACAGCACCCG
Source organism: uncultured Bacteroidales bacterium (assembly GCA_964452905.1). GTDB lineage: Bacteria > Bacteroidota > Bacteroidia > Bacteroidales > CAYVNP01 > CAYVNP01. Next base: position 2,729 of record CAYVNP010000004.1, read on the forward strand.
CATAATCCTGTAGTTTTAATTTACAACTGCCACGATCATTGTATGCCTTAGCATATTTGCTGTTCAGCGTAATTGCTTTTGTAAAAACTTCTACTCCTTCAGTATATTTCCCTGCAATGAATAATACTGTTCCTTTTAAAAAATAATTTTCAGCATTGGAAGGATCGCGTGTAATAATAAAATCATATTCTTTTACAGCAAGGTCATAATCTTTCATGGCTGTTGCCGCTTCAGCTCTTTTATAAAACATTTTGAGATTATTATCTAACCTCGTCAACTCAACAAAATCATTGTAAGCAGATTTGAAATCATTTAGCTGCATCTTAGCACAACCGCGATTATAAAACGCTTCGGGGAAAACAGGTTTCAACTGAATGGCTTTATCAAAATCAGCGATGGCTTCTTTGAAAGATTTTTTTTGAAAATTCTGCACGCCTTGATTATAACTTTCCTGAGCTTGCTGAAGCCGTTCGGCATTCTGATTCAATGCTGCCACTGAATCACTAAAACGCTGTTCAGCGCTGTTTAAATTCGGATCGGAAGGTGTAACCTGTGCCTTCAGTTGAACACATAGTTGAATTCCGATAATGAATGATAAAAATTTTAATTTAACCATTTTTAATATGCTTTATTTTAAAGGGCTTAAAAGTAAAAATTTTTTCATTTCAAAAAATGTAAAACGATTTTAAATCAATCAACTCTTCAAAAATTTTTAATTAATCAAAACAAAATCCTTAATTAACGGGTATTTTATAAACTTCCTTCATAAAGTTAAAATTTGCAAATCTCACAGAAATCGCACTTTAAACCCAATGTAAATAAAAATGACACCTCCCAATGTCAATCATTATTTTATCTTTAAAATTAATTTTACACAGTTTCATATTTTTTTTAAATTAGTAGTATCTTTACACGTCTAACTAAATTTATTTTGTTATGGAATACAATGAACAATTTAAAAGTGTTTACACCAATTATATTGAAAAAAGGAAAATACATCTTTCCGAAGATCAATTCATGGCAATGGTAACTGCTCTCCCTGCACTGTTGGTTGCTAAAGCAGACGGTGTGGTGGATAAAGAAGAAAAAAATTATTTGCATGAGATTGCAACCACGCTTGCAAAACAGTTCGTGAAGGAAGCAGAAGTCAATTCTCTTACAGATACGTTTAGTCATGAATTTGAATATATTTTGAAACATCTTTCTGACTGGAAGATTGATTTCATTGAACTTACCGCTGATTATCTGAATGAAAATCCTGAGAAAAAAGATGAAATAAAAAAAGAAATGGTTAGTGTTGCTCAGATTTCACAAGGTATCAGTCTGGATGAAAAAATGTTCATCGAACACCTAATCCGGACATTAAATCTATAATTTTTTCATTTATTAAATACACCTATTTTCATGCCCCGCATTTTAATTGTTGATGATGAGAAAAGCATCCGCAACTCATTAAGAGATATTTTGGAATATGAAAAATTTGAGATCGATGATGCTGCAGATGCTTTCGCTGCTCTTGAATTTATTAAAAATATCACCTATGATGTTATTTTGTGCGATATAAAAATGCCTAAAATGGATGGCATTGAATTGCTGGATGAAATAATAAAAATATCTGAAACACCGGTGATCATGATCTCCGGGCATGGCACCATTGAAACTGCCGTAGATGCGATTAAAAAAGGCGCTTATGATTTTATTTCAAAACCATTAGACCTGAATCGTATTTTAATTACTGTCCGCAATGCAATGGATAAATCCAATTTGGTCAGTCAGACAAAAATTTTAAAGAAAAAGATCAGTTCAAAATATGAGATGATTGGAGAGTCAGCCACAATTAATCAGATCAAAAATATGATTGACAAGGTGGCGCCGTCTGATGCCAGAGTTCTTATCACAGGCGCCAACGGCACAGGTAAAGAGCTGGTAGCACACTGGCTGCATGAAAAAAGCAAACGTTCCAAAGGACCTTTCATTGAAGTGAATTGTGCTGCAATCCCTTCTGAATTGATCGAAAGCCAACTGTTCGGACACGAGAAAGGTTCATTCACATCAGCTATTAAGTTACGCAAAGGAGACTTTGAACTGGCTAACGGCGGTACTTTATTCCTTGATGAGATTGGGGATATGAGCTTGTCGGCTCAGGCAAAGGTGTTGCGTGCATTGCAGGAAAATAAAATTACACGCGTGGGGGGCGAAAGTGAAATACCCGTCAATGTTAGAGTTATTGGCGCTACGAACAAAAACCTACGAGACGAAATTGCACAAAATCGTTTTCGTGAAGACCTTTATCATCGCCTGAGCGTTGTGATCATTCATGTTCCTTCGCTGACTGAACGAAAAGAGGATATACCCCTCTTGGCAAAACATTTTATGAATGAAATCTGCACGGCTCAGGGAAAACCTGAGATCACCTTTACTGATAAGGCATTCAGCGAACTGAAAAAAATCAATTGGACCGGTAATATCCGTGAACTTAAAAATGTTGTTGAACGTCTTTCTATCTTCTGTGATAAAACGATTACAGATAAAGATGTGAATACCTACGTGCAACCTCTGAATAGTAAATAGGTTTGAAAATTTCCAATTTCCAATTCCCAATTTCCAATTCCTAATTTCCAATGACTATTGACCAATGACAAATGACCAATAAACAACTTGTTGTTTAAATTTTTTCCTGCATATTTTCTTTATTCTGACTTCTGGCTCCTGAATTCTGTATTCTTGCATTTCAATTTTTCTTCGTATCTTTGCCGTGATAATAAGTTCTTTGAACACAAATCACTTACCGAAACAATATCGGGGTTGACCGGTTTTGACAGCAGGGTTAGTGGATTTGTAAGCATGCCGGGCGTTGTGTGTTAGCCCGTAAATCTCAATGCGCATGCCAATAAACGGCAATTACAATTACGCTTTGGCTGCTTAATACCAGGTATTAAAGCGCCTTTGCTTCCGCGGAGAGTACGCCCGACACTTTCCAACATGGAAGCATCAGCAAAGACGGGCTGGTTGAACCGACACTGCTACCGTTCAATAAGAAAACAGCAGATAAGCGTGAGATTCGGTTTCTTGTTACCAGTCTCATGCCGACAATCAAGCACAAGATAAGCATGTAGAAAGCATTTTTGCTACTTGTTTGGACGAGGGTTCGACTCCCTCCAACTCCACGATTATCATCTTCAAAGCATTGTATTTCTTTTGTTTTTATTTTTACTGAAAAAAAGCAATATCAAATTGTTCTTGAAACTTTTAATGCGGAAGAAGAATTATATATCTGCATTTTTATAAAAGTATTAAAATTCCACCAAGCAGATTACAACAAATAGACCAATACCTGTATATTATTTAAAACAAAGGCAGTCAGGCATTTCTCGAATCACCACCTAAAAATTTTAATCATATTATTCATGTCTATTCTGATGAAAGAAAGGGTTTTGTATTCTGGAAAAATATGATGGAGGAATAATTTCGCTGCCTTTTATTTTTTTTTAAAGTCATTTAAAATAATTAATAATGTTAAACATTTTTAACAAAAAGTATTATATTTGTAAAATATATTTTACATTATAAAAACAGAAAAATGATTTTATTACCAAAAATTCAAAAAAACCTGACTGAACTTGGAGAAAACATCAAGTTGGCTCGATTACGGCGAAAGCTCAGCACAACACAGGTTGCTGAAAGAGCTAATATCAGTCGTCCTACATTGTTATCCATCGAGAAAGGGCTACCCGGTGTTTCGATTGGTGCGTATTTGCAAATTCTTTTTGTATTGGGGCTGGAAAAAGATTTTTTAACTGTTGCCAGTGATGATGTGTTAGGAAGAAAACTTCAGGATGCAAAATTACTGGTTAAAGAAAGAGCTCCTAAAAAATCTTCTAACCCAAAATTGAAATGAAACAAAAAGAAATAAAGGTATATGCCCATTGGAAAGAATTGAAGAAACCTGTTTTAATGGGAGTATTAAGTGCTACTCCATCGCGTGGCAAAGAAATCTTTTTATTTCAATACACCGATGAATGGTTGAGATCAGCATCTGCTCAACTTATTGATCCGGATTTAGGATTATTTTCAGGAGCACAATATCCGACATCAGAAAAAAATAATTTTGGTATATTCTTAGATTCCGCACCAGATCGCTGGGGCAGGATGCTGATGCGCCGGCGTGAGGCAGTGATGGCCCGAAATGAAAATCGCAGGGAAGAAACATTGCTTGAATCCGATTATCTTCTGGGTGTTTATGATGGTCATCGAATGGGGGCATTGCGTTTTAAACTGGTTGAATCTGGTCAATTTTTAAATGATAATCAAATGATGGCCACTCCCCCATGGAGTACATTAAGAGCCATGGAACATGCCAGTTCTCAACTTGAAAGAGATGATATAACAGATGATCCACAATACGTCAAATGGCTTAATATGCTTCTGTTTCCGGGTTCATCTTTGGGAGGAGCAAGACCAAAAGCCGGAATTATTGATGAAAAGAATCATTTATGGATTGCTAAATTCCCCAGCAGAAACGATGATATAAACATAGGAGCATGGGAAATGGTTGTTCATGAATTAGCTATTAAAGCTGGCGTAAATGTTGCAAAAGCCATGATTCAGAAATTTTCAACGAAACATCATACATTCCTGACTAAAAGATTTGACAGAACCAGTAAAGGAGAAAGGATTCATTTTGCTTCAGCCATGACAATGCTTGGATATAATGATGGCACTGACCATCATGATGGAGTAAGCTATTTGGAACTTGCAGAATTTATAATTCAACATGGAGCAAATGTAAAGAGTGACCTCCATGAACTTTGGAGAAGAATTGTGTTTAATATTTGTGTCAAGAACACAGATGACCATTTGAGAAATCACGGATTTCTTTTAACAGATCAGGGTTGGATGCTTGCTCCGGCTTATGATATGAATCCAGTTTCAACGGGAACAGGACTGAAGCTTAATATTTCTGAAAATGACAATTCGCTTAATCCGGAATTAGCACTTGAGGTAGCTGAATATTTTCGTCTTACTAAAAAAGAAGCAATTCTTATTCTTCAAAAAGTTAAAAAATCTGTAATGAATTGGAAGGATATAGCAAAAGGAATCGGAATTAATAAATCAGAACAAGAACAGATGAATCAAGCTTTTTGGAAAGATTCGTTTTGATGGTTTATACTAAAATTTATTAATTATATTATATTTATCTTTTATCCTTAATTGTAAAATACAAAACTATGAAAGCAAAACATTTTCCATGTGAAAACATAAAAGACAAGACGAAAATAAAAGTTTTCAGCAATACTATTAATTTTGCACAAAATTCCACACACGTATTGGTTTATTTTGATGATTTAAAACGTCCTTATTATGATTTTTATGCAGAAATACAAATACAGGAAGAGAACCAATTTAACACCCATGTTTTTGATGTTGAAATACCACAAAATACCCATACAGCAAATATCATATTGATCGCTATCAATGATTATAATTTAGACGAAGTTTCGGTGACCGCCTCATGATGAACAATCTTTAAAATTTTACACCTACTTTCAAGCAATATTTTTTTATTATTTGGATAGCATTCTATCAAAAAAAAATTGTAATTTTGGTCTTATTCAAGAAACAAACGTTCTTTTAAAGAAAATACATGAAAGGGTTTAATCGGTGGACTTTTTTATGTCAATTTTTAAAACAGTTGATTATAGGGCGATTCCGAGCCATCACAAAGACCCTCTTTATAAACTAACCTCCATGGCCCCCTGCCCTTGGTATAAGGACTTAAACCATTAGTATGAGCGTTGATTCGGTTTTCTATATTTTGTGTTTGTCCTATATAAAATTTACCTGTGCTTACACTTTGTAGTATATAAACGGTATACATGTATTGTTAATAACAGAAGCCCTGATAATTCAGGGCTTCTCTTTGCTCCTCCTTCAGGACTTGAACCTGAGACCCTTCCGCCTTAGGCGGATCAGATGCTCAACCTGTTAAACTATTTTTAATAAATTCACGACCTTTCCCTGACTTTAAAAACTTTTCTCTTATCATGGCTTCAGAACGTGTTGTATAAACCTCTTTATAAACTAACCTCCATGGCCCCCTGCCCTTGGTATAAGGACTTAAACCATTAGTATGAGCGTTGATTCGGTTTTCTATATTTTGTGTTTGTCCTATATAAAATTTACCTGTGCTTACACTTTGTAGTATATAAACGGTATACATGTATTGTTAATAACAGAAGCCCTGATAATTCAGGGCTTCTCTTTGCTCCTCCTTCAGGACTTGAACCTGAGACCCTCTGATTAACAGTCAGATGCTCTAACCAACTGAGCTAAGGAGGAATTTTTTAAAACGGTGCAAATATACTGATTCCTTATAAAATACCAACTTTTTTTAAAAAAAAAATTTGAGGACAAATGCTATCTAAAAATAATTGTTTTTTACCTATGACATTAAATTGTATTTATTAATTTTGATCGAACTCTTAAATGTGTTATATGAAAAAATATTTAATTTGTTTTTTGCTTTTGAGTTGGGTCTGTAGATTAAGTGTAAATGGACAAGAAAAAAAAGACACTGTAAAACCATGGGCAATTGGTGGTATAACAAATTTCAGTTTTTCACAGGTTTCCCTTTCCAACTGGGTAGCTGGTGGGGAGAACTCATCTTCAATAAACGCTTTAATAAAATTATTTTCAACTTACAAAAAATCAAAACTTGCATGGGATAACAACCTGGATCTGGCTTACGGTCTGACCAAAAAAGCAAGTGATCCTTTCTATAAAAATGATGACCGCATTGATTTTGCTTCAAAATTAGGTTACAAAGCAGAAAAAAAATGGTATTACACGTTGATGATTAACTTTAAAACACAGTTCTACCAAGGAAAAAAATCATCAAAGGATTCAATCATCATTTCTGATTTTATGGCGCCCGCCTATCTTCTTGCTTCACTCGGTATGGATTATAAGCCGGGTAAAGCATTTTCATTGATGATTTCTCCTTTCTCGAGTCGTATTACCTTTGTCAGAAATACCATGCTTGCCGATGAAGGCGCTTTTGGCGTTGAAAAAGCTGTTCGGGATACTTCCGGAAATATCATTCAGCATGGAGAAAAAATAAAATCCGAGTTTGGAGGTTATCTGAAAGTAGTTATCAATAAAGAGATTGTGAAGAATGTTACGTTGTTAACGAAACTTGAATTGTTCTCCAATTATCTAAAAAACCCGCAGAATATGGTAATAAACTGGGATATGCTATTGAATATGAAGATCAATAAATTTCTTTCAGCATCAATCAATACCAACCTGATTTATGATGATAATGTTCGTATTGCCTCCACCAACAGCAAAGGGCAGGTTGAACAGGTCGGACCACGCACTCAATTCAAAGAAATGATAAGTATTGGGTTATCTTATAAGTTTTAATTCATTTTTTATAAAATATCTCAAGTTGCTATTCTTTTTATTTTTTACCTTCTACAATAAAGCAATGTTCTATCTTTGCACCTTATGAATCATACCAAAAAAAATATCCGTCTTCTTGAACTGAACGAAATTAAAAGTTTTATTGTATCAAAAAATGAAAAACCTTTTCATGCCAAACAGGTATATGATTGGCTTTGGAAAAAGTCAGCCATGACTTTTGAGGAGATGACCAATATTTCAAAACCGGTTAGAAGAATACTTGAAGAACATTTTGAATTACCTGCTATTCGTATTCATTCCTTCCAGATCAGTCAGGATAAAACCATAAAAACAGTTTTCCGTTTGACGGATAATCAATTTGTTGAAGGTGTTTTGATTCCTTCCAAAAACAGAATGACTGCTTGTATCTCTTCTCAAGTGGGCTGTCCGTTGGGGTGCAACTTTTGTGCAACAGGTCAATCCGGCTTTAAACGTAATCTGATGTTTGATGAAATTGTTGATCAGGTAGCATGGATCAATAAACAAAGCATGGAGCATTATCAACTTCCATTATCAAACATTGTTTATATGGGCATGGGTGAACCGCTTCTTAACTATGTTCATACAATCCGCTCCATTGAAAAGATCACTTCTATTGATGGCTTGGGTATGTCTCACAGGCGAATAACCCTTTCTACTGTTGGCATTCCGGATATGATCCGTAAACTGGCTGATGATAAGATCAAATTCAATCTGGCTGTTTCACTTCATACAGCAAACAATATGAAGCGATCAACCATCATGCCCATCAATAAAAAATATCCTTTGAATGAATTGGCAGAAGCAATAAAATATTTTTATAAAACCACTGAACAACGGATAACCTATGAGTATATTCTTTTTAATGAATTTAATGATTCATTAACTGACGCCAAAGAACTTGCCGATTTTTGTAAAATATCTCCCTGTAAAATAAATCTGATCGAATATAATTCAATCGGATCATTTCCTTTTGGTAAACCGACAAAGGAGCGAACTCAGGCATTTGCCGACTACCTCGAAAAGAAAAATATGATCGTGCATATTCGTAATAGTCGTGGCAGCGATATTGATGCAGCTTGCGGACAGTTAGCAATGAAAAAAACAAATCAAAAACATTAAATTAATATATATATGTCAAAAATCAGTCTAAACGATGTTATTGGGAGCATCCGAGATGTTCCTGATTTTCCTAAGAAGGGAATCATTTTCAAAGATATTACGACTGCCCTTAAAGATCCTGATGTCTTTAACTTTATGGTTGACGAAACCTATAATTATTATAAAGATAAAAATATTACAAAAGTGGTAGCCATTGAATCACGGGGGTTCATTATTGGGGCAGCAGTGGCATACAAACTTAATGCCGGCTTTATTCCAATTCGTAAACCGGGAAAGTTACCTGCTGTTACATTTTCAAAATCTTATTCTTTGGAATATGGCTCTGACTGTCTTGAAATACATCAGGATGCTTTACAAACCGATGATGTTGTATTACTGCATGACGATGTACTTGCAACAGGCGGTTCTGCAAATGCGGCCATTGAACTGATCAATTTATTAAATGTAAAAAAAATAAATATTAATTTTTTGTGTGAATTAACATTTTTAAAAGGGAGAACTAAAATTTCTCCTGAATATGATATTTTTTCGTTGATTCAGTTTTAATTCTATTTAGACGAATATTAAATATTTATAGCTGAATAAATAAAAATTTTATATATACCTTAAAAAAAACATATTTAACTTGATTTCAGAAATAAATTATTGTATTTTAGCAAATTAAGTTCTATTAAAAATCATTTAAATATGAAAAAAAATTTAATTGACACAAAAAAATTAGCTGAAGCAGCTACCCGATTAAGAGCGGTTTCACATCCTATGCGCATTGCCATTGTTGCCTTACTTGATGAAAATAAAAAAATGAATGTGACACAGATTCATACCCGTTTGAATCTTGAACAGGCAACAACTTCTCACCACCTCAGTTTACTGAAAAAAAGCGGAATTGTTTCATTTAAAAAGAATGGAAAAGAATGTGTTTACTTTTTAAAGGAAAATGCATTGAACAGTTTGGCTGAATGTATCAGAAGTTGCAGCCAGTAATTTCTTTCATAAATATTTCTACTTTTGTAGGTCAAATATATTTTGACCATAATTGTTTTGTGCAAATCTGAATGAGGAAATATTTTATTGTACTGAATGTAATCTTATTTTTTACATTATTCAATTGTCAGAGATCGACTCCTGTTTTTCAAAAGAATATTTTATTCAAAAATTCAAATTGGTTACGATTTAAACCCGTAATCATTTCTTTCCCCGTTAAAGATACTATATCTGATTTTTGTATTAGGATCCGTATGAATTATACTGATCAGTTCACCCAACAAACGTTATTAACATATGTCGTGATTACATTTCCGGATGGGGAAAAAAGATATATTGAAATTCCGTTCACTCTCAGAAATGAAAAAAATATGCTCATTGGTAAACAAACAAGTTACGGAAGGCAAACCGAAAAAACAGCTTTCAGTGATATTCATTTTTCATCAACAGGTACGTGTACGATTGAAATTGGGAATTTAAGTACAAAATATGATAATATTGGTATTTCCGGCTTAGATGTTAAAATTGAATCACTTTCCCCTGATAAAACCAATTGATTATTTAAGGGTATTAAAAAGAGTTTTGTACTTTTATCCAAACATTATTTTTTCCTATGTCTACAGATAAGATTCAAAATGAAATTCATCTGAAAACAATCGTTACGACTCTTCCTGACAGTCCGGGAATTTATCAGTTCATTGATAAAAACGAAAAAATAATTTATATCGGCAAAGCTAAATCATTAAAGAAACGTGTTTCTTCATATTTTCATAAAGAATCTTTAAGCGGTAAGGTGAGAGTCATGGTCAGCAAAGCGGTTGATATGAGATTTATCGCTGTTGCAACCGAACATGATGCATTGTTGCTTGAAAATAATCTTGTCAAAAAGTATCAGCCAAGATACAATGTGCTTTTAAAAGATGATAAAACATTTCCCTGGATATGTATCAAAAATGAACCTTTCTCTAAAATTTATCCTACCCGGAATCCAAGCAGGGATGGATCAAAATATTTTGGCCCTTATTCATCTGTCAGACTAATGAAAACATTGCTGGATCTTATCAAACAGCTTTATCCTATCAGGACGTGCAATTATATTCTGACCGATGAAAATATAAAAAAAAGAAAATATAATCGATGCCTCGAATATCAGATAGGTAACTGCTTAGCCCCTTGTGAAGCATTGCAGACAGCCGAAGAATACAATAAGAATATTGATGAAATAAAACTAATCTTAAAAGGAAATATCAGTTCTGTTGAGCAAGAATTGAAAAAACTTATGTATAAACATGCCGATTCATATGAATTTGAAAAAGCACAAACTGTTAAAGATAAAATTGACATTCTTCAAAAATATCAAAGTAAATCAGTTGTATTTAATAAAGCTATTCACAACATAGATGTGTTTTCATTCAAAGATGATGAAAATATTTCATATGTAAATTATCTTAAAATAATAAACGGAGCCGTTCTTCAATCTCATACTGTTGAAATGAAAAAGAAATTAGATGAATCGCCCAATGAGTTATTATCAATTGCCATCTCTGATATTCGCTCCCGTTTTGAAAGTGATTCACTGGAAATCCTTGTCCCTTTTTTACCAGAAGTTGAAATACCTCAAGTAAAATATACGGTTCCTCAAATAGGCGATAAAAAAGAAATCCTTGATTTATCATTCAGAAATTTGAATTATTATATCTTGGAACAGCAAAAGCAACAAGACCTGGTGGACCCTGATCGTCATTCCAAACGGATATTGAACAAAGCCATGCAGGACTTGCGATTAAAAGAACTCCCTGTTCATATCGAGTGTTTTGATAATTCTAATATTCAGGGTGACACACCCGTAGCAGCCATGGTCGTATTTAAACAAGGCAGACCTTCAAAAAATGATTACAGACATTTCAATATTAAAACCGTTGAAGGTCCTAATGATTTTGCATCAATGGAAGAAATTATCTACCGTCGTTATAAACGATTATTAGAAGAAAATCAGTCTTTACCTCAATTGATTATTATTGATGGAGGCAAAGGGCAATTATCCTCTGCACTTTATAGTCTGGATCAACTAAATCTGAAAGGTAAAATCAATATTATTTCCATTGCAAAAAGACTGGAAGAGATTTATTTTCCAAATGATCCGGTTCCTTTGTATCTGGATAAAAAATCTGAAACATTAAAATTAATTCAGCAATTACGAAATGAAGCTCATCGCTTTGGAATCACCCATCACCGGAATAAACATATGAAACAAATCATTCAAACCGAACTGATTCAAATTGAAGGGATAGGTGAGGTTCTTTCAGGAAAGTTATTAAGCCATTTCAGATCGGTAAGTAATATTAAAAAAGCAACTTTGGGTGAGATTCAAAAAATTGCAGGTAAGAAAAAAGGGAACATACTATTTAATTATTTTGAACATCAAAAACAAAAAACATAATCCATTATTTATCTTTCAGGCGAAATTCTAATAAATACTTATCTTCTAACTCTATATGAAATACCACTTTCCTATTTTTAAAAAAATATTGAATAGATAGTAATAAATTTTCAAAAGAGTCAACTATTTTTGGTTAATAAAATAATTTCTATTTTTCTTGCGTATTTAAAAAAAACATTATAGTTTTGTCAAATACTTAGCGTATTTTTTACATTAATACTTTTAGACGCGTTCTTAACAATATTTAAAATATACCACAGGGGTTCAATTATATTATAATGATTTTTGTAGATTTTTTCATTATAATAAGATGATAGAAACTTCTCCCTGTGGTTCCCTTTAAACCCTGTTAAACATTAACAGGGTTTTTTTTTCTGAAATACATTTATCCTGCTGATGTGATTTTTTTTTGTAAGTTTGTTTTTGATTTACTCAATAAAAAACATTAATGTTTTCATTCGACGAAATAATTGCTCTTGAAAAACGCATAGATGCGTTGAGGAGGTTTCTTTGACATTGATAAGAAACTAATCGAAATTGCCGAAGAAGAAAAACTGACTCAGGCATCAACCTTCTGGAATGACAATCAGAAAGCGAAACAAATACTCAAACAGATAAAGCAAAAAAAAACCTGGACTGAAGCGTACGATCATATTAGAAATAGTTATGATGACCTGTTGATCATTCAGGAATATTATAAAGAGCAGCAGGCAACAGAAGAAGAATTACAACATCAGTTTGATTTGACGTTAAAAGAAATTGAATCACTTGAGTTTAAAAAAATGCTTGGCTCCGAAGAAGATATTCTTGGAGCCATTCTGAATATTAATGCCGGAGCCGGTGGTACTGAAAGCCAGGACTGGGCTTCCATGCTAATGAGGATGTATTTACGTTGGGGTGAGTTACATAATTACAAAGTAAAAATGCTTGATACCATTGACGGTGATGTAGCAGGTATCAAATCCGTTTCTATTGAATTTGAAGGAGATTATGCGTACGGATATCTGAAAAGTGAAAATGGTGTTCATCGTCTGGTTCGTCTCTCCCCTTTTGATTCAGCTAACAAACGACATACCTCCTTTGCTTCTGTGTATGCTTATCCGATGATTGATGAAAATATTGAAATTGAAATAAATCCGGCTGATATCTCCTGGGATACTTTCCGTTCGAGCGGTCCGGGTGGACAAAATGTTAATAAAGTAGAAACCGCTGTACGGCTGAGACACGCCCCTACAGGCATTATCATAGAATGTCAGGAAACACGTTCACAACTGCAAAACCGTGAAAAAGCAATGAAAATGCTGAAATCACAATTATACGAACTGGAACTACGAAAGAAGAAAGAAGCTGCTCTGGTTGCTGAAAGTGCTAAACTGAAGATAGAATGGGGCTCGCAGATCAGAAGTTATGTCATGCATCCGTATAAAATGGTGAAAGATATGCGAACCGGCATTGAAACATCAAATGTGCAAGCAGTGATGGATGGAGAACTGGATGATTTTATAAAAGCGTATCTGGTTCAATTCGGTGGTGGTGGAAAATAAAATAATTTATACCCTTATGTTAAAAATTTTTCATAATACACGATGCAAGATCAGCCGACAGGGACTTGCAATCCTTCAGGAGAAAGGCATTCCATTTGAAATCATCGACTATCTCAAAAATCCTCCTACTCTGAATGAGATGAAAAGATTATTGATGAAATTGAATATTGATGCTCAAGGAATCATTCGTACAAATGAAGAATTGTTCAAAAAAAAATTTAAAGGAAAAAACTTTACTGAAGAAGAATGGATAAAAATATTGATTGAGAATCCTGTCTTGATTGAACGTCCTATTATCGAGATGGAGCATAAAGCTATTATTGGAAGACCTGTTGAAAAAATTTCTGAACTGTTAAACAAACAAAAATGAAAACAAGAGTAGAAAAAGATTCTATGGGACCAATTGACATTCCCGATGATAAATACTGGGGTGCTCAGACACAGCGTTCAATACAAAACTTCCGAATCGGGCAACAATGTATGCCACTTGAAATCATTAAAGCGTTTGCTATTCTTAAAAAAGCTGCGGCTGCTACTAATCATGATCTTGGTTTACTGAGTGCTGAAAAAGCGACCTTGATTGAGTTGGTATGCAATGAGATATTGAATGATAAACTGAATGATCAGTTTCCTTTGGTCGTCTGGCAAACAGGATCAGGCACACAAACAAACATGAACATCAATGAAGTAATTGCAAATCGTGCACATGTTCTGAACGGTGGAAAACTGACAGATTCAAAAAAAACTCTTCATCCCAATGATGATGTTAATAAATCACAATCATCCAATGATACTTTTCCTACAGCAATGAGCATTACAGCATATAAAATGATCTCTGAACATACCATTCCTTCTGTAGAATCTTTAAAAAAATCTCTTTCCAAAAAATCGGACGAGTTCAAAAAAATTGTTAAAACAGCCAGAACACATCTGATGGATGCAGTTCCAATTACATTGGGTCAGGAATTTTCTGCTTATGTCTCTCAATTGGAGCATGGGATCCAAACAATTAAAAATTCTCTACTCCACTTATCTGAATTAGCTTTAGGTGGGACTGCTGTTGGAACCGGAGTCAATGCGCCGAAAGGATTTGCCGAAAAAGTCTCAAAAAAAATTTCCGAATCAACCGGCTTACCATTTATTTCTGCACCAAATAAATTTGAATCACTTGCTGCCAAAGATGCTTTTGTTGAAGGTTCCGGCGCTTTAAAAACATTGGCTGTGTCACTGATGAAGATAGCAAATGACATTCGTTTATTAGCTTCTGGTCCAAGATGCGGTATTGGAGAAATTATTCTTCCAGCCAATGAACCAGGTTCATCTATTATGCCCGGCAAGGTCAATCCAACACAATGTGAGGCAATGACAATGGTTTGTGCACAGGTGATTGGCAATGATACTGCAATTACTATTGGGGGGATGAATGGACATTTTCAATTGAATGTTTTCAAACCATTAATTATACATAATTTATTAGAATCAGCTCGCTTGTTGGGCGATGCGTGCAATTCATTTAACGAACATTGTGTTTCGGGGATAGTTCCTAATTACAAAAATATTCAAAAAAATCTGGACGAATCGTTGATGTTGGTCACAGCTTTAAATACACATATCGGTTATGATCAGGCAGCAAAGATTGCCAAAAAAGCACATGAGGAAGGTATTACTCTGCGTAAAGCAGCTACTGAATTGGGTTTGGTGTCAGATGAAAATTTTTCCAAATGGGTTGACCCCAAAAAAATGGTTTAAGAACAATTTTTTTATGTGTTATAAAATTTCTGTTCTTAATCTGAATAGGCTCACACAGACCAATCATATTAAGTTGATTTGGATTTGTTCTTTTCAAAATATTTCCGATCTCATTTATTAATTTTTTCAAATATGAAAATATTAAACATTTATCAAATTCTTTTTCTTTACGGAATTATCATTGCTTTAGATTTAGCTCTAAACGAAAAGGCGTTAGCACAGATAGATATATTTGGTATCACACAGTTTTATCCAACAAAACAAGGTTCATTGGAATGGAACTCACTTCATTGGGCAAATGGAATTGACCGAACAATCAAGTATGCCTCTGATCCTTATGATCCTACAGACTGGACCGAGGATCACAGTGCAACATCTCCCGGGTTTCATATTGATGGCAAGGGAATGATGAGTATGTCGGGCAGTCCTCGTTTTCACATAAACCCTTTGCGAAATACAAAAGTATCTCCACAAACATTCACCAATATTGAATTTACAGCGTATTATCGCCGTAAGGGACTCAATGGATTAAATTGGGGTGGGATGATCGTAGGGATGCGCGGATCAGCATTAGGTCACGGATCACCCGGCGGTAATGACTGTGATGCCTTGTGTTACATGGCACGGTTTCGTGATGATGGAAAATGGGATTTTGAAAAAGAACTTAAACATTCCGGTACAACCTATTATTCTGGTTCAGGATATATGAAACAAGATCCTTTATGGGGAGGTAAAATTTTACCGGAAAATAAATGGATTGGCATGAAATATATTTTAGTTAACATAAATAATAATACAGATGTAAGGTTACGAGTATATATTGACAGCATATCTAATGGAAATCCCGTCAATGGCGGTGTGTGGCAACTTGTCGGTGACATCACTGACGATGGAACCAATTGGCAGGGAGCAGATATTTCAGGTTGCTCCTATACGGATAAATACATGCCCATTCTATCCGGTGGGAATGTGTTTATGCGTACCGACAATGATACAGCACAATACAAAATGGTCAGTATTCGTGAAATTGATCCGTTCAATGGTTTCGGATGCTCTCAGCCAGAACTGGGTACTGATGTTACATTATGCGGTGTGTCATCTATAACTTTGAATTCGGGAATAAAAACGGATGGTATTACAACTTTTGAATGGTTCAAGAATAATGTTTCGCAAGGATTACCCTCCCCCACGTCAAATATGAAAAAAATTAGTGAAGCAGGTATTTGGAAAGTGGTTATTGATTCATCAGGCAAATGCTCTAAACAAGACTCTGTTGCAGTAATGAATACGCTACCTCCTGTGAACTTAGGTACAAATATGAATTTATGTAATCCATCCATCATTACACTTGATGCCGGTGTTAGCGGACAAGGAATCAATTATACATGGTCAAAAGACTCATATACTATCGGAGGAAATACAAAAACTTTGACCGTTACAGATCCTGGTATTTATGCTGTTACTGTTCATGCAAGCAGTTGTATTGATCAAACAGATAATATCAATATAACTTCATCTTTACCAAAACAAAATCATGATACGATCTGTGCTGCAGGTACTATAAACCCAAGTGTTTCTGGAAATGGGAATTATGCATGGTATGATGCTTTATCCGGAGGTAATCTTCTTGGCAATGGAAATACAATTTCACAGAATATTTCTTCTAACACTACATTTTATGTAGAGGATGTCAGTTCATTTAAAACAAATATGGGTCCAAAAACTGCACCTTGTGGAGGGACCACCGAAGGTGCTGAACGAACAGATATGCAATTCATAGCTTACAAAGATTTTACTCTTGAATCAGTTAATATCATGCAGGCAAATTATGGCGGTACAGGAACAGAAAATTTTATTGTTGAAATATGGACAGACAATGGATCAAATGCTATAGGTAATTTATATGCAACTGGAAAAACAAATACATTGACTAAACCGACAGCAGGTACACGCACTGAAGTTACTTTACAGGTAAGTATTGAAATTAAAGGAAGTGCGTCAGGAACAAAATATTGGTTACAAATAAAAAGCAGCGCTACCGCCTATTATTTGAATTGTACAGGTAGTTTCCCCTATAAAGATGATGGGACAGGCGGACAGATTGCACAAATCTTAAAAGCTCTTCACGATGGAAATGCCACGGCAAACTTTGGGATGACTTACAACTGGGTTCTTTCTTCCGGAACCTCCTGCAAACGAGCAATCGTTTACGGAATAATAGATCCGCTAAACGCTAAATGTATTGTCAAAGTAAAAGAACAAGATGAAAAACAATCACTTTTCCATTTTTATTTAACCCCTGATAAAAATGAATTAACTATAATCAGTACCATTTCTGTCTTAAAAGTGGAGATCATTAGTATTACCGGGCAATCCGTGGTTACTCTTGGTGCAAATATTAATTGTATTGATATTTCCCAACTTACCAGTGAAAGTTATATTTTAAAGGCAACAACTGCTCAGGGAATAATTACAAGAAAATTTATAAAGTAAAAAAGCAACCCGTCAGGATTGCTTTTTAGAATTTTTTATTTAAGTCCTAACTTCTTTTTTACAAGAGGCATAATGTCATCATTGTTTTCAAAGTAAAGCAGTACTTGGGTACTACGATCAAAAATATAGGTATACCCATTTTCTTTAGCAACATCTTCAATGGCTTTACGGGCTTTCTCAATGATTGGTTTTAATAATTCCTGTTCTTTTTTCTGAACATCTTCCTGTGCAGATTGCTGAAATTCCTGAATCCTTTTTGAAAGATCTTCAATTTCTTTTTGCTTCATTTGTTTGATCAGGTCTGACATTGTAGCTTTATTTGCATCCAAATCATTATACTTGGTTTCCAGTTCGGAATTCATTGCAGCATACTGAGTTTCCAATGTTTTAGCATATTCTTTCATTTTGATTTCTGCAGAATCTCTACCGGGCATCATTTTTAAAAGTTCACCTGAATCAATATGACCTAATTTGATTTTAGATTGTGCATTAGAAAAGTTATAAAGCCCAATGAATACAAAGAGCAAAACAAGTTTAAAAGCGGTTTTCATTTCTTAGAATTATTTAGTTTATTTAAAATTGTTGACAAAGATAAAACAATTAAACGTTAAAAAACAAAATATATGATGTTAGTGAAATTATTTATTACAAAAACTAATGGTTGAATTTTTAGGTATTTCTGTTTGAGAATATATATTTTCATTAAAAAATAACTGGGTTAACAGTAAAAAGAATCAATTCACCCATAAGTTTCATTATTTTTTTATTATTTAAATTTTCATTTTTTTAACAAATTCATCAATTGCTTTATAATTAATTGCTGAAACATTCTGGTCTGTTTTTGCAATCTTTTTTATGATCCATTTTTCAAAAAAATTCATTTTTTCAAACATAAACTCTCCACCCAGAAAAGCAATTGCAGTGGCATATTGTTTTAATTCTAAAGGATAGGCCTTTTCTAATTCCATTTTTTGTTTTTCTTCATTGGGTTCCATTCCGCAAACAAAAAGTCCGATTGTTTTGGATGTTAAAAGATGAAAATAATATTTGCAAAATTTTCTAATATTATTTTGAATTTTCCCTGCATGAATAGATCCCCCAATAATTATCCGATCATATTTTTGCAGATCCGGTTTTTTAATTTTCTTTAAATCTATTAAATCCACATGTGTGTCCATTAACTTTTCGGAAATCATTTTTGCAACTTCCGCTGTGGTACCATGCTGTGATACATATATAATTGCTGTTGACATATGATAAACTATTTTTTAATTTTATTTTTTTAATACCCCTATTTGTTAAAAACGACTATGAATAAAACCATATCATCATTCGTCATTTATAATTAATCATTGGGAATACTATTGATCCAATCCCCGTTTTGTTTAATGAGTTGAATAAGTTCATCAACAGTATCAGTTTCAGGTATATTCTTTTTTACAATTTGTTTTCCTTTGAATAACGTTACTTTTTTTTCACCTGCACCAACCACTCCGTAGTCGGCATCAGCCATTTCTCCGGGACCATTCACCACACAACCCATGATGCCGATCTTGAGATTCTTCAGATGTGCTGTTTTCTCTTTCACTTTTTTTAATACTTCTTGAATATTATATGAGGTTCGTCCACATGTAGGACATGAAATATATTCCGTTTTTGTATATCTGACTCCGGTAGATTGAAGGATTGCAAAAGACGTATCCAATGCATACTCGTCAGAAATATTTTTAACATGTTCTAACCAGATACCATCGCATAACCCATCAATCAGAAGCCCACCAAAATCAGCTGATGCAGACAATAATAATTTTTCTTTATCCTTAAAATTATACGTTCGTTTAACGATGACCGGCGTTTTACAATTATGTTGAATTAATTCAAAAAACATACATCGTTGTTCTGCCATCCCATGAGGATTATCAGTCTCAAACATCAACACACACTGCTTTTCTTTTTTAATTTCTTCAATAAAATTCTTTGTCAGATTTTGAATACGGACAGGTATAAATTTGATGTTGGGGTTATTTTTTATTTCATCAATTACGACAGGGGTATGCACTCCGCCAATGTTTTCAACCGAATCTGTTAATCTGCGGTGATATTCAAATGGATTAATCATTGATTTTTCCATTGGTTTAATAGGTGGATGATTTTTCCTGTTGACATATCTATCTGCCAAAAATTTTGCAACAGGAATTTCATATTCAGGTGGCTCAGTAAGCGACACACGAATAGTATCGCCAATCCCGTCTTCTAACAATGCGCCAATGCCGCAAGCAGATTTTATCCTTCCGTCTTCACCCTCACCCGCTTCGGTAACACCAAGATGAACAGGATAATTCATTCCTTCTGCCTTCATTCTGTTCACAAGCAGACGAGTGGATTCAACCATGATGCGCACATGACTTGATTTCATTGAAACAACGATCTGATGAAAATCCTGTTCATTACATATGCGCAAAAATTCCATAGCTGATTCTACCATTCCGAAAGGGGTATTGCCATAACGACTTAAAATTCTATCTGACAATGAACCGTGATTACTTCCAATACGTATTGCTGTTCCGTGTTCTTTGCAAATTTTCAGGAGTGGTGTAAAACGTTGCCGAATTTTTTCCATTTCATCCTGATATTCTTTCTCCGAAAAATTTATTTTCCCTGTTTTTTTATCAATATAATTTCCCGGATTAATTCTCACTTTTTCAACAATACCGGCTGCAATTTCAGCTGCTTTCGGGTTAAAATGAATATCTGCAATCAAAGGAATAGTATATCCTTTTTTCTTCAATTCATTTTTAATTGCAGACAAATTTTCTGCATGTTTAATTCCCTGTGCAGTGATCCTGATATATTCACATCCAGCTTGGATCATTCGTATGGATTGCTCAACGGTTGCGTTCGTATCCAAAGTATCCGTGTTGGTCATGGATTGCAGACGAATAGGATGATTACCCCCAACAGGTATTTGACCGATATTCACTTCACGTGTCAGAAAACGTTGATAGGATGTTAAATTACAATATGAATAATCAGTAAAATTCATTATTTCTTTTTAGCCGAAATCAATTTTAATTTATTTTGATACTCTTCAAATTTTATTTTATTTCCCAGATTATTATAGGTAATTGAAATGTTGGTTAAAAGATCTTTGTTTTCAGGTGCTTTTTTCAAACCGTTTTCAAAAATTTCAATTGCTTTGTTGAATTGACCTGACATTGCATAAGCAATTCCAAGATCATTATAGGAGTCAATATGATCAGGATTCAGATTCATTGCATTGTTCAGGTAATAAATGGATTTATTGAGATCATTTTTATATTTACCATAAATTTTACCTAACAGATAATTCACATTCTGGTCATTCGGATTTAATTTAAATGAACGTTCAAGATACATGGATGCTGAATCAATTTTATCTCCTTGTTTGCTTTTATCTTTGATCGTATCAGCAATAACGAAAAGTGCTTTCCCGTAGGAATGATTACTATGTGTACTGTTAGAAGACGTTTTTACATCCGTTTCATACAAAACAAAATCATTTTTCCATGCTTTATTTCGATTAAAAGTTTTAAAGGAATACAACGCCAGCAAAGGGATAAGGAATATTAAAGGTTGATAAAATAATCGTTTAAAAAAAGGTGTTGGTTTGACAATCATTAAATAAGCCATGAACATGACAAAACCAAGGGATGAAGTATAAAGTAAACGTTCTCCCATGAAAACCCCTACAGGAAAAAGAATGTTAGAAGTGAGTGAAAAAGGAATCAGATAAATTAAAAGGCAAAACGAAATGAACTTTTTTTCCTTTAACCCTTTAAGTGCAACAAATATCAATAACAAATAGACAATGAGTGATAGGATGACTTTAAAATTGACCCATTCCATGATGGGAATATGATAAGGATAATAATCATAGGTTAAAGGGTGAGGGAAAAACATAAGTTTAAGATATAACCCCAATGTATAAATAATAGTTGCATATTTTTGCGAATTATTCATTTGAGCAAAGGAATTATTCACCAAGTCATTTGATTTGACCACTTCAATGGTTGCCTGTTGTAAAACAACCTGACGAAGAATAATAAATAAAACAGCAACGATGAACAAAGGGATACATAGCTGAAGTATCTTTTTGATTTTCATTTCGGAAAAAAAATAAAGAATCAGCGGAAAGATGATAGTATAAACAATGGCAATTTCTTTTGACAAAAGGGAAAGAAAAAATGTTAAAGCGCTGATTAATAAAAAATATGTTTTTTTCAAATCAATATATTTATATAAAAAATAAATGGTCATCAGTGCAAACAGAAAGGCAAGTATTTCATCACGGCTTTTAATATTGGCAACCACTTCGGTATGAATGGGATGGGCGAGAAATAAAATCGTTGAAATAAAGGGGATAGATAAATAAGGATTTGAAAAAGGAAATTTTTTCAGTATTCTTTTTAACACTAAAAAAATAAAGATTCCGGATAAAATATATAATAACATATTATCAATATGTCCAACAAGCGGATTCTTACCAAAGAACTCACATTCAATTGCAAAAGTAACTAAGGATAATGGTCTGTAACGACCACCAGTCGTTGATCCTTGTAAATTCTCACTAAACCCTTTACAGGTATCGTAGAACATTATGTCTTTGATCCCATGTATACCACTTAACGTAAACTTATTTTCAGAGATCATCAGGCAATCATCCAGCGCATATTCATGTGAAATGGTATTACCATAAAGCAAAAAAGAGAAAAGAAAAATGATAAGATAAATATAAAAATGGTCTTTTGAAGTATATTCATTTTTTTTAACAACGAGATTAGATTGCGGTTGTTGAACGGATACTTTTTTTTTATATTTCTCTTTTTTTTTAACTGACATTCTTTGGAAGGATAAACTACTTTTTCAACCGTTTCAATATTTCAGTTGCATAAACAAAATCATTCAATTCTTTATTTTTGGAAGTCATTATTTCTTCTTTGCTGCCCTCCCACCACAATTGACCTTCATGTATGTATGCAATTTTATCACCCATCCCGACAACCGAATTCATATCGTGGGTATTGACAACAGTTGTCATCATAAATTCCTGCGTGATCTCACTGATCAACTCATCGATAACGATTGAGGTCTGAGGATCTAAACCGGAATTAGGTTCATCACAAAAAAGATATTTTGGATTCATCGAAATAGCGCGGGCAATGGCTACACGCTTTTTCATTCCTCCGCTTAATTCAGAAGGAAACAAGTGATTTACATTATCCAGATTAACTCTTTTCAAACAAAAATTTGCTTTCTCTCTTTTTTCTCCCAATGTTTTTTCCGTAAACATTGATAAAGGGAACATTACATTTTCTTCAACAGTCATGGAGTCAAACAAAGCGCTTCCCTGAAACAACATGCCTATTTCTTTTCGCACTTCTTTTTTTTCATGAAAATTCATATTCGGAAAATCTCGTTCATCAAAAAAAATTTTTCCGCTGTCCACCTCTTCTAACCCAACCATACACTTCATCAATACTGTTTTTCCTGAGCCGCTTCTGCCAATGATCAGGTTTGTTTTTCCACGTTCAAAAATGACAGAAATATTTTTCAAAACCTGTTTTCCTGCAAATGCTTTAGATATGTTTTTTACTTCTATCATGAAAGAAATAACTGTGTAAGAATCAAATTAAATAAAATAATATAGATTGAACTCTGAACAACTGCTTTTGTACTGGCATTCCCTACTTCGATCGCACCGCCGCGAACTCTGTACCCATGAAATCCTGATCCGCTGGTAATAATAAATGCAAACACAATTGTTTTGGTTAAAGCATAAAAAACGGAATACATTCTGAAATCAATTTGCACACCCCAAATATAATTATGTGATGTAACAATTCCGGTAATAACAGCAGCAAGCCAGCCACCGAAAATTCCAAGGAACATACTGATGATAATCAGAATAGGGTTAATTAAAACTGCAGCAATCACTTTGGGGAATATCAAATAATTGGCTGAATTAACACCCATTATTTCCAAAGCATCTATTTGTTCTGTAATTCGCATGGTGCCTATTTCGGAGGCAATCCGTGAACCCACTTTCCCTGCAAGTATCAAACTGATGATCGTAGGAGAAAATTCAGCAATAATGGATGTTCGTACTGTAAACCCAACCGTATAAAGTGGAATCAACGGACCATCTATACTGTAAGCGGTTTGTATGGCAGCAACCGCACCCATAAACACTGAAATAATCGCCACAATCCCCAGCGAATCAATCCCCAGTTTATCCATTTCGTGAAGTAACTGAGTCATAAAAATTGATCTTTTTTCAGGACGACGAAATACCCGTCTCATTAAAATCAGGTATTCGCCTATTAAAAGAAAAATTTTCATTCAGATAAATATTTTTGCTAAATTAATAATATTTACAAAACAGTCCGTTTGTACAAATTGATTTTTATTATTTTTGAAAAATTAAAACTATTTACTCATGGGGAAACATAGATTGATTTGTTTTTTTATTGTTGTTTTCTTTTTCATTTTCTCTTCATGCGCTTCATCAAAACATAAAAAAAAGTGTATGGAGTGTCCTCAATTCAGTACCTATAAACATCACAGATAAAAATATCATTAATTAATCAGTCACAAAAAATACAAAAATAAGAAGTTCACATTTTAACATATTCATAAAATATAAATATATTAAAATCCCTCTTAATTCATGACGATTTAATTTATTTTCTCTTTTTCAGATTGAATTTGACACCTTGAGCCAACGGCATAATACTGCCAAAATTAATCGTACAGGATTGTCGTCGCATGTAATGTTTCCAGACATCCGAACCGGCTTCTCTTCCACCCCCGGAATCTTTTTCACCTCCAAATGCCAACCCAATCTCAGCACCCGAAGTACCGATATTGACATTCGCAATTCCGCAATCCGAACCGTTAACGGAAATAAAACGTTCCGTTTCCTGAATATTTTTTGAAAAAACAGAAGAGGATAAACCATGCGGAACATCATTCTGTAAAGCTAATGCTTCTTCGAAATCAGTATAGGACATCAAAAACATAAGAGGAACAAATGTTTCCTGTTTTATAATTTTAACCTGTTGACCAACTTCAGCAATGGCAGGCACCACAAAGCATCCGGACTCAAATTCTGTTCCATTTAAAATTTGTCCGCCAAAAATAATTTTTCCTCCTTCTTTGATTATTTGTTTCTGTACATTCATAAATATTTTTACCGCATCTTTATCAATCAAGGGTCCAACGAGCTTATCGGAATGTAATGGATGACCAATCGAGGGAGTTAAATTTTCATATATTTTCAATAATTCATTTTTAACGTTAGCATATATTTTTTTATGAACTATGAGTCGGCGCAATGTTGTACAACGTTGCCCAGTTGTACCAAGAGCGCTGAAAACAGCAGCATTGACGGCCAATTTAATATCTGCGTCAGGGGTGATGATCATGGCATTGTTCCCTCCCAACTCAAGAATGACTTTCCCAAGACGCGATGCAACAAGTGTATTCACAAGTTTTCCGACAGCAGTTGAACCTGTGAATGAAACTAAA
>CAYVNP010000004.1:28079-45786 GCA_964452905.1 uncultured Bacteroidales bacterium
ACTCGTTTATCTTCAGCCAAAAGTTTACCTGTTTCAGCATTTCCGCAGATAAGATTGATTACTCCTTCACTAATTTTATTTTCAATTAATACCTTTGAAATTATTTTCTGTACAGCAATAGCACATAACGATGTTTTGGGAGAAGGTTTCCATATAACCACATTCCCGCAAACCAAAGCAATCATGGCATTCCATGCCCAAACGGCAACAGGGAAATTAAAAGCGGTAATTACACCAACAATACCAAGAGGATGATATTGCTCAAACATACGATGGTCACTGCGTTCCGAATGAGTAGTGACTCCATAAAGCATTCGTGATTGTCCGACAGCAAAATCACAAACATCTATCATTTCCTGCACCTCCCCTTGAGCTTCAGAATAAATCTTTCCCATTTCCATAGAAATTAATTCAGCTAAAGAATCTTTATACGTTCGAAATTCATTTCCAATCTGACGAACAATATCTCCGCGTTTTGGTGCCGGAACAACACGCCATGAACGAAAAGCAACTGTTGCCATTGAAAGTAGCATATCTATTTCCTTATTAGACGAAAGTTTTATCTGTGCAATTAACTGACCATCAACAGGAGAAATTGATTTGATCAAACCTGTTTGGCTATCAACCCATTTGGTTCCTGTTGATAACCCCGGATTTAGTTGAGTTAATTTTAATATGTTCAGTGTTTTAATATATTCGTTGTGCATGTTCGGCTAAATTTGATTTCAAAAATACTAAAATATTCCCCACAAAGAATTTGATTATTAAAAGAACACGCCTATTTTTGCATTCTTTGAATGAACCAATCATGAATAATCTTGTTTTTGCAACAAATAATCCATACAAGTTAAAAGAAATATTAAATGTGATCGGGAATAAATTTAATGTTTTGAGTCTCAAAGATATTCATTGTACTGAAGATATTCCGGAAACAGCTGAAACAATTGAAGAGAATGCATCTCTTAAATCAACATATATATTTAATAAATATAACTTCGACTGTTTTGCAGATGATACCGGATTAGAAGTGGACATACTCAATGGTAAACCCGGTGTTCATTCTGCCCGTTATGCAGGAGAAGGTAAAAATTCAGATGATAATGTAAACAAACTATTATCTGAATTAGACGGCAAAAAGAATCGTAAAGCCCGTTTTAAAACGGTGATCTCCTTAATTATAAAAGGTGAAGAATATTTGTTTGAGGGGATAGTCAACGGCGTAATCATTGATCAAAAAAGGGGAACAGAAGGATTCGGATATGATCCGGTTTTCATCCCGGACGGATATACAAAAACTTTTGCCGAGATGTCTCTGGAGGAAAAAAATAAAATTAGTCATCGGTCACAAGCAACAAATAAACTGATTGAATTTCTCAAACTACAATAATTATTCACTAATTTTACACGATTAAATTCGGTTCATTTATTATTTTCTGATTGGGATGCCATACAAAGAAAAAGAAATAAAAAAACTATATTATTCCATTGGTGAGGTGGCAGAAATGTATAATGTCAATCCATCATTGATCCGATTCTGGGAGAAGGAATTTAATATTTTCAAACCCCACAAAAATCAAAAAGGAAACCGATTATTTACTCCGGAAGACATTGAAAATTTTAAAAAAATTTATCATTTGGTAAAGGAAAAAGGATATACTCTTCAAGGGGCAAAAGATTATTTGAAAGCTGAGAAAAAAAATCCTGAAAAAACAAATGATATTATAAATTCTTTACAAAAGATTAAAAAATCATTACTGGATATTAAAAAAAATCTGCCTCCCGAATAAAATGTTTATTTCATTTTTTACGTTAATTAATCTTGACTTAAATATATTCATTAAAAATATTTATAATTTTATTTTTAAAGATTTTTCATAAAAATGTAACTTTTGCCATTTAAAACAAGTATAAATAAATTAATCAAAATATATATTTTCTTAAAATTAAAAATTAATCAATTTCAAAAAAATCTTTCATAGTTAAAAAAAAATTTGTATAATTGCCGATTAAATCAAAGACATATTGGATTTTTCCGTTGATATCTAATCAGTCCATGTTGAAAAGAACCATCATAATTCTATTTGTTGCAATTAATTTATTTTTTAATAAAATTAATGCACAGGACCCTCATTTTACTCAGTTCTATGCTAATCCTCTTTATTTGAATCCTGCATTTGCCGGAACTGTGGTTTGTCCTAGAATTTGTCTTAATTACCGTAATCAATGGGCATTCATTCCTCCTTACTGGAACACTTATAGTGTCTCTTATGATGTACACAAAGATTATCTTTCAGGCGGTATTGGTTTTCAGGTCATGGCTGATAAAGCAGCCGGAATCATTTCAACTTACAGTGCCAGTGCAATGTATTCTTATAATCTTTCAACAGGACCTAATTTTAATGTGAAAGCTGGTTTTGAAGCAAGATATTTCAATAAACGGATTGACTGGGATAAGTTAAATTTCGGTGATCAAATCAGTGACCGATGGGGTTTTGTTTATAATACCAAAGAAGTAACCCCAGGTAAACTATCCAAAAGTGGTCCTGATTTTTCTGTCGGGATATTGGGTTACAATAAAAGTTTTTTTATAGGTGCTGCGGTTCATCACCTGACCGAACCCAACGAGGGCTTTCTTACCAACAGCACCAACAGTCATCTTCCACGTAAGTTTACTCTCCATGCCGGAGCTGTATTTGATGTCAATATTGAGTATTACAGAGGTAAAAGAATGAGAAGAAGAGTGGAAGACCCAACAATTTCACCTAATTTTATTTTCCAGTGGCAACGTAATCTCAAACAGTTTAATTACGGTTTCTATTACAATAAATATCCTCTTATTCTGGGTATTTGGTACAGACATAGTTTTGCAAATATTG
This sequence comes from uncultured Bacteroidales bacterium, assembly GCA_964452905.1. Lineage (GTDB taxonomy): Bacteria > Bacteroidota > Bacteroidia > Bacteroidales > CAYVNP01 > CAYVNP01. The sequence continues at coordinate 30,956 of CAYVNP010000004.1, forward strand.
ATGCAGTTATTGCATTGCTTGGATTACAGGTGAATATGTTGAAAATCGGCTATAGTTATGATTTAACTGTTTCTAAACTTGGCGCCGGAACTGGTGGTTCTCATGAAATTTCGGTTGGATGGAAACTACCATGTAAGCCAGAAAAGAAAAGAATTAAAGTGATCCATTGTCCTACATTCTAAATAAAATAAATTTTAAACCAATGAATACATTCATTAAAATTTTATCAAAATCGCTTCCATTTATTGTTATTCTGTTTTTTACCTCTTGTGTAAAAGAAGAATCACCTACTACAGCTTGGGAGTACAATAATCCGAATAACGGTGGCTTTGAAAAAGTACCTTTTGAAGAACAGGAAACAGGTCCCGGACTTGTTTTGATTCAAGGTGGTACTTTTACCATGGGACGTACAGAACAGGAAGTTATGTATAACTGGGACAACATACCTCGTCGTATAACAGTTTCATCTTTTTATATGGACCAAACAGAGATACGTAATTTTGACTATCTTGAATATCTTTACTGGTTGCGTAGAACTTACGGTATTGACTATCCTGAAGTTGTTAAGAAAGCTCTTCCGGACACCTTGGTTTGGAGAAGTAAATTAGCATATAATGAACCTTTGGTTGAGAATTATCTACGACATCCTGCCTATCGTGAATATCCTGTTGTCGGGGTTAATTGGTTACAAGCAGCTAATTATTGTATCTGGAGAACTGATCGAGTGAATGAATATATTATGATTCGTGAAGGGATATTAAAATGGTCTCCTACCGATCAATCAAATGAAAATAATTTTAATACTGATGCATACTTAGTTGGTCAATATGAAGGGGTCGTCAGAGATGAACTCACCAACCTTGATCCAAGCAGTCAGGGTACTCGCAAAGTCAGAGTTGAAGACGGCTACTTATTACCAAGATACAGACTCCCTACCGAAGCGGAATGGGAATTTGCTGCACTGGGTCTCATTGGAAATACATTATATGAACGTATTGTCGAAAGAAGATTATATCCTTGGAACGGTCATGTTACCAGAACAGACCTTCAGTCAAATATGGGACAATTTGTTGGTAACTTTGTCAGAGGTCGCGGCGATTACATGGGTGTTGCCGGGAACCTGAATGACGCAGCCGATATTACTGCACCTGTAATTTCATACTGGCCTAATGATTATGGTTTATATAACATGTCAGGAAATGTTTCGGAATGGGTAATGGATGTTTATCGTCCACTCACCCCTGAAGATATGGATGAATTCAGATCATTCAGAGGTAATCGTTATAAAACACAAAAGAAAGATGCTGAAGGCGCATTGGTTGACAAAGACAGTTTAGGTAGAGTTGTTATGGAAGATGTCAATGAAAAAGATAATATCAACCGCAGAAATTATACGAAAGCTGACAATATAAATTATCTGGACGGTGACTGGTCATCCAGTATTTATTTTGAAGAAGAATTTGATAAAGAAAAAGCTGAAAAAGCAATGTATCAATATGGCAAAAGCACTTTGATCAATGATAAAGCAAAAGTATTTAAAGGGGGGTCATGGAAAGACAGGGCATATTGGATGAGCCCCGGGACAAGAAGATTTATGGATGAAGAACAATCAACAGATTTTATCGGATTCAGATGTGCAATGGCACGCGTTGGCGCTCAGATTGGAGGAAGATAAACAATTACAAATTCATTTAAATTCTATAAACCCCATCTTTTCTTTTACGATGGGGTTTTTATTTTAAATTAAATATGAATCTATTATCAATTGAAAAACTTTATAGTCTGTTTTTAAAACATCCTATCATTACTACTGATAGCAGGAACATTCCTGCAGGTTCAATTTTCTTTGCACTAAAAGGGGAAACGTTCAATGGAAATGAATTTGCATTACAATCAATAGAAGCAGGCGCTTCATTTGCACTAATAGATGAGGAAAAGTATAATTTGAATGATCAATGTCTGCTCGTTCAGGATTGCTTGAAAACTTTGCAACAACTTGCAACCTTTCACCGAAAACAAATTCAAACAACTGTAATTGGTATAACCGGTACAAACGGAAAAACCACCACCAAAGAACTGATCAATGCTGTTTTATCAAAAAAATATAGAACATATGCTACAAAAGGAAATCTGAACAATCATATTGGTGTACCACTGTCTGTCCTTTCTATTATGCCTGATACAGAGTTTGCAGTGATTGAAATGGGAGCAAATCACACAGGTGAAATTGAAAAACTTTGTCAGATAGCCCAACCAGACTGGGGTATCATTACAAACATTGGTAAAGCCCATCTCGAAGGATTTGGTAGTATAGAAGGAGTTATCAAAGCTAAAAGCGAACTGTATCAATCTATTTTACTGCAAAAGAAAAAAATATTCATCAATGATGATGATCCGATTTTAAAAACTATTTCCAAAAACATTGATAAAATTAAATATTCCATTTCTGATATGCATTCCGATTGCTATGGCGATTTAATTGAATGCAACCCTTTTGTAAAACTCAAAACGATCATAAATCACAACGAATTGATTATTCAATCTCAACTTATAGGTTCATACAATATGATGAATATTCTGGCTGCAGTTTGCATTGGAAATTATTTTGGTGTTGAGTCCGATGCAATTCAACAAGCCATTGAACAATATGAACCGAGCAATAATCGATCACAATTTTTAAAAACAAAAAATAATCAGCTCATTCTGGACGCATACAATGCCAATCCTTCCAGTATGGATGCTGCAATCCGTAATTTTTCAACTCTGCCATATGAAAATAAATATGCTATCATAGGCGATATGTTTGAATTAGGAAATGAAAGTTTGAAAGAACATATCAAAATAATTGACCTGTTATCAAAGCAAAAAATTAAGGAAGTCATTCTGATAGGAAAAGTTTTTGCAGCGTTAAATTCGGACTTTAAAACTTTTGATACCGTTGAATCTGCTAGGGAATGGTTCATATCTAACCCAATAATAAATGCAACTATATTGGTCAAAGGTTCACGTGGTGTTAAACTCGAAAAATTAACAGTACTTTTATAATGCCTGATTTTAATGTAATTGGAGTTATGTCAGGAACGTCGTTAGATGGCGTGGATATAGCATATTGTACATTTACATATTCAAACAGAAAATGGAGTTATAAAATCATTTGTGCTGAAACCATTGACTATCCTGATGAGTGGATAAACAGATTACATACACTTGACAACGAAAGTGCATTCACTTTTGTTCAAACACATATTGACTATGGTCATTTTTTAGGGCAACTGATCCATAAATTTAGTTCAAGAAATAATCTATCACCTGATTTCATTGCTTCGCACGGGCATACTATATTTCATCAGCCGGAAAAAAAAATCACTTCACAGATTGGCGATGGTGCTGCCATTGCTGCTTGTTGCGGGTTACCTGTTGTTTGTGATTTTAGAAGTATGGATGTTGCTTTAAGAGGGCAGGGCGCCCCACTGGTTCCTATCGGAGATAAATATCTTTTTTCGGAATATGATCTATGCCTCAATCTGGGAGGATTCTCTAACATTTCATTTGAAAAAAATAAAAAGAGAATTGCATTTGATATCTGCCCGGTGAATATTATTCTCAATGAATTGTCTGCCATTTGCGGAAAACCATTTGATTATAAAGGATGTCTCGCTCGGAAAGGGAACTTAAATCAACCTCTTTTGAATGAATTAAATAATTTGTCTTTTTACTTATTACACCCTCCTAAATCATTGGGGAAAGAATGGATGATTAATAATTTCAAACCGGTTCTATTAAAATACCAGATTCCCATTGAAGATAAATTAAATACTGTATGCGAACATATTGCCTTTCAAATAGGCAACTCAACCAAACATATTCCTTCAGGTAAATTGCTGGTTACTGGTGGAGGGGCACTTAATGATTTTTTAATGGAACGAATAAAAATTTATTCCATACATCAGGTTATCATTCCTGACATGAATACCATTAGGTTCAAAGAAGCACTGATCTTTGCTTTTCTCGGTGTGCTCCGCATGATCAAAAAAACTAATTGTATTAATTCAGTAACTGGTGCTAGTAAGGATAATATCGGAGGGGCTATATATCATTCAACTATTTAAACTTATTCCTTATTTTCCTTGGTAGATAAAAAGTCGGTTGGCAACATTCCAAATTGTTCCTGAAAACATTTTGCAAAATAGGACGGGGTGTTGAATCCTACCATATAACAAACTTCATTGATTCTGTATTGTGATGTTTTCAATAATTCAGCTGATTTTTTTAATCTGATCAATTTAATAAAATCATTGGGCGTAAGTCCAGAAATACCTTTAAGTTTTTTATGCAATCCAGAACGACTGATATGAACCTCCCGAGCAAGTTCATCAATAGTAAATGAAGGATCATTCAATTTTTCTTCAATGATTCGTTCTATATTAAGAATAAATTTTTCATCCGGTTGAGTACCCACAATTTCTTGTATTTTAACAAATGGTTCCTGAATAAAATGTAATCTGAGTTTCTTTCTGTTCTCAAGTAGATTTGAAGCCTGAATCAAAAGATGTTCCGGCTCAAATGGTTTTTCGATATATGCATCAGCACCGTGCTTCAAGCCCGTTATCCGAGATTCTACAGTTGTTTTTGCAGTAAGGAGAATAACAGGAATATGGCTGGTTGTAAAATTCGTTTTAATTGAAGTACACATCTCAAAACCATCCATTTCAGGCATCATGACATCACTGATAACCAAATCTATCTCTTCATCTTCAATAATTTTTAATGCTTCAAGCCCATTTTTTGATTTAAATACAGTATATTTTTTACTAAACAATCCGGAAACAAATTGCAACAATTCTTCATTGTCTTCAACAATCAAAATACTTAACCTACCTGTAGTATCAATTATTTTCATTTGGTTCTCATTGGACAACTGCTTTAGATTCTGGAAAGAGGATTCGACATTTATTTTATCCAAGATTGTAGATTGAAGCGCTTTATCATATTCAAATAATGCAATATTTGAACTGTTTTTAAAAGGGATGTTAACAACAAATTTTGCTCCATCCAGATAGTTTTTGTCAACAAAAACTTTCCCTTCTTGAAGTTCAACCAGTGACTTCACATAAGCCAATCCTAAGCCAGTTCCTTCAATTAATTTCCTGACTTTATTTTCACCCACTTCCTGATAAAAAGGCATAAAGATTTTTTCTGTTTCCTGTGGATGAACTCCATACCCATTATCAATCACAGATAGTTCATAATACTTATCACTTATAAGAATTGTCAGTTCAATTTTATTTCTAGTAAATTTAAATGCATTGCTAAGCAGATTACCAATAACGGATGATAAAGCATCTACAGAGATCGTTGTTTCCCAATTTTCAAAATTTGAATTAAATGTAAATTCTATATTTCGATCTTTAGCAAGTAAACTATATCTTTCATAAATACTTTTAACAAAACCAACGAGGTCTGTTTTGGAATATCGAACAATATATTTTTTACTTTCAATCTTCCTAAAATCCAGCAACTGATTAACCAACGTAAGGAGTCGTAATGCATTTCGTTTAATGATTTGATAATCTTCTTTTACTTCATTGGATCCTTTTCCTGAAGAAATAAGATTATTGAGTGGCCCAATGATCAAACTTAAAGGTGACCGTATCTCATGAGCAATATTTGTAAAAAAATCAATCTTCATCTGATTCAATTCCTTTTCTTTCCCGGCATTTATTCGTTCGAGTTCTTTTTTATTTCTTAGTATGGAACGTTTTTGCAAATAATAACTACCTATTATAAAAATAATAATAAACAAAATAAAATAAATAACATAAGCTGTTGGGGATTTCCAGAAAGGTGGTAGAATAATGATTTTGAGTGTAATTCCTTTTTCATTCCATTTTCCATCGTTATTGGATGCTTTTACTTTTAATGTATATGTTCCGGATGGCAACCCGGTATAGGTTATTTTAGTTTCCTGTGTATAATTCCAGTCTACATCAAATCCTTCGAGTTTGTAAGCATACCTGTTATTTTTGGGAGCCAAAAAACTAAGAGAAACAAACTCCAAACTAAAAACAGATTGATTGTAATCAAGAGTGATCTCATGTGTAAAGCTGATAGACTTTTTTAATGGTGAGTTCTTTGTACCAATCGGTACTCGGTTATTTAGAATTTGAAAATTAGTAAAAACAATTGGAGGAACAAAATCATTATCCATTAATAAATGGGGGTAGAAGGCATTAAACCCTTTGATACCGCCAAAATACAATTTACCATCCCGTGACCTCATGCAAGCTTTATTATTAAATTGATCACTTTGAAGTCCATCCGTTTCGTGATACGATCGGGACTTAAATGTAACAGGATCAAACCGCGTAATCCCTTTATTTGAACTTATCCAAAGATTCAAGCCATCATCCAAAATAGAGTATATGACATTATTTGGTAAATTATTATTTTCATTATATGTTATAAAACTATCTTTATCATATATATATTGGCAAAGTCCAGCACCTTCTGTACCAAACCACAACCGATTTTGATGATCCTGGTAAATTGAGATAACCTTATTACTGGCAATGGATGAAGATACTTCAGGATTGTGATGGTATTGCTTCCATTGATTTGTTTTGGGATTCAAACAAAAAATTCCATCATTGTAAGAGGCAAACCAAATATACCCAATATTATCCTGAAGTATATCAAAAATATAAATATTATTTAATCCAAGATCATTGATACGGGTAAAATCATCCGTACTCCTGTTATATCTGCACAAACCAAAGATTCCTCCAACCCAGATATTATCAGCCCTATCTTTATAAATTGAAAATATATTTGTGAATCCGAGTGAGCGTGGATTATTTTTTTCATATCTATAATTTTTAATTTTTTTTGTTTTAAGGTCTAAAACAATGATCCCTTCTGAAAGTGATCCAATCCATAATTTATCCTTATCGATGATTAAAGCATGAATATTGGTAGTGCCAGTCTTCCCATTGAGGGGATAAGATGTAAACAACTTTGTAGTAACATCAAAATAATTTAAACCACCATCTTCTGTTCCAACCCAAATATTCCCTTTTGCGTCTTCACAGAAAACACTCACAGCTTTACCATGTAAACGGTTAGGTTTCCCATCGGGATAATAAAACTCAAATTGTTTTTTATTGACAGAAAGAAAATTAACACCTCCGAAATAAGTTCCAATCCAGATATTATTTTCAGCATCTTTATAAATTGAATAAATTGCATTATCACAAATACTTTTGGAATCAGACTCTGAATGAACAAAATTGGTAAACTTCTGTGTTCGAAGTTCAAAATAATCCAAGCCGGTTTCTGTACCAATAAATAATTTACCCGGAAGTATTTCAAGAATACATCTTACTAAATTATTACTGACACTGTTGCCTGATGTATTAGATTTAAAATATTCAAATGTTTCATTTTGTCTGTCCATCAGATTCAATCCGCCATAACCGGTCCCTATCCAAAAATTTCCCTGTGAATCTTCAAAAATAGAATACACATTATCATCATTGATACAGTTTTTTTGATGATTGGGAAGATACCTGATAAATTGTTTTTTTCGAAAATCATATTTATTTAACCCACCCATATGGGTACCTAACCAGATATCCCCTTTTGAATCACAGTATATTGTCCATACCAAATTGGAACTAAGGCTGTTTGGATTTGACGAATTGTGCTGAAAATATTGAAGAAGGTCTTTATGAGGATTATAAACAAATACACCGGTAAAAAAGGATGCAATCCAGATGTTCCCTCTTTTATCTTTTGTAATTGAACTGACAATCCCATTTATCGAAACATTATTTGTTACTTTCTTTGTAAAGGGTTTAAACTCTTCGTTTTCAGGATTATAAATAAATATTCCCTGTTCAGTACCCACCCAAATCATTTTGTTTTCATCTTCCCATAAGGAATGAATAAAATTATTTCCAATGGATGTTGGATCACCTTTTACATGTCGAAAAGTTTTAAATGTTTTCCCGTCAAATCGGTTCAAGCCATCCTTGGTGCCAAACCATAAAAACCCTCTGCTGTCCTGCAATATAGACCAGACCGTGTTCTGAGAAAGTCCATCTTCAACACCATATTGTTTAAATAAATATTGCTGAGATAATATTGGTTGGAAAAAAGAAAAAAAGAAAAAAAGAATCCAAAAAATATTTTTCATTTAATTTTTATACTGAATTATCAATTATTTAACAAATTTAGTTTAAACCAAATAAGTTATTCATTCATCCAATGATAAAATCATGCAAAATTTTTGCAATTCGATATAAAAATATTGCAATTAGAAGATAAAAGATGAAATTTACTTAACATTTTCATACCCATTTGATAAAAACAAATTGAATTTTGAGCTAATTATTTATAAAAATTCATAAAATCAGCTATTAAATAAGGGTTTTTTTTATTAAATAACTATGATTATAAATATTGCAATATTCTTTTAATGTTATATCATATCCTTGCCCTCAATTTTTTATTTAGATAATAAATTTGTTTAAGTTCTTGTTAGAAATACATTTTAATAAAAAAATAAAATAATGAAGAATACTAATTTTCTTTATTATCAATTAATGTTTATTCCTGCAATTATTCTGTTTAACATTTATTTTAAACTAAAAACTTAAACACATGAAAGCATTTTACAAAAAAGTTTTAACTGAAAGTTGTAATTCTTTTGAATTTAAAAATATTCAAACTGAAAAATTTGATGAATCATATCATTATCATAATGAATTGGAAATTGTATTAATTATCAAAGGCAGCGGAAAAAAAATAATAGGTGACAGCATCAGTTCTTTCCATGACGGAACTTTAATTTTGTTAGGTGAGAATCTTGCTCATTGCTGGAAAAGTAATAAAGAAAAATCTTTTACATTTAAACCAGATCAAATTATACAAATTCATTTCAGTAAAGATTTTCTTGGAAAAGACTTTTTTAATATACCTGAAATGAAAAGTATTAAAAATATATTAAAATCTGCCGAACGTGGTTTGGAAATTTTTGGTGAATCAAAAACAAAAATTACTGAAAAAATATTAAATTTAAGAGATACAAATGGTTCCTGTAATATCATTGAACTCCTCTCCATCTTAAATATTCTTGCAAATTCATCTGAATATTCTGTTATCAGCCGATCAGGATATTTTCCTGAATATAATATCAACAATGATAAAGACAGATTAGGAAAAGTTTTTACTTACATTTATGAAAATTACAATAAAAATATCAATTTAGAACACGCTGCATCTCTGGTATTTCTGAGCAAATCTGCTTTCTGTCATTTCTTTTATAAACGAACCGGAAAAAATTTCAGTACCGTTATTAATGAAATTCGAATCGAAAATGCATGTAAACAACTGACCGAAACAGACATGAGTATTTCTGAAATATGTTATGAAAATGGATATAATAGCATTTCCAATTTTAATAAACAATTTAAATACATTAATAAGACAACCCCTTTGAAATATAGAAAGACTTTTAGTTTTGCAATTGAACCGGTCTAACAATCTGGTTCCTAATTATCACTCTAGTTTATTGTGCCTGAATCATATTCAAACTGGGCATATTCATTCTTAAAAATTATTAAATATCATTCATACGGATATTTTATTTCATAAAATTTTTATCATAAATATTTCCTTTTATTCGTTTATTTTTCTAATTTTGCCAAGCAATTTATAAGATAGACAAATGATAAACTTCTCATCTAAAACCAAGAAATCTGATAAAAAAACCGGAAGGGTTAGATGAGAATGGTATATCTGAAATAATACAAACAAAAAAGTAAGCAGCCGTTCTCATCAAAGAGAGCGGCTTTCTTATTTAAATTAAAGAGTAAAAACATGAACAAATTGAATACGATAAATCAAAGTTTGTACAGTCCTGAATTTGAACACGACAACTGCGGTATTGGTCTTATAGCTCATATCAAAGGAATCAGATCGCATGAAATTATTCACCGGGGTCTTGAAATTCTCGAAAACCTTACGCATCGCGGGGCTGAAAATGCTGACAATATTACCGGAGACGGTGCGGGCATCTTATTACAAATACCCCATGCATTTTACAAACAACAAAAAATAAATGTCCCCGATGAAGGTGAGTACGGTACCGGAATCGTTTTTTTTCCATTGAATCCGGATGAACAAAATACCTGTATTGAAATTATCCGGAAGCAACTTGCCGATGAAAAACTCGAATTGTTCCAAATACGCGAAGTACCAACCAATAATTCTATTCTTGGACAAATTGCTTTGGACGCCAAACCGGATATTAAACAAATATTTGTCAAAGGAGACGTTGGTGATGTTGAAGTATTGGAAAGAAAACTATATATCGTTCGTAAAAAAATTGAAAAGGAGATCAGAGATTCATCTTTGACTGAAAAATCAAAATTTTATTTTTCGAGTTTATCTGCAAAAAAAATAGTGTACAAAGGGATGTTGTCCTCTATGCAATTGCGCCGGTTCTATCTTGACCTGATCGACCCGGGTACAGAAAGCGCCATCGCTCTTGTCCACAGCCGTTTCAGTACCAATACATTTCCTTCGTGGGATCTGGCACAACCATTCCGCATTCTCGGGCACAATGGAGAGATTAATACCATCAAAGGAAACCGTTTCTGGATGGAATCGCGAGAATCCATTCTTAAATCAAAACTTCTGGGCGATCTCAATAAAATTTATCCGATCATTGAACCGGATATGAGTGATTCATCTTCACTGGACAATGTGCTTGAATTTTTGATCATGTCCGGTAAATCCATTCCTCATGCACTTGCCATGTTAATCCCTGAATCATGGAATGCAAAGAATCCTATTCCTGATAATGTAAAAGCTTTTTTCAAATATCATTCTACGTTCATGGAACCTTGGGACGGACCGGCTTCAATCGTTTTTTCCGATGGCAGATATGTGGGAGGTATGCTTGACCGTAACGGATTGCGTCCATCACGTTATATGATTACCAAAGATGATTTCTTTATCATCGGTTCTGAAACAGGTGTGCAAAAATATCCGGGTGATATGATCAGAGAAAAAGGAAAACTCAAACCCGGAAAAATCATAATGATAGATACGCTTAAAGGACGAATCTATTATGATCCGGAAATCAAGGAATCACTTGCCAATGAGCATCCCTACAGAGAATGGCTGCAGAAAAACATGGTTGATCTGGAAGAAATTCCTTTTGCCCGCCCCATATCACCCAATCTTGGTGACAAATATCCAATCACTCTGAAAGAATTCGGTTATACGAAAGAAGATATCGAATCAATCATACTTTCCATGTCAATTGATGGTAATGAACCGGTTGGATCCATGGGTAATGATACACCTTTGGCAGTGCTGTCAAATAAACCGCAACGATTATTCAATTATTTCAAACAATTATTTGCTCAGGTGACCAATCCGCCCATTGACCCAATCCGTGAGGAATTGGTGATGACACTTACGGGTTATATTGGGTCCCTTCAGAAAAATCTGTTGGACGAAGGTCCCGATCATTGTAAGATGATCAAGGTTTTAAATCCTGTGATCACGAACACTCAGTTTGAAGAAATCAAAAATTTGAAATGGAAAGGATATTCCAATGTAGTATTGCCAATGCTTTTCCCTGTAAAAGATAAAGGCAAAGGATTGGAAAAAGCGATTGAAGAACTATGTCTTAAGACTGAAAAAGCAGTTGATGATGGAAAAAATTTCGTTATCCTTTCTGATAGGCAGGTATCAAAAGATTATGCTCCAATTCCGTCATTGCTTGCTGTTTCTGCTGTTCATCATCATCTGATCAAAAAAAGAAAAAGATTACAAATTGACTTAGTGGTTGAAAGTGCCGAACCACGCGAGGTAATGCACTTTGCTCTGTTGTTTGGTTACGGCGCCAGTCTGATTAATCCATACGCAATTTTTGGAATCATCGATAATCTGGTGAATAATAAAAGTATTCAGCTTGATTATGCAACAGCACGGAAGCATTATATAAAAGCCATCAACAAAGGATTGTTAAAAGTTTTATCCAAGATGGGCATCTCAACTTTACGCAGCTATAGGTCTTCACAGATATTTGAAATCATCGGACTTAATAAACAAATTTCCGAAAAATATTTCAGTGGTACTCCTTCACGCATTGGTGGTATTGGGCTGGATGAAATAGCTGAAGAAATCTTTAAAATACATACTGTAAATTACGAATCCACAACTGTTACAGATAATTTGCTGATCAATTCCGGTATTTATGCTTACCGTAAAGACGGTGAGCAACATGCATGGAATCCTGAAACGATTGGACTTTTGCAATGGTCAACCCGAACAAACAATTATAAAAAATTCAAAGATTTCACTACGCTGATTGACCATAAAAAAGACCCGATGTATCTCCGTGATTTTTTAAGATATAAAAAAAATCCGATTGATATCAACGAAGTGGAACCGGCAAGCGCCATCATGAAAAGATTTTGCACTGGCGCTATGTCCTTCGGATCAATCAGCAAAGAAGCACATGAAACGATGGCAATTGCCATGAACCGCATTGGTGGACGAAGTAATACCGGCGAAGGAGGCGAAGACCCTAAACGTTTTATTACTTTGCCAGACGGAACAAGTATGCGAAGCGCAATCAAACAAGTTGCATCCGGGCGTTTCGGCGTTACTACTGAATATTTAGTCAATGCCGATGAACTTCAAATCAAAATTGCACAAGGTGCTAAACCTGGTGAAGGTGGTCAGTTACCGGGACATAAGATAGATACGATCATTGCCAAAACAAGATATTCAATACCCGGAATCACGCTGATATCGCCTCCTCCCCATCATGATATTTATTCTATTGAAGATTTAGCTCAATTAATTTTTGATTTAAAAAATGTAAATCCTAAAGCAAAGATCAGTGTAAAACTGGTATCAGAAGCCGGTGTTGGCACTATCGCTGCCGGTGTTGCCAAAGCGAAAGCAGATCTTATTACGATCAGCGGTGGCGAAGGAGGAACAGGCGCCAGTCCGGTCAGTTCCATCAAACATGCAGGATTACCAATAGAATTGGGACTTTCGGAAGTGCAGCAAACACTTGTCATGAACAACCTGAGAGGAAAAATTACCTTACAGGCAGACGGACAAATAAAAACAGGATTGGATATTATCATTACAGCATTGATGGGGGCTGAAGAATTTGGATTTGCTACCAGTGCCCTGATCGTGATGGGTTGCATCATGATGCGAAAATGTCATTTGAATACATGTCCCGTTGGCGTAGCAACTCAGGATGAAAAACTCAGAAAATATTTTACAGGAAAAGCTGATTATCTGGTTAACTTCTTTACTTTCCTTGCCGAAGAAGTCAGAGAACATCTTGCAGAAATGGGTTATAAAAAATTAGATGATATCATCGGTAGAGCTGACCTATTAACGTTTGTGCCTCGACCCGATCATTATAAAGCAAAACATCTCGATCTTTCAGCATTGATATATTTCCCCGAAGAAGGAAAAAGAAATGCATTGCATTTTACAACTCCTCAAAATCATAAATTAGATGATGTCCTCGACCTGCATTTGATCAATGAGGTTCAGAAGACTTTTGAAACAAAGAAAAAAATTATTCTGACCAAGGAGATCAATACGGTAGACAGAAGTGTTGGCGCAATGTTATCGGGTGAATTAGTAAAACGATTCGGTCACGACGGATTACCTGAAGATACTATCACTATTAATTTTTCCGGCTCTGCCGGTCAAAGCTTCGGCGCATTCCTTGCTCAAGGAATTACCTTTAAACTGAATGGGGACAGCAATGATTACTTAGGCAAAGGTTTGTCGGGAGGAAAAATAATTGTGATCCCCGACAGTGAATCTACCTTTAAATCCGAAGAAAATATCATTATCGGAAATACCGTATTATATGGTGCCACCAGCGGTAAAGTATTTATCAACGGTGTTGCGGGTGAACGCTTTTGTGTTCGGAATAGTGGTGCATTAGCAGTAGTTGAAGGAGTTGGTGATCATGGCTGTGAATACATGACCGGCGGACGCGTTGTGGTTCTGGGTACTACAGGCAGAAATTTCGCTGCAGGGATGAGCGGCGGAATTGCGTATGTGTTGAACACACATGAAAACTTCGATTATTTCTGTAATATGGGGATGGTTGAATTATCACTCCTTGAAGAACTAAATGACATCAAAGAGTTACAGTCATTGATTCGACTGCATTATGAACATACCAGCAGTGCGCTGGCTCGAAATATCCTCGACAACTGGGAAGATTATTTACCTAAGTTCATAAAAGTGATGCCGTTTGAATATAAGAAGGTGATGCAGGAACTGCAGATCAAAGCTATTTCAGAAAAACTTGAAGATGTGCATCAAGAATAATTTTAAAAAACATTGATTATTTTAGAAAAATAAATTTATGGGAGATATCAAAGGATTTATAAAATTTCCTCGTGTTGAATCAGGCAACAGACCTGTCAATGAACGGATACATGATTATGCTGAAGTTGAACAGTCACTCAGTACACTTGAACGAAAGAATCAGGCAGCCCGCTGTATGGACTGTGGTGTCCCTTTCTGCCATTGGGCTTGTCCTGTCAACAGTAAAATACCTGAATGGCAAGATGCATTAACGAAAGGAACATGGCAAATAGCCAATGCCATCTTGCATTCCACCAATGATTTTCCTGAATTCACCGGAAGAGTTTGTCCTGCCCCTTGTGAAAAATCATGTACGTTAAACCTGCAGGAAGCGCCGGTAACCATTCGCGAGAATGAACGTGCTATCGTGGAACGTCAGTTTGCAGATGGATATATCG
>CAYVNP010000004.1:45796-54636 GCA_964452905.1 uncultured Bacteroidales bacterium
AAACCACCTAAAGTTAGGACAGGTAAGCGTGTAGCGGTAATTGGCTCAGGTCCTGCCGGTTTATCGGCTGCTGTCCGGTTAAATCATTCAGGGCATACGGTTACTGTCTTTGAACAAGACGATGCTGTCGGAGGGCTGCTACGGTATGGTATTCCCGATTTCAAACTTGCAAAGACAATTATTGACAGGCGTATCAATATTTTAAAAGAGGAAGGCATTGAATTCAAAGTAAATACACAAGTTGGTAAAGATATTTCCTCTAAGGAACTGTTGAATCAGTTTGATGCGGTCTGTCTAGCAGTTGGGGCAATGAAGCCCAGAGATATCAATGTTCCCGGTCGCGAACTGAAAGGAATTTATTTTGCCATGGATTATCTGAAACAACAGAATAAAATTCTCCGTGGAACAGAATTCTCACCTGAAGAAAAGATCAATGCCAAAGGGAAAAAAGTGTTGGTCATCGGTGGTGGGGATACCGGCTCGGACTGTGTAGGAACTGCCAATCGTCAGGGAGCATTCAGCGTGATGCAGATAGAGATCCTGCCCAAACCACCTGAAGGAAAGAATCCGTTTACACCTTGGCCATTTTATCCACAGATACTTAAAACATCCTCCTCGCATGAAGAAGGATGCGAAAGACGTTGGGGTTTATCTACGAAAAGTTTTATTGGAACCAATGGGATTATTAAACATGTTGAAGTAGTTGAAATGGACACCCTCTTTGATGAAAACGGCACTATCAGTAAGATGACTAAAAAAGAAAATTCATCTAATTTAATTGAGGCAGATCTTGTTCTGCTTGCTATGGGCTTCACTCAGCCAATACATGAAGGATTGCTGAATGATCTGGGCGTTCAGTTTGATAAACGTGGAAATGTAAGCGCTAAAGAAAATCAAACAAATATTATGAAAGTATTTGTTGCCGGCGATACCACTTTAGGTGCCAGTCTGGTTGTAAAAGCCATCTACTCAGGCAGGCAGGCAGCTGAAGCAATGAATAAATTTCTGAAAGGGTGATATTTCGTTTTATTTTAAAATACCTTATCTATTTTCTTTTTTCAAAAAGGTTACTTACCACAGAAAGTATCATATATAAAATAATTATATATGATATTGATGATAGTTTAAAAAACACAAACAGAACGACCGAAAACACAATCAACAAATACCTGTATTCATTGCCTTTCCAGAGCATGTTTTTGAATTTGAAAGAAAACAACGGCAGAGGGGATACCAGTAAATAAGACAAAACCAATGTTATCAGGGCAAGAGACGGAAAACTGAACATCCATTCACATGACTGATACGGAAGGATGAACGAGAGTGAAGCAATAAACAGTGCATTGGCAGGTGTTGGCAAACCTATAAATGAATCTTCCTGTGATTCGTCAATATTGAACTTTGCCAGTCGCAACGCTGAAAAAACAACAAGGATAAACGATAAGAATGCTTTATAATCAATACCCGGTTCATTTGTTGAATGTCGCATAAGCATATACATGATACAGGCCGGGGCAACTCCGAAACTGACAACATCAGCCAGTGAATCCAGTTCCTTGCCAATAGCCGACTTCACCTTCAGAATGCGAGCAGCCATACCATCAAAAAAATCAAATACTGCAGCAAGAATAATCAGGTAAGCAGCAGATTGAAGATCATTGTTCAATGCCATCACGATTGAAATACATCCGGCAATAAGATTTAATGAAGTGATAAAATTTGGTATGTGTCTTTTCATTTATTTAATTTAATAATCCACTTTCGTTTGAAAATTTCTAAACTACTATTTCATATCCGTTCTATGATTTCGGTTCAAAAATATAAAATTGAATTTAGATAGTATGAGAAAGTGTCATTTTCTTTTGACCGTTTATTAAATATTATTTTCAATATTAATTTGTATTTTTGCGGGCAATAATGATGAAACATATAAATTTTCATGTCCAGACAAAATAATTTTTATCTTTTTCAGTTACTTACAGTTAATAGTCTTAATCTGAATAACCTAAATTAATATTACCTTCATTTGTTGCAAAACAGCTTCAAACATATAATTATTGTTTTTATTTCTGCATTTATTGTTTTGCTATTTCATTCTTGTCAACCGACAAAGCCAACGTTGATACGAAAGGCCTATCACAACCTGACCTCTCATTATAATGCTTATTTCAACGGGAATGAAAGTTTAAAAGAAGGGATCACGGAATTAAATAAAAAAGCTGAAGATGACTATACCCGCATTTTACCTGTCTTCAAAATCGGCACACCTGAAAATGCACAGAGTATTTCATCTTACACTGATAAAGCAATTAAAAAAGCCGCTACAGTAATTCAAAAACATTCTTTCGCCCCTCACAATAAGCAAGGGAAAGAATATTGTAAATGGATTGATGATACGTATTTGTTAATGGGCAAAGCCCAGTTCTATAAACAAAACTATTCAGATGCTTCCGAATCATTTAATTATGTGATCAAAAAATTCAACAACCCGATAAAATATGAGGCAATGCTCTGGTATGTCAGAGCTAAAAATCAGAAGAAAGATTATGTTGAATCACAATCCATACTGGCAATGGTTGAAAGTAAGGTGGATAAGAATATGATGAAAAATAAGACCGAACGCCTTTTACAAGTTTGTTATGCTGATTTTTTTGTCCAAAGAGGATTATTCAGTCAGGCAGTTCCCTATCTTGAAAAATCTATCCGTCAAAAAGAAAAAAAGAAAGTACGTTCACGGTTAACCTTTATTCTTGCACAGATCAAACAAAAAGATAATAAACTGGATACTGCCTCATTGCTATATAAACAAGTAATGAAAATGAATCCACCCTATGTGATGGCTTTCAATGCAAAGATCAACTGGGCTAAATGCTTTGATGCAACCACGCAGGACAGCAAACCAATCCTGAAACTGCTTGAAAAAATGCTGAAGGACTCCAAGAACAGAGAGTATCTTGATCAGATTTATTATACGATTGCCGAAATATATTTAAAAAAACAAGATACGGTCAAAGCCATTGAAAACTATAAACTGTCGGCTTCGTCAAGCATGAATAATATCAAACAAAAAACGTACACGTATCTTACGCTTGCCAATCTGTTTTATAGTCAAACGAATTACAGGGATGCACAGGTTTATTACGACAGCGCTGTACCCAACCTGCCACAGGACTATCCGGATTATAAAACCATTGTTTCACGTAAAGAACTACTGAATGATTTGGTTAACTATTTGAAAGTGGTTGAATTTGAAGACAGCATGCAGGTACTTGCCAAACTACCTGAAAAAGACCGCGTAAAAGCAATTGATAAAATTATTTCCGCAATCATTAAAGAAGAACAACGTAAACAAAAAGAAGAAGCTGAAAGACAGCGGACACTGGCATTATATCAACGGAACCAACAGGAGATTAACCAGATGGCAGGCGGATCAACAGCCAGTTGGTACTTCTATAACTCTTCCACCAAAAGTTTTGGCTATACTGAATTTACGAAGCGTTGGGGAAAAAGACCACTGGAAGACCTGTGGATGCTGAAAGATAAAAAAGCTGTCTCTTTCGATTTTGATGAAACAGGTGGCGAAAATAAAGACAGTACTGACATCAAAGATTCCATCAGTAAAGTGAAAGAAAAAGTAGTGGAAAATCCAAAGGATAGGAACTACTATCTGAAACGTATTCCCCTTACACAAGAGGCAACCGAAGCATCCACCAAACGAATCATGGAAGCCATGTTCAATGCAGGTTATCTGTATTACGAAGGATTGAAGGATTATTCAAAAGCAGTACAAACATTTCAGTTATACCTGAAACGCTTTCCTGATACGCCTTATGAAGTAAGGGCTTATTATTATCTCTACAAAATTTATAATGATACTCTATTTAATACAGAGAGAAAAAATTATTATAAAAATCTATTGCTCTCCAAATATCCTAATTCCGATTATGCACGCGTGATTAGTAATCCCGACTATTTTAAAAATTTACAGAGTCAGCAAAGCAAATCGTCTGTTTTTTACAAAGAAACGTATCTTGCATTCACCGAAAAAAAATATGATGTGGTGCTCAAAAATAGCGATGAGGCATTTATCGCTTATAAAGATGATATACTCATCCCTAAGTTTGAATTGCTGAAAGCATTGGTTATTGGAAAAACAAATAATGAAGAACAATTTAAAACGGCATTGCAGGAAGTGATCAGGAAATATCCGAAAAGTGAAGAAAAAAAACATGCACAACTTCTGCTTTCTTCAGTGTTTAAAGAAGATACCAAAGACAGTGCAGGGATCATCACCTTCAAAAAAAATATCCAAAAACCAAAAGACCTGTTTACATATAATGACAGCACCATTCACATTTATGTGATCATTGCTGACTTTAATAAAGTAAAGATCAAAGACCTTGAAAATTCAATCTCTGACTTTAATAAAGCAAGTTTTGAACTCGACAATCTGACTACAGGCAGTTTATTGCTGGATGGAAGCCATCAGATGATCACTGTTTCAAATTTCAAAAGCAAAGAAAAAGGAATGATCTATCTAAATATGCTGAATGCAAACCCGGATGTATTACTGAATATAAATCCCGAAGATTATTCTCATTTTATTATATCCACTGAAAATTATACCAATTTCTTTCAACAGAAAAAAACCAAAGAATATCTTGAATTCTTTAAGAAGTTCTATTTGAACTAATCTGCTATTCTTAACCGTTAAGTTTTTTGCTATTCCGCACAAAATACATTTAAAAATTTTACTCACCCCGTTCTGCGTAGCTTTTGCCCTCTGCTGGCGCTCGTTTGTAACGAGTGCAATAAAACATACACCTATCAGCCATTGGCAAATAAATTTGTAACAAATTCCTTCCTCCACAAAAATTAAAATCAATTTAACTTTTTAATTATCTTGTGTCATAACAATGCTGACAAATTCAAACTATGAAAAGGATATAATGATTAATAAATATATGTTGAATATATAAGCATTAAATTGTTAAGGTTATAGAATTAAATAGTTCAGACACTCGTTAAAAACAAGCGCCAGCGAAGGGTTATATGCGGTTTTTATTTCTTCGGTCTAGGTGTCCGTTAGATTTTGATTGATAATTCAAGGTGTCCGCCAAAACCTAGTTCTACTATTTTTTGAAGCGTCGAAATTCGAGCCTCTTTAATATTATTTTCAATTTTAGAAATGTACGATTTTGTCGTCCCTACTTTTTCTGCAAGCTGTTCTTGCGTCATTCCCATTTCTAAACGAGTGTCGTGAATTAGCGCACCCATTTTGAAGTTTTCATAACCAGCTTCAAGTTCGTCACGTTTTTTTGTCCCACGTTTGCCGTAGTTTTTTTCTTTAAACTCTTCAAGAGTTGTCAAATTTTTATTTTTCGTTTTCATATTCGGCTTTTATTTTAAGTGCTAATTCAATTTCTTTTTTCGGTGTCTTTTGTGTTTTCTTTTGGAAACCGTTTGCTAAAACAACTAATTGTCCTTGGTCAAAAAAACAGAAAATGCGAAATATGTCGCTGCCATGTTGAACCCTAATTTCATAGAGTCCGTTCGTATTTTCGAGATGTTTTAAGTATATTTCAGGAACTCTTGGCAGGTCTTCAACCAAGTTAAAAGTCCAAACAATTTTTGCTTTTACTTTTGTCGATTATTTGTCGAAGAAATCTTGAAAATAGCTTTTGTAAAAAATGATTTTTCTATATTTCTGATTTTTGATCACAGTACAAAGATAATAAAGTTTCTCTAAAGTGCAACTTTATTATTCAAAAAAACTCTATTTTGTTACGGTCGGGTCTCCCCAAAATCGAATATAACGTGCGGTTGTTAGTACCTGTTATCTTTTTATTGTCATCGCTTTCCTCCCTGGAGCAATGTTTGAATAAAATATAAGATTAGGAATAAAAAAAATATTATCCTCTATTTTTTCTTCTTTATACTCTTTCATAATTAACCTTATAGTAATTGACCCAGTCATAGTTTTATCAATTCTCAATGGTAATGATTTAGATATTTTTAAAAATTCAAACCATCCATCACAAGAATGATTTACAAATAAATCTGGATTAGTTTTTAATATTTCGGAATTATAAAAATAATCAAAACGAGTAAAACCATTTTTAACCCTAACTATTCTACATGATATTCCATTCACAACAACAACAGTGTCAAGCTGGATAATCTCTGGATTTTTCCCTGTGTATTTTGCTTCTATATCAATTAAAGCATCAGTTGTTTTGCATATGTTAGTGTTTTTATAAAACTTGTAGATTCTATTACTGTCATTTTTGTATACACTCCATGATTTACAATTTGGCATCCACATATAATAATAGTTTCCACCTTTAAATTTACAAATCATTTCATCTCCAAACATGTCCTGATTTTTTAGTTGTTCTATTGTGTTTTCTATCTTAGTACCTACTTTAAGCCCCAGCTGGCGCAAGTCTTCGACTTGTGCCCCCCGGTTCGGCGCATTTACCAACTGACGCTCGTCATGCTCCAAGTTCTGCGTAGCTTTTGCTACGTAGTATAATTTAAGTAATATTTTCTACTTTTATTCTCACAATCTTTTACATATAAAAAACCATTCGTAATTTGTAATTCGACATTCGTAATTTAAATGAATTTTTTGCTAATTTTATGGGAATGTAACAAACGGAACAGTCACGCGTCATAGACGCGCGCCAGCCCAAGTAAAACCCATTCGTCATTTGTAATTCGTCATTCGTAATTAAATTAAACACATTGTTTATTTCATCAAAAAATGAAAAAAAAATATCGAGGGCTGCAAAATATTTTTAAATTTGTTACTTTTGTTAATATTTTGAATTTATGTTTTTCAAAAAAACGAATGCTATGGCAAAGAATGTAAATGAAATAGAAACCACCGTCATCAATATGATTGCTTCCGGAACGATCATCAAAGGGGATGTTAAATCAAACGGCGATATACGTATTGACGGCACACTCATCGGTTCAGTTGAATCAAAAGGGAAAATAGTGATAGGCACCACAGGCAGTGTTGAAGGCGAAATTATATGTCAGAACGGTGTGTTTTCCGGCAATATCAAGGCAAAAGTAACCGTTACCGAGTTGTTATCCTTATTATCTACGGCAAAACTCACAGGTGATATATTAACCAATAAACTTTCCATTGAGCCGGGCGCGCGTTTTTCAGGCAACTGCACCATGCAAGATGAATCACAAAGAAGCAATAAATTCATTGACCCCAATGCAGCGGCAAACAAACCCAAAGAAAAAGTTCTTGAAACCGCTTAATAACTATGCCCGTTATTCAAGCATTGCTTTACAAATGGCAGTTATTATCATGGCAGGTGTTTTTGGCGGCATCAAATTAGATTCCTGGCTGAAACTTAAATTTCCGGCTTTTACCTTATCCCTTTCCTTGCTTTCCGTAGGATTGGCAATTTATACAGTTATTAAAGACCTTTTAAAAAAATAAACATATGCACTTTGATCTGCTGCGTTTCGTTAAACGAAACATTTACTTATCCGTTGGAATCACGTTTGTTTTTCTGGTGGTTAATTTTTTTAGACCGGAATACGTCACCCGTGTTTTTCCATTTATGATTTTTTTCTTTTTTGCTGCCGCTTTTATTATCCAACTCATATTAATAAAAATACTGGTTAAAAAGCCGGCACGATTCATTTCGCAGTTTATGCTGATCACTGTCATTAAAACATTGTTTTACCTGATCATCCTGCTGGCTTATGTATTCACCAAACGCGATGATGCGATCCGTTTCATCATATCATTCTTTTTTCTATATTTTATTTATACTCTTTTTGAGATTATTTCAATCCTCCCCTATGCCCGAACAGGAAACAAGAAGGAATAATAAAAAAAAAATTGATTTATATTAAATTATTTCCAAATATTCTATAAATTGCGACACTTTTTTATATGGCTTTATTACACAAAAAGATGAACGGAAATTTTCAAAAAAAGATCACTCTATTTTTAAGTGTTATATTCTTTTTCTTTACACTTACACTCCTTGCCAATCCTGCCGATACATTGAATGAGCCGGCAAAAACCGAAACCGAACATGCCGTTCAGTCGGAAAAGTTCAATGCAGGTGAAATGATCTTTGAACATATCCTTGATGCACACCAGTGGCATATCATGTCAATCGGACATACCCATGTTGCCATTCCATTACCGATCATTCTGTTGGATGAAGGCAAATTAGTTGTGTTCAGTTCATCAAACTTCAAGCATGGCGAGCCATACAAAGGATATAAACTGGAAGCCGAAGGAAAAAACAAAGGGAAAATAGTTAAAGTTAAAGAAGACGGTACCGTTAACGAAGAAGCAAAAAAACCATTGGATTTTTCAATTACCAAAACTGTGTTCGCCATATTTTTCAGCGCCCTCCTGATCTGTATTATTTTTATTTCCGTTGCTAACACCTACAATAAAAACAGAGGTAAAGCGCCCAAAGGATTTCAGTCTATGTTAGAAATGGCAATCTTATTTGTTCGTGATGACATTGCCAAGCCATCTATTGGCGATCATAAATATGAGAAGTATATGCCTTACCTGCTGACTGTTTTCTTTTTCATCTTTTGCAATAATCTTTTAGGGTTGATACCCATTTTCCCGGGAGGAGCAAACGTAACAGGGAACATAGCAGTTACGCTGACTCTCGCCATATTTACATTTGCCATTACCACATTCAGCGCAAATAAAAATTACTGGATACATATTATCAATGCGCCGGGCGTACCGTGGTGGCTGAAAATACCGATTCCATTGATGCCTATTGTTGAAATCATCGGGGTGCTGACCAAACCGTTTGTTCTCATGGTGCGAC
>CAYVNP010000004.1:54646-124293 GCA_964452905.1 uncultured Bacteroidales bacterium
GCGACTCTTTGCCAATATTTCCGCAGGACACATCATCATCCTGGGATTCATCAGTTTGATCTTTGTTTTCGGACAAATGTCGCCGGTGGCTGGTTTTGGAGCATCAATCGTTTCAATCGCATTCTCCATATTTATGAGTTTGCTTGAACTGCTGGTGGCATTCATTCAGGCATATGTGTTTACCTTATTGTCTGCCTTGTATTTCGGGATGGCAACAGAAGAACATCATTAATATTAAATTTTTAAGAATATAAAGATTAACCAATAAATAATTATCACTATGTCAATTTTAACATTTTTACTTGAAGCAGTAGCTCCCCTGGCACCGGTCGCAAAGATGGGTGCAGGCATTGGAGCAGGTATCGCAGCGATTGGCGCCGGTATAGGCATCGGACACATTGGTGCAAGCGCACTGGAATCCATTGCCCGTCAACCCGAAGCCGTTGGTGACATTCGTGCCAACATGATCATTGCAGCCGCTCTGATCGAAGGTGTTGCCTTCTTTGCTATTGTTGTTTGCTTGTTGATCCTTTTCATTTAATAAGCAAACGAACCCTTACATCTCAACGGTTGGTTGGGATGTAAGGTTTTTAATGAAATTTTATATTGTAAAAAAATAAATATTATTTGTTATGGAACTTGTAACCCCCGGCATAGGTCTTATCTTCTGGATGACACTTACATTCCTCGTCCTGCTCTGGATATTGGGAAAATTTGCATGGAAACCGATCCTGAGCATGCTGAAAGAAAGAGAAACAACCATACAGGAAGCACTGGATATGGCTGAAAAAACGAAAGAAGAAATGAAAAAACTTTCGAGCGATCACCAGAAAATTCTTAAAGAAGCACAGGATGAACGAAATAAAATTCTGATCGAAGCGCGCCAGATAAAGGATTCAATCATTGATGAAGCTAAATCAAAAGCAGCCGAAGAAGGAGTAAAAATAATTGAAGCAGCCAAAAAAACCATTGACTATGAAAAGATGGCTGCTGTGACCGAACTGAAAAATCAGCTGGCAACATTCTCCATTGAGATTGCTGAAAAAATTCTTCAGAAAGAATTATCAAAAGATAAAGAACAAAAAGATCTTCTCAATAAATGGGTGGATGAAATTAAATTTAATTGATTCAAGATAAATGCAAAGCACCAAGGTTACATCGAGATATGCCAAAGCGCTGATCCAGCTTGCCATTGAACAGAATATTCTGGATCAGTTGTACAATGATATGCTGCTAGTGATTGATGTTTGTCAGGCAAACAAAGAGTTTCGTCAAACGCTTTCAAGTCCGATCATCAAAACATTTAAGAAAGAAGCTATTCTCACTGCAATATTCCAAAAACATATTCATAAATTATCTTATGAGTTTTTGATGCTCATCACCCGTAAACGCAGGGAAATACTTATTGAAGGGATTGCCGAGCAATTTGTTCTGCAATACAAAGAATTCAAAGGCATTAAGAGGGCAGTGATTAAAACAGCCGTTAAAACAGACGAGAAAATTCAGAACAAAATTATTGACATACTTAAAAAATTTACCGGTTCACAAATTGAATTGGTTGAAGAAGTTGATCCAAAACTGATTGGTGGTTTTGTATTGAACTTTGACAATAAACAATACGATTCAAGCATTCTGTCTAAATTACAACGGATGACCAAACAATTCGATGAGAATGTGTATGAACCCAAACTGGAAAAAAGAATTTGAAAAATAAATTAACAAAAAATTAATATCTAACGAAATGGCAGAAATCAAACCAGCCGAAGTATCGGCAATTTTAAGACAGCAACTTTCAGGATATAAAACAGCCACCGACCTTGAAGAAATTGGCACCGTATTGCAGGTGGGAGACGGTATTGCACGTATCTACGGACTGAACAATGCTCAGTCAGGCGAATTGGTGGATTTTGAAAAAGCAGGCGTAAAAGGCGTTGTGTTGAATCTGGAAGAAGACAATGTGGGTGTGGTATTACTCGGTGACTCAGAAAAAATAAAAGAAGGTGATATCGTTAAACGTACAGGACTTATTTCATCGATCAAAGTTGGTGACGGATTACTCGGACGAGTGATCAATCCTATCGGTGATTCCATTGACGGTAAAGGACCGATTGAAGGTATAACCTATGAAATGCCTATTGAACGTAAAGCGCCCGGTGTTATCTTCCGTCAACCCGTGAACAAACCTTTACAAACAGGTATCAAAGCCATTGACTCCATGATCCCTATCGGACGCGGACAACGTGAGTTGATCATCGGCGACCGCCAGACAGGTAAGACAGCCATTGCGATTGATACGATCATCAATCAGAAAGAAAATTACGATCAGGGTAAACCTGTTTATTGTATTTATGTAGCGTGTGGTCAAAAAAAATCTTCTGTGGTGAACACCATGAAAACACTGGAAGAACATGGCGCTATGGTTTATACCATTATTGTTTCTGCTACAGCAGCCGATCCTGCAGCGATGCAGTTCTATGCTCCCTACGCAGGCGCTGCCATCGGTGAGTTCTTCAGGGATTCAGGTCGTGATGCGCTGGTGATCTATGATGACCTCTCCAAACAAGCTGTTTCATACCGTGAAGTATCTCTGTTATTACGCAGACCTCCCGGACGTGAAGCGTATCCGGGCGATGTGTTCTATCTTCACTCACGTCTGCTTGAAAGAGCAGCAGCCATCATCAACAACGATGATATTGCAAAAAACATGAACGACCTTCCTCAATCCATCAAATCAATTGTGAAAGGCGGTGGTACGCTTACAGCCCTTCCAATCATTGAAACACAGGCAGGAGACGTTTCAGCATATATTCCGACCAACGTAATTTCAATTACCGACGGACAGATATTCCTTGAAACCTCTTTATTCAACTCCGGTATTCGTCCTGCGATCAATGTGGGTATCTCTGTATCCCGCGTGGGTGGTAATGCTCAGGTAAAAGCAATGAAAAAAATTGCCGGTACCCTGAAACTCGATCAGGCACAGTTCCGCGAACTGGAAGCATTTTCAAAACTTGGTTCCGATCTCGATGCATCTACAAAAGCAGTTATTTCAAAGGGTTCACGTAATGTTGAAATTTTGAAACAAAACCAGTTCAAACCTGTTCCCGTTGATAAACAGATTGCAATTATTTACTGCGGTACCAAAGGATTATTGCAAAAAGTACCTGTTACAAAGGTTGCAGAATTTGAAAAAACATTCCTTGATGAAATGTCATTGAATCACAAAGATGTGCTAGAGTCATTGAAAAAAGGCGAGATCAGTGATGAGATCACAAAGAAAATAGAACAAGTTGCAGCAAGTATCTCTAAACGTTTTGAAGAATAAAAAATATTTGTTTTCGTACCTGCCTTAACTTTGAAACAGGTACTAACTATATACGAACATGCCAAGTTTAAAAGAAGTACGAACAAGGATAGCATCTGTTAAATCAACACAGCAGATCACCAGCGCTATGAAGTTAGTGTCTGCCGCTAAATTCAGAAAATCACAGCAGGCAGTTGTAAAACTCAGACCTTATGCCGATAAGCTGAAAGATATATTGTCAAACCTTAGTGCCAGCTTAGATAACACCGATGGAAAATATTCGGACGTAAGAGAATTAAAAAATGTTCTGCTGATCGTTGTTTCTTCCAACAAAGCCATGTGCGGTGCGTTCAATACAAATATCATCAAAGCGGCTGTACGTCTGATCGATGAAAAATATTCTTCATTTCAAAAAAATGGCACTTTACATTTAATTACTGTTGGGAAAAAAGCAACTGATTTTTTCAAAAAAAGAGGATACAATGTCATTGAATCGCATGACAATATATTCGATAAACTGACATTTGATAATACTTCTGAACTGGCTGAAAAATTCATGAAATCTTTCACCGATAAAAAATACGATCAAATTATTCTGGCATATAATTATTTTAAAAATGCGGCTGTTCAGATTCAAACCGTTGAACAATTTTTACCGGTTGAACCGCCCAAACAGACCACTACTACGTCAAAAGCCGATTATATTTTTGAACCTAATCAGCAGGTGATCGTTCAGGAACTGATTCCAAAATCACTCAAAACACAGTTCTATAAAGTATTGCTCAATTCGTTTGCAGCAGAGCACGGTGCCCGTATGACCGCCATGCACATGGCTACCGAAAATGCAGGCGTGCTGCTGAAGGAACTGCAACTCACTTACAACAAAGCCCGTCAGGGTGCTATTACCAAAGAGTTGCTGGAAATTGTTTCAGGTGCTGAAGCATTGAAAGGATAATATTTAACTCCTTTTAGTTGCATTTTTTTATCTTTATTTGTCAACCAATTTTTGGCTTATCAATTCCGATGTATTTGTTTTTTTTAACTAAAAATAATTATATTAGCAGTATATATTTTTCGAATACATGACCCAAAAACAATTAGAAGATTATCTCTGGGGAGCAGCCAACATTCTTAGAGGAATGATTGATGCTGCAGACTTTAAACAATATATTTTTCCGTTGCTGTTTTTCAAACGCATCTCTGATGTTTGGGACGAAGAATATCAAATCGCTTTTGACGAATCAAAAGGCGATATGACTTATGCCGAGTTCAGGGAGAATCATTGGTTTGACATTCCTACGGGTTGCCATTGGAAAAATATTCGCAGCAAATCGGTTGATGTTGGAAAGCATTTGCAAAATGCATTACGAAAAATTGAAAACGCCAACTTTGAACAACTGCATGATGTGTTTGGCGATGCTCAATGGACAAACAAAAAACGAATGAGTGATGAAAAAATGCTTGACCTGATTGAGCATTTTTCTAAAATGGATTTAAGTTTGAAAAGTGTGCCCCACGACATTATGGGTGAGGGCTACGAGTACCTGATTAAAAAATTTGCTGACGACAGCGGACACACCGCAGCCGAGTTTTACACCAACCGCACCGTTGTAAAACTAATGACTATGATTAGCGACCCACAACCAAACGACAGTGTGTATGATCCCACTTGCGGAAGCGGTGGAATTTTATTGAACAGTGCTTTGCACCTGAAAGAGCAGAAGAAAGAATACAGAACGCTGAAACTTTACGGACAGGAATTAAACCTCATTACATCTGCCATTGCACGGATGAATATGTATATGCACCATGTGGATGAGTTTCAGATTGTGCAAGGCGACACATTAGACAGCCCGAATCTTTTGGAGAATGACGAATTGCGCAAGTTTGATGTGATCATGGCGAACCCACCATACAGTGTGAAGCGATGGAATCAAACCAAGTGGATGAATGATGCTTTCGGCAGAAATATTTGGGGAACACCACCACAAGGTTGTGCCGATTACGCTTTTCAACAACACATCATAAAAAGTTTAAAATCCGGCACAGGAAGATGTGTTGTGTTGTGGCCTCATGGCGTTTTGTTTCGTGATGCTGAAAGTGGGATAAGAAAAAAAATGATTGAAGCAGATATTGTAGATGCTGTAATTGGTTTAGGAAAAAATCTTTTTTACAACAGCAGCATGGAAAGTTGCTTGCTTGTTTGCCGAATGAAAAAACCGAAAGAGAGAAGAGGGAAAATAATTTTCATTGAAGCGAAAGATGAAATAAGATTAGAACGAAGCACAGCGTATTTGCAAGAAGAACACATCAATAAAATTGCAACCGCTTTTAAAAAATTTAAAGACGAAGAAGGATTTGCAAAAGTTATTGATAAAAATGAAGTATTGAATTCTAATGATGGAAATTTAAGTGTTCAACTCTATGTCAAAAAAATAAATGGAGATGAAGTGCATGTTCTGAAAGATTTGGTTAAGGCAACAATTAGTAATCAAACTCAACTGAATAGTAGTATTCAAACATTATTCAATCAACTCAAAACAATAGGAATTGAATAATGAAATTGAATAAGAAAATATGGAATGAAGTAAAGTATGGTGACTATGTTGACCATATTGAAAAGAATGAAACGAATCCTGATATAAGAAGATATTCAAGGTATGTTAGTGTTGAGCATATAGAGAGAGGTGATTTCAAAGTAAGAAGTTGGGCTGATGAAATAATGCCAACATTTTTTAGAAAATTTAAAACAGGACAAATCTTGTTTGGGAAAAGAAGAGCATATCAAAGGAAAGTTGCAATTGCAGAGTTTGATGGTATTTGTTCTCCTCACATTTGGGCATTAGAAGCAAAGAAAGATTTGACTCAGAATTTTCTTCCTTATGTAATGCTGACAGAGAAATTCTACGAATATGTGAATGCAAATTCCGCTGGAACAATGTCGCCTTATATAAAGTGGCCACAACTTTCGCAATATTCATTTCTACTTCCACCACCAAAAGAACAAACCCAAATAGCTGAATTATTTCAAAGCATTGAAGTCGCCATTGAACAAGCCGAACAACAGGAGAATAATTTATTGAAGTTAAAAAAAACTTTTAGCAATGGATTACTAAGTAAAGAAGCAGCGTTTGGAAATTTATTGAATAAGA
Organism: uncultured Bacteroidales bacterium; assembly: GCA_964452905.1. GTDB lineage: Bacteria > Bacteroidota > Bacteroidia > Bacteroidales > CAYVNP01 > CAYVNP01. The sequence continues at coordinate 61,103 of CAYVNP010000004.1, forward strand.
AAAATTGCACACCAACAAATTTTGGTGGAGTTGCTGATTGCGATGTTCAACACGACAAAGAGAAAAAAGAGGTAAGCCGTTTTATTGGTTTAGAAAATATTGAACCAGAGAATTTGAAAATTACAACTTGGGGAAACATTGCAGACGGAACAACATTCACAAAAAGATTTTCAAAAGGTGATCTGTTGTTTGGCAAACGCAGAGCATACTTAAAGAAAGTTGCAGTTGCTGACTTTGATGGAATTTGTTCAGCGGATATTTTGGTATTAAAAGCAAAAGAAGAAAAGATGCTGAAAGAGTTATTGCCATTTTATGTTTCGGCAGAAGCGTTCATCAATCATGCTGTAAGCACATCAGCAGGTTCGCTTTCACCAAGAACAAAATGGAAAGATTTAGCAGTTTTGGAGATTTCAATTCCTGACTTAAAAACACAGGAGAAAATTCTGGAAGTGTTTCAACAAATTGAAACAACACTTTCACAACTCAAAACCCAAAAGCAAACATTGAAAAATTTAAAGCAGAGATTGCTGAATGAGATATTGGGGTAAATAAAATGATACACTTTGTAAAAGGAAACATATTTGAAAGTGATGCAGATGCATTGGTAAATGCAGTTAATACAGTTGGCGTAATGGGTGGTGGCATTGCATTGGAATTTAAAAATCGTTATCCAAATAATTTTTCTGTTTACAAACAGGCATGTGATAAGGGAGAATTGAAAACCGGAGACATTTTAGTTGTAAAGGAAAATGATGGTAAGACCATCATTAACTTTCCAACCAAAGAGCATTGGAAAAATCCTTCGCAATACGAATACATCGCAAGCGGTTTAATCGGTTTGAAAGAAAAAATAAAAGAGCATAACATCAGGAGTATTGCATTGCCTGCCCTGGGTTGTGGGCTTGGAGGATTAATGTGGGATAAGGTTAAAAGCATGATTGAATCAGAATTAAAAAATGTTGACGCTGATATTTATGTGTATGAACCAAAAACAAATAAATGAACGACAAACCAAAATATAATCCTCAAATTCATCACAGGCGTTCCATTCGCCTGAAAGGGTATGATTATTCGCAGGCGGGTTTGTATTTCATTACCATTTGTTGTGAGGATAGGGAATGTAGGTTCGGTAAAATTGAAAATGATGAAATGATATTGAATGATGCGGGGAAAATTGCGGATGAATGTTGGTTGGATATTCCAAAACATTTTCCAAATGCGATATTGCATGAATATATTGTAATGCCGAATCATGTTCATGGGATAATTGAATTATCGGAAAACAATATTGCCAATGTAGGGGCAGAAAATTTTCTGCCCCTACAAAACAATACAATACATACCGTAGGGGTTGAAAATTTTCAACCCCTACCACAACACAACGAACCACCCCGAAATGAATTTCAAAAAATGATACCCCGTTCTATCGGTTCAATTGTCAAGGGTTTTAAAATAGGTGTAACAAAATGGTTTAGGAACAATACCGAAATTGAAAAGGTGTGGCAGCGCAATTATCACGAACACATTATTCGCAACGAACAATCCTATCAAACCATTTCAGAATACATCATAAACAATCCGTCAAAATGGAAGGACGATAAATTTTTTAAATAATAATTCATGCAATGTCATTCAACGAACTAAATTCCGTAGAACATTTTATCATTCACAAACTTACAGGTGTGAACCTGAACAATGTGCAGTCAGGCATGGTTGCGGAAGATGCTGTTGAATATGATTCAGTAAAATGGAAATATGTTCAGAGTGAATTGTTGCAACGCAATATTGATGATGTGTTGTTGGAAAAGGAATTGACGGATGCACTTTGCAGATTGAATCCTGAGATTGCAGCACAACCCGAAAGAGCAGAAGAAGTAATTCATAAACTCCGTGCAATTCTTATCACGGTAAACAATGTTGGTTTGGTGAGAGCCAACGAAGAATTTTCAAAATGGTTGAGAGGTGAAATCTCTTTGCCATTCGGCAAAGGCGAACACCACATTCCCATTCGCTTAATTGATTTTGAAAATTTAAAGAACAACACTTACATACTCACCAATCAATTGAACATTCGTGCAAGAGAAACTAAAATTCCCGACACTGTTTTTTATGTCAATGGAATTCCATTGGTAATTGGTGAAGCAAAAACTCCCGTGCGACCTTCTGTAAGTTGGTTTGACGGTGCATACGATATTCATGTTACTTACGAAAATTCAGTTCCTCAATTATTCGTTCCAAATATTTTTTCGTTTGCAACAGAAGGCAAAGAACTTTTCATTGGAGCAGTGCGAACACCTTTGGAGTTTTGGACACCGTGGAGATTAGAAGATGATAAAGACCAGTTGGAACATTATGCAAGATTGCAAGATGTTTCAAAACAACTGACACATCTTTTAAAACCCTCTACACTGCTTGACATCTTGCAGTATTACACGGTGTATGCAACAAGCAATCAGAAAAAGAAAATAAAAATTGTTTGCCGCTACCAACAATATGAAGGTGCAAACATGATTGTGCAACGGGTGAAAGAAGGAGAAATAAAGAAAGGATTGATTTGGCATTTTCAAGGTTCAGGAAAATCTTTATTGATGTTGTTTGCTGCACAGAAACTTCGCAAGCAGGAAACTTTAGGAAATCCAACCGTGTTGATTGTAGTTGACCGGATTGATTTGGATACACAAATCACAGCCACCTTCAACACTGCAGAAGTTGCAAACATGGTAACGACTGACAACATCAAAGAACTTCACAGTTTGTTAGAACAGGATGCACGGAAAATTATCATCACCATGATTCACAAGTTCAAAGAATCATATCCTGACATGAATAAACGGGACAACATTATTGTGATGGTGGATGAAGCACACAGAACGCAGGAAGGAGATTTGGGAAGGAAGATGCGTAACGCTTTACCAAATGCTTTTCTTTTTGGTTTAACAGGAACGCCAATAAACAAAGCAGATAAAAATACATTCTGGGCTTTCGGTGCAGAGCAAGACACCGCAGGTTACATGAGCCGTTATACTTTTCAGGAAAGTATTCGTGACAACGCAACATTGCCTTTACACTTTGAACCACGACTTCCAAATTACCATATTCGTAAAGAAGATTTGGATATTGCGTTTAAAGAACTCACAAATGATTTGAGTGAAGAAGACAGAAACACATTGAGCCAAAAGGCAACGAACATGAATGTGTTTTTAAAATCGCCTGAAAGAATACGGGCGATTGTGCTGGACATTGCAGAACATTTCACCAAGCATATAGAACCCGAAGGATTGAAAGCAATGATTGTAACGCCTGACCGCTTTGCTTGCATACAATATAAAGAGGAGTTGGACAAAATTTTCCCGACAGAAGCCAGTGAAGTTGTAATCAGCACTTCTGCAAATGATGTTTTTGAATTCAAGCAGCGTTGGGGAATGGACAAAGACAAACAGGAAAAAGTTGTAGAGAAATTCAACGATGCTGATTCACCTCTGAAATTTTTAATTGTTACAGCAAAACTTTTAACTGGATTTGATTCAGCTATTTTGCAAACAATGTATTTGGATAAATCTCTCAAAGACCACACCCTGTTGCAAGCGATTTGCAGAACAAATCGTTTATTCCCTAATAAAACTTTCGGAAGAATAGTTGACTACTTCGGAGTATTTGATAACACAGCAAAAGCATTGGCATTTGATGAGGAAACAATAAAAGCAGTTATCACAAACTTGCAGGAGTTGAGAGATAAACTTCCCGAAGTAATTCAAAAAACGTTAGCTCACTTCTTTAACATTGATAGAAATGTTGCAGGGTTTGAAGGATTGCAGACAGCACAGGATTGCATCAATACAAATGAAAAGCGTGATGCATTTGCAAAAGACTTCAGTTCGCTTTCAAAATTGTGGGAAGCACTTTCACCCGATGAAGTATTGAATCAATTTCAGAAAGACTACAAATGGCTTTCTCAAGTTTATACTTCTGTAAAACCAACTTCAACCGACAACGGAAGATTATTGTGGCATGCATTGGGAGCGCAAACAACTAAACTCATTCATGACCACATAGTCGTTTCAGGCATTGCAACCGACATGGAAGAAATGATTTTGAATGCAGAAGTGATTGATGATTTGATGAACAAAAAAAACCCAAAGCAAGCACAGAAACTTTTGAAAATTTTAGTGAGCCGTTTAGCACAACACAAAGGAATATTGAAATTTAGAGAATTAAGCGAACGATTGGAAGCATTGAGAGATAAAGCAGAGAAGGGTTTGATAAATTCCATTGAGTTCATCAAAGAACTTTGTCAGTTAGCAAAAGAAACTTTGCAGGCAGAAAAGGAAACCGAAACACAAGACGAACAAAAAAATGCTAAAGCAGCATTAACAGAATTATTTCAGGAATTAAAAACCGAAACCACTCCAATCATTGTAGAAAGAATTGTAAACGACATTGATGAAATTGTTCGGATAGTTCGCTTTGACGGTTGGCAGAATTCCACCATAGGTGAAAAAGAAGTTAGAAAAGAATTACGAAAAATTCTTTGGGTAAAATATCCGATTAAGGATGAAGAACTTTTTAATAAGGCGTATGAATATATAAAAGAGTATTACTGATGTAACTTTTGATTTTATTTGCATTAAAAGTCAGTAAAAAAATTATTTTAAAATATCTTTCTCCCATTTTCTGGATTTAGCTCCTTGTTGAAAGTGCATGGAATAATTTTTTTCTTTCGCTAACCTAAAAAATTTATTTCTAAGCCGACGAGGATAAAAATTGCTGAAAATATTTTTCCTTTTAGAAAGTAAAGGGAAAATATCTATATGACTTAATACATCATAAGCAGCAGAAGTGCAGCGCATTCCGAAAAAGGCATAATCATAAGGTGTTTGGGTTAAATGCCCCTGAAGAATATTTATTAATTTAATATATTGTTCGTCTGAAACCGGAATACAAAACGTAGTATATTTTTTCTGAACCGAATCTTTACAAAATTCATTTATTGATTCCACTTTATATTTTCCTTTAAAATTTTTCCTCATGGGGAAAAAATGAATCCCTTTGGAATGCGAAAACCCGATGACGACTGAATCATCAATCCCAATGCTGACATGCCCTCCATGTATACTTCCGAATAAATGTTTTTCCGTTTGCCGGAAAGCATGCCTGGGTTTTGACCCATACAGAAAATATACTTTTATCACATGTGTTGACTGCCCACAGAGGTAATGACAAATTAAAAAACAGATACAAAATGATAAACCGGTTTTAAAAAACATTAACCAATTTTTATGTTATGTATTAATCCTTAACCACCTTGATTATCTTGTTCTGCAAGCCATTGCTGAGTTTAAGGAAATATATTCCGGAAGATAAATTTTCACCGAACGTAAACGTCCCATTGATGGTTTGTTCTGAAATTTTATCTCCAATCATTGAAAAAATTTCAATATGCGTTTGTCGGTTTGTTGTTAGTGTAAAAAAAGTATTGGATGGATTTGGTGAAACGATAATATTGTTTTCATTGCTTGTTTTCTCCATACCAATACATGTTTCAACATTCACCTGCACTTTTGCCGGAGCACAATGATAACCCGAAGTAAAAGTCCAGTTATAGAAAAATCCATTCCACGCTTGAGCCCATGAAGCGCTGGCATCAAGAGTTAAAATTCCTTTTTGTGTGATCGGATAAATCCCGTTTGCATTTTCAAAGTCCATGTTGTTATTGGTTCCTACGAGATCAACCGTATAATCATCTATGGGAAGGTCAGTGTTTACAGCTATTTTGTTAATCCCTTTGTTTAATCCGTTGGCAGTAACCGTTTTGTTAAATGTTCCGGTGGAATTATAAATTCTAATCTTTACATTGGTATTGTTATTGGTTGGATACACCTCAACAGATTTAAAAGCTGTGGGTTGAAGAATTTTCAAATAATATTTTTTATCCGTTTCATTCAGATTAGCTGACCCGATTGACCAATTTGACTGCCCTCCGGGTTTGTTCTGACCTAGAATATAAGTGTTCAGGTCTGTCTGCTTTACATAATATACTTTTGAAACATCCGGAGTAACTGCATATGGGTTAACAGTACTGACCGGATTTGCATCATTCACATTTTCATACCATGCATAGTTTTGATTTCCATTCACTTTTAAAAAAGCGGTTTCACCTTTACAGATACTGATATCAGGGGCATCCAGCAAATATGACGTAATGTTAACTGAACTTGTTTTATCCGGGCAACCGTCTTTCTTGGCTGTCACATCATATATACCTGACTGATGAATTAACAATTTGGCTGATGATTCATTTGATAGAATCACATTATTTTTTTTCCAAATAAAAGAATAAAATGGATTATCAATGCCTGTATTAAGTGTAATTTCGGAACTATCACAAAGATTGACGGCAGAACCTAATACGGGTGTCAAACATGCATCATCGGTAGTAAGAATCATATGTATTGCCGCTAATTTAGGTAATGTATAATTAAAGGTATTGTTGCTGACAGCGGCAATATCAATGCCTTTCTTAATTTGTTGGGACGACTTATCAAAATAATACACTTTCCCTTTGGTATAATTTTTATTTCCGGTAATGGTAAAACTTCCTTTGATATCCTGAAGAGAATCCTTATTGATTACAATCATATGTAGAATTTTATCATTCGTTTCACTCTCCACGGAAGAATAAATGGTAGCGTATGTGTAATCGGATGAAACAGCATTGACGGCAATGTCACCGAAAGTTGATTTACTGTTATCATAATTACGATAAAGTTTAAATGCTGTTGCCGTATAGCCATCGGCATTACTGAATTCATTGGCAGCGAAAACATCCTCATTGATAAACACACCGAGGATGTCGGCACTGAACAGCCCGTCGTAGATGGATTTGCTTGACAGGGTGGAATTCCATTCGGTAATAGCCAGTTTGGTTCCGGGATAATTATTTTTAATATAGTCCTTATACCTGCGCAGCAGTCGTGCCGGTGCATTGAAGTTCCCTGCCGTTCCCCACGCATTTTTAAAATAATACGTTGAATCCCACAGAATACGTGTTGCCTGGAGGTAATCCCACGCTTTGTTGCCGGATAAATTATAAAGATCACCGGCATAAAAGTGGATATCAAAAACATCCAGCAAACGTATGCCTGCATTAACTGAGCGTGTTTTCATGTCAGCAAGAAAATCCGTTCCTTTGATCCAGTGTTCAATCCCCCATGCACCTGTTCCGACATAGCCGAATATCAATGCATTCGGATCGAGTGATTTGACCATCTTTGCATATTCTTCAGTGATAGCGCCTAATTGAGTTGGTGTAGGCAAGGTGGGACGGATCAGTTTATGCGTACCATTCCAGATGTCCGGTTCATTATCAATCTCATAAAATTTGATGCCACCATTAGCAGATGTACCGTATTTACTGATGAGCCAGTTCACTTCTTCATCCATATAAACAACATTGTCTGTCAAAACAGGTGGATAAACAAAATTCTTACCGGGTTTATTTGCCAGCACTTTCACCCATCGGTCGCAGGGAGCCGTGCAAGTAACCGTACCGTTTGCATCTGCCGAAACATAGCCAGCTGCCTGAAGCGTGATCATCGGAAGTCCCTTTGCCTTATAAATAGTGTCGGAGAATGCCTGAAGAGCAGAACCGGCAATAGGTCTGTAGATTGCTGCATTTAACCCAAGCCCCTGCATCCACCAGTTATCACTCGAATTATTGTAATCACTTCCTGCATTGGAATAATTTGTTTCCCAGTTGTAAGCCGTTGAACGGTTTCCACCAAAACGATTCTGTGTGACATTCATGGGATTTTCAGTGGTCATATTATATTGATTCAATCCATATATATACGGACTGATACTTTTCCGATTTAGTTGAGTGTTAATATTAAAACCGATGTTGCGCTGTGCAAAGAGTTGATTGAATACAAACAGGAATAAAAGTAAAATTAAAGTTCTCATTTTATATAATTTTTTTAATAGGAAATCATTTTTCATTTTTGCATAAAATCATTCTATTAAAAAAATGATTTTATGCAAAATTAGTAAAAAAAATAGAAGTTATTTTAGTTTTCAGTAGCTCTAACTTAACAATTTGAAATTAAAAAATTAATTATTAAAATATAAAAAAGCAATTAATTATTTTTATAAAAAAATGTATATTTGCATTTATTTAGTGTACAATTTACACTAATTTATTTTTTACACAAAATTGATGAAAAGGTTATCAAATATTATTATTAGAGTTTATCCTCGTTCTAATTTGTTACAACTGTGAATTAATAAACTCTCTCTCTAATTTTACATTCTAATGAATTTGCCATTTAACAAAATAATAAATATTTTTTTTAAATGAAATTTCTGTTACTAATACTATTTATATTTTTTCTACTCCCATTTAATCTAAATGCACAGGCACCGGGAGCACCGGTCGTAAATATTAATTCTGGTGATCCAAATTATCCATTCCCACAATTCCTTGAATACGGCAATGGACATTCGTTAGCTAAATACAATGCGGAGGGCATTCCTCATGCCGAAATGGAACAGACAATCCGGGATGCCTGGCAGATCATGATGAACAGATCGCGTTATACCGGATATACTTATACTGACCCAATAACAGGAAAAAGTGTGAAATACATGAACTTCAATAACAATTCTGTTCCTGACAACTATGGGACATTTGTTTCGGAAGGCGATGGATATGTATTGCTTGCAGCTGCATATATGGGTGATAAAACGTCCTTTGATGCTCTTTGGATGTGGGTTCATGATAATCGTTTGAGTAAAGTAAAAAAATACAAAGATTGCATTGACCTTCGTCCGACATATACTTATGGTTCCTGGCTTGCCGGCTGGCAGTGCCTTGAAGCAAGCGGTGCAGGCGGTACAGATGTTAATTCGGCAACGGACGGCGATGTGGATATTGGATTGGCTTTGCTGGTTGCTTACCGTCAGTGGGGTGAATTCATGGGCATTAACGATGCGTGTGGAAATCCCATTTCCTATAAAGAAGCTGCAACGCAATATATTCGTGCAATGGCAGATACCGTGTTTGCTACATGTGGCAATGGAAGCACCAATCCGCGTCAGGATCCGAGCGGATGCAATGGCTATCTAACAGGTGATATCGGTCTGGATGGCTATACCAAAAGCGGAAACACATGGGGTGATATGACGAACTGGGCTGGTGGTGGTATAGGATATACTTATAAGGGATATAAAATTTATCCGAAAACATCCACCATGACGATCGGTTCAAAGTTTGTTGACTACATGGCTCCTGCATACTATCATGTTTTTGCAGATTTTTTAACAAGTATTGATCCGGTTAAATATGACTGGTGTATCAGCCAGTATCATCGTGCTGAAGCTGCTGCAGACTGGGTGATCGGGCAACTGAAGACACAAGGAAAAATCGCCTATGCCGGTACCTATGGCGTTTCAGGATCTACCGTTTCTTTCAGTACTTTCGTTGCCGGTGAAGATTTCAGGTTGCCTGTTCGAACTCTTTTAAATTACATGTGGAACGGAACCCCAACAGCTACCTGGGATCCAACAACTCATCAGACTACAAATGCTGTTAATACCTATGAATACAATGCAGCCAAGGATATTGCATCTTTCCTGAAACATCCTAAAAATAAATGTGAGTCTTTAGGTAGTGATCCAACAGGAGGAAAAATAAAATATGACGGACCTGCCGTTTTGCGTCAAACCTATGGTCCTGACGGCACTCCCGAAACCAATTATTATACCAACTGGACGTCTGGCTCAAGTGCAAGTGCGGCAGTCATTGAACAGGACCCTGACCTGATCGGTCAGTTATGGAGGCAAATTGAGATTGAATGGGATGCATCAAACCAAAATCCCGCTAATGATTTTGAACGTTATCTCGGTAGCACTCCGAAATATTTTCATGAGTTTTTCAGAGTATATGGATTGCTCGTTTTGTCGGGAAACCTCCACTCTCCCAATAATATCAAGGCAAGCGCTAATCTGAAATGCTATATGGATATTGATAAGACCTATGGTTTCAGAAATGATCTGGTGACATTCAATGTTTCATACCGTAATTACGGAAAACTCGATGCAACGAACGCTTTGCTTACATTCACTTTACCTTCATGTTTTGATTTTGTTTCCTGTCAGGGGGGAGGAACCTATAATTCTGCTTCCAAAACAGTAACATGGAATCTTGGAACAGTCAAGGGATTCAAAACATCTACCGGCATCAGTGTTACAAAGGATTCGTTCAATGTTGTGACAAAAGTCATTGCAGATACCGGTCACTATTGTCCTGTATCAAATATCAGTTGTTCAAATGGAAGCGGGTGGACTTCCAATGAATATCCGAATAAAATTTCATCCACCATGAAACGTAACTGTTTTGATATTGTGAACAGGGCATTATACATTTCAAAGTCAGTGGATAAAGATAAAATCAATCCGGGTGATCCGTTGAACTTTACTGTAAAATTTGAAAACTCAACCAAAGCAGGATGGCTCAACGGGGGTCGGTCAGGAGTCAGGTTTACATTTGGTATACAAAACACAGGTACGCCATCCAGCCAGATGGCGATGTATCTTTATTTTCGTTTACTGCATGCAGCGTATGAGCCGTATATCAATTACGGAAATTACCGTTTATCCTACTACCTGAATGATGCAGGTGTTTCAGGTGTTTCACCCGGGTTAGGGCAGCCGGGATGGATGCTGGAACCCTTTGTATATGAAGGTGGTCTTGCCAAAGATATTTCTTTTGCCACTCAAAACATACCCTATGGATCAAATACAAAAGGAAATTGGAATCAACGGGTGATCATTAAATTTGCTGACCAGCTTGCTGCACCTGTTGCTCATCTCTACAATCAGTTTGGTAATGCTTTCCGTGTTCACAAAGGGACGGTTCAACCACTTAAAGTTTGGCTCTCTTTGAAAAATGGAATGTCTACCAATATGAACTGGACGGATGACTGGTCGTATGATGCTAACTATACCGTTACAGGCGATAAAGATATTTTCTGGCCCATCACACCCGACTGGTCCAGTCCACTGGGTGATAGTGTTCCGGTTAATAAATGGCATAAAGATGAATGTAATGTTTCATCCAAAGTGGTTGAAAAAATTCTGGTCGAAGAATACGATGGCTACGGTTGGCGAAGAGTTGCAGGAACAGGTCCAATGCCCGGACGTGAAGCAACTAATGTTGAAGTGATCGATACATTGCCGGCAGATCTGGTGTTTGATCAGATCACTCAACAACCGGACAGAGGTACAGTAACCTACAATGCTGCAACCCGCATCATTAAATGGTCTTCACCATTTCTACTCGTGGGAGAGAAATTGAATTTTTCTTATCGTGCATATGCAAAAAATGAAACCCAGTTAGGTGGATGTCCCATCAATAAAGATGTTGTAAACAGATCATACATCCGTGCAACCGGTGAGTCGGCAGTTTATTCAGAAACAAAAACGAATATCACCTGCGATAAAATTCCGGTGGTGCCTCCTAAAACAACCATGACTAAAACTGCAGATAAAACGGCATACAGCGTGGGCGATAATATCACCTATATGATTAAATATAAACAAACACATGGTGCACATATTATCGAAAATATGACCTCAAAAACAAACTGGCTTGATGGGAGCGGATATGGTTTACCGCAGGATTTCTCTCATCTGACAACACCCTGGACGAATCCTAAATTCTTTTTCAATAAGTATTCACATGGCACCAACGGAGAATTAAAATTTACGATCAAAGTAACCAATGGATGGAATAATTTCTCCTTGATTTTCCGGTATGTTTCAGGAAAACCGGGTCAGGGCAATTTTGACGGCATTGCCCTTGAATGCTGGCCCGGGAAAAGTGGCTTAGGTGCCGGTGTCATTCTGAAAGCATTTAACGGCAATACATTGATTGGAGGAAATGAAACAACACTATTGCCTTATCCTTTGCCTTCAGATGTAATGACTTTTATCATTACTCTTTCAAATGATACCATGAAGGTGTGGTTGAATAAATCAAAGAACAATGCACCTTTGGCGACATTCACAGGGTTGAAGGTGCAAGCAGGATACGTTGGTTTCCTTGACGGAAAGGTTGATAATGGCGGTGGGGGTGATAACGGAGATCATATTTTACAATTATGGGATAGCTATTTTAACTCTGCCTTTAATGTTAAATTCGTTGATCCTCTTCCTTCCGGAATAACCTTTACCAGTGCCAGCAACAGCGGTACTAAGGATGCAAGCGACAGCATCCGATGGACTGTAAATGCAGGACCAATGTTATATAATGATAGTGTTTCTGTTACCTGGACAGGTAAAGTTACATCCTGTTCGGGAACAAAAATTTTAAATACAGTTTTTGCTAATATGACGGGGCAAACCTCTAATTCTATCGGGGCGTCTGTTCAGTCGGATTGCGGAAACAGCACCTGTGTTACACCTGCCACCGCTCAAATCACAATGAATCCGGCTGGTGGAACTGTATGTTCCGGAAACAATGTGAACCTTACTGGCACAGCTACTCCTGCAGGTACATGGAAATTTAAATTTTACAGAAACGGTTCAACAGCACAAGCATTTAGTACGAATAACACCTATTCAACTAATCAAAGCGGAAGTTATTATGTTACAATCTATGATGCTTCTGATTCAACCTGTAAGAAATCATCTTCACCGGTTACAGTTACATCAAATCCTTTACCGGTAGTAACAATCACACCTGTTTCTCCACAGTTATGTTCAGGTGATTCATTATTACTAACAGCCGGTGGAGCCACTACATACGTCTGGAATTCGGGTGGTAAAACAGGGACAAGCATTTATGTCAAACCTGCGATCATAACTACATACACTGTTACCGGAACCAATTCAACAACGGGCTGTACTGCAATGCAGACCGTCAAGGTAAGTGTAGGAAGTTTACCAACTGCTACTTTAACTGGTGGAGGCAATACCTGTGATTCTGTCGCATTATCTGTTGCATTAACAGGCACAGCACCTTGGAAACTCAAGCTGAATAATGGAAGCAGCACGTGGACTGTTAATAATATCAATACCTCCCCTTATACATTTTGGGCAAAACAAACGGGTACGTTTAAAGTAGATTCTGTAACCACCGGCTGTCGTGCTGCCGGTACAGGCGCTTCAATCGTTTCAGTTAATATCAAACCTACAGCGGCAGTAAGCGGTGGTGGAAATGTTTGTGCAGGTGACTCAATTCCTGTGAGTATTAAACTTACAGGCACAGCACCGTTCAAATTGAAGTTATCAAACGGAATTACCAAACTAACTGTTTCGGGAATTCCCGTCACAAACTATATTTATTATGCAAAGTTAACCGGCACTTATTCAATCGATTCGATATGGGATGCTAAATGCAGTAATAAAGGGACAGGTAGCGCAGTTGTTACCGTCAGTGCTAAACCGACCGCAGTTATCGGAAGTGGCGGGAGTTTCTGTCAGGGAGATTCATTGGCGCTGAAAGTAACTCTGACCGGAACGAGCCCGATTAAATTAAAGTTGAACAATGGTTTAACCACCCTGAAAGTATCCGGCGTGAGTGCAGGAATATATACTTTTTATACAAAATTGCCCGGTATCTTTTCCGTTGATAGCATAACGGATATTTACTGCAGTAACAAAGGAAGCGGTAGTTCCACCGTTACTATGAATCCTTTGCCAATGGCTAATGCAGGGCTTGATGATAGGGTATGTAAGGATTCATCATTCAGGTTAAACGGTCAGGGGGCAGGTATAGGCGGAAGTTATCATTGGTCATCAACAGGTAAAATTGATAATCCTAATATCTCAAATCCGTTGGTGAGTATTGATAATTCCTCCATCATTACAGATAAATTAATTCCATATATTCTTGAAGTGACCGACAGCAAAGGATGCAAGGATAAAGACACATTGAATATAACCTATGAATTGAATTGCGGACCAAAGGTCAGGGCTGTGGCAACACCTAATCCTATCTGTAGTGGAAGCAATGTTAGTTTGTCTGCCACTGTTCATGACGGGCAAGGACCTTATATTGCTTCTTCGTTCAAATGGAGTGAAGCAAGATTGAACGGACAAGGACCTTTTACACTTTCACCGCTCAGTAGCCAGCGCTATACGGTTACAGTTACGGATGCACTTGGTCGAACAGATACCAATACAGTGATCATAATAGTAAACCCATTACCCGTTGTAACCATTAGTAGCGAACAGTCGGTGTGTGTAGGACAAAGTGTTACGATTACTGCAGGTGGCGGCAGCAGTTATATTTGGAACAATAGTAAAACAACTTCAGCAATCATTGAAACACCTTTAATCCCTACAACATATATTGTTACTGTTACAGATCAAAGTTGCAGCGTAACAGCCAGCACAAAAGTAACTGTGAATGCTTTGCCAACGTTACTCGTAAGTAAAGATACAACTATTTGTAAAGGAATGAATGTCACATTGACGGCTTCCGGAACCGGCGCATATACGTGGAGTCAGCACGGTGAAACAACTTCAGCAATAACTGTTAATACTTTAATAAATACGACTTATACAGTTACCTTAACGGATGTAAATCTTTGCAGATCGCAAAAGAGTATTGTTGTTGGCATCAAGGATTCATTAATCCCACAGATTACAGGATTAACAAGTATGTGCAGTGGAGACTCCACGCAACTGACCGCTGTTATTGCCCAACCCGTTTCTTATTTGTGGAATACCGGAAGCACACAACAGAGTTTAAATACTCATCAACTTTTTTCTGATACTCATTATAACTTAACTGTTACTGCTTCTGATGGCTGTACTGGACAAACAGCAACAGCGGTCACCGTTCATTCATTACCCGTGGCTGAAGCAGGCAAGGATAGTTCTGTCTGTGAAGGGCAGTCAATCCTTTTGAATGCTAACGGTGGAGGAAGTTATCTATGGAGTACAGGAAATACGCAGCAATCAATTATTGTTAAACCAAACACAGCACATAAAGTTTACTCCGTAACAGTTACTGACAGTTACGGGTGTTCGGCAAAGGATACCGTCAATATTAATATGGTGAGTAACCCCTCTGTAACAGCGGGACCTGATACATCCGTGTGTGCAGGGTCTTCGGTCACTTTGACGGCAACAGGAACAGATAATCTTTATTTGTGGAATACAGGTGCTACATCATCAAGCATTCAGGTATCACCTGTCAGTTCAACAGATTATTCTGTTGTGATGTTTAATTTGAATCATTGCAGTGATACGGCTTTTGTTCACATTGATGCGATTGCGGCGCCTGCCATACCAGTGATAAAACCCCAACTTGTCTGTTCAAAAGAGCCAAAAGATGTAGTACTAAAAGTAGAAAATCCGGAGGCACAATGTATTTATTCGTGGTATGCTGATGAATTCGGAGGTACTGTAATACAGTCCGGAACAAGTTTTACGATACCGCATGTAACTTCAGGTGTTACTATGTATGTGGAAGCCAAACAAAATGTGCAGGGCTGTAAGTCCATTACACGGGGTAAAGCAGAAATATCCATTGGTACCTTGCCTCAGGCAGAGTTCAATTATGCACCGGATAAAATTATGGAAATGACCAGAGTGGAATTCACAAACCGGTCTGTATCGAATGTGGCATCAGAAAAGCTCGACTACATGTGGTGGTTTGGTTTGCATCAGGGCACCTCAACGGAGAAAGACCCCAAACATGTTTACCGTGATTCGGGAATCTATGTTGTGACATTGATAGTGAAAAATGATATTGGATGCAGGGATACTTTATCCAAAACACTGATGGTGACAAAACGTATGCTGCCCTGGCTGCCTCTTGCTTTCTCGCCAAATGAAGATGGTGTTAATGACCGGTTATATGTTCGGGGACCTATCAAAACTATGCACTTTGAAATTTATAATGTATGGGGTTACAAGATTTTTGAAAGTGATGAACAAGTGAACGGATGGGACGGCAAATACAAAGATATTGTCCAACCTGAAGGTTTATATGTCTGGAAATTAAATGCTGTTATGTTAGATGACACCGATTTTATTGAGCAAGGGATATTGTCTCTGGTTAGATAATTTTTAAAAAAACAGAGTTAATTCCTTTTAAAAACATAAGAGTGCATTAATAGAAAAATAAATAATATATTTAGATTTATTAAATATATACTTGTCCCATTTTTACCAAAAATTAAAGGTGTTAAGAAAATCCAATAAAGATTTGACATATATCAATTCTTTAATTCATTATTAAAAAACATCTATTTTTAAATAAATTTTTTAATATGAAAAATATTCTAATATTATTTCTATTCATTTTACTTTCTTCTTCCAATCAATATATTCAAGCCCAAAACTGGATATCTTATTTTTCTTTTACTCAGGTAACTGACTTTGCTGACGAAGGTCAATACATGTGGGTTAGTACAAATAGCGGTGTATTTAAAACGGATTTGGATGGAAATATTATTAAAACATTTTCACAAACAAATGGTTTATCTGACAATGTTGTTTCTTGTATAGCTATTGATAAAAGTGGGAAGAAATGGTTCGGTACATTTTCAGGTGTGTCAGTATTTGACGGACAAAACTGGACTTATTACAATAAAACCAACGGACTGTTACAAAATGATACAGTTACATCAATAGTTATAGATAATCAGAACAAAATCTGGATTGGAACACGGAAAGGAATAAACTGTTTAAATGGAACTGTATGGACTTATTATAATACACAAAACAGCGGTTTGACAATTGATAATGTGTGTAAATTAATTATAGATAATAATTCAACTATATGGGCAGGTTTAAGCAAAGGAATTGCTAAATTTACCGGTACTTCATGGACATACTCTGAAATGATTGATACTCCATGTATTTTTAATGGGGAACCATCAATTTGTGAACACATGGTTTTAAATTTATGTGGTTTAGCGGTGGACAAAAATGGAAATGTATGGACAGGTGGATGGGGTGGTTTATTTATCTTTGATGGACACAAATGGCATGATGCATCAGATTCAATTAAATATACTAATGAAAATGATATAATGAGCATTCATGCTGACAATAAAAATAATATTTGGATAGGAACAAAAAATGGAATTAAAAAATATGATGGTGCTGGCTGGACAAATATTGACCTTTACGAAACCAGACATAAAATTGATATCCACCCAAGAAAAGATTCTGTAATTCGTGTTATAAAAAGCATGTCTGATGGTACAGTCTGGGTTGGAACTCAAGAGTATCCAGGTGTATGGCAAATAAAAAATGATCAGCAAAAAGAATTATTGACTTTTGATCAAAAAGAAATAAGTTGGTCAAATGATATGGTATTGGATAAAAATGGGAATATCTGGATTTCTGCTCAGCGTTTACTGAAATTCAATGGTTCATCTTTTACCGGAGATACGATCACAGTTGCAAGTTGCACCTATGCTGACACTTCCGGTAATGATATTTTTGTTGCAGCAGATTTTTTATATATTCACAAATTCACTATGGGAAAGTATATTAATCGGTTTCAAATAGATAATAAATTATTTTATCCGTTAGATATGACAACCGATAAATCAGGGAATTTCTGGATTTGCGGATATAAAGGGATTATTGGAAATTATGATAAAAATGGCACATTAATAAATAGTAAATTATATGAATTACCACAAAAAAGCGATGTTTATCGTGCTGAATACTGCCCATATGTTGATAGAATTTATTTTGGCACACATGGCGAAGGGTTGTGGAGTGTAAATACGGATGGGAGCAAATGGGCGAATAGCACAACTAACAATGGGATAGCAAGCAATTATATAACCGCTTTAGCTTTTTCTCCGGGCAAATTCTGGATAGGAACAGATAATGGTCTATCAGTTTATGATACCACTTCAAAATTATATTCCACCTATAATACGGGAAATTGTAGTTTATTACACAATCATATTACATCTATCGCTATTGAAAAAAATGGAACTGCCTGGATAGGTACTTCTACTGACATGAATGGACTTTCAGGTGGCGTTTCAAAATTTGACGGAACAAACTGGACATCCTTTAACACCAAAAACAGTGGACTTTGCGATAATGGGATTATTGACATTATTATTGATAATAAAGGTAATAAATGGTTTCTTTCTCATACTGGGTTAGCTGAGTTGACAGACTTTTCGAATAATATTGTCCCTGATGCAAACCAACAGATAAAAATAAATCAGTCAGGTAAAACAATTTACATAAATGAAACACCTGTGGCTGATTCAAGAGAATGGAAATACGCTTTAAGTCCTGATGGTCCTTTTCAATCTTTTAACTCTGCTGTTACAGGAACTGAATTTTATCCTCAATTTAGTTCAATTGGAACATATTACATTTCCTGCTTTTCAACTCTGAATGGGAAAACAATTCAAAGTAATAATATTAAAATTACTGTTGATAATCAGAATATCGGAATCAATGAACATTTATCTAAAAAAATAGTGGTATATCCGAATCCTTCATCAGGAAAAATATTTATTGAAGTTCCCGAAACTTCAGATGAAGTCAATCTGAAAGTCATGAATCTTCAGGGACAGATCATTTGGGAAGAAAAATTAAATATATTTGACAAAACGGAAATCAATATTAAGAATCCCGGGTTATATATAATAATGATAAATACAAAAACTGAAAACTATTTTCAAAAAGTTGTAGTTCATTAACATATTAAGTAATTTTTCATCCATTAATAGTTTAAAAAAATGAAATCAAAAAAAACTTTACTTACATTAATCCTTTTATTTATTGCATGTACATATACACAAACCGGCTGTCAGAAAGATCCTAAAAAAAATAACAACCAACAACAACAAGCACAAGTCAAGTTTGTAATTTCTGATTCAATCATTAAACCTTATCAGATCATTCAAATTCATGTGGATGGAATACTTACACAAGATACTTACACAGGTAAATTGGGCACAACAGATGTTACGTTCAAAAAAATATCAGCTAATGAATTAGTCCTGCTTACTCCCGATATTAACCCGGGAAGCTATTTGCTTACCTCTGAATTAATTGAAAAACCTATCAACGTTACTATTTCTCAAAGTACTGCTGTCACTGACCCTGATGGTTTTATCATGAAATTCGTTTCTGAAGCTAATAATGCATTCGATTCTATTCAGCAACAGGATAGTTCGTTACAACTGTCTCCTGAATTATCCAATTCAAAAAACGAAATCAACCAGGCATACAGCGATTATAAAAAATTATCTTCTGTACAAAAAATTCAGGTAGTTACCTTTTTACAAAACAATCAAAAACTGATTGATGACTTGAAAACTTCCGTGAATAATTATTATAAAGCTCAGAAAAAAGGAAAAAATAAAGGTGCAGCGGAAAATTTTGTGATCTTATCCGGAACCGTTGGAGCTTTAATAGCCACAGCTGCAGGGGCTTCAGGAGGAGCAGTGATCGTTACAGCGGCTATTGCCATGGAAATAGGGTATCACTTTTTTTGGGGACATGCTTCTCCTGTATTAAATACTGCCCTGAAAGCATTAAATGAAGGATTTCATATTACCTACTGGGGAACTAACTATCTTGCGGATGTTACATATGATAAAGCATCAAATATTGTACAAACAAAGGAAAATAAAAAGAAAGGTGTTATTGAAATAAATAATAATCAAAAAATAAATTGTTTGATAAAACCTACTTTCCGCTCTATACAAGCCAGTGATGAGTTTTCTTCAAGCACCGCTGTATCAGGTTTTATTAAAATATATAATAAACTCCGTTCAATATGGACAGATTATCTTGCAGGAAAATTCGGCAGTTTACCCACTTATTCAAATGTAACAGAACAAAAATTTGCTGATGATATATCTAAATTCAACGTACAGGTAACTACCAATGGAACAAATGTAAAAGTTTCCAATATCACCGGTTCTGCAAGCAGTTTCTTTATTTCTTTTTCAACTACACAAACCACAGATCAGAATTTTTCATTTTCAATTACCTTTACAGATGGCACTGTTAAAGCCAGTAAAGATATATCTTGTATCCTTAAATCCGTTTCTCCTTACGTAGGAACATGGGTTATGTATTCCGGTGCATCTTCAAGAACAGATCAAAAATTATTATCTTCTGACACGTTGAGTTGGGATGCTCAAAATGAAACTTTTGGGTTTCGTGAAATTACGGGACATTACATCCCCTCTCCCTATTATAAATCTGTTTATCCTAATTGCAAATCGCTCCCCATTTGGAATATTTCAGGATACAAAAATTATATTTTTACAATTAATGATGATAATACATTCAGTATTGATTGTTCTCAATATGGATGGGGCATTGCTTTATCTTCATTAAATAATTCTTTACCAACATGTACGTACCCTCCTCGGAATCTTTCGGTTGATGTTGAAAAAGGATTAAATCATCTGACCGGATCAGGTACATGGAGTATTAGCGACAATATTATTTCATTTCAATATTCAATTCGTAATGGTTCTGCCTCTACAACACTAGAAAATTATAAAATAAATTCAATCACTTCTTCAGAAATGGATTTATATATGCAAATGCCGCATGTGGGAGAATGGAGAACTTTTAAATATAAAAAACAATAATTTGTTTTTAATAAGTCTGCAAACAATAGAATTTTTGATACTCTTTTTCGTTTAATGATTTCCGATTTTTTTATTTTAGAAAATTCATGTAGGTTTGTCATTGAATAATACTGACAATCTTAAAACAAAAAATTTATAGCTGTCATTTTAAAAATCTAAAATGAAATCATTTGTTATTTCTCTGATATTTTTTTTTCTTATTTTTTCTCCTTCTCTTTTTTCTCAATCCATTGTTGTTGAAGCAGAGAAAGGTATATTGCAGGGAGTAACTGTCAGCAATGCCGTTACAGGGTATTCGGGTTCAGGATATGTGACTGGGATGGATAATACAGGTGATAAATTCTCTGTGATTTTTTCAGGAACAATGAAAGGTCGTTATGATATTGTTATCCGATATATTGGAAACAATGGACCAAAAACACAGGATATCTTTATAAATAATACATTTTATTCCAATGTGTTTTTTCCTGCTACAAACAGTTATACTGACCTTCAGGCATTCACCGTTTATTTTCACGGAGGAAAAGATACGATCACAGTACTTAAAAACTGGGGTTGGACTGATTTTGATAAACTGACTGCTGCACCTTCAACGCAGCCACTCCACGATTATTCAACGGTTGTCTCCTCACCTGTTGATCCGCAGATAAATGCTACCACAAAAAACCTTTATGATTTTCTCCGATCAATGTATGGAACAAAAATTTTATCCGGACAAACCAACAGTTATTATTCGGAGTTGGTCGCAATAGCAGGAAAAAATCCGATCATCCGAGGTTTTGAAATGCAGAATTATTCACCTCATAATCCGTGGGGAATTGGCGGCACACAATGGCTCGGATGGGATGACGGCAATGTGAAAGCAGCGATTGACTGGTATAACAAAACTAACAAGAAAGGGATTGTCACATTTCAGTGGCATTGGTTTTCTCCTTCGGGCGGACAACTGAAATCAAGCACTTTTTATTCAGACCAAACACCCTTTGATGTTTCACGCGCTGTTGTGCCGGGCAATCAGGAATACACAGATGCATTGCGGGATATTGATGCCATTGCCGTTCAGCTCAAACGCTTGCGTGATGCCGATGTACCTGTGCTGTGGCGACCGCTGCACGAGGCAGGCGGCGGGTGGTTCTGGTGGGGTGCCAAAAACGCTGATGCATGCAAAAAATTATATGATATAATTTATGACCGCTTAACCAACTACCACCAATTGCACAACCTCATCTGGGTGTGGTCCACACCGGAAGCAGACTGGTACCCCGGAAATGACAAGGTGGATATCATCGGCTATGATTCGTATCCGGGGGATTATGTGTATGGGTCGCAAAAAAAGATATTCGATGACCTTTACAAATTAGTGAATGGCGAAAAAATAATTACCATGTCCGAAAACGGTCCTATTCCTGATGTTGATGAATGCTTTGCCGTAGATGCCCCCTGGGCGTATTTTGTTTCATGGAGTGATCTGGTTGCTTCACAAAATTCTACTGCTCATATTCAATCTGTTTTCACAAATCCAAAAGTGATCACCTTGGAAAGCAATCTGATTACTTCTGTAGAATCCCTACAAACACAGGCAAAACTGAATGTATTCCCTTCATCCTCCAACCAACTGACCGTTACGTGGCAGACAACTAATAGTGAAAAAACAAATCTTCAACTGATTGATATGCTTGGACGAATATTATTTTCTCAGGATATTTCTTCAAACCATAACAACGCTGTCAATATTCAAATTCCAAAACCATTAACCGGAGTTTATTTATTCATGCTGACTGACAAGGAAAGCAAGATCATTTCAAAACAAAAAGTGTTTGTTCAGTAAATAAATCTCATCCCTCTTTCAACGGTTTTTTTCGGCTGTTCACCGATTTGTTATTTTCATTCCCAATGCATGATTATAATTTTGCTCCTGTATTCATCAAAGTTAAAATCAAAAAAAGTATTAATTTTAAAATCTTAAAAAAATGGAAACAAACACAACGTGTAATCACAATCCCAAACGAATGAAAAAAATTATTTTTGGTTTACTCGTCATAGCTGCCGGCGCTTTATTGCTTGGCTTTAACACGGGCTGGCTGCCGATCGCTTACAAACCGATCTTCTTTTCCTGGCAGATGCTGCTGATATCAATCGGGTTGATCAACCTGTTTTCAAGGGAAAGTTGGATGTTCGGGTTTATCCTGATTGTTGTAGGAAGTTTTTTCATTATCCCCCTGCTCTGTATTTTCCCTTATAATTATGTAAATAGTTTCTGGCCTGCATTGCTCATAGTAGCAGGTATCCTGATCATCTTCCGCCGCAGATCAGCACATCATCATCATCATCGCTGGGAAAAATGGCACAGGCACTATCAGCAGCAGGAAACAGTTACCGGCAGTGAATTTATGAATGAAGAAAATATTTTCAGTGGGTCGAAAAAGAAATTCAATGGCGAATTCAAAGGTGGGCGCATCAGCAATGTGTTCGGCGGATTGGAGTTGGATCTGACTCAAGCCACCTTACCCGAAGGGAAAACAGAACTGGTCATTGAATGTGTGTTCGGCGGTGTAACGCTCATTGTTCCTGCCGACTGGACTGTTCAATTAAAAACGTCATCTGTAATGGGCGGCTTTGTGGATAAACGTTCAAACATCCGAACTATGACCGACACAACCAGAGAGCTTATCATTAAAGGGTCTGCCATTTTCGGCGGAGGTGAAATTAAAAGTTTCTGATCCTACTTACGAATGATTTTTTAATTGTCATATTGAGCCTGTCGAAATATGAACTCGTCAGGCTCATTTTTATATTCGGTAATAACTGTATTATTGCACTATTGCTTATTTACTATATTTTTTCTTATTGCTTTTGTCTTGACACAAAAGCAACAATCCGCCAGAGGCGGACAAGAGCCGCATAATGCCCTTATCGCACATGGCTTTCGCAATATTGCATCAATTCGAGCTGTTGCTGTGTTTTAATTGTCCCACTTCGTTTACACACCAGCCACTTCCCTTGATGCAATACGGGCTGTATGCGGCTCGGTTGTGATGTTATTTACAATATTCTTCATCTTAACCGGACAATAAAATCGGGGTTACTTAACATCAAATTTCAATACAGTATTTGTTTATCTAAAAAAAATCGTGTACGTTTGTTCATCTTGAAATTCAATCGTATTTATAATTAAATTTTTTAACCTATGAAAATAAAACAAATCTGTCTGGCATTGCTTGCAGGCGTTGTTATCCTCGCTTCATGCACATCAAAACAAAAATCAAATCTGACGATTAAAAAAGAAGATTTTCAAAAAGAAGTTGACGGGAAAAAAACCGATCTTTTTATTTTAAAAAATAAAAACGGAATGGAGATTGCCTTCACCAATTATGGTGCAACCATTGTTGCGCTCACAACTCCGGACAAAGCAGGCAAAATGGATGATATTGTGTTAGGGTACAAAACCATTGACGGCTACATGGGTGATAAAGATCCTTACTTCGGTACGGTTGTTGGCAGATATGCCAACCGTATTTGCAAAGGTAAATTCAAAATTGATTCCACGGAATACACATTGCCCATCAACAACGGACCTAACTCCCTGCATGGCGGTAAAAAAGGGTTCAGCGAACTGGTATGGGATGCCCAGCAAAGCGGCGATACAGCTATTACATTCACCATGACCAGTGCTGACGGTGACCAGGGTTATCCCGGAACACTTACCACCAAAGTAATTTACACGCTCAATGACAACAATGAACTCACGGTTGAATATTCTGCAACCACCGACAAGCCCACGATCATCAATCTTTCACAGCATTCATATTTCAACCTGAATGGCGAAGGCAGCGGAGATATTCTCGCACATGAACTCATGTTGAATGCCGATAAATATACGCCTGTGGATTCTACACTTATACCAACAGGTAAACTGGAAGATGTGAAAGGCACTCCGATGGATTTTACCAAACCTGAAAAAATCGGAGCACGTATAAAAGATAATTTCATTCAGCTTACCTATGGCGGGGGATACGACCACAACTGGGTATTGAATAAAAAACAAGAAAGTGAATTAACATTGGCTGCAACGGTCTATTCAGCTGAAAGCGGGAGATACATGGAGGTTTACACCACCGAACCCGGTATTCAGTTCTATTGCGGGAATTTCCTCGACGGCTCATTGATCGGCAAAAAAGGTCTGCCTTACAAACACCGCAATGGACTTTGCTTAGAAACACAACATTATCCTGATTCACCGAATCAGAAAGATTTTCCTTCCACATTATTATTGCCCGGAAAAGAATATCATCACAAAACATGTTTTAAATTCTCCACAAAATAATTTCACAAAAAAAGGCAGGAAAAATTTCCTGCCTTTTTTGTAATTTTCTCAACTTCTTCTCTATGCATAGTTCGATATTTTTTATTTATTTTGGGCTAAAGCCCGATTTCATTGAACTTCATTAACCACGACCTTTAGTTCGTGGTTAGCAAAAACACCCGTTAATAAAGGACTTTAGTCCTAAAATACAAAAATTACCGACGTGTAGTTCAACAAAATTAGCATTCAAAACTTATCTGAAATTATAATGTTTCTCGATTGGTTTTTTCACATCCCACACACATTTCAACCCTTTTTTAAACGTAACAAAATCACCCGGCTTGATGGTGAAATTTCCTTCTGCTGTTTCAACGATCACTTCACCCTGTAAGATATAACATTCTTCCTCGGTATCGTAATACCAGTCAAAACGTGAAATATCCTTAGTCCAGATTGGCCATGATTCAATCCCTTTTTTTTCAAACTCATCGGAAGTCAGATTTTGAATAATTACTTTTGTCATAATTAAAAAAATTAAATTTATAAGAACAGTAAAACAATGTAAATATAATTTTGAATTTTTTAAGTTTATATTGAATACGCTATTTTTAAATATTAAGAGAATTGTCACTATTCACTTGTCAAAAAAAGAACATAGATGACGCTGATTAGTATGATTCAATATGATTTTTCAGATTTGAAAAATATAGTTGAATTTTTAATTCCACTCTTAATTAGAATAACTTACCAATTTCATAGTTGTTAAAATAATTATTTCAACAATACTCGTACATTTAAAATTATCAGTGTTTATCCTATTTATCTGCGTCATCAGCGTTCTATTTTATTTAAATGTTATAATCATTTACAAAAACCTTATTCGGAAAATGAACTATTATAAAAAACAATTTATTTATACCAGTTTATACCTTTTACCCGGGAGATTTTTAACCACTTCTTCAAACTCAAGATTTAACAAAGCAGATGCAGCTTTACCCATGCTGATTTGAGATTGCAGACATAAATAATCAATGCTTGACTCTCCATTTTCCTTAAGCACAGCTATTAATTTCTCTTCTTCCGGTGTAAGGTCAGTAAATAATTTTTTCTGTTTAATCTTTTTATTTTTCTCTGTTGTTTTCCATCCCATCATTGAAATAATATCTTCTGCTGATTCAATCATGGCTGCTTTATTATTCTTGATCAGATAATGACATCCTTCGGAATAGGTATCTCCAATGCGTCCGGGGACTGCAAATACATCTTTATTGTATGAGTTTGCAATTTCAGCGGTGATCAATGCACCGCCTCGCTTACCCGATTCGATGACGAGTGTAGCATGCGCCATTCCGGCAACAATCCTGTTCCTGCTTGGAAAATTTTCACGATCGGGATTGGTGTTGATGCGGTATTCTGTCAGCAGTCCACCTTGGGATTCAATCATTTGTTTGGCAACAGGTTTATGAACAGCCGGATAGATACGGTCAAGCCCGTGAGCTAAAACACCAACGGTACTGAGATGATTATCCAGCGCAGCTTTATGAGCACAAATATCAATGCCATATGCAAGTCCGCTGACGACAAGTATTTTCAAATGTGCCAACCCTTCAATGATTTGTTTGCAAATTTCTAATCCATAATCAGTAGCATTACGAGTACCGATTATACTGATGATCTTATCATTGTTCAGATCAGCATCCCCTTTAAAATATAATAAAATAGGACTATCCGGGCATTCCTTCAAATGAACGGGATAACCTTCATCCAGATAAAAAAATGTTTTGATCTTGTGTTTTTGAATAAATGCAATTTCGATATCTGCCTGCAATAGGGCTTCATCCCTGTTATCCACAATGGAGGAAGCCAGGAAATCCCCAATGCCTGGAATTTTCCGGAGTTTACTTTTCTTCTCCATGAATACGGACTCCACCGAACCGCAATAGGAAATGATCTTCTTGGCATTCATATCTCCTATACCGGGTATCTGTGTGATGGCTATCTGAAAATTTAACACGGAGTAAATTAATTTGATAAATTTGTAAACAAAGTTGCATTATTTTGAGAAATAAAAAAAATATTTTAGTCTGTCCGCTTGATTGGGGACTGGGGCATGCAACACGCTGTATTCCAATTATCCGAACGTTCATGGCAGATGGTCATCTTGTTTTGATTGCTGCATCGGGTCGTTCAATGTATTTACTTAAAAAGGAATTTCCGGATCTGACATTCATCGATTTACCGGGTTATAATGTTTCTTATTCAACACGCTCCAATCAACTAGTGAAAATGATTTATTCTATTCCACGCATACTTTCTGGAATCATTCGTGAACACCGGCAATTAAAAAAAATCATTGATGCTTATCAGATTGATCTTGTTCTTTCGGATAACCGTTATGGGCTTTGGAGTAAACAGATAAAATCCGTATTCATCACGCACCAGCTCCGGATCAAATGCCCGCCAATCGTTAAGTTTATGGAATATCCGTTATTTCTGATCACCAGATTTTTCATTACCAAATATTCACAATGCTGGATACCGGATAGTGATACAGAAAATAATCTTTCAGGAGATTTGAGCCATTCCCGTCATCTTCCGTCCAATACCCGTTTCATCGGTCACTTATCAAGGTTTTCACAATCAGAAACAACTGAAAAGAAAAAATTCACATACGATCTGATGGTAATTCTCTCAGGTCCTGAGCCCCAACGGACGATCTTTGAAGAAATAATCATCCGACAGTTGAGCGTAAGCGGACTGAACGCAGTTATCATCCGGGGAATCACTGAAACGGAGAATGAATATTTTCTGGAAAACCATATTAAAGTGTTCTCTCATCTTTCTTCGAATGAATTAAAAAAATATATGGATGAATCCGAATTGATCCTCTGTCGTTCCGGTTATTCAGGAATAATGGATCTGTTGTCAATGAATAAACCGGCTATTCTGGTTCCCACGCCCGGCCAGACAGAACAGGAATACCTTGCTGCATATCTTAAACAAAAAAATATTTTTTATTCAGTACCTCAAAAAGAATTTAATCTACCGGTAGCACTGAAAAAAAACAAATCCTTTGAAAGGAATGTGTATTTTTGCAACATGTATGATATTAACGCACTAATTCAATCCTTATGAATAGTTTTTTCACCGACAAACTCTTTCTCATCAAATTTATCAAATTCTGTTTTGTAGGATTATCAGGAATATTGGTTGATTTTAGTATTACCTATCTGTGTAAAGAAAAAATCCTAATCAATAAATATATTGCAAATGCCATCGGTTTTACAACAGCTGCTTCGAGCAATTATATTTTAAACAGAGTGTGGACTTTTCACAGCCAAAATCCTGCGATCGCTATTGAATATTCAAAATTCCTAATGATTTCCCTCATTGGTTTAGGGATCAATACGTTTATTATCTGGCTGCTGGTTAACAAATCAAGAATGAATTTTTATCTGGCAAAATTATTTGCAATTCTGGTGGTTACGATCTGGAACTTCTTTTCAAACTATATATATACTTTCGTAGCATAAATAAAAATCGTTATTTTTTTCCAAATAATAATAATGCATAAAAAAAAGTAAAGAAAGAAACACCGGCTTGTGTTTCCAGAGTATCCTCCGGAAGAAATGAAAGCATTGACAGAATAAAAAAGATCAAAAAATAATAATCGGTAAACATTCTCAATCGGATCGGCGGATACAACAATCCGAATAAAAACCAACAGAACCCGATCAATCCGAAAGCAATACATATAGCCATAAATTGGTTATGAGAACGTAAGCGTAATCTGAGGATCAGTTTGGAATGTGTTTTCTCATAATAGTTCAAAAATGATTGTTTCACATCACCGGTTCCTACCCCCCAAATAACATTTTCAGAAATAATTTTTATCGCCACATCCCAATAAGCCAGCCGTTGGGTAAGGGTGTTTCCGTTCGGATCATCTTTTTTCTTATATATATTGATTGCCCAGAAAATCTGTTCAAATTTTGAGTTTATATTAAAATTATCTCTATGTTTGTAATTGG
The DNA here is from genome assembly GCA_964452905.1 of uncultured Bacteroidales bacterium. Classification (GTDB taxonomy): domain Bacteria; phylum Bacteroidota; class Bacteroidia; order Bacteroidales; family CAYVNP01; genus CAYVNP01. The sequence goes on from CAYVNP010000004.1 coordinate 90,046, forward strand.
ATATTCCATTTTCGATCATATGAATCTCTTCGGTTGTCAGTTTATTGATTCCTTCAGCATCTTTCCGAAATCCCTTAGAGGTAAGGAAACGAGCCAATGTATGTTCCACTTTCTGACCTCTTCTGTCAAAACGATCAAAATCGAATTTGCTTTTCTTATTCCAGGTATCTCTCATTTCTTTCTGACAATAATAAATCCAGAGATAATATCCATTCTCGGTTTGCAGGGTGAGTGTATCATGTGAATAGGCATTCCCCAGTGGTGTGATTGAATCCAGTTTATTGAAATCAACCGGATGAACATGCTTCATCTCTGTATTTAAAAAAAATATATACATAATAAAACTGAATGGGATAAAAAGGATGCCCGTCATGAATAACATCTTGTGATACCAACGTCCCTTACGTGAAGAAATCACCCGACAAATAAAATAAATAATACCTGTCAACAGTAGCGTGATCAAGCCAGTCAATGATTCCAACAAAAAAAGAAATGTAATTAACCAGCCAATGATCATGCCGAAAAATATTTTTAAATAGATGTTGAATTTATTATTATGAAAAATGAAATACCCAAGAATAAATAGAGCAAAAACGATCGTCAAACTTAACGTGATATGGGAGATATCAGGTGATATATCGCGGATATCAACGAACTTCCCTGATACATAAATTAAACTGCAACGAATGGTTTCAGCAATAACACCGGCAATAAATGAGAACAAAACAGCAATAAATTTATTTTCTTCTAATTTTTCTGAAGTTGCAAAAATAAACGGCAAAGCAAGCAAAGGCAGCTTGATCCGTAAATCATTGAAGGCATAATTAAAATCATTTGTATAGAGCAATCCAAGTATATGTAGAAAATAAATAGATGTAAAAACCAAAGCGGGCTTCTGTTTAAAGAACAAACGCGCATTCTCAATCGGATTTCCATTGAGTAAGAACCAGTTTCCGATTAAAATAAACTGTGCAACGCTCATGATATACCGAGACATGGGCAATGCCGCTGCAAGTAGCATTAATCCGAATAAATAGACATTCGAATGATTTATAATCCTTTTTAAAATCATTTAAAATAAAAATTATAAAAATGTAAAATCAAAATAAAAAGGGTGAAGTAAAAAAATATCAAAAAGATGGAATTAATAATTCTGATCCAGATCGTCAGTTTCATTGAAAGATTCACCTTCGTAACCGATAATCATTTCATCGTCGTTCATATCATCCGATGAATCTTTCGCATACACTTCATTAAATTCATTATCGGAATTTTCATATAGCACTTCTTCGGTAATATTAAGTGCCAGATCATAATTTTTATTATCAATTTCAGCGATTATTTCTTCAAAGTTCGGATCATTTTCAACACTCTTTTTTATTCTGGCAATATATTTCGTCAGATTGGAAACATCATCTTTTTCAAGTAATGTTTTGATTCTTTCAAGATAATCAAGTTTTAAATCGTCCATTGTGCAAAAGTATTAATGAAAATTATAACCATCCAAAATTATACTAAACAAAAATAAAAATCAATACTTTTTACAAAAATTATATAAAAAATTCAACTTATTTTTGGACAGATAGCCATGGAGCAGGATTCATCAATGTTTTTCCTTTCCAGAGTTCAAAATGAAGTTCTGTTTTGGATTCTTCTGTATTGGTTAAAACCGTCCCGATTTCATCCTTGATCTTGACTTTATCACCCATTTTGACAAATACGTCTGAGAGGTTTGAATACACGCTGAGATATTCGCCATGACGGACTATGACGGCTTTCCCAGCACCCGGAATTGAGATTACACCCGATACTTTTCCTTCAAAAACCGCTCTGGCTCTTGCATTGCGGGAGGTCGTAATATCAATGCCATTATTCATCGTTTTGATGCCCGATAAAATCGGATGATCGTGAGTTCCAAACGTATTGGAAATAATACCATTTGCTGAAGGCCATGGCAACCGTCCTTTGTTTCCGGCAAAATTATTTGATAATAATTGTTCTTCCGGTGTCAAAGGTAATTCAGTTATAGCAGTTGTTTTGGGTGTTTCAGCTTGTGATGAAAGGGTTGGTGATTTATCTTTTTTTGCTTTTAATTTTGCTTTAGCATCTGCATCTGCTTTAGCGATCTCACGTGCAATCATGTCTTCAATAGCTCTCTGCAGTTTATGGGCAGTTGCTTCTTTTTCCTTAATAACATCCAATATCTTTTTTTCTTTTTTCGTCAGTTCCTGATACGTTTTATTTTGTTCTTTTTTCTCTTCACCCAACCTGATCTTTTCCTGCTCCTGCCCTTTGACCAAAATCTGCTTTTCATTTTTTATTTGACCCAACTTATTTAATCGGTCGTTCAGTTGTACCTGTGTGCCCTGAATCATTTCAGCTTGTTTTTTTCTATACTGACTATATTGCTGAAGATATTTTAACCGACGATACGCCTGATAAAAATCTCTTGAGGAAAAAAGGAACATCAGTTGATCATAGGAATTACGGTTTCTATACGCATAACAAATCATCTTTGCATATTCCTGTTTCAATGTTTGTAAATTATACTGCAACCTATCGATTTCATTCTTATTCAGATTTATTCTCCCTTCTACGATATGAATTTCGGTGTTGGTATTGTTTATCAACTCTTCCCTTTTACTGATCTGATTGTTCAGAATAACCAGTTTCGTCAATGATGATTTTTTTACCTTACGCGTTTCATTCAATAATTTTTTATTTTGTTCAATCTCTTTTAAAATCTTTTGTTTATTGGTTTTCAATTTGTCTTTTTCCTGCTGGGCATGACCCACTTGGGTAAGAAGAATAAAACAAAAGGATAATACATAAAAAATATATTCATAAATACCATATATGTTTTTCTCTCGTATTCTCATTTTTCTATTTTCTGATATCTGGAAGAAATAGTGAAAGGTAAATTTTGAGGAACATTCACACTGATTTTCGAGAAATCAATTGTTACTTTCACTTGTTGTTCTTTATCTGTGATTTCAACATCCAGATGGTATGGGAATTGTTGATTTTCGATAAGTCTGAAATCTTTGTAATGCACATCCAACTTTCTATTGTCATCATAAAATTTTTTTTCTTTGATGGTCAATTCGGAAATTTTAAATGTTTCGGGGATAAGCCGAATATTCTGAATAAAAATACGGTCAGCATCATCTTTACTTTTAATAAATTTTTTCAGTTTTCTTCGTTCTGCCGTAAACAAATGATATACTTTATTTTCAATATTCGCTCTGAATTTGCCGGAAACCCCATTTTCATAATAAGAAAAATCATTCCCTATGAGAAATGACTGGAACATATCAAAATCAATATCCGCATTAAACATTTTATTAATGAGTTTATAATCGCCAATAAAATAGGTTGTATTCAACCGATTGATCATCCTAACTGAATCATTGGTTACGAGCAAACGGGCTACTTCAATTCCCAGCGCAGGAGTGATGGAGATCCAGATGGCGCTGTCCTTTCGTATTCGTAATAATCCGTTGAATGAATTTGTATTTTTATTTATTTCTATGGTCGCACTAAAATTTGCGTTGAGCCAATCAAATTTAAATTCATTTTTTTTGAGATTCTCGAATAAATAATCCACACCGTAATTCTTCAGGGGCTCCCGAATGGTTTGCCGAGCCGGACTACATGAATACATCATCCATACGGAAAGAAACAGGCTTACTAGATTATTTTTATTTCTTTTTTTTCTCCACATATGTCTTAATATCACATTCATTATCTGTAGAGTGTTTTATCTTCAATTTTTTTATCCAGTAAGTCAGTCCCCTTACCGGTTTGTTTGGCTTTTTTCCAGTAGTCAATAGCTACGGGAACCTGACCGAGATTATATAAAACATCCCCACAATGTTCCAGAATGATCGCATCTTTATCACCTCCTGATCCCAGTGCCTGATCAATCCATTTTTTGGCTTCATCAAATTTATTCAATTTATATAAAATCCATCCGTAGGTATCAAGATAAGCCGGATCGTTCGGTTTAAGTTCATTTGCTCTCCGAGCCAATTTCTCGGCATATTCCAATCTGGTTTCCCGCTCTGACAAATAATACCCATAGTTATTTAACACATATGTATTGGTTGAGTCTAAGGTTAAAACTTTTTCAAACGAACTATCAGACTTACTCATTTGTTTCATTTGAAAATAAACATCTCCAAGATTAGAATAGAACTGAATTAATAATGGTTTATTGTCAATGACCAGATCTTTCCCATGATTAAACGCTTCTACTGCTTTAGAATATTGTTTTAGCTGATAATGTGATGAGCCATTGAATAAATACAATGCGGGCTGTTCGGGAAAAATCTCAATTGCTTTTTCACTTTCCTCTGACATTGCTTGAAAATCTTTTATTTCTGATTCACATAAAAGCAGTTGTTCCCAAACAATATATTTGCTGTTATCCAATGCATTCACTTTTCTAAACTCATCTCGTGCCTCTAAATATTTTTTTTCGCGAAATAAAAAATCAGCATAAATAGAATGAACTTTCGGTTCGTCGGGATGAACATCTGCAAGTATTTTACATAATTCAAACGCTTGTTTTTTGTATTCGCTATGAGTTTCTGTAAGTTGAAAATAAGAATAAAGAATACTTATTTTCGGATCAATATTCAGCATGGGATTAACAAAAGCCAGTTTCAAATGATTATACCATTCTTCTTTATTTCCAATAACTCTGTAATAATCCGCCAAAGACAAGTGTATATATTCATTGGAAGGATTTATTTCTACAATTTTTTGAAATACAGTCAGCGCTTTATTATAATTTTTATTTTTCATATAAAGTTCTGCCAGTAACTCATAATATTTTGTATTGGATGGAAATTTGTCAATCAGATTTTCAATCTCATGAATAGCTTTCTCTGTTCTGTTGGTGATTGTATAAATTTCTTTTTTTCTCAATGAAAAATTTTCAGTAATTCCAATTTTTTTCTCTGCAAGATTATAGACACGAATAGCTTCATCCGATTTACCGGCATATATATAAGCCATTGCCCAATCATCATAATATTGAACATTGTAGGGATCTGTCTGAACTAATCGTGAATAGATTTCGGTTTCTTTCGTGTAAAACTTTTTTTGTTTATATATCCGAGCCAATTGGAGCAAATACCATTTGTTGTCAGGTTCAAGGGCAACTGCCTTTTCAGCTAGTTTGAGCGCAGCATCATAATTCTTTTCCTGAAATTTCAATCCGGATAACTCATACATTGCCGAAGCATTATTCGGATCATTTTTCAGACATTCTTCAAATAATTTACCGGCTTCACTAAAGTTCCCGAGAATTTTTTCTTTGCATGCATCAACATACATATTGGTAATTGCCATCTTCTTACCGGGAGATAAGGCATTTTTATCCGACTGCAACTTATGAGATACATTACAACCCGCAAAAACAAATAACAAAAAATACAATATGTATCCGACCGGTCTCATGAATTATTGAATAGTTGAATAATCACCAATACTCAGATTTGAAAATTTACCATTACTGATAACAAAATTGCCGATCATGGAATCTGCAAACTGAACATTGGATAACTGACAATTGGTTTGTATAATTGAATTGGAAATTGTAGAATTGCTGATAGTCGTATGATTACCTATAGAAACATAGGGTCCGATTTTTGAATTTTCAATCACAACATGTTCGCCTATAAAACAAGGTTCTATAATTTCCGAATTTATTATTTTGGCTGTTGGTGCAATCATTTTTGTGTTTCTGTTTATTTCAAGCACACGCTGATTTGTATAAACAGTAGCATCTTTATTACCGCAATCGAGCCATTCGTTCACCTGATTGGTATAAAATGAAGTTCCTTTCTTCATCATATTCTGCAGGGCATCGGTGAGCTGATATTCGCCATTTTTACATATTTCATTATCTATCAGATATTGAAGCTCGTCTTTCAAATATTTTCCGTTTTTGAAATAATATATACCAATGATAGCAAGATTTGTTCCAACATCTGTTTTTGGTTTTTCAATGAAATCAGTAACAATATCCTTTTCGTTTTTTTTCACAACTCCAAAAGCGCTTGGGTCATCCACTTGATTCACCCAAATGATCCCGTCTTTCTTTTCATCCAGTTGGAAATCAGCACGGAATAAGGTATCAGCAAAAGCAACAATGGTTTTATTATCCAAAGATTCATGGGCACAAAGCACGGCGTGGGCAGTACCAAGAGCTTCCAATTGGTAATAAATTTTCCCTTTGGCGCCTTCCTTTTCTGCAATCTGAAGTAATTTTTTTTCAATGTCTTTTCCAAAATCACCGGTAACAAAAGCGATTTCCTGAATTTTTTCAGTACAAATTGCAGCAATATCTTCTACAAGTCGCTGTACGATTGGAACACCGGCAACAGGAAGTAAAGGTTTAGGGGTTGTTAATGTATGCGGACGCATTCTTTTTCCCATGCCCGCCATTGGAACGATAATCTTCATATGTAATCTTATTTATTTTATATTCTTTGTAAACCGTTATTAATAATTTAAAATTAGTTTTTTAATTTAAATTTCAACATGAATGATAAAAAAGTGAATTAATAATTCATTTCATTTTTGAAAAAGGTGCAGTTAAAGAATTCTAATCCGAAACTTTATTCTATAACTTATATCGTATTTTTATATTTAAAATTATTGACTAATCTATTTATGTCCTGTATGACCAAAGCCACCGGCGCCTCTTTCTGTTTCAACCAATTCCTGAACTTCAATCCATTCGGCTTGTTCATGCGAAGCAATGATCATTTGTGCAATCCGATCACCGTCATGCACTTCAAAAATTTCATCCGATAGATTTACAAGAATTACTTTGATTTCACCCCTGTAATCCGCATCAATAGTCCCGGGTGAATTAAGGACTGTTATTCCCTTTTTAATGGCAAGACCGCTGCGTGGACGAACCTGTGCCTCAAACCCAACAGGCAATTCGATAAATAATCCGGTTGAAATCAATGCACGCTGCAAAGGTTTTAAACTAACAGGAGCATCAATATTTGCTTTGAGATCAACACCGGCAGATGCTGAAGTTTCATAGGCAGGCAAGGCATGTTTTGATTGATTAACAATTTTAATTTTCATTTCTTCAAATATAATTTTAAATATTGAGGGATTTCTATTTTAATAATTAATAAGATGAACGTAATAACAAAAATAGTATGTACCATTAAACGCATATAGAGAATTTGTAAATTTAAAAAATAACTGATCAGATAAAACAAAATGACTACGCCAAGATATCCAAATGCCTTACCCATATTATATTGAATAGGATAATGTTTTTGTCCGACAAAATACGAGATAACCATCATTGAAAAATAACAAATGAACGTTGCCCATGCAGACCCCATATACCCAATGAGAGGAATCCACCAGATATTCAAAATTAGAGTAATAATAGCGCCAAAAACTGACAGGTAAGCACCATAAATCGTTTTATTTGTTAATTTATACCAGATGGATAAGTTATAATAAACCCCAAGACAAAGATTTGCAAGCAATAAAATAGGAATAACATTTTTACCTACACGATAGGGTTTCCCGATGAAATAAATAAAAACATCATCCAGATACATGGTCGTAATAAGAAAAATAAATGCAACGATGATAATAAAATAATTCATGAGAGTTGCATATGTTTTTTTCGAATCCGTTTCTTTTGCCTGAGCAAAAAAGAATGGTTCTGCCGCATACTTGTATGCTTGAATAAACAATGTCATAAAAATAGATATTTTATAACAAGCGCCATATATACCAAGTTGGTCGAGAGCAATGTCTCCAGGCAATAAATATTTTATTAAAACTCTGTCCAACGTTTCATTAATAACACCTGCAAATCCAAACAACAAGAGTGGTAAAGCATAAACAATCATTCTTTTCCATACCTCAAGATGAAAACCTGAACGTATGTCTAATAGTTCTTTTATTAAAAATAATGAGGTGAAGCCACTGGCAATCAGATTAGAGATAAAAATATATTTTACTTCAATCCGACCGCTGAATACAAGATTGACGATGTTTGGCATTATATTGTGTTTCAGAAGCAACGGACAAATGATAATAAAGAATATATTTAACACAATACTTACGGCAATATTAATGACTTTAATCAAAGCAAACCGTTTCGCTTTGTTCTCTGCACGGAGACGAGCAAACGGAATGGCGGTAATGGCATCAAAAAAAACAATCCATCCAAACCAAAGTATATATTCAGGATGATTTGGGTAATGCATCCATGCAGCAATATTACCGGAAAAAATACATATTAAAAGAATAAATATAAATGAGGTGATCAATAACGAAATAATACTGGTACTATAAATCTTTTTTTTATCTTCAGCCAATTCGGAGTATCTGAAATAAGCTGTTTCCATTCCATAGGTGAGAATGACATAAACAAATGCGATTAACGCATACATTTCAGTGTTGGTGCCATATTCAGCTTTTGTTAAGTTAGAATAGGTATATAGAGGAACAAGCAAAAAATTCAGAAAACGTGCGATGATATTACTGGCTCCGTAAATGGCAGTCTGACCGGCAAGTGTTTTAATTTTACTCACAAAAGGAGATTATTTTGATTGCAAATGTAATTATTTTTTTAGTTAGCTGAAGGATAAAAAATCGTATGTAAAAAATAATAAAAAAATTTGATATGTAAAATACATAGAGATGACAAGAAATAAAAATGCCCAAATGAATGCCGGTATGTACGTTTGTTTCTTGAGATTGGCTGCATCGCCGGCACTCTTAGGTGATGTAAATGATATATAAACTAATTGAAAACATTTAATAATGGAATCGAATAATAAAATGGACGACACACATAAAATAAAACAATAGGTGATCATGTCATTTTTCAAATAGTATATAAGCCAAAGAATACTTCCAAAGGCAAGCAGCCAGAAAATACCGTATTTATTGCGAACCCATAATGCAAGATTGATTAAAATAAAAATACTGAGTATTAAAAGAACCCAAATAAAATTTCCTTGTCTTATCAGGTAAAAAAAAACAAAACTCATGGCTGATGCAAATGGATAGCCAGAAAGAGAAATAAGAAATTCGGAAAATTTATTGCCTGATTGTGTAAACGCCGTCCCAGAAGTATCGTTGAACAATTCGATTTTTAAAACATTCCCACTGGTAAACAAAGCCATCAACGCATGACCACTTTCATGAAACAAGGTATCAATGACTCTGAAAAACTTTCCAATCCAAGGGATTCGGATAATGATAAATGCAATACAGATAACAAGAAAAAAAATATAATCCGGTTTACCTGGAATCATTTCAGCAATTTTCAGAAGAAAAATCTCTTTATATCATTCCCGTTGGCAAAGATCAATAAAGACAATAACAAGATCATCCCGGTCACCTGAGCGTACTCAAGGAATTTTTCGCTGGGTTTACGACGGGTAATGATCTCATATAATAGGAACATGATATAACCACCATCCAGCGCAGGTATTGGAAGTATATTCATGAATGCAAGAATTATGGAAAGCAAAGCAGTTAAGAACCAAAAACTTTCCCAGTCCCATTCTTTTGGAAACATACTGCCGATAGCGCCAAAACCTCCAACCTGTTGTGCTCCTTCTTTTGTGAACACTAAAGGCAAATGACGGACATAATCAGATAAAATACCTGTTCCTAACTTAATCCCTGCAGGTATTGCAGACAAAAAATCATATTGAATGGTTTTCATCTGAAAAAAATATTCTAATGTTTTTGGTTTCACACCGATGAATCCTTTTTCTGTAACATTTAGTTTGATCTTTTTTTCTTCATTTTTCCTGAAATACGTTAACTCAATTTGTTTGTTTTTAAAATTTTGTATTTCTCTCTGAAACGTAAAAAAAGATGGAATGGCAATTGTGTTAATGGCTACAATACTATCGCCTGATTTCAGATCACTTTGTGAGGCAGGCATCCCCTTTATCACATCATCAACCACAAATGGCATAAGCGGTGCAACAAAATCCTTTACCTTAGACGTTAATAATTGTTTTTTAAAATTTTCGGGAATAAAAATTGTTTTTATTTCTCCTTTCCTATCAATTGTAAGAGTTTTAGCATCGTCAAGAATTCGAATGGCTACCTCAGGAAATTTTTCAATTGGTAATGAATCTATTTTTAAAATTTTATCTCCGTTTTGCAATCCAATATTCAATGCTATTTTATTCCATTCCACACCAAATTTTGCATTTTTCACCGGCAGATATTCTTCACCCCAGACAAATAAAACCATTGCATAAATGACAAGTGCTAAAACAAAGTTTACCAGAACGCCCCCTGAAATGATTAGTAAACGCTGCCACGTTGGTTTAGAACGAAACTCCCACGGCTGAGGCGGTTTCTTTAATTGCTCTTTGTCCATAGATTCATCAATCATTCCGGATATTTTGCAGTAGCCACCTAAGGGAAGCCAGCCAATGCCGTACTCGGTATCTCCTTTTTTTATTTTAAACAATGAAAACCATGGATTGAAAAAAAGATAAAATTTATCTACCCGTGTTTTAAATAATCTGGCAAAAGCAAAATGCCCGATCTCATGCAGCAAAACCAATATTGACAAGCTTAATAATAACTGTAGTATTTGTGTTACGATTCCCATGGATGATACTTATTTAGAATATTTAAACATAAATTTTTATAAAGATACAAATTTTACAAAATCCGCAAAGATATAGATTGAAAAATACATTATTTAAGGAATCAATTCTTTTGCTTTGATGCTTGTTTCATGATGTGTTGAAACAAAATCGTTGTATGTTGGTTTTTGAATAAACAACATTTTCTCCATGCATTTTTCAATGATAACGGGTATTTCCGTGAATTTTATTTTATCATGTAAAAAAGCATGAACCGCCACTTCATTGGCTGCATTAAGGATACAAGGCATGTTGCCTCCTTTATTCATCGCATCATAGGCCAGCGAAATACACCGAAAATTTTTAACATCAGGCATTTCAAAAGTCAATTCAGGATAATCCATAAAATTAAAACGGGGAAAATCAGATTGCAGACGTTGTGGAAATGTCAATGCATACTGAATGGGCAATCGCATATCGGGAAGTCCCATCTGTGCTTTCATAGAGCCATCCGTAAATTGAACTATTGAATGAATAATGGATTGCGGGTGAATGATTACATCAATCTGTTCTGCTTTCAAGTGGAATAACCATTTTGCTTCGATCACTTCAAGTCCTTTATTCATCATCGTTGCAGAGTCAATGGTGATTTTATTCCCCATTTTCCAGTTGGGATGTTTCAATGCGTCAATCTTGGTGATCCCGGATAAATACGCATGTTTTTTCCCTCTGAACGGTCCACCGGAAGCGGTAAGATAAATTTTTTCTATCGGGTTGTGAAATTCACCTGCAAGGCATTGCATGATGGCTGAATGTTCCGAATCCACCGGATAAATATTGACTCCTTTTTGTTTAGCCAGATTGGTAACCAGTTCGCCTGCAACCACAAGTACTTCCTTGTTGGCAAGCGCTATCTGTTTACCTGCTTCTATTGCTTTGATGGTAGGCAGCAGACCGGCATACCCGACATATGCAGCCAGAACCATGTCAATGCTGTCCATATCCACAATCTGTAAAACGGATTCTTCTCCGGCATATACTTTGATTTGCAATGGATCCAACGCTTCAAATACAGTGGCATATAATTTTTTATCCCCGATGACTACTGCATTGGGTTTAAATTCCATTGCCTGTTTGATAAGGAGATGTGCATTTGAATACGCTGAAAGCACCTCGACCTCAAATGCATCGGGATACTGTCTAATCACATCCAACGCTTGTGTACCGATAGAGCCGGTTGAACCGAGCAGGGCAATATTTTTTTTCAGACCGGCATTCACCATTTAATTTTTTTGCAAAGATATTATTTCAGCGTACATAAACGATATTAACGGAAAAATATTCATTAAACAAAAAACTTCTAAACAAAAAAAAATAAAATTTTCTTTTACATAAAAAGTAATTCTTACGTTCTTAATAATTCCTTTTTTAATTAAACCTGCGAACGAATGTGAGTAAAAATCTTTCAATCGTATTTATTCTCGCCTTTCTCTTTGACTTTACTGTGTACTCTGTACCTCAATATTAAACCAAAAGGAATAAACTGAGTACCTTACTAAAAAAATACCTTTTATTACTCATATTTAATTATTACTAATATGTTTGGATGTATAATCAAAATATAAACTTAAATAAAACAACCTTCATTTTGAATAAATGATTAATTTTGTACCCTAAAATCTCTAAAAAAGTTAAAAACCCCATGAGCGACCAGATCAAGCACGAATGCGGAATAGCGCTTTTACGACTTCTCAAACCAATTGAATATTATATCTCCAAATACGGCACTTCATTGTATGGATTAAATAATCTGTATCTCTTGCTTGAAAAGCAGCACAACCGCGGACAGGATGGTGCCGGTATAGCTACGGTTAAATTTGACCTTCCGCCGGGATATAAGTATGTTAATATTCAGCGATCGATTGCAGCCAGCCCTATCAAAGATATTTTCAGTAAGATTTATAAGAACATTGAACTCGCCTGCAAAGATGATTATGGTCGTATCAATGATCCATACTGGCTTAAAACACAAACTGATTTTGTCGGTGAACTTTATCTGGGTCACTTACGCTACGGTACGTTCGGTAAATACAGCATTGACAGCTGCCATCCGTTTATGCTTGAAAATAATTGGATGACCCGTACTCTTCTGATTGCCGGAAATTTTAATATGACCAATGTGGATGAACTGCTCAAACGCCTCATTGATCTTGGACAGCACCCCAAAGAAACTTCTGACACCGTAACAATTCTTGAAAAAATCGGACATTTTTTAAATGATGAAAATCAGGATTTATTTGAAAAATATAAAACAGAGGATTATTCGAATAAAGAAATATCCGGTTTAATTGCTAAAAATCTGGATATTCAGAATGTATTGAAACAATCTTGTAAGTATTGGGACGGGGGCTATGTCATTGCCGGCTTGCTCGGGCACGGCGATGCCTTTGTACTAAGAGATCCGGCTGGTATCCGACCGGCTTATTATTATGCTGATGACGAAATTGTGGTTGTCACATCCGAACGGCCCCCCATACAGGCAGCATTTAACAAGACTTTTGAGTCCATCCAGGAAATTAAACCGGGTCATGCACTCATCATTAAGAAAAACGGTACGATTGCAGAAAAACTCTGTAAAGAGCCAACCGAAAGGAGATCCTGTTCGTTTGAACGAATCTATTTCTCTCGTGGAAATGATAAAGAAATTTACAACGAACGAAAACATCTTGGGAGATCACTAACCAAATCCATTTTAAAAGCAGTTGATTATGACATCAATAATTCTGTCTTTTCATATATCCCAAATACCGCATCAGCAGCATTTTACGGACTGATTGAGGAACTGAATGTATTTTGCGATAAAATAAAAAAAGAAAAAATTTCACAATTGAAACATCCATTTAATTCAATGGAATTGGATGAAATATTAACCATTAAACCCCGATTTGAAAAAATCGCTTTAAAGGATGTTAAGCTACGAACATTTATTACCGAGGACAATCAGCGCAATGATTTGGTTACTCATGTCTATGATATCACATATGATACGGTTAATAAGAAAACAGATAATCTGGTGGTAATTGATGATTCAATTGTTCGGGGAACTACCTTAAAACACAGTATTATCAGCATCCTCAGCCGTCTTGAACCTAAAAAAATTATCATTGCCTCTTCGGCTCCGCAAATTCGCTATCCCGACTGTTATGGCATTGACATGGCTAAACTCGGCGATTTCGTTGCTTTCAAGGCAGCCATTGAATTGCTGAAAGATCTAAAAAAAGAAAATATCATCAATGAGGTATATAAAAAATGTATCGAGCAACAGCATCTGCCCAAAGAAGAAGTTGTGAATCATGTGAAAAAAATATATGAACCTTTTACGGCTGACCAAATTTCAGAAAAAATTTCTTCTCTTGTATCTCCCGTTAACCTGAATTGCAAAGTACAAATCATTTATCAATCCATTGAAGATCTTCATGCCGCTTGTCCTAATCATACAGGCGACTGGTATTTTACAGGTAATTATCCTACTCCGGGTGGAAATAAAGTAGTCAATAAATCGTTTATTAATTTTATTGAAGGACGAAATGAAAGAGCGTATAATTAATTTTTTTTTATATCTTTAGCTGATTTTTTGAAATTTAGTGATTCGTGAAAAAATATTTTATCATATTAGTTACTCTGCTTTTTATCAGTCAAGCTACTTATAGTCAGCGCTGGAAAAGATTGAAGAAAGAAATTTTCTGGGGAATTGTTTCAACCAATTTTCTGGGTGAGGTTGGAGGAAAAGCAGGCATTGGCACAAGTGATATAACTGATTTAAATTTTAATTCGACCCGATATGGTGTTTGTTTAGGTTATTCATATAGACTCAATAAAAAGTTTGCTATACAAACCAAAGCAGTTGTCGGTGTGCTTTATGGCAGTGATAAGTTTACCAAAGAACCTTTCAGGAATAACAGAAATTTAACATTCCGCACACCTATCGTTGACCTGTCTGTTCAATACAATTATATTTTTTACAATCGACGTAAAGAAGGTCACCGTTATACTATTAAAGGGATCAGGGGGAAAAATTTTATTGACCATCATATGTATATTTTCACGGGTATTGGAGGTTTCTGGTTTGATCCTTACGGTAAAGATACCCGTATTGATGGTGACGGAAAATGGCACCGCCTGAAACCTTTACGTACCGAAGGGGAAGGTTTAGTTCCTTCTCGAAAAGAATATTCTAATTTTCAGGTTTGTATCCCTTTTGGTATAGGAATGAAATTTTTAGTAAGCAGGTTGTATTCAATCGGAGTTGAATATAGTTATCGAAAAACTTTTACGGATTATATTGATGATTGCAGTACTACATACTTTGATCCTGTCGCCATCCGTGATGCAAATAGTAAAAATGGTGATTTAGCGGTTTATATGGCTAATCCTTCACCAACTCGCAGTTTGGATGCTAAAGGTAATCCTTACGGAATTGGAGCACCAACTACAGCTCCGGGAGTTCAACGCGGCGACCCCAGAGATAAAGACGGTTATATGTTTTTGATGGTAACCGTTTATTATAAATTGCCTCGCAAAGGATTTTCAATTCCGAAATTTTAATTTATCACGTGAAATCTGTTTTTGTCAAAATAAGCACTTTGCTTTTTTTATTTTTACTCCTGTTAAATTCTTTCTGTTTTTCACAACACAATGAAATTGGAGCATTTATCGGCGGGTCCTATTACATAGGTGATCTGAATCCTGCACGTCATTTTTTTAATTCAAAACCTGCTTTCGGAATAACTTACAGGAATAACCTAAATCCGAGAATATCCCTACGTATCAATGCTTTTGACGGAACGGTCCAAGCTGATGATGCTTTAACAAAAGTGAATGTTAAACGAAATCTCAGCTTCCGATCTAATATTGCTGAATTATCCACCCTGCTTGAAATTAACTTTTTACCTTTCTTGCCGGGTAGATCAGAATATAAGTTCACCCCTTATGTCTTTGGTGGGTTTGCTGCATTTCGGTTTAACCCGCAAGCCAAGTACAAAGGACAGTGGTATGACTTACAACCATTACAAACAGAGGGGCAATCAAAACCTTACCATCGGATCAGTTTTGCCATTCCTTTTGGTATGGGGATAAAACTACATATAGCAAAAACTATAACTGTCAATCTGGAATGGGGATTGAGAAAAACTTTTACCGATTATTTGGATGATGTCAGTAAAATATATGTTGATCCATCTAAACTGAATTCCCCAAATTCTGTTAATTTAGCCGATCGTTCAGCAGAAATAGGTGAACCGCAGAATACGATCAATTCACAAAGAGGAAATTCAAGAAATGATGATTGGTATTCTTTTTTCGGAATGATGATTATGTTCAAGATCAGAGATCCAAAAGCGATATGTAATTCTTATAATAAAGAAGACAAACGAAAAAGTTATTTCAGAATTATTAATTTTAAAAAATTAAACTTATTTAATTTATTTTAGTTTAAAAATGAGTTTAAAAGAACAGATAAATATCGAAAATCTTCCAAGGCATATTGCAATTATTATGGATGGCAATGGACGGTGGGCATTACAAAAAGGTAAGTCACGCACCATGGGTCATAAATATGGTATACCTCCTGTACGAGAAATTACTGAAGCTGCAGCTGAATTAGGTATTGAATATTTAACATTATATACTTTTTCAACTGAAAACTGGAATCGTCCCAAATTTGAAATCAATGCGCTAATGCATTTACTGGTAAATACAATTAATTCCGAGATCACTGCACTAAATAAAAATAAAATTCGTTTAATGGCTATTGGAGATCTGAAAAGTTTACCCAAAAAATGTTATTCCGAATTGATGAACGCTATTCAAAAAACTTCCGTCAATACACGACTCAATCTTGTACTTGCTCTGGCTTACAGTTCCCGATGGGAAATCGTACATGCAGCTAAACAAATAGGTGAAAAAATTAAACAAAATGAAATACTTCCATCAGATATTTCAACTGATGTATTCAATTCATTTTTGACAACCTCCAGCATTCCTGATCCAGAGCTGCTGATCAGAACCAGCGGTGAATACCGATTGAGTAATTTTCTTTTATGGCAGATTGCTTACTCTGAACTATATTTTACCAATACACTTTGGCCGGATTTTGATAAAGAAGAATTCTATAAAGCAATCATTGATTATCAAAAAAGAGAAAGACGATTCGGCAAAACCAGCGATCAAATTAAATAATCTATTCATGAAAAAAACATATATTTTTCTATATCTTTTTCTTTCCTTTTTTCTTTTAGGAGAACTTAACATCTCTCTTGCTCAAGACAGTTTACGAGATATTGATTATGCCTACCCCGAACAATATGAAATTGGCGGTATCAATATATCCGGTATTCAATTTCTGGATGCAAATGCAATCAGAATGGTATCAGGACTTGAAGTAGGTCAGAAATTAAAAATACCCGGTGACGAGATTAGCAAAGCTATTGATAATCTTTGGAAACAAGGACTTTTTTCAAATATAAAAATATCCATTGAAAAGATTGTTGATAAATCTGTTTTTCTAAATATTTCATTGATTGAACGAGCTCGTTTATCGCATATCGAATACCTTGGAATAAAAAAAGGAGCCATTGATGATCTGAAAGAAAAAATAAGTCTTTCAAAAGGTGATGTTGTTACAGAAAATGATATACTCCGAATGACCAACAATATCAAAAAACATTATATTGACAAAGGATTTCTGAATGCTGAAGTTGAATTATATCTTAAAAAAGACACATCCAGTTCCAATAATGTCGTTTTATTTATCAAAATAAATAAACATAAGAAAGTAAAAATTGAAAATATTTTTTTTCAGGGGACACATCAATTGACCGATGTTAAATTGAAAGGATCGATGAAAAATACAAAAGAAAGATTTTCTTTTGATCCTCTTTCATCCATGGGATCATACCTGATAAAATTACCTGTTATCCTTTATAAAAATCCATCACTGACCGGATTATTTAATGGGTCAAAGGAACATTTTAAAGATCGGGTTAAACTTAATTTATTCAAAGCTTCAAAATTCATTGAAGAAGATTACAAAAAAGATAAATTAAAAATCATTGAAACCTATAATGAATTGGGTTATCGTGATGCCCAGATTATTTCTGATACCATCAGTAAAAATGATTCAAAGACGATCAATATCAATTTGCAAATAAATGAAGGTCATAAATTTTATTTACGCAATCTGACATGGGTGGGAAATACAAAATACACATCACAAGAGTTAAATGCCATCCTGAAATTAAAAAAAGGCGATGTGTATAATCAAAAAATTCTTGAACAGAATCTTTTTATGAACATGGAATCAGGGGATGTCAGTTCATTATATCTTGATAACGGATATTTATTTTTTAATGTTACTCCTGTTGAGGTTTGGGTTGCCAATGATTCCATTGACCTTGAGATCAGGATTTATGAAGGCGCACAAGCTGAAGTGAATAGAATCATTGTCAAAGGAAATACAAAAACGAATGATCACGTAATTCTTCGTGAAATTCGTTCTCGACCCGGTTCACTTTTTAACAGATCGGATATTATTCGTACACAGCGTGAGTTAGCACAGTTACGTTATTTTGATCAGGAAAAACTTTCTGTCAATCCCAAACCTAATCCTGCGGATGGTACTGTAGATATTGATTATGGTGTTGAAGAAGTTTCATCTGACCAGCTGGAAGTTTCAGGTGGATGGGGTGCTGGACGCATCATCGGTACGCTCGGTTTCTCTTTTAATAATTTCTCAACCCGCAATATATTTAAAAGAGAAGCTTGGAAGCCACTGCCATCAGGTGATGGACAGAAGTTAACCATTCGTGCACAATCAAACGGTACGTATTACCAGGGATATAATGCTTCTTTCACAGAACCATGGCTGGGCAGCAAATCACCAACTGCATTAACTGTTTCTGTATTCCGTTCTGTACAAAACTATGGCGGGAAAATTTCTATCAATGGAGTCTCCGTTGGTTTAGGAAAAAAATTAAAATGGCCGGATGACTTTTTCAATCTCTATCAAAGTGTAAATTTTCAAAATTATAATCTGACTAATTACTCCCTTACACCAAGTTTTCAAAACGGGCATTCAAATAATATAAATTACTCAATTATTATTTCCAGAAATTCTTCGGGAGATAATTTTTATTATCCTACTCATGGATCAGATCTATCTCTTATGATTCAAGCAACCCCTCCTTACTCATTATTTAGCAATAAAGATTATACAGATGAATCAGGGCAACAAAAATATAAATGGATGGAATTTCATAAATGGAAATTTAAATCTGCTTATTATACCAGTTTTATATTACCCAAAATGGTTTTAAGTGCCCGAACTGCCTTTGGATTTGTTGGTATGTATAACAAAAATCTTGGATTAGCTCCCTTTGGAAGATTTTATCTGGGTGGTGATGGTTTAACAGGGTATGCATTAGACGATCGTGAAGTTATTGCCCTGAGAGGGTATGAAAATCAATCACTCACACCAAGCAATAATCAATTCCGCGGAGGAACCATATACAATAAATACACCCTTGAATTAAGATATCCTTTATCCCTTAATCCAATGTCAACTATTTATGTTCTTGGTTTTCTTGAAGCAGGAAATGCATGGCTGGATTTCAAAACCTATAACCCCTATGATGTAAAGCGTTCAGCTGGTGTCGGGTTCAGAATATTTTTACCTATGTTCGGATTATTGGGTGTTGACTGGGGTTATGGATTTGATCCTATGCCCGGGAAACAGGGAAGAAGTGGACCGCAGTTCCATTTTTCTATCGGACAATCAATGGAATAATACGACAGGTTAAAAAACTGCACAATTTTTGATTTAATAAAAACATAAACTTAAATAACGGAGGACCAAATTATGAAAACAACCATCCTGACAACATTGTTCATGTGCATTTTTGCATTCTCTACTTTTGCCCAGAAATTCGGATACGTTGATACCGAATACATTCTGGATAATATCCCTGAATACAAATCAGCTCAGGAAAAACTGGATGAACTATCTGTAGAATGGCAAAAAGAGATTGAAGAAAAATTTGCTGAGATTGATAAACTTTATAAAACTTTTCAGGCAGAAGCCGTTTTGCTTCCTGAAGATATTAAGAAAAAACGCGAAGAAGAAATTGTTCAAAAGGAAAAAGCCGTTAAAGATTTGCAGAAACAACGATTTGGTAAAGACGGTGATCTGTTCAAGAAAAGACAGGAACTGATTAAACCCATACAAGACAAAGTATATAATGCAATTGAAGAACTTGCTATTGCCGGTAACTATGCCGTAATTTTTGATACTGCCAGCAATCTGACAATGTTATATGTTAATTCCAAAAACGATAAGAGTAACGAAGTGCTTGAAAAATTAGGTTATACACCCAGTAAAAATTCAAAAGCAAAACCTGAAAAAAAATAAATTTTATGAATAGTAAATGCTCTAAGAATTAACTAAGTAACTCTTCCATTTACATTACATATTTGTTTTTAAAAATTCTATTAATGTCTTTTAAATAATTTGGGAAAATAGAGGTTTAATAATTAAGATTCGTTTTAATAGTTATCTATCAGCCCACTTATTAGTCCCCTATAAAACAAAAACATCTGTAAGTATTTATTTTACAGATGTTATTTGTGCCCGGAACAGAGTGTTATATATCTTTCCTAAATATTTTCTTTTAACTCTATTTCTGCTTCCCTTTTTTTATTTCTTTTCAAAAGTAATATTTTTTTAAAGTGAACCAATTTAGGATTCATTAAAATGAAGTATGCTATGAAAATTGTTCCACCCCGGTTCCACCCCAATTACAATTTTAATTTTGTGTTTTAATGAAAAAATATGAATACAATTACGATACACTTTGAACTAAAAAATAAGGTCAGAACAGATGGCAGATGTTCCATCATGATCAGAATTTCTAAAGGCAGAGAACAAAAAAGAAGAATTTCAACAGGACTGGTATTATTTAAAAAAGATTTTCAAGCAACAGCCAGATTTGGTTGCTGGGTTAAATCGTCTGACAGTCAGTCGTTTGCAAAGAATCAGGTTCTAAAAGACATCTTAACAAAGTTTGATACTGCACTTTTTGAAATTAAACGTGCTGGGAAAATTCCAACAATCAATAATGTTATTGATTTTATGGAAGACAATCGCCATGGTAACACCAGTTTTACTCAATATTACGAAAAAGTAATTGAAGACATCAAAGCATCACAGCACGCAACACTTTATAGAAAGTATAAAGTCTGTTTTGCAAAATTTAAAAGGTATGTATCAAACAGAAACATTGATTTTGCTGACATTGATTCAAAGTTTTGTATTGATTATGAAAGGCATTTTTTACAGGAAGGCAATGGAATCAATACAATAATGAAAGACTTAAGTATTGTACGTGCCATATATAATAGAGCTATATGCAACCACGTTATTTCAGAAAAAAATTCACCATTTAAAAATGACTATAAGCTGCACTATGAAAAAACATTTCGTGAAAAACTTTCGGAAAATGATTTATTAAAAATTCAGAATCTTAATTTAGTTCCTCACACTATACTTTGGCACACGAGAAACTACTTTTTAATGAGCTATTATACGTGTGGGGCGAGGTGGTCTGAATTAGCTACTTGGCGGATGAAAGATTTTTATTTGAGCGATAAGGATGATGAAAACAGGCTAAATTATAAAATGCACAAGACTGGTTCTCTTCAATCAATCAAGATTTGCCTACCTGCACTGATGATACTTAAACTATATTGTGAAAATAAAAAAGGTGATGATTTTGTTTTCCCAATCCTTGATGATAAGGCTAAAACTGATAATCCATTTGAACTATTCAGGAAAATTGATATTGCCAATGTTAAAACAAATAAGGCATTAAAAACAATCGCTCAACTGGCTGGCATAAAAATAAAATTAACCATGCATATTGCCCGGCACACTTTTGCAGATATAGCCCGGCAACGAAATGCCAATCTTTACTCCATCAGCAAAGCACTCAGGCACAGTAAACTTTCAGTAACAGAAAGATACTTAGCTGCCAACGATACAAAATCGGTTGACAGTGTAATTGAGCTTATTGCCCGTCAATAGCTGACTTTTTTAATAACAGCCCTGTATCCCTTGCTACCAAAAGAAACTCATCAAATTCTAACGATCTTTTTTCTTTTGGCACCTTTACCGCAGAAAGAAAAATAATTCAAAATTCAGCCCCCCTTAACCCATTTTCCCAAATCATAGTTTTAATCACCCTTTAATTATTTTTTTCCATTTATTAGTTCCCAACGCTAATAAGTGCTTGATCTCACAGTGAGCAAAGAATCGAAAGGCATAGATTCTTTGCTCACTTTTTTTTAGCTGTTAGCTTGAAATTTTTCGGAGTGAAACCTTTTAGCTGTTCGGTAATACTATGTGTATAGCTCTTGGAAACAAAAAACGGAAAAGTAATCGGATTTTTCATCAATCCGTCGTTTTTGCATGGCCAAAAATGCTTAAGTGATTGATTTTCAAAAGTGAAACCTTAATGCAATTTGATACTATAGTGAAGTATAACCGAAAGAAAAATAGCTGATGAGCGACGAACCAATAGACATATTAAAGATACTGAGGAATCAATCTCTCCTTCCTGAAATTATTGCAAATCAAAAAAAGCAGGAACAAGAGATCAAAGATCAGCGGGCATTAATACAAGAGTTGATTGATTATCATAGGAAGACCTTCATGGACGAAATCATCCAACTTAAGGATGCATTAAAAATGCTCGGCATTAGTGAAGGAAAGTGGAACTATCTAAAAAAAAACAAGACCATCTCTTACTACCAAGACCAACGCAAGATTTACTTCACAAGACAGCAAATTTTCGACTACTTAAAAGCCTTTGAAGTCAAGGCAATTGACCTTTCCATAAAAAATAAATTTTCCAATAAGTAATAACTGAAAAAGAAAATGATCATGAAAATGAAATGGGTAATGAATATATTGGAAAGGCCTCCTCCCTGTATTGGTCAATACCTTTACTGATCAGCATTATCGCAGATCATTTTCTAAATATAATAGTAATTTAAATTTTAAAAGTATGAAAACTTTTTTTTCTTTTTTAAATAAAAATGTTGGTTTCGTTGCCGCACGCATCCGAAACCTTGCCAGCAGGTATCTTGGTCAGCATCAAAGGCTGTCAAATCCGATGGAAATTGAAAATGCTACTGTAAATAGTGGTGAAACTCCAGAGGAATATATTGACGAGTACAACCTTGTGAAGCTGTTAATCGTGGCTGCTGTACAAGCATGCTACAATGTTGCTGTACAATACGGTTCTTCATTAGGAAATGGAGATTTCGTAAAAAAGGTCGCAAAAAACGACCTTGACACAGTTGCACAGGTGATTGGAGCACAAGGTGAAGACGATCTCGTACAGTTTCAGTTACAAAAGGAAGGGGTTGTAAAATCGTTGGAAAGCTTGAAAGAAGAAGCCGCAAAAGGTGAACCTTTTCTTTGTGCAAAGAAGTCTGATGTGCTCGTTGCCTTAGAAGCAATCAGGCTACAGACAAACCACAACTTCATGAATAAAACGTTTGCCTCTTTACCGGATGGCGAAGGACTTCGTGAAGTAGCGGAAAGAGAACTGACAGAGTTCTGTTACTTACACAGAATCCCTTGCAGGTTAACATCCCACGTTCATGGGCGTAGTGGTAGAATCAACTTTTCTGTGATCAAATAAATTAACTGCACCGGCATTAAAAGTGCCGGTGCTTTTTAAAATTAAAAAACATAAACCTATGGAAACTTATGTATCCTTCACGACAAATGTTCGTGATCAAAAACCCCAAAGGGTTGATTTAATTGGTACTTTGAAAAAGTACCATCTTGAAGATGAAGATCATCATGCAGTAGTTCGGCGCATTCAGGCTGAACAGGACAAAGATGTTCAACGCAAAATGAAATCTGATTCCCTTCCTTGCCTGATCCCTGCTGCATTATTTAAGACAGCAGGTACTACAGGAACCTCTGCCGACCTGGTAATTCGAGTTGAGCCGATTGTTTTTATTGATGTAGATGGACTAACTCCTGAAAAAGCTGTCGAAGCTAAGCAATCAATGATTGATGCTATCGGAAAACACTGTCATTTTATTGGCATATCGCCATCAGGTAAAGGGCTGCATGCACTGGTGAACATAGCTAACCCGGATAAACACCGTGAACATTGGCTTTCTATAAAGCAGTTTCTACAGGAAAAGTTAGAATTAACTGTTGACGAAGCTACTCACGATGTTACAAGAAAAATGTACATCGGTTGCGATAGACAGGCATTCATTAATGAAGAAGAAGTAGAAGAATGGAAAGAAGCTGTCAAGGTGCAAAAAAAACAATCCATTGACAGCACCCATTCCATTAATTCTGATTCCATTGACAGAGTTGATTCCTGCATCGAACAAATTGAGGAAAAGAATATTAATGCTGCTGATTCTTACATCGATTGGATTATGATAGGCACCGCTATTGCCCAAGGACTAAAAGAACCGGGCAGAGAATTTTTTCATCGCATCTCTAAAGCATCACCGAAATATAAGCCGGAAGATTGTGATAAAAAATATGATGAACTGCTGAGAAGTACAGGGAAAGACACACGGAAGGACAAGGTAACTTTAGGTACATTTTTTCATTACTGCAAAAATACCTTGGGAATACAGCCGCAAGAGCTACATGAAAGTTACGAAACGCCAACGCTAAGTGATGATGTAATTCCTAAACTGCCGGAAATCATTAAGACTGTAGCAGATCGCTTTTCCGTAAAGCGTGAGCGTGATGTTGCTGTTATCTCTATGCTAGTCCTCATCAGCTCAATCCTGATCAATGTTATAGCCATTCACAGGAAACAGAAGCGGGCAACTAACCTGTTCGCAATTATAGTTGCTGGCTATTCCTCAGGTAAGAGCGCCATGACCGTGGTTCGTCGTATTGGCGATGCGCTTCACAAATATTTAACTGGTCAAGCTGCTGAATCAAAGGAGCAATATGAAAGCGAAATGGAAGATTACATAAGCCGAAAGAAAGAAGGCGAAATGGTCACAAAACCAAAAGAACCGGGGTCTCCTATGATGTTTGTTGCTGCTGATATTAGCAGCGCCAGTTTTGGAAAATTATTAATTCAGGCAGGAGGCAGGATGATGTTGTTTGATACTGAACCAGATGGCTTGAGTTCTGCTATGGGTCAGGACTGGGGCGAAAGTTTGTCCGGTCTACTCCGAAGGACAATTTCTAATGAACCAGTTAGTTTTTCCCGGCTGAATAAAGACAATCCTGGAGGAGCAGTAGATTTTACTGCTGTGTCCGGATTGTTAAGCGGAACGCCTCGTTCTGCAGCAAAATTAACTCCAAATCTGGAGAATGGTTTACACAGCCGGATTCTGTTTAACTATTTTGAGATTCTTGTTGAGATTGCCAACGATACATTTTCTCACGAAGGCTGGGATGCACTTGAAAAGGAGGATGAAATGTTGGGACAGATCATCCTGAAAGTTTTTCAACGGCTTGAAATGTTGGGCAACAAGCGGTTGATTTTTCTATGGCAAGAACATCAGCAGGAGGTTCTGTTAGCTAGCTTCCGTACATGGCTGATAGAGCACAAGGCACTGGTAGGGAATTATAAGTCGCGGGCGTTGTTCCGCTTGGCTGAGATGACCACCAAACTGGCAGCCACTATCACTGCTTGGCGTTTTGTTGAAGTTTCACTTTCATTATCTGATGAAGAATTTATAAAACAATGGGATGGGAAACAAGACTTAGCAATCTATTGCGGTCAGGAGGATTTAGAAATTTTAGTTAAAATCATCAATATGGCTAGGGAACACGGGCTCTACATGTTAGAGAATCTTCCGAAAGATGAAGCTGAAAAACCACCGGTCATAGAAAAATCGGCGCAGTTAAACTTCTACAACAAGTTGCCAAGTCGCTTCACCAGGAAGGAAGCTATTAAAATTGGCTCTAAATCCGACATCAAGGAACGTACCTGCGATAAGTATTTAAAAGCTTTGGTGGAAAAAAAACTGTTAAGCAGGGATGATACCGGGTACACAAAGATTACCGCCTGACGGTTTGGTGACGGAAAGAAATAATTGATGATGGTGAAAATTATGAAATGATACCAGCCTGCAATAGAGCCATTCTTAGATGGAAGGGTGATGTTATTTCAAACGTTTAAGGATTGGTAGTAGTCAGGTACTACCAATCCACCAAAAACGTCAAAAGTCTTTTGCTGTTAATTTTGAATAAAACAATATCAATAAATTTAAATAAAATGAAAATAAAAATTCGAGGAACATTAGTTGAAATATTTCCTCAACCACACAGTAATATAATTGACTTTCTTGTTAGAACAGATGATGACCATTTTACCGTTAAATGTTCTTGTTATGGTAATAAAATGAAAGAACTGGAAAGTGTTAAAAGAGAAGAGAAAATTGAAATTGCAGGAACTCTGATCGCAGAGCAGTCTTCAAGTAGTGGAAAATATTTTAACAACATTCGTGTTTATAAAATAGTTAAGATTTCTTCACTGAATATTGAAAAGTGCTATTTAAAAATAGATTAATATTTAGTCTGAACATTGTCTTAGTGCTGTAATCATGGCCGGGTGCCCTTTCTCGTAAGCATGCCTGAAACCCGTGCAAACAGTGCAACACCGTGCAAAGCCTCAAGGCTTTTAGGAACAAGGCTTCTGCGCCCCGCACGATGTTGTACGTCCTGCACGTCCTGCCTACACAGGCTCCTGCTCACGACTGACGTTTTTCCTAAACCTGCTCACTCCCCACAGTTCAGTGCTATCCTCTCCGATAAAAAGTATTCCCGACGTTTTCCCTTGCGTTAGTGATTGTGTTACGATCACAGGACTTTGCGAAATCAGTTCCAGCTTCTTTGTGTCTTTCTCCTGTATCAAAGGAGAAAGTATTTCTTCGTATGGTTCTAACCATCGGCTGACAGTGGTTTCGTGAACAGCAAGTAAGCCGGAGATGCCCCTATGGCTCAGTCCTTCGAGGTATAGCTGAACTGCCTTTGCCCGAAAGTAAGTATCAATCTTTCTTAGTGTTGAATTTTCCTGAAACCTGTACCCACAGGATTTACACTTGTATCGCTGTTTGCCATCCCTTACACCAAAGCGGATCACTTTGTTTTTGTTTGAATCATCACAGTTTGGACACAATATCAGCATTGATTTTTTGATTATTTATCTACCGGGTGGTAAATTATCTACCGGGTGTAATAGATACATGATATAGATTATAAAAAGAAACCAAAAAGAAAAAGATGTTGCTGAAAAGTAGTAAATTTTATTTACTTCTTTTCAATGATTCCGGCGTTAATCAGAAAGAGCCGCCACTCTTAACAAAAATTAACACCCATTTCAATAAAATGGTAAGAAGAAGAATATTCCAGATTTGATTTGCCAAGTATAATATCGGCTGTAAATATTGACAAAATAAGACAAAATTAAAGGAAAAGAATACTTCAAACTACTCTTGGGGTGTTGAGAAAAATGGCGGGTGTTTTTAAAAAATATTAACCACAATTATAAAAATTTCAATAAAAATATTAAGGAGTTAGGTGTCTGGTAGAGTGAAAGAAAAAAAATATTTGAGATAAAATAAATGAGCTATCAACCTCTAAATTTAATTCGGACAATAATAATTAAAATTGCGTAAAAATTTTCATTACGTTCACTATTTTAAAAATTATTATATTTGCTTTAAATATAAAAGTTGTAAAAAATAAGATTTCGATTTTGAAGATTTTTGTATAAAAGATACATCTATCTACTCAAAAATAGTAAGTGGGTCACCACAAAGGTGAAGCGAGAAACAAGTGAGCGGTAATTATTATAAAACTATGAGTACTACTTTAAAAGACGTTGAGACATTTATATTTTGTGATGAGACAAAATTTAACATTGCTAATAATGACAAGGAAGATGCAATATATTATTTTGGAATTATAGTTCTTAAGGACAATGTCAGAAAAGTTCACGAACAAATTAAAGAGGTTCTACAAAGACATAAAGTTAAATCCAAAATATATCATTCAACAAAAGTTTTTCGAGAATCAAGACCGAGGTTGAATTTAATGGATGACCTTGTTCAAGTTATTATCCAAAATCGACTAAAATGCTTTTGCTATAAATACGAAAAAAATAATTTTTTTGAGACAACAAGAATTCTAAACAAGTTCAACAACGATATACTTGACTTTAATAAGTCTGAATTTCAGGCCCTTTTCTATTTTTTGACAATATTAAATACATATCTGAGAGATGAGAAACCAAACTTACTAAAAAGAGAGATTGTGATGTATTTTGATAGGAATGTCTATGGAATTGAAGATATTGAGGCTTTTAATTTTCCAAGTGAACACTTCGTTTTAAAACAAATGACATTCACTGAAAAATCAAAAATTAGTTTGCTTCTCTTACCTGATTTTTTTGGATACATTTTTAGAAAATCAAAAATATCTAAAGACAAGGCTGACTTTGGAGATAAGACATTAGAAACATCAAAATTGACAATAAATGCATTTAAGAATTTGACAGAAATAAATGCATCAAATCTTTTTTACTTTATTGATACAAATCAGCAATCAATTGAAAAAGCTTTGAAACTTATTTCACAATAATAATATCATGTACACATTAGAATTATTACAAGCAATAAATGACTGGCAAGCAACTGGTATAGGAACCAATAAGACACAAATTGCAGAAAGGATTATCGCCCACTCTGCTGACTTGCCAGAAAAATTTAAAACTATCAACTCAAAATGCTATCGTCAAGTAGCATTGACAGGAATGAATACCGTTCTTTTAGGAGCAAACATGCAATTACCAGAGACATATTCTTCATGGACTTTTGACAAATCTGTTGCTCAAAGCTTTAATGGGGGTGTTCCTCCTGTCGGCTATCAAGGTGTCATTTTTGAGATTCACAATTCTGCAATCGATTTTAGTGTTATAATTAACCTTTATGAATTATTTAATGATTCAGATTTTTTGGACGCATGTGAATCTCAAAAAAATCAAATAGGAAGTTACAAAACAGGGATTGGGTTTTTCAAGAACTCTGAATCTGAAGTAATTTTAAAAGTGGACAATCTCACAACTTCTCAAATTTGGGCTTATGGTGGTTATAGTGCTCCGAGGGAAAAACTTGCAGAAATGGTTTTTAGACACACTCCAAGTGCAAAGGAGTTAGATTATTTTGATAAATTAGTTAAACAAGGGAATATTATAATCGGTGGAGATTGGGTGACTGGTAAAGAAAAAGACAGAATAGTAAAATTACATATCGAAACGGCACAAATGCTCACACGCAGAAAATAACGACCGTTAGCGGCATGGTTGTATAGGAATTTGACGAGATAGCTTATATTAAAAAAAATTGTAATTTCGACAATCATTTAAGGTAACGATTTAACAAAAATAAAATGGCTGTTCACTGTATATCATACGACCTTCAAAGCAATAATTATGATGCTTTAATAAATGCCATTAAAGGTTATGGAACTTGGTGGCATCAATCTGAATCAACATGGTTTATCGAAACAACCCAAACTACCCGTCAAGTTTTAGATAATTTGAGAAATTATTTACGACGGGGAGATAAAATAATCGTAATACAAGTTCACCAAAATTGGTGGGCAACAGGTTATACCGATGACCAATATAATTGGATGAGAAACCGAAATTTTTAATACGATGAACTCACAAGACATACTAAATATAGTAACAATTGCCATCTCGACAATTTTATCGGTTGGAGCAATTATTCTTTCTGTCTGGTTTTACAGAGAAAGTAATAAACAAAATAAAGAAACAGCAATAATGCAAGTTGACATTAAGAATGCAATTGAACAATTAGAAAAGCTTTATGACAGGACATATACTGACACCTTTGGCGCTTTAAAAAATCAATTAGACGCTATGCAAAAACACATTTTTAATTCTTCCGTTGGCACTACAAATACAAGCGAACCGAATCAATTAAGGTTTTCTGTATTGGGGTGTATTACAGAAAAAGCCATTATGACTATTGACGAATTATGTCAAAGCTTAAATGGATTTAAACAGACAGAAATTACAGAAATTATTTACACTTTTCATAGAGAGAAAATTGTTGACTTCGATGGAAAAACAATAAAATATTTGAAGCAAACAACCCAGACTGAAATAATTGGCGAACAAGAACAAACAAAGTAACCCTGCCGCCGAACTTTAGGCGTAATGCTAATAAGACAGACAATAAATGAGAGTTTTTACACAAGATGAACAAAGACTTTTAACTTATATTCGTGATGGACAAGGACCGAATTTATACAGCTTAATTGACCCTTGGATTAACGGAGTTAGTTTTCAAGTTGACACGGCAATAAACAGCGTTGACTTTATCTTTGAAACACAGGGGTTCAATTTTGACCGACTTCAAGAAATTCAGATGATTGTAATTCAATCGGTGAACCTATTAAAGTTGTTTGAAGACAAGGGCTATATATTTACATACATAAACGCTAATCAATTACCGCCAAATCCATTTACTTTTGGACAAGCAGCTATTAATGTTCCCACAATTCCTTATCATTTTCCTGATCCCAGAATTTCCAAAATGTTCTGTGAATATTCTATTAGGGAAATATTCGTAACACCTGAACTTGATAAATTTATTAATGACGGTTTCATAACAAGAGAAGAAGGGCGAGCAAATAGACAATGGGTTACTACACGTAACGCATTAAGAGTAGCGATTGCCGCTTTATTTCTTAATATGTTCTTCAATATTTATAGCATATTCACAAAATGTTCGGACAAACCAGCGGTGAAAGAAGTAAATACAAAGAATCAAATTACAACATCTGCAAGTAAAATAGCTTCCGATACAACAATTATTAGCGATACCGTTGTAAAGACAACGATCATTGTAACCAAATCAAAAAAGGACACCATAAGAAAATGAGTAACACAAAAAATATACAAGGAATTGAATTGCTTCGTTTCAATCACGCTGGTGCAATGCAATTAAAAGACGGTAGAACTGTAAACTATGGAGTAATAAGACTTAGTGAAAAAGAAGTTGTTTACTACACAGGCAAAGGACTTAGAGAAATGTGGAAGCCGACAATGACGGAAGAAGAAAAGAAAATTGCTGAACAATTAAAAAAAATTGGCGAAGAAGACGATGGTGAACAAAAGCTAATAAATTCAGAACATATTGCCGTGACAGCTTTAGACGACATAGCAAGAGTTATTTTCTAATGAACATCTTGTATTAATCTTAAGCCATTTTAAGATGAGTACAATTCCAGCATACAACCCTAAAGAAAATTTTAATTATCATCCTCATGTTTTAATACTTGGGGCTGGAGCGAGTTTGGCTGCATTTCCTAACGGTGATAAATTTGGTCGAAAATTACCTTTAATGAAAAATATCATAGAAGTAGTTGGACTTGAACCTGAGCTACAAGCTCTGGGGATAACCCATCATATTAATGATTTTGAAGAATTGTTTGAAGAGTTAAACAATAAATATCAAGGCAATCAAAACCTTGAAAATATAAAAAGAAAAATATACATTCATTTTGAGTCTTTATGTATACCTGATGAATTAACTCTGTATGACAAGTTGGTTTTATCTTTAAGAGAAAATGACTTGATTGCTACATTTAATTGGGATCCTTTTTTGGGATTAGCCTTTCAAAGAAATCGTCATATTAAAAGATTACCCAAGATCGTATTCCTTCATGGGAATGTATTTATTGGAATATGTAAAGAACATAAGACAACAGGGTTTACAAATTGTGCTTGCTCAAAATGTGGCAAAAGGTTTGAAAGAATTGAGTTACTTTATCCAATTAAAAATAAAAATTATACAGATAATGAATTTATTATAAATGAATGGGATATATTAAAAATTACACTTGAGCGTGCTTATATGATTACAATTTTTGGATATAGAGCACCCAAAACAGACATTGCAGCTCGAGAGATTATGTTTAACGTTTGGAAAGGCAATAAGATTAGGGATTTTGGTGAAATAAAAATAATAGATATTGAGGAAAAGGATATTGTGGAAGATAATTGGTCGGAATTTTTTATACGACAACATTATGGAATATCAAAGGATTTCAATAATTCATATTTGGCTTTTTATCCTCGTCGTTCATGTGAAGCATTTGCTTCAGCGACATTATATAACAGTCCTTGGGGTAGCATTGATAGATATGAAGGAAGTTCTTTGAGTGCATTTCAGTTATGGATAAGCAGGCTAATTGAGAGTGAGGAATTACATGAGAAAGATAAGCTATTTCCTCTTTCCAAATGGTAAATTAAAAACGGCTAATCCGATTTCAACCTTTTTATTTCAAAATTAAGTGAGGGTGCTATTTTCTTTTCTTTCAGTTTTTTCCATTCCATTTCTAATTTCCGGTTTTCTTTTTCGAGTGCTTTAGAACCGCCGGTAAGAGCTTCAAGCATATTGTCTTCGTCATCAATACCAAGTTTTTCTTGAATTTCAGAAAAATGATTTTTGATAAATTTTTTATAGTTGTCAATGGAATTGTGCTCCCACAAAGGCATTCCGTCAATATCCGGGAATTCTTCCGGAATTCTTCCGGTAGTAATGTTTTTTACTTCGACTCCTTCAAACGTTTTTGGTATTAACCGATTGTCGAAAATGAAAGGATGCCAAACGTTGATCTGTAGAAGAGGTGGAGAGTGTTTCTTTGTTTTCTTTGTATCTGATGAATATTCTTCCACAACTTCTAAAACCTCTATTGTCGGCTTTAATGCCATTAGTTCAGGATTCTGTTCTTTGAACCTTTTCAATAATGATGTATTTTTAAGAAAACGTATTTCTGCCATAGTTATAATTTTTATTATTTATTATTTGATTCATTAGATTCAAGGTAACTTTCAATATTATCAAAGTTTAAAACCTTTTCAATCTTATTTCCATTAGGATCAATGAACCAATAATTCCGCCCTTCTTTTTCTTCCTTAACGATAGCTTTACCTTTGTAAAAACGGTATGCCTCAACAAACCTTGGTTTTACGATGAACTTCCCGGTAACGTCAATGTAACCGTACTTTCCATTAAGTTTTATAACTGCAAAACCTTCATAAAAGTTTTCAGCATCATCAAAAGAGTAACAAATTTTTTTCTGATTATCCTTGTCAACGTAAGTCCACAGTCCTTTTTCACAGACAGGTACTAATCCATGCGACAGGTGTCCAATGTCATCATAAAGAATTGGAATAATCATTTTGTTTTTATTGCTTATCAAACCCCAACGGCCACCAATGCTGATAGGACAGTTGTCAAACTCGAACAATTTCGTGTTATCATAGATTAGTGGAATAACAACCTTTATGCCTTTAAGAAATCCGTTCTTACCATTATTTTGAACAAGCAAAAGGTCTTTACAAAATTTTGGAAAAACAAAATCAAACTTAGTAGCAACAATGATGCGTCCATATTGGTTGATCATCCCATACTTTATTCTCTTATCAGGCTTTTTTAATTTACCAACTACCGCATAACCATCAACGAAATCATGAGCTTCATCAAACTGATCAGGAACAACCCATTCTTGCTTGTTGTTGACATAACCATAAAAATTCCGGGCAGATTTCTTCGGAAACAATGGTTCTGATATAGTATTATTTTCCATAAAAGTTTTTAAAAAAACATTACAAGCGGCGTGCCAAACCATCTAAAATTTTGGCTGACACATGAATCAAGTATGAAGAAGAAAATGAAGTTTAAGCAGTTTGAGAATTCAACAACGACAACTATCTTAGTCAGTAGTAAATTTATTTTTTACAATTTTCTTTTGTATTGAAGTATTACCATTTTTAATATTTATCAGATATAAACCTTGTGGCAAATCGGCAACGTTAATATGATTCTTTCCCATCAATATTTGACCTGATTTTACGAGCTTTCCGCTAATATCCATTAACTGATAGGTTGTATTATCCTTATTCCAATCAATATTTACAATATCTGTAGTAGGATTGGGATAAACCTGAAATTTAAAGACATCATAATTTTGCACTCCGGTTGTGATGATATCAGTATCATTCACGCAACGAATTCTGTAATAATTTGCTGCATAGTCTGCTTTAGGCGTAGGATTACCATTATTAAAATAGTAATATTGACCAACAGTGTCATTACCCCATCGCTTGCCAGCATATCCTATCATCCAAGATCCTTCTGTAGATATACCAGAGGTAAAAGTGTCAGGAGTCATATAAGTAACATGAGCCATCACGCTACTAGTGGCACCTTCAGGATTTCTTACAACTGTTGCTATTGCAGAAAATCCCGATGCGTTAGTTGATGGGTTAGACCCCCCACTTACCCAATACCCTTGTTTAGCCATATCCGATGCGTTTGGGTAAAGATTCATGAACGAAGAAAATTCATAATAATTCATCACATGCCATCCGACAGGACAAGGGTTTTCATTTGTTTTCAAGACATTATAATAGTAGGATGACTTTCCGAAAATATCGTCACGTTTGTTCGGTATCAGATTTCCATTATT
>CAYVNP010000005.1:0-16961 GCA_964452905.1 uncultured Bacteroidales bacterium
GCAAATATACAAATTATTTAATTAATGTGTAATTTAATAATAGACTTTATGTAAATAAAAAAAAGAGCCAACATGTAAGCTGACTCTTTTTTGATGTTGTGGATAATAATTATTATTTAAGAATAATAATTTTATTTGTTTTAGTACCTTGTTCTGTTTTCATTTGTAAGTAATAAACGCCATTACTTAAACCTGAACCATTCCAAATAAAATTATATCTTCCTTTGTCTATGTCTGAATGAAAAATATCAGCTACTTTATTCCCTGTTATATCATACACTGATAAATCTATCGTTGATTTTTCAGGTAATGTAAATTCAATCGTTGTCTGATTTACAAAAGGATTAGGATAGCTGGAAAGAGTTAGGTATTGTTTTAAAGGATCTTTAAGTCCAACAGTATTTTCATCAGTAATCTTAACGTTATTACAATACGTATCTGAAAGATTAAGAGTTGGATCTGAAACGGTCATACATACATTATATGTCCCGGTATCATTGAATTCATGATAAGGAGTCAAAGAAGTTGAATTTGTATCCCCATCTCCAAAATCCCATGAAACAGCATCTGCATCTCCATAAGTTGCACCTTTAAATTCAACAGGGAACACCCCTTTACTTAAGAAACTGGTATCAATAATATATCCAAATCTGCAGCGGAGTATTAATTTTCCTAAAGAAACATTGACCAGTCGGTTGATATGGCTGACACATCCATTTTTTGAATTTTTAATTTCAAGGTGCACCATATATAATCCGCTTGAAGAATATGTGTTTTTCGGATTCTGAGATGTTGATGATTTGTTATCTCCAAAATTCCATATCCAGGTTGTAGGATTTCCAATGGATTTATCAAAGAATTTTACTGTCTTTCGAGTGGAGTCTGCCTGAAAATCAAATCGGGCTGAACAGTAGACAGTATCTGCACCTGCTTTGACAGGTTTACATATCAGACTTTGACATTGTGGACTAAGAATACTGAAACAAACATTATAAAAATTACCATTTTTATAAGTATGAATTGGATTCTCAATTGTGGAGGTGTCTCTATCTCCAAAATCCCAAATGAATTGGTCTATCCCAGTACCTACAGATTGATTTGCAAAAGAAACCTGATGAGTAGGGAGATCAACATTAAAAGAAAAATCAGCTTTACAATCTTTAATAGTATCTCCAACTTGAACAACCTGTGAATAGGTATCTGTACAGGTAGAGTCTATATTAAAAGTAGTTAATTTTACACGATAATAGCCGAAAGCAGGAAAAATATGTTCAGGACTGGAAAGAGTAGAAGTAGAGCCATCCCCAAAATCCCAGAAGTAAATAGGTGTGCCTTCATAAGAGCCATCCATAAAATTAATTTGTTTATTATTATCAACATTTGGAGAATAATAAAAATATGAATTACAATTCAATTTACCGATAGTAATTGGATTACAAGTCTGGAACTGACAGCCGGAAGCTGAATCTGACTGAGTTAAACACACATGATAGATTCCTTGTTTTTTATAAAAAACGGTATCGGGGTTTTCAAGATTGGAAAATTCACCATTATCAAAATCCCAGAAATATTTATACGGTCGTCCTTTTGTTCCCATGGTAGTAAAAACGGCTTTATTAGAGTCTACCGTTTGATAAAAATGTGTATAGAGAAATACAACATCTAATAAAGCAGAATCTGACCTGACCATTCCACATGGATTACTAATCATACAAGAATAATATCCATTGTTGTAATTAGTCGCATTTTTAATGGTTAAAACAGGTAAAGTATCATTTGTGAGAAAAAGATCTCCTTTTAACCATTGATATTTTAAGTTTGGACCAATAGCATTAACCGAGAATTGTACGTCTTTTTCACCACATACAAGTTGTTTTTTGGGTTGTTTAATAATAGTAGGAACTCCGCATCCACCGGTGGTTGTTTTCAGGATGACCCCTCCGTCACCAACTGCATAACCAATGTTTGAGTTTTTAAGAAAAGAAACAGAGAACAGTAAATTATTGGTGCCGGAATACTGTGCCTGCCAGTTATAACCACCCATATTTGATTTTAGTATAGCGCCGCCATCACCAACAAAATAACCTATATTTTGATTTGAATAAAAAATAGATTGGATAGTTCCGTTAAACATATATAACGGATTAATCATCCAATAGTTGCCTCCATCCATTGTTTTGACACAAATGCCATTGGAGCCAACAGCATAACCTGTTTGGTCATCAATAAAATAAACCGATTTTAGATTAAAATCAGTCATAGCATCTTGGCTGGTCCATGTGTATCCACCATCATCTGTTTTAAGAATTGTTCCTTGATTACCAACAGCCCATCCTGTAGTAGTATTTATAAAAAAAACAGAATTCAATGCTTCAATAGTATTCGAATTTATTATTAACCATTCATTCCCTGATTTCTTAATTATTGCACCACTATCTCCAACAGCGATTGCATTATCTTTATCAATAAAATAAACAGAAAATAAAGTTTTCGTTGTATTTGAAATTTGGCTAGTCCATGTCTCACCACCATTAGAAGTGAATAAAACCATTCCCGGATAACCTACTGCATATCCGGAACTTGCATCAAACATATCAATGGAATAAAGAGCATTTGTTGTTCCCGAATTTTTAGAGATCCAGTTTTTTCCGCCATCGCTGGTTTTGAGAATAGTACCACCAAAGCCAACAGTAAAAGCGGTGTTGATATCAACTGCATCAACGGAAAGAAGATCAACATATATCCCTTTTGTCAATAAAGTTAAGCTGGTCCCACCGTCTATGGTTTTTAATGAAATACCAAATTTACCCATTATAAATCCAACATTCGCATTTATGAAATTAATTGAATATAAAGGGAGTTTGGTTCCAGTGTTTATCGTATCCCATGTGGCTCCACCATTAGTAGTTTTAATTAATTTCCCCCAAAAACCAGCTACATAACCAACTGATGAATTGATGAACTGAACAGAATATAAAGGAGTAGTTGATCCTATTTTGCTCCAATTCTGACCTCCGTCAATCGTTTTGAGAATAGAGCCAAATGATGAAACAGCCCATCCCATGTTTTTATCTATAAAAGAAATTGAAGTAAGAATTTCATTTATTCCGGTAAAATAAGAATTCCATGTTTGACCGCGATTTATGGTTTTAAGAATTTTTCCGCTATCGCAGGCAATATATGCAATAACTGTATCTATGATAGCAATGGCATTTAAATTAAATTCTCCCATCATATTTCCTTTAGTCCAAGTTTGACCGCTATCTGAGGAATTTAAAATGTTTCCCATTGCACCTACAGCAATTCCGGTTGAAGCATTAAAAAATCCAATCGCATTGAGTGGCATTTCGTTCGCTGAACTTTGTTGAATCCAATGAGTTCCGCCATCAGTAGTTTTAATAATTTCACCTCCCAGACTTGCAGCAAAGCCGGTATTTTCATCTAAAAAGCAAATAGACATTAAAGGATTAACAGTTCCTGAATTTTGAGTGATCCAGGTATTTCCACCTGTAATTGTTTTCAAGAGGAGACCATTGTCACCAGCTGCATATCCAATATTTGCATTAAGAAATTTTGAAGTCAATATAGTATTCCCTTGAGGTGTCGGGTTTTGCCATTTCCAATCTTGAGCATTTGTAGTCAATTGTATAAGGATGACCGATAAAACAAATAATGTAAATAATTTTTTCATATACAGGTTGTTTAAATTTATATAAATATTCAGATAATTAGAATATATTCAACATTCAACATTTAAAATTAAAATTTATAAATTGAAATGTCAAGTAATATTAACAAAAATTAAGGTATTTCAGCAATTACTGTTTTTTGTCCACGAACCTTTTGTTTTAGGTGTACGTTAATTCTAGCATCCAAAGGTAAGAAGAGATCAACGCGAGAACCAAATTTAATAAAGCCCATTTGACTGCCTTGAGAAATAATCTGATCCTGTT
This sequence comes from uncultured Bacteroidales bacterium, assembly GCA_964452905.1. Classification (GTDB taxonomy): domain Bacteria; phylum Bacteroidota; class Bacteroidia; order Bacteroidales; family CAYVNP01; genus CAYVNP01. The sequence goes on from CAYVNP010000005.1 coordinate 3,954, forward strand.
TACCGTAACAAACGATACGTCTTGCCATGGCTCCTGCAATCTGTCGTAATAAATATGTTCGTTTGTCTTTTGTTTCAATGACAACGGTTGTTCTTTCGTTTTCTGTTGATGATTTAGGATGGAAAGCAACAAAATAATTTCCTTCATGATATTTCACAAATTTTATTTTTCCTGCAACCGGATACCAGTTTGCATGAACATTCAACGGAGACATGAAGATGGATACTTGTTTACATTTTTCATTTAAGTATTCATTTTCCATCACTTCTTCAATAACGACTATGGTTCCATCAGCAGGACTTATAATTTTTTTATCATTTAGTGTAACCTTTCGGTCAGGATATCTGAAAAAACTGATGATCAGAAGGGATATGATAACAGCAAATATATTATAGGCATAACGAAGTAATATTTGATCAGGAAAAAGAAAGGTAATAATTAGTGATAAAGAAATGGCAATGACCAGTGTCAAAATAATTGTACGATATCCTTCCTTGTGTATGGTCATAATTTTAGAGTATTAAAATAATATAGGCAACAACAAATGGTGCAGCAAGCAATACTGAATCAAACCGATCAAGCAAACCTCCATGTCCTGGGAAAAGAGAACCGGAATCTTTTTTATTTAAACTGCGTTTTATAAAAGATTCCACAAGATCACCAAAAATAGCAGTAATAACAGTAATCAGAGCTAAAAACAACCATTGTACAAAAGTATAATCAGTTATAAATTTTGAAATGATAAATGCTGCAACAATACTACTGATAACTCCACCCGCTGTCCCTTCGATCGTTTTTTTGGGTGATATTTTTTTAAATAGAGGATGCTTGCCGAAGTTCTTTCCTGTTACGTAAGCCATGGTATCATTTGTCCAGATGAAAATAAAAAAAGCCAGTAACAATTGGTGATGATCTTTTAATGTTGATGGATCAATGTGATAAAAATATAACAACAGTGAAAAAGGAAACACAATATAAATTAAGCCGAATAACGAATAAACCGTATTTAGCAAAGGATTCTGATGATTACGAAAAAGTTCTGCCAGAAAGATTAAAAAAAGCAAAGGAAAAATCAGTACAAGAAATTTAAGTTCAATCTGGTTAAACGCAACACCCAAATTGAGAAGAAAAATAATACTACCGATGATGACAGAAAATATTTTTTGAGGAAATATGATATCTGATTTAATTAATCTGAAAAATTCAATAAGACCAAGAACAACCAATATAAAAAGGATTGCAGCGAAAAAATATTTACTAACAATGATTGAAAAAATAATAAGAACTATTAACCCTAATCCTGTAAGTGTTCTGGCAATTAAGTTATTCAAAGGACTTTATCTTTTTTAAGTTATTATTTATTTTCATCAATAAGAAAAACATAGAGTTCTTTTGGTCCATGTGCACCCATCACCAATGTTTTTTCAATATCAGCAGTTCGGCTGGGTCCGGTAATTAAGGATATCAACGAAGGAAAATTAGTCTGATATTTTTCTTTCATACCGGATAAAGCATTTTTTAAATCAGGTACCAATTGATGATGATATGCAATTACAATATGGATGGGAGGAAAACAAACAACCCGCCGTCCTTTGGTTTGTTGTGAAGAGATCATTACACTGCCAAGACGTGCAATAAGATATTCACAACCGGTAATACCTACCTCAACTTTCATAAAACTTTCTTCATCAGAATTTATATTTACCTGACTTTCGTTTAATAAATTTTTTAGCTCATCTTCCTGACAAAAAAGAGAAGTCCATTTTTTTTCATTCACTAAACTTTGAAAATTTTTTATAAATTCATTTTCATTCTCACAATAAATGAAGTTGCCTGCAACTTTTAGTAATGCCTCTGCAAAAGCAATATCAAGAGAATCTTCCAACGGTTGATATACCGATGTTTCAAAATCGATATTCGGATAAGGATTATCCGATTTATAGATCAAAGCGTTTCGGATGTTTTTAAAAACTTTTTCTCTTGTTTTACTTTCTTTCATTCAAAATTTAAATAGATGATAATTAATTTAAATTTGATCTTCTGATGTTTGTTCGTCCTGTTTAATATTGTTTTGATCTTCCTTCTTCTCTTCAACAGGCATCGCTGATAATTCTTCTTTTAATTCTTCTTCTTCGGTTTCATAAAGTCTTTTACCGAAAATCTCTTCAAGGTCTTCACGATAGATGACTTCTTTTTCAAGTAATTTTTCAGCTAGTTTTTCAATTTTTTCTTTATTCTCTGAAATGATTGTTTTTGCCCGTTGGTAAGCTGATTCAATGATTGAACTGATTTCTTCATCAATCACCTGCGCGGTTTTTTCACTATAGGGTTTTGTCAGATTATATTCATTTTGTCCGGTAGAATCATAATAGCTGATGTTTCCAACTTTTTTGTTTAACCCATAAAAAACCACCATGGCGTAAACTTGTTTGGTTGTTTTTTCCAGATCATTCAAAGCGCCTGTGGATACATTTCCGAAAAATACTTCTTCAGCAGCACGTCCACCAAGCAGAGAAGTTATTTCATCCATCATTTGTTCGGCTGTTGTGATCTGACGTTCTTCAGGCAGATACCAGGCAGCTCCTAATGCTTTACCGCGAGGGATGATCGTAACTTTTACCAATGGATGAGCATATTGTAACAGCCAACTTACAGAAGCATGACCGGTTTCATGAAATGCAATGACACGTTTTTCTTTTTTGGATATGATCTTGTTTCTTTTTTCAAGTCCGCCAATGATACGGTCAATTGCGGCAATCATGTCTTCCTTGCCAATGAGTTTTTTATCACTGCGGGCAGCAATCAAAGCAGATTCATTGCAAACATTGGCAATATCAGCACCCGAGAAACCGGGTGTTTGTTTGGCAAGGAAATCAATATCCAGCGTAGTATCTATTTTCAAAGGTTTCATATGCACTTTGAAAATTTCTTTTCGTTCTTTGAGGTCAGGTAGTTCAACATGGATCTGGCGATCAAATCTGCCTGCACGCAACAAGGCACGGTCGAGTATATCAGCGCGATTGGTAGCTGCAAGTATGATAACCCCTGCGTTCGTTGCAAAACCATCCATTTCAGACAACAACTGGTTCAGTGTATTTTCGCGTTCATCATTTGCTCCGGTGACTGCATTGCGACCACGGGCACGACCAATTGCATCAATTTCATCAATGAATATAATACAGGGCGCTTTTTCTTTTGCCTGTTTAAACAGATCACGTACCCTTGAAGCGCCAACGCCAACAAACATTTCAACAAAATCAGAACCGGATAAAGAAAAGAAAGGCACTTTGGCTTCACCGGCCATCGCTTTTGCCAGTAAGGTTTTCCCTGTTCCGGGAGGACCAACTAACAAGGCACCTTTAGGGATTTTACCACCTAAATCAGTATATTTATTCGGGTTTTTGAGGAAGTCAACGATTTCTTTCACTTCCAGCTTAGCTTCTTCAAGCCCAGCCACATCGTTGAAATCAATCTTTACCGATGTATCTTTATCAAATATCTGTGCTTTGGATTTACCTATGTTGAATATTTGTCCACCGCCTGCACCACCGCCCATCCGGCGCATGAGAAAGATCCAGAAAACGACAATGATGATGATGGGTAATAACCACCCGATGATTTCTTTTGTCCATTCATTACGTTCGTCTGTTGTTAATTCCAGAGAAGGATATTCAGTACGAATTTTATTTTCCAGTCCGTCAACAGTTTTATAAATAAAAAAATATTTAGATCCTTCACTGAACCCTTTAAACTTATCTTTATATTTAGATTTATAGGCGTCTTTAAGATATATTTCTGCAAATTTCTTATTAATAATAATTATCCGATCAACTTCATTGTTGTCGAGTAAGAGTTTAACCTCGCCCCAGTTTTTTAGAATAACTTCATCGTTTTTGAAATTAAAAAATTGCATTCCCAGTATTAATGCAACGATAATACCATAAATCCAATAAAAATTAAATTTAGATTTATTGGGTTTGTTTTTAAAATCGATAGGAATTTTATTTTTTGATTTTTTATCTTCCTTTTCTTCTTTTTCTTCAGCCATTAGGTTCCTTGTTTATTTTATATGAAAATTATTCGGATTTAATTTTTTTAATTTCTGCATCACCCCATAGGTTTTCTATTTTGTAAAAATTACGGGCATGATCAACAAATACATGAACGATGATATCAAAATAATCAAGCAGGACCCATTCGGCATTCTGAAATCCTTCTCGACGGATCAACCTGATATTTAATTTTTGTTTAACGACCGCTTCAATTGATTCGACAATAGATTGTACTTGTGTTTTGGAAGTGCCATGACAAACAATAAAATAATTACTGATCGAGTGATTAAGTTTTTTCATATCCATCACTACGATATCATGACCTTTCTTTTCCTGTATTCCATCAACCACTGCATCAACCAATAAATCGGATTCGTTTTTCTTTTTCGGCATTATCTGTAAAATAATTGTATTGCAAAAATAATGTATTTTTACGAAATAATAAACTTATTTAGGGATTCAGATGATGATATTCAACATTAATTCAGTTTTACGAATCTGATTCTTAATAGTTAGAAAGTTGTTTGCTTTTTTTCAGCGGGTGTTAAAAGATGACACGGATTTTTTCACAAAATAAACTAATTATACTTGATTCGGTTGATTCTACGAATGTGTATGCATTTTCTTTGATGAAAAATAATTGTGTTGAGGAAGGTACAATTATTATTACAAAACAACAGAAATCAGGAAAAGGATTGGGTGAAAACCACTGGGAAAGTGAACCGCATAAAAATCTTACGTTCAGTATCATTTTAAAACCCGAGTTTTTAACGGTAAATGATCAGTTTATTCTGAATAAAGCGATTTCACTTGGAATTTTTGATTATGTCCGTTCAGTTGTTCAACCTGCAAAAGTCTCTATCAAATGGCCCAACGATATTTATGTTGATGAACATAAAATTGCCGGAATACTTATTGAAACTGTTATTCAAGGGGATCAGCTTGTTCATGCCATCGTTGGTATTGGGTTAAATGTTAATCAAACCGTTTTTCATAGTGATGCACCTAATCCGATATCTCTTTTAATGATCATGAATAAAGAGTTTGATCTTGATCTTTGTTTTTTTGATTTGTTGGAATGCATTGAATTCAGGTATTTGCAGTTAAAACAAAACAGGAATGAAGATATCAATCAGAATTATATCAACCAATTATTTTTATATCGTCAGCCGGCAAAATACTGCACAAAGGATGAAGTATTTGTCGCAACCATCATCGGTGTTTCAGAGGAAGGAATGTTGATACTTGAAAAAGAAAATGGGGATATTAAAAAATTCGGATTTAAAGAAATTGAATACGTACGATAGCGCTCACATTACTTTTTTTCAAAAAATTCTTTCAGTTTCTGATTGAGAATATTTACAAAGTTTTGTAAAGGTTTGGATGCCATCATGCTGATCATAGGATTCATGTCAGCTTTAAAAATGATTTGAGATTCCGTTGACGTTCCGTTTATTTCACTTAGCATACACATTAGTTCAAAGCTAAGCGGTGTAGCTCCTTGCGAAGCATACGAAATTTTTTTGTAAGGGATTTTCTCAAGTATTTTCATGCTGATAGCAGGCAATCCCTGAATGGTAAATGAACAGGTATCACCGGTTGATTTCCAGTCTATAACCTGATCTGGCATCAGATTTTTGAAACTGTTAAAATCACTCAGGAATTGAAAAATTGTTTCTGCCGAATTTTCAATGATTTGTTTATCACTTTTTATCTCAGACATGAGGGAGAACGTATTTAATCATATTAAATATATTATTTTCCCCAGCTGGCAGGGTCTTCACGCCATTTTTTCAAGGTAGCCAGATCGGTGTCATGAATGTAATTACTGATGACTGCCTGCTGAATAAGACTATCGTAGTTGGTGAGTGAGATCAGTTTTACTTTGGCTTTTTTAAATGAATCTTTTGCCTGTTCAAAACCGTAATTAAAAATGCTGACCATCCCCATCACTTTGCATCCTGCTTCTTTCAACGCTTCAGCAGCAACCAGACTACTGGTCCCTGTTGAAATCAGGTCTTCAATAACAACAACCGATTGACCGGACTCAACCACCCCTTCAATCTGATTGGTTAATCCATGATCTTTTTTGCTTGAACGAACGTAAACAAATGGGAGTCCGAGTTCCTGAGCTACCAATGCACCGATAGCTATTCCACCGGTAGCAACACCCGCAATGACATTGGGTAATCCGAATTCTTCATTGATCACTTTTACAAATTCTTCACGGATATAGTTTCTGACTTTGGGATAGGACAATGTTTTTCTGTTATCGCAATAGATGGGTGACTTCCATCCTGAAGCCCAGGTAAAAGGTTTATCGATGCTTAATTTTATTGCTTTGATTTGCAATAAAAATTCCGACATTTGCAATTTGCTATCTGATTCTGTATTCATAAGTGCGGCAAATGTATAAAGTTTTTTTAAAAAATAAATGTATTTTCTTTCAGGAAGTTTTAAACAATACTACTTTCTCCTATCCTGCAATTCCCTTTGAATCTGATAGTCAGCTTAAAACAGAGATTGAAATTTTTTCCAGAAATGAAACACAAAATAATCTGATTTTCTTTCATCAGGATAAAGAATTTTTGTTTTCAACCTTTTTAAATCTCTTTCCGGTGATTGAAGCTGCCGGTGGTATCGTAAAAAATAAGTCGGATGAAATTCTATTTATTTTCAGGAGAGGGAAATGGGATCTGCCGAAAGGGAAAAGGGATGAGGGTGAAACGATTACTGAATGTGCTCTTCGTGAAGTACAGGAAGAATGCGGATTGCAAACTATCCGGATGAATCGTGAAATAATACCAACGTATCATTTGTATTATCTTAAACAAAATCTGGTTCTTAAAAAAACAGTTTGGTTCGAAATGTTTCTCATTGGAGATGAAACCCCATTGCCACAAGCAGAGGAAGATATAACGGATATTAAATGGTTTAATAAAAATAATTTGAATGTAATTTATTTGAATACGTTTCCTTTAATTACCGATTTGTTGGATCATTATCAGAATAAATTTATCCGTTGATGGTAATTAAAACTTTATCTATTTTTGTTCGTATATTTTTTAACTGCTTTTTTTGATCTGTTAAACTTTTTTGAAATGGAAATTTTATATTTATTTATCGGACTTGCATTAGGTTTTGTAATTGCTTTTTTAATCAACAGGAATAAGATCTCCGGTATTGATAAAGAAAAGAGCATTATCAATGAACGGCTTATTAAAACCGAAGAAGACAAACAAAAATTAACCACTGATCTTGAAAAAGAAAGAAATAATTCGCTGGAGCTGAGCAACCGCATGGCAAAAGCAGAAGTTGAATTTATCAATATCAGAGAAAAGCTTAATTCTCAAAAGCAGGAATACGAAGACCTTCAGAAAAAATTTACAACTGAATTTGAAAATATTGCAAATAAAATTTTAAAACAAAACTCACAGGAATTTACTTCTGTCAATCAGAAAAATATTGGGGACCTGCTTAATCCGCTCAAAGAAAAAATCGAAAAATTTGAAAAAAAGGTTGAAGATACCTATATGAAAGGTGTTCACGATCAAACTGACCTGAAAGCTGAACTGAAAAAATTATATGAGTTAAACAATAAGATCAGTGAAGAAGCCAACAACCTGACCAAAGCATTGAAAGGGGATGTGAAGAAACAAGGCAATTGGGGTGAAATAATTCTGGAACGAATCCTTGAACGTTCGGGTTTGACTAAAGGGCAGGAATATGAAACGCAGGTTAGTTTTTTGAACGAAAACGGTGATAGGGTTCAACCGGATGTGATCATTCATTTACCTGAGAACAAACACATCATCGTGGATTCAAAAGTGTCGTTGATCGCTTATGAAAAATTTGTTAATGCTACGGTAGAAGAAGACAGACAGCGGTTTGCCAAAGAGCATATCTTATCCATTCGAACTCACATCAAACTGCTGAGCGATAAAAATTATCAATTAGCCGGAAACATTCATACTCCCGATTTTGTTTTACTGTTCATTCCTATTGAATCGTCATTCGGTGTGGCAGTGCAAACAGATATTGAACTCTTTAATTATGCATGGGATAATAAGATCGTGATTGTTAGTCCATCCACGTTACTGGCAACACTGAAAACCATTGAATCCATCTGGAAGCAGGAAAAGCAATCGAAAAACGTGATGGAGATTGCACGACAGGGAGGTGCGCTGTATGATAAGTTTGAAAGTTTTATCAAAGACCTTGAAAAACTTGGAACACAGATTTCTTCCGTTCAAAATACCTATGATGATGCTTTCAAAAAAATATCATCCGGAAAAGGGAATCTCATCGGGCAGGTGGATAAGCTGCGAATACTGGGCGCAAAGACCACTAAAAAATTACCGGATAAATATTTAGATAATAACAATATTATTTTACCTGACGAGAATTAATAATGTAGATCTCCCCGATGAAAAATAAATTACAATCCTTTCTACTTGTTAATTCAATTCAGTTCATATTTATATTAGTTGTATTTATTTCCTGCAGTTCATCCAAACATTTAAGTAATCAGAATCTTTCAGGTCTTTATAGTTTTAATGAAAACACACCTGTTGTTCGTTATACTGTATTTCATAAGAATGACAGCGCTTCCGAACTATATTATTTTGTGGATGTGTCCAGTTTGCTTTATGTAAAACCATTGAATAAAGACAGTTTTGCTGCCAATTATAAAATAAAGTATGAATTGTTTAAATCGTATGATTCTTATCAGATACTTGACAGCAGCAGCATTGTTAAAATTGATCAGGAACATTTTCAGCAGAATTTGTCATTACAAGACAGTCTAATCGTTAAAGCCAAATTCCCCGGCACGTATGTTTTAAAAACAACATTTTCTGACCTCAACAGAAATAAAGATGTTGAAACGTATATTCATATCAACAAAAAGAATCATGTGAATAAACAAAATTTTTTAGTGAAAAATGAAGACGATATTCCTCTCGGGAAAAATTATCTTTCACCAGAAAATCATATTAAAATATGTATTAAAGATTCCATCAACGGATTTTTATTTGTCAGGTATTATAAAAATAATTTCCCCATCGCTCTTCCTCCGTTTGTTGATTATACCTCAGAACCTTTGGTCGTTCATGCTGACAGCGTTTTTAAAATTCCGCTTACCAATTACCAGACAGATTATTTTAATTTACCCAAGGAAGGAATTTATCATTTCCAATTGGATTCGTCCAAAGCAGATGGACTGACTTTATTCAGGTTTTATAATGATTTCCCAATGGTCGCTTCATCTGATCTAATGTTCCAGTCATTGCGATATATATCTTCAAAAAAGGAATATGAAAAAATTTATTTTCTGAAAGATAAAAAAAACGGGGTGGATGAATTCTGGATTGACATTGCAGGAAATACTGACAGGGCGCTGACACTGATCAAAAAATATTATACCCGTGTGGAGGAAGCAAATATGTTTTTCAGTTCTTTTCAGGAAGGATGGAAAACCGATCGGGGAATGATCTATATTATTTACGGACCGCCTACGCTCATCAATCGGTCGGATCCTATTGAAGCATGGACCTATGGTGAACCGGGAACACCGGCTACAGTTACATTTAAGTTTTCCAGATTTAAAAATATTTTTTCAGATCAGGACTTCCGGCTCAACCGTTCACCATTATATAAAACAGGTTGGTACAATGCCCTTGAGCTTTGGAGAAGATAAAGTGGAAAAATTATTAATTCAGGAATAGAGAATTAAGAATACAGTATTCAGAATATAAAATTAATAAATGATGAATATAATAATTAAGATGCATGGGGAAAATGCAAATTGTAAATATTCTGACTTCTGTATCCTGACTTCAGAATTCTTTTAAATAATAACTTACGAATAAAACCCAACAACCATGAATCATCCGATAAAAGAAGACAATATTATTTTTGGTATCCGACCAGTGATTGAAGCCATACGGGCTGATAAAGAAGTGGAAAAAATTCTGATCCAGAACGGATTGCAGGGTTCTCTTTTTTATGAATTAAAAACATTGATCAGTCAACATCAGATCCCTTTTCAGTATGTGCCTATTGAAAAGCTGAACCGCATTACACGTAAGAATCATCAGGGCATCGTCTGTTTTGTTTCACCGATAAAATATCTTCCGCTCGAAAATATTATTCCTGTTTTATTTGAAGAAGGCAAAACGCCTTTATTGCTTATTCTTGATAAAATCACGGATGTGCGTAATATGGGCGCTATTGCCCGTACAGCGGAATGTGCAGGTGTGAATGCCATCATTGTCCCTGAACGCGGTTCAGCGCTGATCAACTCCGATGCTGTGAAAACATCGGCAGGCGCGTTGTTTAAGATACCTGTCTGCCGTTCAGGGAATTTGAAAGAAACCATTGCTTACCTGAAAGAATGCGGCATTCAGATCGTGTCATGCACCGAAAAAGGAAATGAAATTTATCATCAACCGGATTATCGGATGCCTACCGCTGTCATCATGGGCTCTGAAGAAAGCGGGATATCAAGTGAATATTTAAAACTATCGGATAAAATTGTGAATATCCCTTTGCTCGGTGAAATTCAATCACTGAATGTGTCGGTAGCTACAGGCATTATCCTTTATGAAGCAGTGAAACAAAGGATTTGATTGAATGACAAATGACGAATATTTGAGTAAATTTTTTTGATATCCGTTATAAAATACTTCTTTATTTTTTGTAAAAAGCTTTGGTTTGAACTTGTTTCAGCCAGTTATCAATTTCGGCAGCGTGGGTATTCATATTTGTTTTATCCATCGGATCACTCATCATACTTAATAATATTGAAGAATATGATTTTGTGGTTTTGTTATACCAAAAACAATTATAACCTGTACTTCCAAAATCAGCGCGGTGCATTTGAATGCTGTCAATACGTCCGGTTGCAGCCGACTCTATCAATGCAACATATTTATTCAATTCATTCTTGTCTACCTGATAAACAACAGAATCAAATTTAGTGATATATGTATTCAATTCTTTTTCATTGATCCAGATGATGGAATCCCTTTTATGATTGATGCGTACTTTGCCTTCGTTGTCAATCACCCAGTGTAAATAATTTAATCCCCATGCATAATTGATCACATAATGTTCAAAATAAATTTTTTGAACCTGAGATGCGGGTGGATATATTTCAATATATTTTTTTGTGCAAGCAGATAAAACTAAAATAAGGATGGCTGCAATTGAAGTTTTGATAAAATTCATAATTGTTCATTTCAAATTAAGATGATAAAATTAATAAATGGTTGCGTGAAAATGATATTTGGCAAAGTTTTTTTGAAAAATAAAATTCGTTATACAACTTTCTTCTTTTAATAGTGTCAATTTTACAAATTTGATTCATTAAACAGAACAATGATAAATAACAGGAGATTGTAAAAAGAAATAAATTTAGATTAATTTCGTTAGAATAATAAAATTAAATAAATGAAACTACTTGCCAACATTGCTGTAAGCGACAACGGTTATCTTTTTAACCCCACCAACGGTGATTCTTTTTCAAGCAATGCCGTTGCCACGGATATTATCTCTTTGCTCAAGCAGGATAAGTCCCAGGAAGAAATAAAAAAAATCATTCTTACAAAATATGATGTGGAGAAGTCAACCATTGAGCGCGACCTGGATGAATTTCTTCAGGAGTTAAAGGATAATTATTTAATCAGCGCTGATGAAAAGTAAACAAACGATCACGGTTGCATTGACCGGTTTGAATGCCATTGACAGTCCTGGACCCGGAGTTGCTGTGGCGCGTGGCATTCGGGATTGTAAAGATTTCAAAGTTCGAATCATCGGACTATCCTATGAAGCACTGGAACCGGGAATTTACATGAAAGGTATTGCTGATAAAACGTATCAGATTCCTTATCCTTCTGCCGGTAGTGAATCATTGCTGCTTCGTTTGAAATATATTCATGAAAAAGAAAATATCGATGTACTCATACCCAATTTTGATGCTGAATTATTTAATTTCATAAAGCTCGTACCGAAGTTAAAGGAAATGGGAATCCGCACATTTATGCCTACTGCAGACCAATTTGAAGCGCGAGATAAAATAAATTTATTTGCTTTTTGTAATAAACATGGTTTCTTGGTTCCTCGCGATAAAACAATTTACAATACATCCGAATTGCCTGCAGTCGCTGCACATTTTAATTATCCGTTGGTAGTCAAAGGGAAATATTATGAAGCAACTATTTGTCAGACACTGGAACAAGCACAGAAAGCATTTCATAAACTTGAAGCTAAATGGGGCTTGCCGGTCATTGTACAGGAATTTATCAGCGGAACAGAGATCAATGTGGCTGTATTGGGCGACGGCAAAGGGAATACCATTTCTGCTGTTCCTATGCGTAAACTGTTTATAACTGATAAAGGTAAAGCATGGGCTGGTGTTACACTTGAAGACAGCAAACTGATTAAACTTGCCAATGATTTTATTAAAGCAACCAGTTGGCGTGGCGGATTTGAAATGGAATTGATGGTAACAACGGATGGCCGTCCATATTTTATGGAAGTAAACCCGCGTTTTCCGGCCTGGATTTATCTAACGGTCGGGGCAGGTCAGAATCAACCAGCGGCACTCGTTAAGCTGGCTATGGGAGAAAAAGTGAAACCATATACAACCTATGAAGTGGGTAAAACGTTTATCCGATATGCATGGGATATGATCATAGATATTGAGGAATTTCAGCACTTTTCAGCATTTGGAGAAAAATAAAATGAATAAATATTAAATTAGTATAATAACTGTTTTTAAATACTCTGCGAAAAACTCAGCGCCCTCTGCGGTAGATAATGAAATTTTAAAATAAATATATAACCGCAGAGAACACAGAGAAAATATACGCAGAGAAATACAGAAAAAATAAAATGACTGAAAACGAAATAACAGAAATTATTATAGGGTGTGCAATTAAGGTTCATAAAGCTT